>CAJCCO010000075.1 GCA_903960915.1 uncultured beta proteobacterium
GTGCAACTCACCGCACCGGCCACCGCACAACATGTGCTGGCCGCGCTGGGCTGAAAGCAAGAGGCAAGTAGCAGGAAGCAGGAAGCAGGACGCTGAATTAAACCCCGGCCAGGGAGCGCAAGGCCGGTGGATCCACCAAGTTGAGAACGCGGCCCGAGCCTGAGATCAGGCTGCGGTCACGCAGGTGGCGCAAAACGCGCGACAAGGTTTCGGGCGCTATGCCCAGTTGCGCCGCAATGGCACGCTTGCGTTGTTGCAGTTGCACGGCCATGGCGCCACTGCTGGCGGTCTGGGCGTGTTGCAACAGCCACTCGGCACAACGCGCTTCGGCGTCTTTGGCTAAGCGGCTGACGGCAAATTCGGTTTGCCGGCGGTGCGCCAAGGCCACATCGTGCAACACCTCTTGCGCCTGTGCCGACATGCCGCGCATGCTGCGTTGAAATTCAGCCAGGGGCACACGGCGCAAGCTCACCGGTGTCTCGGCCACCACGTCCAGCACATGCGGCAGGTTCAAAACGGCCGAGGTAGCTTCCAGCCAGCACGGGCCCTCCAGCAAACCCAGTTGGTGCTCCATGGCGCCATCGTTCATCAGCCCCAGGGCCACGCGGCCAGACTCCAGGTAGTTGACCCAGATGGAAGCCTCGGCGCGCCGAATCAGGAGCTCACCCCGCGCCACAAGGTGGCGCTCGGCAACTGGGGTGAACGTATCGGCGTTATGCATAAGCCAGACTGTGCCCGGCCAGGCTAACTAATGCGTTGCGCGATATCAAAAAACAGGGAATAAGCCCTTTCTGCACATTTCCAGTACTTTTTTGGCCCGCTGCAAAAGACGGCCTCCGGTATGGCCCGCCTAATGAACAGCCCAATTAGCGGCAAGTTTTGGTGCGATCATTGCGGGCTGTTCAACCCGGCATTGCCAGTCGCTCATGTCCACTCTTCTGATCCACAACGCCCGTTGCGTGGCCACCTTTGACGCCCCCCAGGCCGGCACATCACGTGAGTTGCGCGACGCCTCGGTTTTCATCCGCGACCACCTGATTGAGGCCATTGGCCCGGCGGCAGATTTGCCGCAAAGCGCCGACGAGGTGATTGACGCCCGTGGCCACCTGGTCATGCCCGGCCTGGTCAACACGCACCACCACATGTACCAAAGCCTGACCCGCGCCATTCCCGAGGTGCAGGACGCCGAGCTGTTTGGCTGGCTGCGCGGGCTCTACCCCATCTGGGCCGGACTGACCCCTGAGATGGTCCAGGTCAGCACCCAAGTGGCCATGGCCGAATTGCTGATGAGCGGCTGCACCACCAGCAGCGACCACCTCTACATTTACCCCAACGGCGCGCGCCTGGACGACAGCATTGAAGCCGCCCAGGCCATTGGCATGCGCTTTGTGGCCACACGCGGCAGCATGAGCGTGGGCCAGTCACAAGGCGGCCTGCCACCCGACCGCGTGGTGGAGCGCGAAGACTTTATTTTGAAAGACACGCAGCGGCTGATTGAAACCTGGCACGACGCCCGCCACGGCGCCATGGTGAACGTGGCCGTGGCGCCCTGCTCACCGTTTTCAGTGAGCCGCGATTTGATGCGCGAGTCGGCCGCGCTGGCCCGCAGTTTCAAGGGCCAGAACGTGCGCCTGCACACCCACCTGGCCGAGAACGACCACGACCTGGCTTACTCGCAAGAAAAGTTCAACTGCACGCCCACCCAGTACGCACAAGACCTGGGTTGGCTGGGGGCAGACGTGTGGCACGCGCATTGTGTGAAGCTGGATGCAGAAGGCATCAGCCTGTTTGCCGCCACCCGCACCGGCGTGGCGCACTGCCCGTGCAGCAATATGCGACTGGCCTCAGGCATTGCGCCCGTGCGCCAGATGCTCAACGCCGGCGTGCCGGTGGGCCTGGGCGTGGACGGCAGCGCCAGCAACGACGCCGCCCACATGGTCAACGAAGCACGCCAGGCCATGCTGCTGGCGCGCGTGGGCCGCGCCATGCAAGCACCAGAAACGCGCACCAATGCCATGGGCGAGCGCCAAACTTTTTTTGGCTGCGACTTAGGGCCCGCCGAGATGACTGCCCGCGATGCGCTGCGCGTGGCCACCCGTGGCGGCGCCCAAGTGCTGGGCCGGCCGGACATCGGCCATCTGGCCGTGGGCATGTGCGCCGACCTGGCCTTGTTTGACCTGAGAACCCTGGCCTTTGCCGGCGGCGCCGTGCACGACCCGGTGGGCGCCCTGCTGCTGTGCGCCAGCCCGCAAGCCGCCTACACCGTGGTCAATGGCCGCGTGGTGGTGCGCCAAGGGCAACTCACAACACTTGAGTTGGGGCCGTTGATTGAGCGGCACAACGTTCTGGCGCGGCAGCTGGCGCTTGGGGCGGTGTGATCAGTTTGATCGATCTGCGCCGGTCACTCAGGCATATCGAACCGGTACCCCACGCCGTAAACCGAGGTCACGCACTCTCTACCGGGTTCAACCGCCTGCACCTTCTTGCGCAGGTTCTTGATGTGGGAGTCAATGGCCCGGTCACTGGTGTCGCGTTGAGGGCCATGCACGCTGGCGAGGAGTTGGTCGCGCGAGAAGACTCTGCCCGGGCGCGCCAGCAAGGTCCGGAACATCATGAATTCAATCCTCGTCAAGGGCAGCCACTGCCCCAGCCAACTGATTCTGAAAGATGCATCCTCCACCACCCATGGGCGGGGTGAGGTTTTTACCCGGCCACCAGCACGGCGCAGCAACGCGCGAACGCGTGCAATCACCTCGCTCGGTGCAAAGGGTTTGCAAACGTAATCGTCTGCACCGGTGTCCAGGCCCAGCAAACGGTCTAGTTCGTCTACGCGCGCCGTCAACATCAATATAGGTACATCGCTGAACACGCGAACCGCCCGGCAAACGCTGATGCCGTCCATACCCGGCAACATCCAGTCCAGAATGACCGCGTCGGGCGCTCTGAGTGAAATTTGCTGTACTGCTTCGCGGCCATCGTAGACCGGCACCGCCTCATAACCGTTGGCGCGTAAATAGTTGAGCAGTAATTCAGAAATTTTGCGGTCGTCTTCTACGACCAACACATAGCGTGGTGCGTCCATATTCATACCGAGTTGTCTCCCACCAGGGGCAAGGTCATGAGAAACTTCACCCCGCCTAGCGTAGAAGCTTCGGCCCGAATAGCGCCATGGTGTGCCTTGGCAATTTTTTGGCAGATGGCCAGGCCGAGGCCGCTGCCACCAACCTCACGCCCCCGGGAGGGGTCTGCCCGGTACAAGGGCTCGAAAATGCGCGACAAATCGTTCAGGGACAGACCCGGCGCCGTGTCTTCCACGCTGAGGGTGACGTGGGTTCCATCGCTTTGAATGGTGACCACCACCTGTCCAGGCGCATCGGTATAGCGCAGGCTGTTGTCCAGCACATTGCCCAGCAATTGCTCCATGCGTTTGGCATCCCAACGCACCGCTATGGGCCGCTCCGGTTTGGGTTCCAATTGAAGCGTCAATCCCTGTTGGCTCGCCCGTAGCGAGAAACGTTGCACGAGGCCTTCAACAAACGCCACGGCTTCCATGTCTTCAAAGTAGCAAGGCAGTGCCCGCAAATCTGCCATGGCCAGCAGGTGCAAATCGTCTACCAGCGCATTGAGCTGCAGCACCTCTTCACGCAGGGACTGCAGGGCCTGTGGTGACATGGTGATGATGCCGTCAATCAGCGCATCAATCTCACCACGCAGCACCGTCAGGGGGGTACGAAGTTCATGGGACATATCGGCAATCCACCGGCGTCGCGAGGTCTCGAGCTTGTGCAAGCCTTCGGCCATGCTATTGATATTGCGCATGGCGTCGCCAATCTCATCGGTACGGTGGGTACTCAGTCGCGTGTCAAATGCCCCTTGCGCAATTTGCTCGGTGGCGCCCTGAATTTCGACCAGGGGGCGTACCCAGTGGCGGGCTACCCAACGCGCCATCAGCCATGCCGCCAGTAGCAGGACGCCAGCCACCACCAGCATGCTTTGGTACTGCGAGGTCAGGAACCGGGTCTCGACATCGTTGGGCACCGGCTTGAGCTTGAGCATGCGCACAGTCGCCACCGTGTTGCCGTTCACAGCAACAGGCTTTTCTACGTAAGCACCAGCTTCGGCTGGAAGCAATTTACCCAAAATCGCTTGACCGTCGGGGGCATAGAGCGCAACCCGGTCCTTGAAGGCGTCAATGCTGTCGATAGGCCGGGGCGGCGGTGCGAAGAAGCCTTTCTGGTCTGGGCCTGCCATCCGGGGCAACAAAGGTCTGGGGGGTGTTGCGCCTTGCGCCCGTCCAAACTCCCGCAAGAGCACGCGCAAATCAACGCCCTGAGCCGCTAAAGCATCTAGCCCACCTGCTTCTTCAGCGCGGATTGACACCAGCGCGGCGAATTGCTCAAGCCGATCAACATCGCGGGTGGCCAAAAAGTCGGAGAAACCGTTGCGCAGATTCCAGGCATTTAGCGCGCCCATGCACAGCACGGTCAGCAGTACCGCCGACAGCAATAGAAGGGCTTGGGTGTGGGCCAGACGGATGCGCATATTAGTGGTCTATTGGGCCATGTAATTGTGGAGACATTGCGGGGTCTTGCGCATATTGTCACCACATTGTTTTTTCACAATTCACCAACGGTCATGCAGTTGCTGACCGTCCTACCTGGAGTATTCCCATGAGAGCTAGTCACATTTTTACCCTGCCTTTTGTCCGCGCGATCAACCTCGCCCTTTGTACCGCTGCGTTAACGGCGTGCGGCTTGCTCTCGGCGCAGACCTCCAGTGGCAAGGGCGGCCCACGCCAACCTCCGCCAGAAGCTTTGGCTGCGTGCAAGTCGCTCAGCAGTGGAACAGATTGCAGCTTTACCTCCCCGCATGGCGCCGTCACTGGAACGTGCTGGGCACCTGAAGGCAAGCCACTGGCCTGCAAGCCCAAAGACGCTCCCGCCGGCGGCCCCGCAGTACCCAAGCCATAAATAGTACGCCGCCACCCCTATCAACCTCACAAAATATTCTATGCAACGACCTTTTACTTTTATGTTTCAACCCATCGTGTTGTCGGTGGCCTTGGCTTCCATGGCTGTCAGCCCTTGGGCGTGGGCGCAGCCTGTTGATGACGGTGCTTGGCATTTCAGTGTTGGCATGGGGCTCGTGTCGCAGCCCAAGTACCCCGGCAGTAGCGAAAAAAGCACAGGGGCGATGCCTACCTTCAGTGCCACAAAAGGAGCGTTACAAATAGGCGGCTTGCCCGGCGGCGTGCCATTAGGCGTGGGATACACCCTGCTGCAGGAGGGCCCTTGGCGGTTCGGGGTGGGTGTTGGCACCAGCTTAGGGGCTCCGCGTAGCGCCAACGGTAGCGACACGCTGTCTAGCCTAGGAGAAATAAAGCAAACTGTCTTGGGCGCTGTGTCTGGCGGTTACACAGAAGGCGCTGTCCATGCGTCGGCCAGCGTCATCTCTGACCTTGGGGGGAATAAGCAAGGTACACACGCGCTTCTGGATGTTGTCTTCAGGGCCAGGCCCATGGACCAATGGGTTTTGACTGCGGGCCCTGGCATCACCCTGATGGACAAGCAGTACGCGCAGACCTTCTACGGGGTCACTTCAGCGCAAAGTACCAGTTCTGGGTATGTCACCCACAGCGCTTCTGCTGGCGTCAATGCCTTGCGGTTTGGCGCAGGCGCAGCTTACGAAATAACGCGTGAATGGAGCCTGGGCGCCAAGTTCAGTGTTTCAAAACTTCAGGGCGATGCCGCGAACAGTCCAACAGTAGAAAACAGCACGAAGACGAGCTACGGCATTTTTACCAACTACCGTTTTTGAAGTTTGCCCGTTCCCCTTAACTTTTGAGACGAACCTTATCAACCCCAGGCGCTTGAATCACCTGAACCATTTTTAAATAAAAGGAAAACTTTATGTCAACAATTGGCGCCATCAACTCACCTGCAACGGTGGGTGGAACATCGAATTTTCGTGCTTCGAGTGGTCTTACGGCAGACCAAAAAAGCAGCATTAAATCTGTATTGGGCAAGCTTGATTCAAAAAATTTGTCATCGGCCGATGCTAAAAAAATCACCACGGAATTCAAAAAGCTGGGTATTCAACCTGGCAAGGAGTTGGAGGAAGCCATGGCGGCCTCTGGGTTTGATGCAAGGCAAGTGGGTGACCTGGCTTTTGGACACGGTCAGCAGTCCCAGGGAGGCCTTTCCAGCGGCAGTTCTAAAGCCCTGGTGAGCAGCTCTTTGACTGAGCTGAAAAGCCTGCTGTCATCTATTGGCACGGGTAGCACTGTTTCTAGCAAATCAGATGAAGAGATCTCCCAAGCAACAGACGACTTTTTGAAGATGGTATTTGCTCAAGCTGCTGAGTCGCGCACGTCAAGCACGTCAAGCACGTCAAACAGAATGCCCCAAGGTGCGCCGCCTCCCGGTGGTCCGCAAGGCGGCAATCGTCCACCACCGCCCGCTGCAAATAACAACTACCAAGACGCCAGCGACATCGAGACGTATTTATCCAGCTTGATAGCGTCCCTTAGCGCTGGCTCTGGCGTGGGCTCAGACAGCGCAGTCTCAGGTGCATCCACCCTCCAAGGCGCAAGCCAGATGGTTCAAAGCGCCTCCTCATTGCTCAAGACAAGCGGCATGGATGCATCCAGCGAAAATTTGCAAAGTTTCATGCAAATACTGCAGAAAAACATCACCGCATCCATGGTAGATAAGGGCAATTTGATTGACCAATCGGTTTAGCCGTTGTTGCAACGCAGACCGATTTAGGGCGTCAAGTGGTTTGAATTTCCGTTGCAGGTGACGGATTCAAAAAAAGCCCTTACTCGCCCAGGTAGGCAGCCCGCACTTTCGGGTCGTTGAGCATTTCTTTGGCGTCGCCGGTCATGGTGACGATGCCCGACTCCATCACGTAGCCACGGTTGGCAATGGCCAGTGCGCGGCTGGCGTTTTGTTCTACCAGCAGCACGGTCACGCCTTGGGCGTACACGTCGCGAACCACTTCAAAAATCTTGTCCACCATGATGGGTGAGAGGCCCATGGAGGGCTCGTCGAGCAGCAAGACCTTGGGGCGGCTCATCAGGGCCCGGCCCATGGCCAGCATTTGCTGCTCACCGCCCGACATGGTGCCGGCGAGCTGGTCGCGGCGCTCCTTGAGGCGCGGGAAAATGGTGAAAACTTTGTCAATGTCGGCGGCAATGTCGGCTTTGTCGTCGCGGATGTAGGCACCCATTTGCAGGTTTTCAGTGATGGTCATGCGGGTGAACACGCCACGGCCTTCAGGCACCATGGCCAGGCCTTGTTTCACCAGGTCCCACGGGCCTTGGCCGCGAATGCTTTTGCCCAGGTACTCAATGTCACCGGCGTTGATGGGCAGCGTGCCCGTGATGGCTTTCATGGTGGTGGTTTTGCCCGCACCGTTGGAGCCGATGAGGGACACCAGCTCGCCTTCGTGCACTTCAAAGTCCACACCCTTGACCGCCTGAATGCCGCCGTAGGCGACTTTGAGACCCGTTACTTTGAGAAGAGTTTTTGCCATCTTTGTTTCCTTGCGAAGCAGCCCCAGGCTGCCCCGGTTATTGGTTTAGTGCCCGCTGGTGCCCAGATACGCTTCAATGACCTTGTCATTTTTCTGAACGTCGGCAGGGGTGCCTTCGGCAATTTGCTTCCCGTAGTCCAGCACGGTGACGCGGTCGCACAGCCCCATGACGAGTTTGACGTCGTGCTCAATCAGCAGGATGGTGCGGTTGTCGTTGCGAATTTTGTCGATGAGCTCGCGCAGCATGACTTTTTCGGTGGCGTTCATGCCGGCGGCGGGTTCGTCAAGCGCAATGAGTTGCGGATCGGTGGCCAGGGCGCGGGCAATTTCTAGGCGGCGTTGGTCGCCGTAGCTCAAAGTGCGGGCTTTGTAGTCAGCCAGCTTGCCGATGCCCACGTAGTCAAGCAGTTCGTGCGCGCGGTTGGCAATGGCTTTTTCTTCGGCCTTGAAACTCGGGGTGCGAAATATGGCGCCCAACAAGCCGGATTTGGTACGGATGTGGCGGCCCACCATGACGTTCTCCAACGCCGTCATTTCGGCAAACAGGCGAATGTTCTGGAAGGTGCGCGCAATACCGGCCTTGGCCACTTCATGCACGGCGGTGGGCTGGTAGGGATGTCCGGCCAACTCAAAGTTACCGCTGTCTGGCGTGTACAAGCCGGTCAGCACGTTGAAGAAGGTGGTCTTACCGGCGCCGTTAGGCCCAATCAGGCCATAAACCTGGCCACGCTTGATGTTGATACCAACATCGCTCAAGGCCTGCAAACCGCCAAAGCGTTTGGATACGCCAGAGACATTAAGTACGGTGTCTGTCATGTTGTTCTTTCATCAATGGGAAGGGCCGCTGCGCTTGAACGACGGCTGCCCTGCCCCAATAAATTTCAGGCCTTGTTGTTCAGGGATTTGCCATGATCAGGCGACGGCCACAAGCCACGGGGGCGCAGCAGCATGATGCTGATCATGGCCACGGCCACCAGCAATTGGCGCAGGATGGAGGCATCCAAACGGCCATCGGTCAGGGACTGCAGAGGGCCAGCGACATAGCGCAGCACCTCAGGCAGGGCCGACAGCAGCACCGCACCCAGAATGACGCCAGGCAAATGCCCAATGCCTCCGAGCACCACCATGGCCACAATCATGACCGACTCCATCAAACTGAAGGACTCGGGTGAAATGAAACCCTGGAAGGAGGCAAACATGGCGCCAGACACGCCCCCAAAGGTAGCGCCCATGCCAAACGCCATGAGCTTCAGGTTGCGGGTGTTGATGCCCATGGCCTTGGCGGCAATTTCATCTTCACGAATGGCCATCCAGGCACGCCCGACCCGCGACAACTCCAGGCGGTGGCAGACCAAAATACTCACCAGCACCAGGGACAGGAACAGGTAGTAGTAGAGCGAGACCGAGGCAATTTCGTACTCCCCAATCATGAGCTTCTTGCCCAAATCAAGGCCAAAGAAATGCAGTGAGTCAATTTGCCCCAGGCCTTTGGGCCCGTTGGTGATGTTCACGGGCTGGTCCAGGTTGTTCATGAACACGCGGATGATTTCACCAAAGCCCAGCGTCACAATGGCCAGGTAGTCGCCCCGCAATCGCAAGGTTGGCGCACCCAGCAAGATGCCAAACAGGCCCGCCAATCCTGCGGCCATCGGTATCACCAGCCAAATGGGCGTGTGCATGCCATCAGGGAACAGGGCGGCAATGGCGGGGAAGGTTTCCACCAGATGCGGCGAGGCCATCAGGCCGTACATGTAGGCGCCAATGGCAAAGAAAGCCACGTAGCCCAGGTCCAGCAGACCGGCAAAGCCCACCACGATGTTCAAGCCCAGCGCGAGCAGCACGTACAGCAAAGCCATGTCGGCAATGCGCACCCACGCGTTGCCAAAGTTTTGCAACACCAGGGGCACCAGCAAGAGGGCAATGGCGGCGGCGATAAAGCCAAGAATTTGTTTTTGTTTCATAGGAATTCTCCAGTCATCCAGTCAGTGCGGCACTGCGCGCCCAGCCAAAAAGGCTGCGCGCAAGGGCCACAAAAGGTCAGGCACGGTCTGCCACCCGCTCACCCAGCAGACCCGAGGGGCGCAGGGTCAACACAATGATCAGAACAATGAAGGCAAAAATATCAGAGTAGTGGCTGCCCAACACGCCACCGGTGAGACCGCCGATATAGCCCGCACCAATCGACTCGATCAGGCCGAGCAATACGCCCCCCACCACAGCACCCGCCAAATTGCCGATACCGCCAAACACCGCCGCCGTAAAAGCTTTCAGGCCTGGCAGGAAACCCATGGTGTGTTGTACGGTGCCGTAATTGGCCGCCCACATAACTCCGGCTATGGCGGCCAACACGGCGCCAATCAGGAAGGTGGCGGAGATGACGGTGTCGGGCTTCACCCCCATGAGTGCAGCCACGCGTGGATTTTCTGCGGTGGCGCGCATGGCGCGACCGAGTTTGGTGTAGTTCACCAGCCACATCAGCAAGGCCAGGGACACTGCCGTCAAGCCCAGAATCAGCACCTGGGTCTGGGTGATGACGGCACCACCAATATCAAACGGTGTGCTGGGGAGCAAGGTGGGGAAGGCCTTGTAGTTGGGCTTCCAGATGATCATGGCCAGGGTTTGCAGCAGGATGGACATGCCGATGGCGGTGATCAGGGGGGCCAGCTTGGGACTGTTTCGCAGCGGTCGGTAGGCCACTTTTTCAATCACGTAATTCAACGTGGCGGCCACGATACAAGCGATGACGAGTGAGATGAACAAGATGATGTAGCCGGGCGTGCCCGGCATGGCATCTTTCATGAGGCCGATGATGGTCCAGCTGGTGAGGGCACCGACCATCAGCACTTCGCCGTGGGCAAAGTTGATCAGGCCAATGATGCCGTACACCATGGTGTAGCCCAAAGCGACCAGGGCGTACATGCTGCCCAACACCAGGCCATTGATGACCTGTTGTATGAAAGTATCCATAAACTTCTCCGATTTTTGGCCGGCGCCTAGGTCAGCGGATTGCTGACAAGCTGTGCGGCCTTATGAGCGCTACCAGTTCTTTAGCAATTTATCTGCCAACACACTTAACTGGCAGATAGGGTGGACGGGATTGTAGCCACGGCATTTATCCTTCTTGCAGCGTAACAGCCGGGGTTTACCCTTGCGGCACAGGGCCCATCAGGAATAGTTACCGCACATCAGAATTATTGATGGTTAAGTTTGTGAAGCTGGCGCAGTTTTTCGGCAATCTTGATCTCCAGCCCACGTTCCACCGGTTGGTAGAAGCCGGGATCGGCCATGCCATCGGGCAGATAGCGCTCGCCAGCCGCAAAGCCATCGGCCTCGTCGTGCGCGTAGCGGTAGCCTTTGCCGTAGTCCAGGTCTTTCATCAGACGGGTGGGCGCATTGCGCAGGTGCATGGGCACCGGGCGTGTACCGTCTTTTTTGACAAAGGCCTTGGCGGCATTGAAGGCTTTGTACACGGCGTTGGACTTGGGCGCGATGGCCAGGTAAATCACGCATTCGGCCAGGGCCAGTTCGCCCTCGGGCGTGCCCAGGCGCTCGTAGACATCGGCGGCATCCAAAGCCATGCGCAGCGCGCGTGGGTCGGCCAGGCCAATGTCTTCACTGGCCATGCGGATCAACCGGCGCGCCATGTAGCGCGGTTCGGCACCGCCATCGAGCATGCGCACGAACCAATACAGTGCAGCGTCGGGGTCTGAGCCCCGCACCGATTTGTGCAGGGCCGAGATGGTGTCGTAGAACTGCTCTCCCCCCTTGTCGTAGCGGCGCATGCGCTCGCCCAGCACCTTGAGCAACCAGACATCGCTGATCTCGGCCATTTTTTCCTGGGTGGCCGCCACGGCCAGCGTCTCCAGGGTGTTGAGCAAGCGACGGGCATCGCCATCGGCATAGGCCATCAGGCGCTCGGCGGCCTTGGGCTCCACGGGTGGAATAGCGTTCAGTTCCAGCGCGTGGGCCAAGATTTGCGCCAAATCTGCCTCCGACAAGGGCTGCAGCACATAAACAGCCGCGCGTGACAGCAAAGCCGAGTTGACCTCAAAGGAGGGGTTCTCGGTGGTGGCCCCAATGAAAGTGAACAAACCACTCTCCACATGCGGCAGAAAAGCGTCTTGCTGGCTTTTGTTGAAGCGGTGCACTTCGTCCACAAACACGATGGTGCGCCGCCCCTGCCCGCGCAGCACCTGGGCCTGCTCCACCGCCTCGCGAATGTCTTTAACGCCGCCCAGCACAGCGCTGATGGTGATGAACTGGGCATCAAAAGCGTCGGCCATCAGGCGGGCAATGGTGGTTTTGCCGGTGCCCGGTGGCCCCCAAAGAATGCAGCTGTGCGGTTGGCCCGACTCGAAGGCGATGCGCAGCGCCATGCCCTCGCCCAGCAAATGCTGCTGGCCAATGACCTCGCCCAGCGTCTTGGGACGCAGGCGCTCGGCCAGTGGTTGGTGCAAAGGGAGGGATGAAGTAGCAGTCACAGGGCGTGCCGTGTAGCGGCTTACTGTCGAATCACATCCGCACCCAGCGGCGGCTTGAACTCAAAGCTGCCCGGGCTGAGCTTGGCGTTGGCTTCAAAGCCGATAAAGCGGATGACCGACTTCTGGCCAAAGCTGTCGAGCATTTCAAGCTCGGCCAGCACGTCGGCCTTGAAGCCAATGCGCACACTTTGCAAGGGGTTGTCTTTGGACTTGGGCGTGGCCGCCAGCCATTGCAGGCCGTCTTTGTCGGGCTCGTCGGTCAGGGTGTATTCCACTTGCAGGGCGCGCAAATCGGGCGCCGTAGCAATCAAGGCGGCGGGGGTGGCGCCCAGGGCTTTGGCCTGCTGGCGCGCGGTGACCTGGTTCAGGTCTACGTCATACAGCCACAGCGTCTGGCCATCGGCCACGATGCTTTGGGCAAACGGTTTTTTGTAGATGAACTTGAAGCGGTTGGGCCGCGAAAATTCAAAGCTGCCACTCGAGGTTTTGCTGCGTGCAGCCTGGCCGTCCTTGGGCGGTGCGGTCACCACCTGGGTGAATTCAGCCCGGCCCGTGGTGACGTTTTTAACAAAGCGCTCCAGGCTGCTCAGGCCAGTGGCATGCACCTGGGCACAGAAGCTGGCCAGCAGGACCACGATTTTGAAAAAGGTGGGCTTCATTCGGGACGCGCCGGCACCAGAATTTCACGCTGACCGCTGCCGCTCATGGCGCTGACCAAGCCAGCGTTTTCCATGTCCTCCACCAAGCGGGCCGCGCGGTTGTAGCCAATTTTGAGGTGGCGCTGGACCAGTGAGATGCTGGCCTTGCGGTTTTTCAGAACCACTTCAACGGCCTGGTCGTACAGGGGGTCTTTCTCACCGCCGCTGCCGCCCTCGCCGCCCAAGTCGCCCTCGCCATCGACCGTTCCGCCTTCAAGCACGCCCTCAATGTAGTTGGGCTCACCCTGGCTTTTCAGGTAGCTGACCACGCGGTGCACCTCTTCGTCGCTGACAAAGGCCCCGTGCACGCGAATGGGCAGACCGGTGCCACTGGGCATGTAGAGCATGTCGCCCATGCCCAGCAGGGCTTCGGCACCCATTTGGTCAAGAATAGTGCGGCTGTCAATCTTGCTGCTGACCTGAAAGGCAATGCGGGTGGGAATATTGGCTTTAATCAGGCCCGTGATCACGTCCACGCTAGGGCGCTGGGTGGCCAAAATGAGGTGGATACCGGCGGCCCGGGCTTTTTGCGCCAGGCGGGCAATCAGCTCCTCAATCTTTTTACCCACCACCATCATCAGGTCGGCCAATTCGTCAATAACCACCACGATATGGGGCAGGCGCTGCAGGGGTTCTGGTGCTTCGGGTGTCAGGCTGAAGGGGTTGTAAATAAACTCTTCACGCGCGGTGGCTTCGTCAATCTTGACGTTGTAGCCGGCCAGGTTGCGCACGCCCATCTTGCTCATGAGCTTGTAGCGTTTTTCCATTTCGGCGACGCACCAGGTCAGCCCATGTGCGGCTTGGCGCATGTCGGTAACCACGGGCGCGAGCAGGTGCGGAATGCCTTCGTAGACCGACATTTCAAGCATCTTGGGGTCAATCATGAGCAGGCGCACATCACGCGCTTCGGCTTTGTAGAGCAAGGACAAAATCATGGCGTTGATACCCACCGATTTGCCCGAGCCGGTGGTGCCGGCCACCAGCACGTGGGGCATCTTGGCCAAGTCGGCCACCACGGGGTTGCCAATGATGTCCTTGCCCAAACCCATGGTGAGCATGGACTTGGCTTCGTTGTAGATGTTGGAGCCCAGGATCTCGGACAGCTTGATGGACTGGCGCTTGGCGTTGGGCAACTCCAGCGCCATATAGTTCTTGCCGGGAATGGTCTCCACCACACGGATGGACACCAGGCTCAAAGAGCGCGCCAGGTCTTTGGCCAGACCCACAATTTGTGAGCCTTTGACGCCTGTGGCGGGCTCAATCTCGTAGCGGGTGATGACCGGGCCGGGTTGGGCCAGCACGACGCGCACTTCCACCCCAAAGTCCTTGAGTTTTTTCTCAATCATGCGGCTGGTCATCTCCAGCGTCTCGGGCGCCACGGTTTCCTGGCGCAGTTGGGCACCGTCGAGCAGGTCAACCTGCGGCAGCTTGTTGTCGGGCATCTCAATAAACAGGGGCTTTTGCCGCTCCTTGGCCACGCGCTCGCTCTTGGGGGCGTCGGCCAGCACCGGCTCTATCACCACCGGTGGCGAATAGTGTTCGGCGATGTCTTCACGCTCTTCCAGCACCACTTCTTCTCGTTCACGGGCCGCTTGCTGGCCCATGGCAATGTCTTGCTCCACCTCGCGCTGTTCGCGACGAGATTCAATCTGGAGGTAAATCCAGGCGCCCAGCCGTTCAGCCACCCGCGCCCAGGAAAAACGAAAGGCCAGTGACGCGCCCACCAGTCCCAAAAAGATGGCCAGCAGGCCGGAGCCCGCAAAACCCAGCCATTTAAGACCCAGGGCGCCGACAAAATAGCCCAGTACGCCGCCGCCAACACCTGGCAGATGCGCTTCCAGGCTGTACAAGCGCGACCATTCCAGTGATGTGCTGGCCAACAGCAACAAGCCCATGCCCCACCAAAATGCGCCCCGGCTGGCGGTGAACCGGGTCAGGTCGTTCAACGCCTGGGCATCGGGCAAGGCACTGCCATGAAGGCGGTGCATCAGCCGGGCCAGCCAGGCACTCACGCCAGCAGCCAGACACCACCAGACCGAAAATCCCAGCAGGTAATAGCTGGCGTCGGCCAACCAGGCGCCCAGACGGCCCGCCCAATTGAGCACCGGTCCGCCACTGCCCGAGGTGGACCAGGCGGCATCCAGCGGCGAATAGGACAGCAAGGCCAGCAGCCAGAACACCAGCAGCACCGAGCCGCCAAGCAAGGCAAATTCATCGGCAAAGCGGCTCCAGCCCGCACGGGCGGAGGCTTCCTCGGACAAGGAAGCATTGAGGGTATTTAACGAATAAGTCATGCGATGCGTGTGGTCCCAACCAGGCGTTGGGTAATAAATAGCAGTCCGGTAGCTTAGCGCGGTACGGCGCGACGCTCTTTGAGCAGTATGGAGCCGCCTTCGCGGGTGGTAATCAGGCCTTGCTCCTCAAAGTCACGCATCACGCGGCTCACCATTTCGCGTGAGGCGCCCACCATTTTGGCGATGTCCTGGCGGGTTATTTTGTCGCGAATCACCATTTGCTTGAGGCCATCGGCTTCGGCAAAGTTCATGAGCACCTTGGCCACACGGCCATAGACGTCCAGCAGCGCCAGGGAGTTGATCTTGTCGTCGGCCTTGCGCAAACGCTGCACCAGACCGGCCATGACCGACTGGGCCGTGGCCGTGTTTTCTTCGAGGCAACGGGTAAATTCATAGCGGCCCAGCACCAACACGTCGGTCTGAATCTCGGTTTCGACGCTGGCAGAGTGCGGTTTGTTGTCAATCAGGCTCATTTCACCGACGTAATCGCCGGGATTGAGCGTGGCCAGAATCACCTCGCGTGACTTACGGTCGGTCATAACAACCCGGGCCCGTCCAGCAAGAATGATGTAAAGCGAATTTGACTTTTTGCCTTGCTCCACAATTATTTCGCCCCGCTTGAAACGGCGCTTGACCACCGAATGCGACAACATGGTGGCTTGGTCAGGGGTCAGTTTGGAAAAAAGCGGAACGCGGCGGATCAGGTCCAGATTGGTCAACATTGACATCGCATAATCCTGTGTTGGTTGGAAACGGTTCTTACAATCCCGTCAGATCGGGGGCCTGAATGTCATCACGGGACTAACTGTAGCGTTGATTTTTCACGCTTGGCCCACAACTGTACGCTTCAGGCCAGATTTTTCACAAAGGTTTAAACGATGTCAAACACACGACATGCCAAGGTATTGATTTTGGGCTCCGGCCCAGCCGGCTACACCGCAGCCATCTACGCTGCGCGCGCCAACCTCAGCCCCCTGTTGATCACGGGTATCGCGCAAGGCGGCCAGTTGATGACCACCACCGAGGTAGACAACTGGCCCGCCGACGTCAACGGCGTGCAGGGCCCCGAGTTGATGCAACGCTTTCTGGAGCACGCCGAGCGCTTCAAGACCGAGATTGTGTTTGACCACATCCACACGGTTGATTTCAGCAAACGCCCCTTCACGCTCAAGGGCGACAGCGGTGAATACACCTGCGACTCCCTGATTTTGGCCACGGGCGCCTCGGCCAAATACCTGGGACTGCCTTCTGAGACCGCCTTCATGGGCCGTGGTGTCTCGGGTTGCGCCACCTGCGACGGTTTCTTCTACCGCAACGAGGTCTGTTGCGTGGTGGGGGGCGGCAATACCGCCGTGGAAGAGGCCTTGTACCTGTCCAACATTGCCAGCAAGGTCTACCTGGTGCACCGCCGTGACAAGTTCAAAGCCGAAGCCATCCTGATTGACAAGCTGAACGAGAAAGTCGCCAGCGGCAAGATTGAGCTCAAAACCTTCCAGACGCTCGATGAAGTGCTGGGCGACGCCAGCGGCGTCACGGGCATTCGCCTCAAGCACGTGAGCACCGGCGCCACCGAAGATCTGACCCTCAAAGGCTGCTTCATCGCCATTGGCCACTCACCCAACACCGATATTTTCCAGGGCCAACTGGCCATGGAAGGCGGCTATATCGTGACCCAGGGCGGCTTGAAGGGCTTTGCCACCATGACCAGCGTACCCGGCGTTTTTGCTGCCGGCGACGTGCAAGACCATGTGTACCGCCAGGCCATCACCAGTGCGGGCACCGGTTGCATGGCCGCGCTGGACGCGCAGCGCTTCCTGGAACAGGAATAAGGACCGGCCCGGGCTGGAAGGCCCAGCAGCCATTCCCGCTATAATCGCAGGCTTTGCTGCAATCAGGGCCCTTTCAGGTCCAAGCGCAACATCAGGGTTACCGCCACCCTTTTTCTTGGCGAGGTGAGGCTCAAGCGAGACGGGTTCGATCTGTGTTCACACGGTCAAGCCGGTCGACAGTAAGAGCCGTTTTATATCGGAGTGTCCACATGGCACGCGTATGCGAAGTAACGGGTAAAGGCCCGATGGTCGGGAACAATGTTTCCCACGCCAACAACAAAACAAAGCGCCGGTTTCTGCCAAACCTGCAATACCGTCGTTTCTGGGTCGAGACTGAAAACCGCTGGATTCGTCTGCGTATTTCCAATGCAGGCCTGCGCCTGATCGACAAAAACGGTATTGATTCCGTGCTCGCAGACCTGCGCGCACGTGGTCAGGCTTAATCAAAGACTTTGAGCACAGACCATTAACTCTGTCCTCAACTAAAAGGAAACACCATGGCAACCAAAGGCGGACGCGAAAAAATCAAGCTGGAATCCACAGCGGGTACCGGTCACTTCTACACCACCAGCAAGAACAAGAAAACCATGCCCGAGAAAATGTTGATCAAGAAATTTGATCCCAAAGCTCGCAAGCA
>CAJCCO010000076.1 GCA_903960915.1 uncultured beta proteobacterium
CCTTCATCTTGCCGGCGGTAATGTACTCGGAGAACTCGCTGTAACCGCTGCCACCAATGGTGACGTTGCCGCCCAGAATAGCGGCAGTAGCCTCGCCGCCGCCCCGGAAAGCCACGTAGTTGATACGTGCGGGGTCGACGCCGGCTTCACGCGCCAGCATGGCTGCGGCAATGTGCTCTGTGGAGCCGCGCGAACCGCCGCCCCATTTCACGCTGCCAGGGTCTTTCTTGAGCTGCTCGATCACCTCTTTCATGCTCTTGAAGGGGGAGTTGGCGGGCAGCACAAACACGTTGTACTCGCTGCTCAGGCGCACCAGCGGGGTGGCCGAGCTCAGGGACACGGGGGGCTTGCCTGTAATGATGCCGCCCAGCATGACCGCACCCATGATCATGATGGCGTTGGGGTCACCCTTGCTGCCGTTGACGAACTGGGCCAAGCCCAGGGCACCTGCGGCGCCGCCCTTGTTTTCATAGGTGACGGTGTCAGCCACTTTGGCATCCATCAGCGCTTTACCCAGGGCACGGCCTGTGCCGTCCCAACCGCCGCCTGGATTGGCGGGAATCATCATCTTGACATTGGTAGCGGCCAGAGCCGACAAAGGCAAGCCACCGGTAGCGGCCAGGGCCAGCATGGATTTCACAAAGGTATCGCGACGCATTAAAGTCTCCTGTAGGTTTATCAAACACCTTCATGTTGCGCGGTCTGGCTGTCAGTTAGCTGTCCATCCGCCGGTTAAATACTAGGGAAATCCCGAACTAAACGCTTATTTCGTGGGCTATTTCGGTCATCTGTTTAAATGGATTCAACCAAGACTTGAACCATGGATTGCCTGATGCCCCCTATTTCTGCCGCCCCCACCAGCCAGGACATCCAGGCCAGCACAGTCAGCACCCTACAGACCGCCTTGCCGCCGCAGCACATTGGCTGGACCGAGAAAGGCCAGGCCTGCTCAGCCCTGTGGCGCTCCGAACGCGGCGCCTCGCCCCCCAAACGCGTGGTGCTGGCCGATGACACCACCACCGCCGACAGCGCCTACCGCCTGGCCTGCGAAGGCACCGCATTATTGTGGCGGGGTGATTTTCAAAACGCCCGCCAACTGCTGCAGGCCCTGGCGCGGCGCATCGACAAGCCCGCGCAGCGTACGCGCCAAAAAGCCACCACAGCACAGAGCGCCACACCAGGCGTTTCGCCCAGTGGGGCGCAAGCTTTTCACCTGCACCGGCAAGCGCAGTCGCAGCGCGCGCGAACTCTGGGCATGCTGCTGATGCCCGTCAACGCCGACTACAGCGTGCCCCTGCGCCGAGCCCCCGATGTAGCGCAAGCCTGCGCCGAGGCCTGGGGTGCGCCAGATGACACCACCGTGGCCAGCGTGGCCTCGCTGCGGGAATTGCTGGGCCTGACCAGCGCGCGCGAATGGCGCAAAAAAGGCGTGGCCATTGAAGCCTTGGGGGAGGCGCCCAACAACCGCATTCACCCGCACTACGGCGTTTTTTCTCCTGTGCGCGGTGAATACGTGGGGCTGGTGGCGCAAGCCCCATTGCCAGCAACACAGCAAGCCAACTTCGTGGCCTTTGACATTGGCACCGGCACGGGCGTGCTGTCTGCTGTGCTGGCGCGCCGGGGCATTGCCCGCATAGTGGCCACCGACCAAGACCCCCGCGCCCTGGCCTGCGCCCGCGACAACCTGCAGACTCTGGCGGTCAGCGCACAAGTACAAGTGGTGCAAGCCAACCTGTTCCCCGAGGGGCAGGCCTCGCTGGTGGTGTGCAACCCACCGTGGCTGCCGGCCCGTCCCAGCGCCCCCATTGAATACGCCGTGTACGACGAAGGCAGCCGCATGCTGCTGGGTTTTCTGGACGGCTTGGCCGCCCACCTCGTGCCGGGTGGCGAAGGCTGGCTGATTCTGTCGGACCTGGCTGAACACCTGGGCCTGCGCACACGCGCCGAATTGCTGGCGGCCATTGAACGTGCCGGCCTGAAAGTACTGGGGCGCCTGGATGCCCGCCCCTTGCACCCCAAAGCCCTGGATGCCAGTGACGCCCTGCACGCCGCCCGCGCTGCAGAAGTCACCTCGCTGTGGCGGTTGGCCGCAGCCTGAGGCGCAGCTGAAAGCACCAAGCGCATGCTAAGGTCACGCCCATGAAATTGCTTCTGGTGGAAGATGATTTGGCGCTGCAAACCAGCCTGGTGCGCGCCCTGACGCGGCTGGGCTGGGCAGTAGAGGTGTGCGCTGATGGCGCCAGCGCAGTGGCGCACTGGCGCCAGTGCGTGCCCGATGTGGTGCTGCTGGACCTGAGCCTGCCCGGCTTGGACGGCCTGCAAGTGCTAGCCCAGGCGCGCCAAAGCGGTCTGAGTACCCCGGTGCTGATTCTGACCGCGCGCGGCACCGTGGGCGACCGGGTGCAAGGACTCAACGCCGGTGCCGACGACTACCTGCCCAAACCCTTTGACCTGGACGAACTTGAAGCCCGCGTACGCGCCCTGCACCGCCGCCAGCCCGAGGCCCAAGGCGTCTCTACAGCCAACGCCAGCAACAACAACCCCAGCGCATCGTCCCGCCCTTCCAACCACGGCGGCCTGCGTTATGACAAGGACAGCGGTGCCGTCTACCACCAAAACCAGGTGCTTGAACTGACCCCGCGGGAGCTGGCCTTGCTCAAGGCCTTGCTGGTGCGCCCCGGCCACGCCGTCAGCAAAGAGCGGCTGTTTGAACTGGTTTTCCCAGGCCAGGACCAGGTGCAATATGAAGCCATAGAAGTGGTGGTGTACCGCTTGCGTAAAAAACTTAGTCCCACCGGCGCCACGCTCATGACTCTGCGCGGCCTGGGCTACTTGCTCAAAGTGCCGACCCCATGAACACCTTGGCTGAACCGCAACGGGCCCTGTCACTGCGGCGTTACTTGCTGCTGGGTATCTTGCTGCCCATTGGTTTTTTCATACTGGCCAACACCTTCAGCCTTTACCGCCAGGCCCTGGGCGCCGTCAACACCGCGTACGACCGCACCTTGCTGGCGTCGGCCAAAGCGTTGGGCGAGCGCATTGAAGCGCAGGGCGAAGGTGCCAGCGCCCAACTCCGCGCCACCGTGCCGTATGCCGCACTGGAAACTTTTGAGGCCGACAACCGCAGCCGCATGGTCTACCGTATCTCCAGCACCCAAGGCGAGTTGATTGATGGTTTTGGCGACCTGCCCATGTGGCAAGGAGAGCTGCCCGCCACCGGCCCGTATGCCGCCCTGGTGGACTTTTATGACGACAGTTACCGCGGCGACCCGGTGCGTGTGGCGGTACTGCTGCAACCCGTGGCCATGGGCCGGGCCCGCGCTATGGCCGTGGTGCAAGTGGCCGAAACGCTGGAGTTGCGCCACACCCTGGCGCGCCAGATTTTGATAGACACCCTGTGGCGCCAAGCCTTGCTGGTGGCCATCATTGCGCTGATTGTGGTGGGGGTGATTCAGCGCGCCACCCGGCCGGTGCGCCAGCTCAGCGCGCAGTGGCAGGCCCGCTCGGACGACGACCTCACGCCGCTGCTGGCACCGGGCGCACCGCGCGAGCTTATTCCGCTGGTGGAGGCCAGCAACCACCTGATGGCGCGCCTGCACAAGCTGCTGGAGCAGCAACAGCGTTTTGTGCGCGACGCCTCGCACCAACTGCGCACGCCACTGGCCGTGCTCAAAGTGCAGGTGCAGTCGGCCTTGCGCGGCGACGTGGCGCCACCGCAGGCCTTGCAAGAGATCAGTGACACGGTAGACCGTGCCACCGTACTGGCCAACCAGATGCTGTCGCTGGCCAAAGTGGCGCAACTGCGCCACCAGGCCAGCACCACCGCGGTGGACTGGGCTGGCGTGGTGCGCGAGGTGGCGCTGGATGTGTCGCCCTTGATCGCCAACAAAGACCTCGACTTTGAGTTGACGAGCACCCCGGCACCTGTCACCACCCACGACTGGATGCTGCGCGAACTGACGCGCAATTTGTTGCACAACGCCATACGCTTCACCCCGGCGCGTGGCAGTTTGAGCGTGCGCCTGGACTGCGATGCCTTCCACGCGGTGCTGCGGATCAGCGACAGCGGGCCGGGCATTTCAAACGAGCTGCGCGAGCGCTTGTTCCAGCCCTTTAGCGCGGGAGAAGCCCGCTCAGGCTCCGGCCTGGGCCTGGCCATTTGCCGTGAGATCGTGCTGGCACTGGGCGGCAGCATCAGCCTGGACCCGCGTGAGAAAAACGGACAGGTCGTCGGGCTGGACGCCACCGTGCGCCTGCCGCTTGACCCACCCCTGTAAATACACCCGCATAAAACCAGCCTTAGCTCAGCCCCTACACTGCCATTTAGCTTCGACTTCCCTGCCCCTCAAGGTTCTTCACCATGTTTGCCCACACCTTCTCCACGCGTCTCGCCATGGCCTGCTGGCTGCTGCTGACCCTGACTGTCCTGGGCATGTCTGCGGCCCAGGCACAAGTTCAGGACGGCGCCTTGAGAGCGCCCGCTGCCAACTGCCCGGCGTTGCTGAACCAATCCTTCAAACGCCTGCAAGACGAAGCGCCACAGAACCTGTGCCAATACAGCGGCAAGGTGGTGCTGGTGGTCAACACCGCCAGCTACTGCGGCTTTACCAGCCAGTACCAGGGTCTGGAAGCGCTCTACGCCAAATACCAGGCGCGCGGTCTGGTGGTGCTGGGCTTTCCTTCCAATGACTTTGGCCAGCAAGAGCCTGGCTCGGCCAAGGAAATTGCCGACTTTTGTTTCAACACCTACGGCGTGAAGTTCCCCATGTTTTCCAAAACCGTGGTGAAAGGGCCGCAACGCCATGTCTTCTTCAACTCGTTGGCGCAAGCCACCGGCAAAACGCCGCAATGGAACTTTCACAAGTACCTGATAGACCGCACGGGCAAAGTCCTGGCCAGTTACCCCAGCGCCACCAGCCCCGACAACGCCAGCCTGGTGGCAGCCATTCAAAAAGCGCTTTAAGACTCTAGTTCAGCCCAAGCACGTAAGGGAAATCTCACATGGAAAAACTGCGCATCGACAAATGGCTGTGGGCCGCCCGCTTTTACAAAACCCGTACCCTGGCCAGTGAAGAGATCGACAAGGGCCGGGTTCATGTCAACGGTGTGGCCGTGAAGCCTGCGCGTGAAGTCAAGGCCGGTGACGTGCTGCTGGTACGCACCGGGGTTATCAGCCGCAGTGTGGTGGTACAGGCGGTCAGCGACAAACGCGGGCCAGCACCGCAAGCCGCCCTGCTGTTCACTGAAACCTCTGAGTCCGTTGCAGCGCGCGCCGCTGCCGCCGAGCAACGCCGCCTGGCCCCTGAACCCGCCCTGAGTCTGGCCCAAGGCCGCCCCACCAAACGCGAGCGCCGCGACACCGACAAGGCCCGTGACTGGAACGAGCGCTGGAGCGCTTCCATTTAAGAAGCGCCTGCGCCTAGGGGCTTGAAGCCCGGGCGTTTCCTTCAAATTGCCCGGGTGTTGCTTGGAAGAAACAGCCTCCCCTTTCGCGCTGCCAACTAAGTCACAGTTTTTTCCTCGATCACCTGAGAGGTGGCATGCCGCATGGGTTGCAGAAGGGTCGGCCGCTAATCTGACTGTGTGCCAAGCGTATCGATGCTTGCACATCGTTCCAGTCAATTTAGCAAGGAAATTTCATGAAAAAGACACCCTCTACCCATCACCGTGCCAAGTCACTCTGGCTACTGGCTGCCACCGTGCTCACGGCCAGCCTTGGCGCACAGGCGCAAAGCAGCACATCCGGCACAACCATGATGGGCTTCACCCCTGGCAGCGGTTATGCAGAGCTCGGCCTGGGCCTCTCCAACTACGCGCAGGACAAGGGCGTGGGCGGCTTTGCCTCTGAAGACAATGCCACCTCCTACGTCGTGCGCGGCGGCGGCTTCTTCAGCCCCAACCTGGGCGTAGAGGTGGGCTACACCGACTACGGCTGGGTCAGCAACGCAGGCGGTACCACCCGGGCCAAGGGCCTCAACTTCAGCCTGGTCGGCAAATACCCCGCCAGCCCCTCCGTGAATCTGATCGGCAAAGTGGGCAGCACTTACAGCTACACCAAAGTCTCGTCTGACGCTTCCAGCGGCATTGTGGCGGGCACCAACAAAGACTTTGGCCTGGCCCTTGGGGTGGGCGTGCAATACATGATCAACCCACAATGGTCTGCTGTTGTGCAATACGAAGCCCAGAACATGACGTTTGCCGGCGACCGCACCGACACCGTTGGCAACGCCAGCCTGACCGCGCGCTTCCACTACTAAGACCTGCCATGCATAACACCCTGCGGCCTGGGGGGCTGCAGGGTGATACCCAAGCTGGCTTGAGAAAAGTGGTTTGAGAAAGTGGGAGGCCTGTGCTTGCTAGACTTCAGCCCAATGACCGCTCCCGCCGCCCCCCATACCCCCATGATGGCCCAGTACCTGGGCCTGAAAGCTGACTACCCCGACACCTTGCTGTTCTACCGCATGGGGGACTTTTACGAGCTGTTCTATACCGACGCCGAGAAAGCCGCGCGCCTGCTCAACATCACGCTGACGCAGCGCGGCCAGTCGGCGGGCCTGCCGGTGGTCATGGCGGGCGTGCCCTTTCATTCGGTGGACAACTACCTGGCGCGGCTCATCAAGCTGGGCGAGTCGGTGGCCATTTGTGAGCAAGTGGGCGAGGTCACCGGCAAAGGACCGGTGGACCGCAAAGTGGTGCGCGTGGTCACGCCCGGCACCCTGACCGACCTGGAACTGCTCAACGACAAGACCGAATCCTTGCTGCTGGCGGTGCACCAAGGGCCGCGCCACAGCTGCGGCCTGGCCTGGCTGAGCGTGACCCAAGGCGAGGTGAACCTGGCCGAATGTGCGCCCGACGAAGTGGCCGAATGGGTGGCCCGCATCAACCCCGGCGAGCTCTTGTTCAGCGCCGGCACCACCCCGGCTTTTGAGGCCCGCCTGAAAAGTTTGCCCAACGCAGGCGCCCTGAGCATGACCGTGCGGCCCGACTGGCAATTTGACAGCGCACTGGGCCAGCGCACCCTGCTGGCCCAGCTCAAGGCCGCCAGTCTGGCACCCTGGCAGGCGGCAGAATTGCCACAAGCCCACGCGGCCGCCAGCGCCCTGCTCCACTACGCCGAGCACACCCAGGGCCGGGCGCTCACCCACGTGCACAGCGTGCGCGTGCAGCGCAGCGACGAGCTGGTGGACTTGCCCCAAACCACCCGGCGCAACCTGGAGCTCACGCACACCCTGCGCGGCGAAGACAGCCCCACCCTGTTCTCGCTGCTTGACACCTGCATGACCGGCATGGGCAGCCGCCTGCTCAAGAACTGGCTGCTGACACCACGGCGCGAACGCCACGAGGCACAACAACGCCTGGACGCCATTGCCGCCTTGCGCAGCGGGCCGTGGGCGGTGTTGCGCGAGCAACTCAAGGGCAGCACCGATGTGGAACGCATCACCGCCCGCATTGCGCTGCGCCAGGTGCGGCCGCGCGAGTTGGTGGCACTGGTGCAAACGCTGCAAAAAACTGAGCGCATCGCCCCGCTGGTGGCGGGTTTGGAGGCTTACCTCGCGCAACTGGCCGGCCAGCTGGCCGCGCCTCCCGGCTGCACTGATTTGCTGAGCCGCGCCATCGCGCCCGAGCCCGCCGTGCTGGTGCGCGACGGCGGAGTGATCGCCGACGGGCTGGACGCCGAACTGGACGAACTGCGCGCCATTCAAACCAACTGCGACAGCTTTTTGCTCGACCTGGAAGTGCGCGAAAAAGCCCGTACCGGCATTGCCAACCTGCGCGTGCAGTACAACAAGGTGCATGGCTTTTTCATCGAAGTGACGCAAGGCCAGATTGACAAAGTGCCCGACGACTACCGCCGCCGCCAAACGCTCAAAAATGCCGAACGCTTCATCACCCCTGAGCTCAAGGCGTTTGAAGACAAGGCCCTGAGTGCGCAAGAACGCGCCCTGGCGCGCGAGAAATGGTTGTACGAACAACTGCTTGATCAGCTGCAAGACTTTGTGCCGGCCCTGACCCGACTGGCCCGCGCGCTGGCCACGCTGGACGCGCTGTGCGCCCTGACCGAACGCGCCCTCACGCTGGCCTGGTGCGCCCCGCAGTTTGTCAAAGAACCCTGTCTAGAGATTACCCAGGGCCGCCACCCCGTGGTGCAAGCGCGCCTGAATGAGACCAGCCGTGGCGCCTTCATTGCCAACGACACGCGGTTGGGCCCCAAGCAGCGCATGCAAATCATCACTGGCCCCAACATGGGCGGCAAATCAACCTACATGCGGCAAATTGCCGTCATCGTGCTGCTGGCCAGCATGGGCTCGTATGTGCCGGCCACGGCCTGCCGATTGGGGCCGATTGACGCCATCCACACCCGCATTGGCGCCGCCGACGACCTGGCCAACGCCCAGTCCACCTTCATGTTGGAGATGCTCGAAGGCGCACAAATACTGCACGCCGCCACGCCCCACTCCCTGGTGCTGATGGACGAAATTGGCCGCGGCACCAGCACCTTTGATGGCCTGGCCCTGGCCAGCGCCATCGCCACCCAGTTGCACGACAAAACCCAGGCCTACACCCTGTTTGCCACGCACTACTTTGAGTTGACTGAGTTTCCGGCCACGCACCATGCGGCTGTGAACGTGCATGTGAGTGCTGCAGAGTCGGGCCGTGACATTGTGTTTTTGCATGAAATTCAGAGCGGCCCGGCCAGCAAAAGCTACGGCATACAAGTGGCTCGCCTGGCCGGCATGCCTGCTGCCGTGCTCAACCAGGCCCGCCACACGCTGGAAGCACTGGAAGCACAAGCCACCCAACACACCGCCCAAGTCGACTTGTTCGCCCCAGCCCCCGCAACCGAGACCGTGGCCACCCATGCCCTGGAGGCCGCCCTGGAAGCCGTCAACCCCGACAATCTAAGCCCCAGAGAAGCGCTAGAGGCGCTCTACCAGTTGAAAGCACTGGCACGCAAAGCCTGATGCACCGCCACCCCAGGCAGGTGCTTCAATTTTTTAATCAACCCACAGTAGTCCATCAACCGGACTGAACCCAAGGAAAACCCACTATGGCAGGCGTATTTGGCAAAGACCCCCACATGAAGAAAAGCAACCACCAAGAACTGGAGCGCTTGAACCAAGAGCGCAAGCAAAAACTGGCACTGGCTGCGCTGAAGTTCAATCAGAAGAAAGTGGTTGAGCCGTTGAAGGAGGGGGGCGGGAAGTAAGTTCACTCACCGCTCAACAGCCCGCGTCTCACCATGGCGCAGCAGCCACACCCTGTTTTGTGCCAAGCCGTGGGCTTGCAGGGCGGCGGCGAGGTCGCGTGGGGGGTGGTCGAAGGCTTCCTGGGTGAGTTTGAAAGTTCCCCAATGCACGCCCATGGCTTGCTTGGCGTCCAAGTCCAGCATGAGCTGCACGGCGTCGGCGGGGTTCACGTGCATTTTTTTCATGAAGTCGCGCGGCAGGTAGGCGCCAATGGGCAGGGCCAAAAAGTCCACGGCGCCCAGACGCTGGCGAATGGCCTTGAAGTCTGAGCTGTAGCCCGTGTCGCCCGGAAACATAAAGCGCCATGCGTCAGTCGCGCCCGGTTTGTGCTCCACCATGTAACCACCCCAAAGCGAGGCGTTGGTGTCAAACGGGGTGCGCCGGCTCCAGTGTTGTGCGGGGGTGAAATGCAGGCGCACAGGCTCAGGCAAGGGCTGACCGGTTTTGTCGCACATCACATCGGCATGGCTCCACCAGTCCAACTCGGTCACGTTGGGAATGTTGCGCGCGTCAAACCAGGCTTTCAGGCCCAGCGGCACAAAAATTTGGGGGCGTTGGCCAGACGCCACCATGACCGAGATGGTGGCATCGCACAGGTGGTCGTAGTGGTTGTGCGAGATCAGCAGCACGTCAATGGGGGGCAGGCGATCGCCCCGCAGCGGCGCCGGCACCATGCGGGGGGCGCCAAAGCGACCGTAGGGACCGGCAAAATCGGCCAGCGTGGGGTCGGTCAGCACGTTCAGCCCGCCCACTTGCAAGAGCACCGACACATGACCCAGCCAAGTCACCACGGGGGCCTGCTGGCGCTGGGCAAGGCGCGCGTGGTCTACGGCCACGCTCCATTCGCGGGCGAAGTCGGTATAGCCGTTCAGGGGCGCGGTTAAGGGTTTGAAGTCGCCCCGCAGGCTGCGCCACACCATTTCATACCAGGGAAAGTTGCCAATCAGCACCGAGGCGTCACGGTTGGAGAAGCCGGCTTCGCGGTGGTGTGCCGGTTTGGTGTGGACGTGTTTTTGAGTCATGGTGTGTGGGCAGTCAGGCCGTGAGTTTATGTCTGTCAAGCGCGGCGGGTGGGGTGGGAATAAATAATCGGCATGAATACTGCATGGTCATTTAACGGGTGCAAGCTGGTACAAAATCAGGTACCTGCTTTCAGGTGCATCTCGCACCCCTTCGACTTACCCCATTTACCCCATTTAGAACAAGCTATGACTTACTGCGTCGCCATCAAACTCAATGCCGGGCTGGTGTTTTTGTCCGACTCGCGCACCAATGCGGGGCTGGACCAGATCAGCACTTTTCGCAAGATGATTGTTTACGAGAAGCCCGACGACCGTTTCATGGTGCTGCTTTCTGCCGGCAACCTGAGCGTGTCGCAGTCGGTGCGCGAGATTTTGCAGGTGGAGCAGCTGAAGGACGCCGAGAGTGGTGAGCCCATCACCATCTGGAACGCCAAGAGCATGTTTGACGCCACGCGTGTGCTGGGCTCGGCCATTCGCCGCGTCTACGAGCGAGACGCCGCCTCGCTCAAGCAAGCTGGGGTTGAGTTCAATGTGTCGCTGATTTTTGGCGGCCAGATCAAGGGCGAAGGCATGCGTTTGTTCCAGGTCTACTCGGCCGGCAACTTCATTGAAGCCACCCCCGAGACGCCCTACTTTCAGGTGGGCGAGTCGAAGTACGGCAAGCCCGTGCTTGACCGCGTCATCACCCCGCACACGCCGCTGGACGAGGCCGCCAAGTGCGCGCTGGTGTCCATGGACTCCACGCTCAAGTCGAACCTGTCGGTGGGCCTGCCGCTGGACATGGTGGTGTACGAGGCCAACACCTTCCAGACCGACAAGGTGGTGTGCATTGACGAGGACAACCCCTATTTCAGAATGCTGCACGGCAGTTGGGGGCAAAAGCTGCGCGAGGTGTTTGACAGCATTGAAGACCCGATGTGGAACGGCGAGCAAACCAGCGTGCCGTTGATGGCGTCAGGTCGCAGCCGCCCGTTGAAAAAAATCAGTACGCCGCAAGAAAAGCTGATTTGAACGCCGCCCCGCCCAACCCTTTGTACCCCACCTAAGCGCTCACGCGACTACCTACGACCTCACTGATGCCCATGCCCACGCCCACGATTGTTTTTTCTCACGCCAACAGTTTCCCTGCCAGCACTTACAACGTTTTGTTCAAGGAACTGCGCAGCCGGGGTTTCAAGGTCAAGGCGGTTGAAAAATTTGGCCACGACCCACGCTATCCCGTCACCAACAACTGGCCGCACTTGGTGCAACAGTTGCTGGACTTCACCCAGGCCGAGGTGAATAAAACAGGCGCACCGGTCATTCTGGCGGGGCATTCATTGGGCGGATTCATCAGCCTGATGGCCGCAGCCCGTCACCCTGAGTTGGCGCGTGGCGTGCTGCTGATCGACTCGCCCATTTTGGGCGGCTGGCGCGCCACCACGCTGGGTGTTATCAAGAGCGCGCAGATGGTGGGCTCGGTGTCGCCGGGTGCAGTGAGCCGCAGGCGTCGCTACCACTGGCCCGACCAGGACGCCGCCCTGGCCTACTTTCAGAGCAAAAAAGCCTTTGCCCGCTGGGACCCGCAGGTGCTGCAAGACTATATTGCCCACGGCACACACGATGAAATGCACGGTGGCGAAACCCGCCGCACCCTGAGTTTTGACCGCGAGGTGGAAACTGCCATTTACAACACCCTGCCCGACAACCTGGACCGGCTCTTCAAGCGTCACCCCTTGAAATGCCCGGTGGCCTTTATCGGGGGCACGCACTCCGCCGAAATGAAGCAGGTGGGCATGACCATGACCGAGAGCATTTGCAAAGGCCGCCTGATGATGCTGGACGGCAGCCACCTCTTCCCCATGGAAAAGCCCCAGGCTACGGCAGCCGCCATGGAAGCCTCTATTTTGAATTTCTCCAGCCTGGTCTAAACCTGGCGGCTGTGGTTCAGGCGGCCCAGGTCACCAGGCCGCTCCAGGTGGTGGCTAGCACCACGACGCCAAACACAATGCGGTAGTAGGCAAAGCCGACAAAGCTGTGGGTGGAGATGAACCGCAGCAGCCAGCGCACGCACAGCCAGGCGCTTAGGAAGGAGAACAGCAGGCCCACGCCAAACATGGGCAAGTCGGCCAGCGACAGCAAGGCACGCTCTTTGTAGAGGCTGTAGGCGCCCGCGCCAATCAGCGTGGGAATGGCCAGGTAAAACGAGAAGTCGGTGGCAGCTTTGCGGGACAGGCCCAGCAGCATGCCGCCAATGATGGTGGCGCCGCTGCGGCTGGTTCCGGGAATCATGGCCAGGCACTGTGCCAGCCCCACTTTGAGCGCGTCCCACGCCGTCATGTCTTCCACCTCATGAATACGGGCCACGGCCGGATTGCGCTGCTGCCGGCGTTCGGCCCACAAAATGATGAAGCCGCCAATGATGAACGTGCTGGCCACCACCACTGGGGTGAACAAGTGCGCCTTGATGGCCTTGCCAAACAGCAGCCCCAGCAGCACTGCCGGTACAAAGGCGATCACCACGTTCAGGGCAAATTGGCGCGCCTGAGTTTGCGAGGGCAAGGCGATCACGGTGTCACGAATTTTTTGCCAGTACACCAAGATCACCGCAAAGATGGCGCCGGTCTGGATGGCGATGTCAAACACCTTGGCCTTGTCGTCGTCAAAGCCGAGCAGGCTGCCCGCCAGAATCAAGTGGCCGGTGGACGAGATGGGCAAGAATTCGGTCAGTCCTTCGACAATACCCATGAGGGCGGCTTTGAAAAGCAGTGCAATATCCACGGTGTCCTTGAGGCTCAGGTTAAGAGCCGCGATTATCCCCGAGGCCTCAGGGTTCAGGCCTCACTCGTAGCGCAGGGCTTGAATGGGCAACAGGCGCGAGGCCCGGCGCGCCGGATAAAACCCGAAGAACACGCCCACGAAAGCCGAGAACCCCACCGCCAGCACGATGGCGCTCAAGCTCAGACTCACCTGCCAGCCAGAGAACTGCCCCACCGCCCAGGTAGCCACCGCGCCCAAGGCCACGCCAATGGCGCCGCCAATGAGCGACAACGTGACCGCCTCCACCAGAAACTGCGCCAAGATGTCACGCCCACGCGCGCCCACCGCCATGCGCAGGCCAATCTCGCGGGTGCGCTCGGTCACACTGACCAGCATGATGTTCATGATGCCAATGCCGCCAATCACCAGGCTGATACCCGCCACCGCCGCCAACAGCAGCGTCATCACGCGGCTGGAGGCTTCTTGGGCTTGCAAAATTTCGGTGAGGTTGCGCACCGAGAACGGGTCGTCACCGCCGGGCTGCACCTTGAAGCGCTGGCGCAACAGGTCTTTGATGTTGTCTTCGGCCACCTTCATGCTCTGGCCCTCGGTCACCTTGACGCTGATGGAGCCCACGCGCCGGGTCTTGCTGCCCGCGCCGCCCTGAATGCGGTTGCGGTAGGTGGAGATGGGCACCAGCACCACATCGTCCTGGTCTTGCCCCATGGCGTTCTGGCCTTTTTTAGCCAGCACGCCCACGATGGTGATGGGCACTTTCTTCACCCGAATCACCTGGTCCAGCGGGTCAGCCTCGCCAAACAGTTCACGCACCACGGTCTGCCCCACGATGGCCACTTTGGCCGAGCCTTGCAGGTCGGCCGGGTCAAACAGGCGGCCGTCAGACAAGGGCCATTCACGCGCCTCCAGGTAGTCGTTGGTGGTCCCCATGATGGAGGTGCTCCAGTTGGTATTGCCCGCCACCACCTGCGCGCCTGTGCGCGAGCTGGGCGCGGCCACCTGCACCTCGGGCACCTCGCGCGCAATGGCCAGCGCATCGTCCTCGGTCAGGCCCTGGCCGGTTTGCGCGCCCAGGCGCACACCGCCTGAGGTGATGCCCCCGGGAATGACCAACATGATGTTGGAGCCCAGCCCCTTCATTTGTTCTTGCACACGCTGCGTGGCGCCGTTGCCCACGGCAATCATGGTGATGACAGCGGCCACACCAATGATGATGCCCAGCATGGTCAGAATAGAACGCAGCGTGTTGGCCGCCAGCGCGCGCAGCGCAATGCGCACCGTGGCCAGCAGGTTCATGCGAGGGCTCCCGGCTGTGCGCTAGCTGGGCTAGCCGGGTTGATGGCCAGCAGGTCACTTGGCGCGGTCTGCGCCGGCAAGGTGCTACGGGGCGGTTGCAGCACGTCTTGCACAATTTCACCATCGCGAAACAGCAGCTTGCGCCTAGCCCAGGTGGCAATGTCGTTCTCGTGCGTGACGATCACCACCGTCATGCCCTGCGCATTGAGCTGCGTGAGCAGTTGCATGATGTCTTCACTGGTTTTGGTGTCGAGCGCGCCGGTAGGCTCGTCGGCCAGAATGAGCTGCGGCTGGTTCACCAGCGCGCGGGCTATGGCCACGCGCTGCTGCTGCCCGCCCGACAACTCCGAGGGCGTGTGCGCACTGCGCTCGCCCAAGCCTACCCGGTCCAGCGCGGCTTGGGCACGCTGGCGCCGCTGGGCTGCACTGACCCCGGCATACAGCATGGGCAAGGCCACGTTCTCCAGCGCACTGGTGCGCGGCAACAGGTTGAACTGCTGAAACACAAAACCAATGCGCCGGTTGCGTATGGACGCGAGTTGGTCTTGCGCCATGGCGTCCACCGATTCGCCGGCCAGGTGGTAATGCCCGCTCGTGGGCAAATCCAGACAGCCCAAAATATTCATCAGGGTGGACTTGCCCGAGCCCGAGGCGCCCATGATGGCGACAAACTCACCCTCGGCAATGTCCAGCGACACGCCGCGCAGCGCGTGCACGGTCTGATCGCCCATGGTGTAGGTCTTAACGAGGTCGCGTGCCTCGATCAGCGCGTGTGGGGCAGCCATGCTGTTCAGAATGGCATGCGCGGACCGGATGGGCCGCTGCTGCCTGTGCCACCGGCGCTACCCGTGCCCGGCGTGAGGGTGCCGGTGATCACGATGGCGCCTTCCTTGAGCAGAGCGGCCTCAGGCGCATTGGGCGACAGCAGCAACTCGGTGCTGCTGCCGTCGGTAATGCCCAGACGCACGTTGTAGGCCACGGGTTTGCCGTCGGCACCCAGCAGGAAAATTCGCCCGCGGGTGGCTTGGCGCCCCGCACTTTGTGCCACCAAGGCGGCGTACTTTATTTTTTGCTCGGGCGTGAGCAGGTCGCCAATGCGGGCGCGAATATCTGCCGTAATGCGCTCACGCGCCTTGGGCCGGTCTTCGGCGCTGAGGTCGCGCAGGGTGGCAAATTTAGGTCGGGCCTCTTGGTAGATGGCATCCACTTTTTCCACCTGGGCTGGAGTCAGTGCCAGCTCGGTCACCAGGCGATTGCGAAGCTCGGCCAAGGGGTTGCCGTTGGCGGCTGCAGGTGGCACAGAGGCTTGATTCGGGGCTTGGCCCGGCGCTTGACTGGTGGGCGAAGGGGTGGCTGACTTAGCAGCGGCTCCCGCCGGCGCGGCCTGCGCCAGCAGTTGCTGGTAGGTGGTGCGCTGGGCTGGTGTGAGCATGGCGCTGATGTTGGCCCGCATCGCGGTCATGAGGGTGTCTCGGGCGGCAGCGCGCTCGCCCTCAGGCAGGTCACGCAGGGCCATGAAGCGGGGGCGCAGTTCGGCGCTGATGGCGTCAAATTTTTGCTGCTGCTCGGGGCTGAGTTTGAGCTCGGTCACAAGACGTTCGCGCTGGGCGGCCATGCCACCCGCACCGCCGGCGTTTTGCGCCACCGCTTCGCTCAACCAGGTCCAGCCGACAGAAGCCGCAGAGGCTGGCGATGCAGGGGCTGATGCACCGGCAGCAGGTTTGGCAGCCGCAGGCTCCACACCCGCAATCTTCACGCGCAACGCCGCATTGGGCACTTTGAGCACGCTGTCGCGCACATCGGTAATCACGCGCACATTGGCGGTCATGCCGGGCAGCAGGCGGTCGCCCACATTGGAGAAGCCCACCACCGCCACATAGGTCACCACATTGGCGACCGTTTGCGCTGCCTTGCGCACCTGACGCACCTCGCCTTCAAAGGTCTGGCCGGGAAAGGCGTCTACCGTGAACGTGGCTTTTTGACCGGTCTTGATGCGCCCCACATCAGACTCGTCAATGCTGGCATCCACCTGCATATCGCGCAGGTTTTTGGCAATCACAAACAGCTCGGGCGCTTGCAGGCTGGCCGCCACCGTCTGGCCTTTTTCAATAGCCCGCTTGATCACAATGCCGTTCACCGGCGAGGTAATGCGGGTTCGGTCCAGGTCAATGCGTGCCTGGGCCAGCGCGGCTTCTCGCTGGGCCACGTTGGCCTGCGCGCTCTTAATCTGCGCTTCGGTCACGCCGGCTTGTGCCTGCATTTGCTTGAGGGTTTCGGTGGCGGTGTTGACCAGCGCGCGGGCCTTGTCGCCCTCGCTTTGGGCGATGAACTGTTTCTCCACCAGGCTTTGCTTACGCTCCAGGTCACGCTGGGCTTCAATCAAATCGACCTGCGCGCGTGACACCGCCGCCCGGCTGGCCGAGGCATTGGCCTGCGCCGTCATGACGGCGGCGCGTGCGGCGTCCACATCGGCCTGGGCCGAGCGCACGCGGTATTCAAAGGTTTCGGGGTCAATTACCGCGATGAGTTGCCCGGCCTTGACCTCAGAATTGAAATCCACCAAAAGGTCCTTGATCTGGCCCGACACCTGCGTACCCACCGACACCTGCGTGACCGGGTTCACCGCGCCGCTGGCCGACACCGTGGCCTGCAGACTACCCCGCTCAATTTTGCCGGTGCGGTACTGCACGTCAGCCACCACCGTACGCTGCTGCCACCACCAAGCGCCAGCGCCCAATGCCGCCAGCACCACCACACCAACTAGCCAGTTTTTCTTTTTCATGGCCTGCATTCTAGGAATCCTCGCCCTGCTTGGACAGCAGGTCTTGTAAAGATGCGGCAAATGAAGGGCTTGCGCGCCGCATTTGACCCCGGGGGTTTGACATTTCGCACCCGCCCAGACGCCGTTCGTCGCAAATCAGCCGCTAACCAGGTGGTGTTCAGCACAATAACGTTCATAACAAAAAACGCTTAGATCCACCGTCCTTTAAGGCTGTCACACCATGCAACTCACGCCCACAATAGCTATTCACCTCAGCGCCGCCCTGACCGCGCTGGTTCTTGGGCCCTTTGCGCTTTGGGCGCGGCTGGGCCGCACCACACGCCCACGGTTGCACCGTGCCTTGGGTTACGCCTGGGTCACCTGCATGGTTGCTGCGGCAGCAAGCGCTTTGTTCATCCGCGACTTCCAACTGCCCAACGTCTTGGGTTACACCCCCATTCATCTGCTGATCCCCTTGACGTTTTTCAGCCTGTTTCGTGCGTTTGTTTATGTGGCTCAAGGCAACTTTCAAGGCCACCGAAAAACTATGCAATGGCTCTACTTCTATGCGTGCATCGTTGCGGGCGCATTCACTTTGGTCCCTGGGCGTTACCTGGGGAATTTGATCTGGTCTGACTGGCTGGGCTTGATTTAAGAGCACCTCATTTAGAAAGTTGCCATGCAAACACTGCAACACATTCCCCTTTGGGTCTTCGCCTTGCTGATGGGCCTGATCGCACTAGGCCTACTGCAAACCCGCACCCGGCACATACGCAGGCGCAGACTGCTAGGCATCAACATCGCCCTGGCCGTATTCACCCTGGTGGGGGTGGCCCAACAGTGGTGGCCCACGCCCTGGCTGTTATGGGGCCTAGCCAGCTGGGCCGCCACCTGCCTGCTCGTTAGCTGGGTTCTTGGCCAGGGTTCAGCGCCTTTGGGGGCCAGCTACAGCACCGACACCCGTCGCTTCACCGTACCAGGCAGCTGGCTACCGCTGGCCCTGTTCATGGCTATTTTTGCCTGCAAATTTGCAGTCGGCATGATCACCGCCATCGCACCCGAGCTATTGCAAAGCCTGAGCGCAGCGATTTGTCTCAGCGCTTTGTATGGCCTGTTTTCTGGTGTGCTCAATGCACGGGCCTGGCGCTTGTTGAAGCTGGCGTACACGGCATGAATAAAACCCATACCACCCTCACCCGAATGGCCTGCATTGTCAGCCTGTTAATTGCCGCCACACTGAGCCACGCGCAAGTGGCTATGCGCCAGATTCAATCCGGCAACATGCCTATCACGCTGATCTACCCCACAGCGGCACCCTCCCAGCCCCTGACACAAGGCGCATTCACCCTCCAGGTGGCCAACAACGCTACGCCATTGGCTGCGGCCTCGGGCAAGCGCGCTTTGATCGTGCTGTCGCATGGCACCGCAGGCAGCGCTCTGCCCGACTACGCGCTGGCGGCCACACTGGCCCGCGCCGGTTTTGTAGTGGCCCAGCCCGAACACCGGGGCGATAACTGGCAAGACTTCAGCCGCGCTGGCCCCGAGAGCTGGAAAACCCGCCCACAAGATGTAAGCGACACCATCAACGCCGTGGCACAAGACCCGGTGCTGGCCGCGCTGGTGGACACCCGCCGCGTGGGCGTTCACGGCATGTCGGCGGGAGGTGTCACCGGTTTGGCACTGGCTGGGGCGCAATGGCGCATGCTGGAGTTGGTGCAGCACTGCGCCCACCAACTGCAGGACGACATCGGTTTTTGCCTGAACGGACTGGCGGGAAAGCCAGTGCAACAAGCCCTACGAAAAGGCCAATACATCTTCGGCCGATTTCTGACCGAAGACAACGCCCCGGCCAGCATGAAAACCTTGCAAGGTGGCCTGGCCCCCAGTCAAAGCCGAGATCCACGGCCAGACCCCCGTGTCACCGCTGTCAGCCTGGCCGTCCCTCTGGGCGTGATCTTCACGCCTGAAAGCCTGGCACGCATCCGTATCCCCGTAGCCCTGACCACCGCAGGCAATGATGGCGTGCTGCTGCCCCGCTTTCACAGCGACAAGCTCTTGCAATACTGCCCCAGCTGCACCCGCCTGTCAGAGCACCCCGGCGCCGGCCACTTTGACTGGCTCTCGCCATGGCCCGCCTCCGTTGCCACCGCCGTGGCAGCCACCCAAATGCGCGGCGGTATGCCCAACCCCAACTTCAGCCCCGTGGAACGGCAAAAGGCGTTCGAGCAGATCGCGTTATTCTTCAAACAAACACTCTGACCCCCGCATGACCATCCACCGACTTCTCGCCTGGCTACCCGCCGACCAACGCAAACCCTTGCTGCAACGGCTGTTGATCGTGTGGGCCGTGTCGCTGCCCATCGCCATAGCCACCGGGATGGGCCAACAAGGTGAAGCGCTGCCGCACCACCTGGATGTGGCGTTGGTTTATGCCTATGCCATCTCCACCCTCATCTGGCTGTTCACCGATGTGCCGCGCTTTGTGTTCAGGCGTTTGCTGCATTCAGAAGCCCCGAGTTACTGGCCCCCCGCTCTGCGCGCCAGCCTGATGCTGTTGGTGGGCATTCCGCTGGGCTATTTGCTGGGCACGCTGGTAGGAGATGCTTACGGGGGCAAGTCCACCTGGGAGCTGGTGCACTTCAACCCCAGCCGCTTCATCAGCCTGCTGGTATCGTCCATCGCCATCAGCGCCGCCTTCGTTGCTTACTTTTACCAGCGCGGCAAAGCCCAATCGCTGGCTGGCCAAGTGGCGCAAGCGCAGCTCATGCTGTTGCAGTCGCAGCTGGAGCCGCACATGCTGTTCAATACGCTGGCCAACCTGCGGGCGCTCATTGCCACCGACCCGCAGCGTGCCCAGACCATGTTGGACCACCTGATTGCTTACCTGCGCGCCACGCTGGGGGCCTCGCGCCAAACCCAGCACGCCTTGCAAAACGAGTTTGACAGAGTGCGCGATTACCTAGAAATCATGGCCGTGCGCATGGGGCCGCGCCTGCTCTTCTCGCTGGACTTGCCCCAAGCGCTGGCCGCCACCCCGGTGCCCACCCTGCTATTGCAGCCGCTGGTTGAAAACGCCTTGTTGCACGGGCTTGAACACAAGATTGAGGGCGGCAGCATCCGCGTGGTGGCCCGCAGTTCAGGTGGTCAATTGGTACTGGAGGTGCATGACACGGGTTGTGGGCTGCGCGAAGACGGCGCCAGCCCAAGTAGTTTCGGCTTGGCGCAGGTGCGTGAGCGCCTGGCCTCACACTATGGCCCGCAGGCTGAATTGACCCTTTCAAGCCCACAGACCCCCGACAAAGAAACTGGCAGCTTCACAGGCAGCTTCACAGGCAGCTTCACAGGCACATTAGCCCAAATTACCCTGCCGCTCAACACCAACGGCCCGACATGACACCCCGCCCGACCGCCCTGATTGCCGAAGACGAACCGCTGCTGGCTGCTGCCCTGCAAGCCGAGCTGGCCAAGGCCTGGCCCGATCTGGAGGTTTTGTGCCTGGTGGGCGACGGCTTGTCTGCGGTGGCGCAAGCCTTGGCGTTGCAGCCCGATGTTTTGTTTTTTGACATTCGCATGCCCGGCCTAAGTGGCCTGGAAGCGGCCACCGACCTGGCCGATGCCTGGCCTGCGCCCGACAAGGGCAACAAGCCTTTTCCAGCGCTGGTGTTTGTCTCTGCCTACGATCAATACGCGGTGCAGGCCTTTGAGGCCCAGGCGATGGATTACCTGCTCAAACCAGTGCAAACCGCCAGGCTGGAAAAAACGGTACACAAGCTCCAGCAACTGCTGGCCCGGCAGGCGCCTGCGGCGGAGCAATTTGAAGACACCCTGCGCCAGTTGCGTGGCCTGCTGGCGGCAGTCCCTGCAGCACCTTCACCCCAGAAGGCACCCGAGTTGCTGTCCATACTGACCGTCAGCGCCGGCCCGGATACGCGCCTGCTGCCGGTGGCAGATGTTGTGTTTTTCGAGGCCACTGATAAATATGTGCGGGTGGTCAGCAGCACGCAGGAGTACTTGATTCGCACCCCGCTGAAAGACCTGCTGCCGCAACTGGATGCGCAAGTGTTCTGGCAAATTCACAGGGGCACCGTGGTGAACGCGGCCTGCGTGGACCGCGTGACGCGCGATGAATTGGGCAAACTCTCCCTCAACCTGCGCGGGCGCAGCGAAAAGTTAGCCATCAGCCGTTTGTACGCTCACCGGTTTAAATCGCTTTAAATTGCTCTAGGGACCTTTGAACCCCGGTTAACCAGTCCCAGTAGGCCCTTCAAAACAGTCGGATAGCTACTTTACAAACAACACTGAAGCTGGGCACACCCCGTTCATGGGATGATGTGCCCCCTTCCCCTTGAATCCAAGCTTCTGACTGCCATGAACTCAAGTGCCGAGCTGATGACCATTCCCTTGTTTCCGTTGGGCAGCGTGCTGTGCCCGGGTGGCTCTTTGCCCTTACGCATATTTGAAGTGCGTTACCTGGACATGGTGGGCAAGTGCCACAAGGCCGGCACCCCATTTGGCATTGTGGCGCTTACCCAGGGCCATGAGGTGCGCAAACCCGGGCAAGGGCCTGTTGGCGATGGCTTTGCCCATGAGGCATTCAACGCCGTGGGCACGCTGGTGGAGATCGTCGACTTTGCGGCGCCGCAACCTGGCCTGCTTGAAATTCGTTGCAGCGGCACGCAGCGCTTTCGCATGAAGAGCTTTGAGCAACTCAAGCACGGCCTGTGGACGGCTCAGGTGGAGATGCTGGCCCCAGACCTGGCGGTGAAAATCCCTGCCGACCTGCAACCCGCCGCCCAACTGCTGCAAAACCTGATCGACACCCTGCAAACCCGCGATGTACCCCACCCCGAAATGCCGTTTGAGCCGCCCTACCACTTGGACGACTGCGGATGGGTAGCCAACCGCTGGTGTGAAATTTTGCCCCTGCCCTTGCAGCATAAACAGCGTCTCATGGAACTGGACAACCCCCTCTTGCGGCTGGAACTTATCAACGACTTGCTGGACCGGGGTGGCAAGGCCAACTCGGGCTCTCAGCCCAGCGCCGGCACCTGAAAACGCCCCGTCTAAAATCAGAGCATGAGCTCACCCAAAACCACAGTCGTCAACACAGACGCCGCTACCGCAGCCACCGCAAGTCCTGCGGACCACAAACACAGCAACTTCCTGCGCCAGATCATTGAGCACGACCTGGCGGCTGGCACCTATGCCCAGCGTCGTTGGGCCGGCAGTCCGGGCGATGCCGCGCACCACGCCGCCGGGCAGCCCGACCCCGCCAAAATTCG
>CAJCCO010000077.1 GCA_903960915.1 uncultured beta proteobacterium
GCCCCCATGACGCCGTGGTCGAGAAAAGAGTTGCGTTTGACGGCGGCCAGAATGCCAGCAGGTATGCCAAGCAGTAGGGCAAACAAAATGGCGCACACGGCCAATTCAATAGTGGCTGGGAATAGGGTCAAAAATTCGTGGAGTACTGGCTCATGCGTGATGATTGATTTGCCAAGATCGCCCTGTAGCACCCGCCCGATATAGATGCCGTACTGAACCATCACAGGCTGGTCTAACCCATAGGACTTGAGAAGCGCTGCATGGCGCACCGCATCGATGCCTCTTTCTCCTGCAAGCGTTTCGATTGGATCGCCAGGCACTAGACGGATCAGAATAAATGCAAGCAATGTCATCCCAAGAAAAGTCGGGACGATAAGGCTTAAGCGTGTAAGGATGAAGCGTATCAAGCGGTATATCCAGTTAAGGTGAAATATTCTGTATCAAGCCGCAAGCACTGACTTGAGGTAAAGACTGCTCGCTTTTACAGTCATTGGGCCTGGATTGCCATCTCCAATAACGCGGCCGTCAATACGGGTAACAGGGGTGATGCCACCTAATGTGCCTGTGACGAAGGCTTCCTGGGCTGAGTAGACCTGCGCCAGCGTAAAGTCGCATTCGCGCACCACCTGGCCGCTTACACGCCATGCATCGGCAACGTTTTTCTGGGTAATGCCTTTGAAGCTATAAAGTCCTTTGGAGGTCCAGAGTTCGCCATTGCGTACGATGAAGAAGTTAGTGGAATTACAACTTGCAACAAAACCATTTGGGTCAAGCATTAGCGCCTCATCAGCGCCCATGTTGATTGCCTGGAGTAGTGCCTGAATCAGATTTAGTCGACTGTGTGAGTTCAAGTGCAGGTCAAAAACATCGGGCGAACTGGTGCGGAACGTGGATGTCAAAAGTGAAAGCCCACGCAGTTTTGTTTCTGGCTTGGGTGTTTTGTACTCAGCAACAATTACCACCGTGGCGCCACCGATCACAAAGCGTGGGTCTTGGTTCGGGGTTCGCTTGACCCCCCGGGTGATCATAAGGCGAAGGTGTGCCCCGTCGGTCATGCCATTGCGCGAGAGTGTTTCAAAAAGAGCCTGTTCGACTTGCCCGCGTGTCATTCCGATGTTTAGGGCTATTGCCTTCGCCCCTTCAAATAGTCGATTCAGATGGGCTTCAAGACTAATCAGTCGGCCTTGTACAAGGCGCAGTCCCTCCCAGATGCCATCCCCTAGAGAAAAGCCGCTGTCAAAAATCGAAACTCGAGCCTCATGGCGGGGAAAAAACTCACCGTTTACGTAGACCAATACCTGATCATTGCGGGGGTCTGGTACATAGCCTTGAGCGCTTTCTGTGGCGGGCTCGTTCATACTATTCTCCAGTTAGCTGTGCCAATAACATCTGCACCTCATCGTTGAGGCCGGTCAATTCCCATCGGACTAGTGCAACAGGAATGATGCCAGATAAATTAACATTTTCAAAAAAGTCAGCTAATTGAAATGTATCACCACGTTGTCCAGCGTAGTCGGACAGTAGTTGTTCGAATTGGAACTTACCCGTTATGTAACTGCTACCGTAACCTGGTTGGCGTAAGTAAAGGTGTTGCTCGAACTGAAGTAGCGGAAGGTCTTTGCGCATCCATCCGCGCGGCGTATTTGCCACTTGGAAATCCATAGCCTGCTCTAGCGAAAACTCATTGGCGTGAAGGTACAACGAGGCCAGGCCACGCGCAGCCCGTTGCGCCAGCAAAATCCACACCACCTCACGTGAGCGAGGGTTGTCATCGTAGAGTCCGGCGTGCATCATCATCTCTTCCATTGCAGTGGCCAACCCCTCAGCTCGATTGTCAAAAATGTTATAGAGAAGGGCCCCGCGACGTACAGGACTTTGGTGTGGCTCCACTTGCATATGTGCCAACTCGAACCAGTGGTACCAGTGGCACCACAGTGCCATCGGCTCGAGCTGACGAGCTACCGCGAAAAAATGACGACTCGCTTCGGGAAAGTAGCGGCCAACGTGCGCACTCAGGGTTGGAGCCATGTATGGCTTCATGTGAAGAATTCGGCTGTCACGTAAAAAAGCGAGATACTTCTCAACACTTTGTGCTGTCCGGTTATCGTATTCCTCAGGACTGTCGATAATTTTTAGCGGTGGAAGGTTGCGGTTGCGGTGTTCCTCTAGTCGGAGTGAGGCGTGTGCACGGGCTAATTCACGTTTGAGTAGACATACTTCCTGGTCCCAGGTCAAAGGCACCAAGTGAACGTGTTGCTGGTACCAGGTGTAGGCTTCACGACCGATACCAGACGGCCCGGACTTGTTGCTGCCCTTGACGGTAAGCCACTGGATAAATTCCTGTGTCGCGATAATTGCTTTGGTTATGGCAGTTTGTAAGCCATGCTGGGTCGATTCGACCTTGGCAGACAATTTGTGCAGGTCATTGAGTTGGTTCCTAAAGGTGGGTATTCCACCCAACCAAAGATCCTTGGCATTACTAGTTAGATTTTCGCGAGCCTGCTCCAGTAGCGGGGGGATGGTGCTGAGAGAGGCTGTGAGTTGTTTTTCAGCTTCAGGCAACAGTGGAAAGTTGTAAGTCCAAAGTTCGATCAGCGCATGGTGACATGGGCCCTCATGAGCTGGGGTGTCGCTTTGCTCGCACCAGAGGGAGCGGTAAAAGGCCGGGTCTCGAGCCCAAGGTTGCAGAACTTCCAAGTTGAACTTCATGCCATTCATTTCGGCGCTGAGCAAAATTTTGTCGATTTCTTGCGCTATAGGCCAGTTCCTCGTACTGAGTGCTCCAAGTCGCTGCTGTAAAGCAGGTAGTTGGTTCTGCTTGATCTTCATCGCAGGCAAGCGGTAGTCTGGCACACCGTTGCTTAATAGATTGGCATGCTCAAATTGACGCCATTCTGCAAACTGGTCCAGTAATTGCGCATTCATTGTTTTTCCTAAGGCATGCTGGGTTTGCCAGTAAAAGTCGATGATCCTTAGTGCAATTCAAGCAAAAATGGCCGGCAGAAGCCGGCCATTCAGGTCACAGAAGCGCTGATTATTTCAGGTGCTTGCCGATCAGGCCAGCCATCTCAAACATCGAGACTTGCATCTTGCCAAACACTTCTTTAAGTTTCGCGTCTGCATTGATCATGCGTTTGTTGACGGCGTCTTGCAGTTTGTTTTTCTTGATGTATGTCCACAGCTTGCTGACCACTTCAGTACGTGGCAGTGGCGCTGCGCCCACAACGGCAGCCAGGGCTGCGCTGGGTGTCAAGGCCTTCATGAAGGCTGCATTGACGGTACGCTTTTTCGCGGGAGCTTTCTTGGCGGCTACTTTTTTAGCAGGCGCTGCCTTTTTAGCGGGAGCCGCTTTCTTGGCGGGGGCTACTTTTTTAGCTGGAGCCGCTTTTTTAGCGGGGGCTGCTTTTTTTGCTGGAGCAGCGGATTTTGCCGGGGCTGCTTTTTTGGCTGGAGCAGCTTTTTTTGCCGGGGCTTTCTTTGCAGTTGCCATGATTTATTGTCCTTCTAGAAGTTGATTAATCACCAGAAAAAAACTGCTTCTTCACTGGCAAGCCGGATGCTACTGGAGAAATCGCGTGTTTCCAATAGAAAAACGCTTTATTTCATTGGGAGATGTTGTTTTTTAAGGGTAATCCTTGCCAGCAAGCCCTCCTTACCACCCGCACCACACCCAAGAAGGTACAAAAATAGGCGTTCATGGTGCATCGCCACCCTTGAAGCCGTTGCCATTAAAGGCGCAAAAGAAACTGATTTTGGGCCTGATTTAGGCCTGCTTCTGGCTTGCTTTTCTGCTCTGCCCAGGGGGCTTAGGCGCACTACAATTTTTGGCAACAAGGAGAACCCCATGGCGAAACATGCAGCAACGTGCGACTTGTGCGACGTGCACAAAAACGACGACTCAGGCAACTTTCGAGTCTTGCCGCCCGTCTTTCTCGACTTTGGCGCGGTGCGTCAATTTTCCGGGCAGGTCGTCACGGTCAAGTGCTTTGAAGACAATTCCCTAGTTAAGGC
>CAJCCO010000078.1 GCA_903960915.1 uncultured beta proteobacterium
TCCCATGGCAGGCATGCGTTGAAAGACTGGCCAATCGCGGATGCCGCCCATGCTTTACTCCGCTGTGGCTGGCGCTTCATTGACGTCAACCGCAATGGCAATGGGCCCGCTGATCTCGTCGTCGTCTTGCTGCTCGTCGCCTGCTGGTAATTGCGCCGCGTCGCCATCGACCGGTGCGTCCAGACGCTCGAGGACGCTGCCATGGATATCCAAAGACACCAAGTCCATATCGCCGAGTTTGACCCGAACCCGAGCGCCGCGGGCTAGACCTTGCGCGCCCATCACAGGCAGAACCAAAGGCAGGTCTTCAGCGCGCACCATGTTTTCTTTGAATACGCCACACACCAGTTCGGTGGTGTGGTTTTGATGGAGGTATTGCAAAGTCCAAAACCGCTCCATGGCACCTTGGAATCCGTTGTAGGCGCTGTAGGCTGCGTCAAAGCTGGAGATGATGGAAAAAAGATCAGCGTCTTTGGGCTTGAAATAGGCTGCCAGTGCTGCTGTTTTTCCGTGGCGCACACACGCAATGATTTGCCATTGGTTGACCAAATCGGTATAGCGCCGCAAGGGCGAGGTGCTCCATGCATAACTTGGAACGCCAATGCCCGCATGGGGCAAGGCCTTGGTTCCCATGCGCACTTTGACGCCTGGCGCCAGCGAGGCTTGGCTGCGGTAAATAGCGGGAACACCCAGTTCGGCCATCCATTGGCCCCAACGGCTGTTGGCCAAAATCATTGCTTCTGCCACGATCAAATCCAAGGGGGCGCCGCGCTGGCGGGTCGTGATGAGCACTTCCTCGTCGCCTTGGGGTGGTGCACCTGCATTGCCAATGAGTTTGAAGTTGTAGTCAGGGCGGTTAAAGGTTTCAGGTTTGCCACGTACGATTTCACGCTTGGCCTTGAGGTCTTTGGCAAGGCGGTGCAAGAAAGCCAAGTCAGGGTGTATGCCGACCAGCGCCGCAGGCGTATTGTGAGGATCAGGGCGGGCAAGTTCAAGCCACTCGGCTGTGACCACACTGTCGAGCTGGTCGTGGCGCAGATTGTGGGCAATCGGGACAAGCTCTAAACGGGTTTCGCTCGATTGAATGGTGAGCGTGGCTTCGTCTAGCGTGACATACAAAGACACGGCGGGACAGTTGCGGCCCTCTTGGAGGGTGTAGTTCTGAACCACTGCATCGGGCAGCATGGTGATTTTGTAACCCGGCATGTAGACGGTGGAGAGCCGGTCGCGCCCTAGCTTGTCAATATCACTTCCGGGCAAAACCGCCAAGCCAGGCGCGGCAATATGCACACCCACCGTGACCGTGCCCGAGCCCAGACCTTGCACGGACAAGGCATCGTCAATTTCTGTGGTGGCAGAGTCATCAATAGAAAAGGCCTGGACCCCCGCCAATGGCAAGGCATCTGCCACCGCAGGCGCCGCGACATTGCCAAACGCAACCCCTTTGGGGAAGTTTTCAAGTAAAAAGCGTTTCCAGTGAAACTGGTAGGGAGAGTGGATCGCACCACAGCGCTGTAAAAGTTCCAGCGGCCCGGTGTGAGTGGCGCGTGAGGCCTCGACAACCGCTTTGTATTCGGCAGCGTTTTTGTCTGGCTTGAACAAAATTTTGTACATCTGCTCTGCCACGGGCGCAGGGCAGACGCCTGAAGCCAGCGCCTGGGCCCACTGGGCAATTTGGGCGACCACCTGCTTTTTCTTTTCCAAGGCCACCAGGGCTTGGGCAATGATCTCGGCACTGGCTTTGCGAAAGCGACCCTTGCCGGCACGGCGAAAATAGTGGGGCGCATCAAACAAGCGAAACAGCATAGCGGCTTGCTGCTCTAGGCTCGCTTGTGCAGAAAAGTAGTCCCGCGCCAGTTCGGAAAACCCAAAATCTTCTTCGGGTGAGAACTCCCAGGCCATTTCGAGTTCAATGCTTTCGCTCAAA
>CAJCCO010000079.1 GCA_903960915.1 uncultured beta proteobacterium
AGCTGGTCTTTGCCGCTGAAGAAGCCTTTTTTGCTGTCGCTGGCTTGTTGGCGCAGTTGGTTGGCGGCTTCGTTGCCCAGCAGTTCGATGGCTTCGCGCAGGGCGTGCTTGAGGTCTTCGCTCACACCAAAGGCGTGTTTGTGGGCGTTTTCGTCTAGGCTTTCCAGCAGGCTGTTGCCATGGCCGGGGGCCAGGCTGCTTTGGTGCAGCAAGGCGGCAGCGGCTTGCAGGGTGGCGGGGTCTTTGCGGTCGAGGATCTCGGCCCAGTCAAAACGCAGGGCGCGGTTTTGTGGCCACTTGTAACGGTCGAGCAGTAGCCATTGGTCCAGGCCCAGCAGCAACACGTAGCGCGGTGCCAGCTCGGCACCGAAGAGGGCTTCGGAGACGATACTGTCCCAGCTTTCGCCCACCAGCGGCGTAGGCACGTCGGCCCCGGCGTAGTGCAGGCGGGTGAGTGTGTGGTCAAGCAGGTCTTCTTCCTCGGCACCAGGCAAGTAAGCGGGCACAACTGCCAGTTGCGGCGGCTGCATAGACAAATGGGCGGCACTTGTTTGGGCGCTGGCATCTTTGGCCAGCAGGCACCACACTGGTATAGCCTGCCCAGCAACGAGCTCTAGTGGACGCTCTGCTGACCCCGGCGTTATGTGGTAGCCCAAGGCCTGCAGCAAGCCAGTTTGCAGATGGGTAAAGAGCGCGAGTTTTTCCGCGTGATCTTTGGCGCGGTTGATCTGGCCACGCAGGGCAAACCATTTTTGCGCCCAGGCTTGCAGGCGTTTGTGGGGGGTGCGAAAGTTTTCGTCACCGGGGTGTTCGGTTTCGGTGGCTTCCCATGCATCAAGCTTGGCTTTGATATCGCCTTTGAAGACTTCGGCCAGGTAGTGGTGGCTGTAAAACTCGTTTTCGTTGGCAATGCCAGCGAAGGTTTGGACGGCGTCGAGGACGGGCATGTTCAGGCTCCAGCAGTGGGGTTGCACACGGCGGCCAGCACCTGTATCCAGGGCTTGGGCTCGGTGGTGAGGGTGTCTTGCACCCACTGGCGGTAGTCGTCAAACACATGGCCGATCTGGCGGGTGCGGGTTTCCAGGCGACTGCGCTTGACGGTTTCAATCTGGTTTTCCAGGCGCCGTTCCAGCTGGACGATTTGCTTGTCTTGCAGGTGCTTGAGTTCGGCCAGGGTGGATTGCAGTCGGGCATCAAGCTGGGCGGTAAATTGCGTTTGCTGCTGCGCCATGAAGGCATGCATGGTGGCCACGGCATCAGGCAAGGCAGCTTGCATGGGCGAGGCGACAGACTGGTAATCCAAGCCCTGGCCCCGATTAGCTAGGCGATTGGCTTGAAGGCCGGCACGGGTGGCAAAAGACTCGAAGGCTTCAAGCTGGAAAGCGCCGTGTTCACCCACACGAGTGGCCACTTGCCATTCGACCATCAGGGGTTGGCCTTTTCGGTTGGGCACCAGGCTCATGAGCACAAAGGCTTGTTCACCCGCTTGCAGCTGAGCACTGAGCAACAAGGGGGCGCTGTGGCGGCCAAACTGACTGAGCACGCGGTCGCCCAGCCATTCCATGATGGGGTGCTGCGCCCACAAGTAGTGCAGCTGGGGCCAGGTGTCTTCTTCTGCGCGGGCTTGGCGTGCTTTTTCGATCTCTTGGGCAACGCGGTCGCGGTTGGCACACAGTGCATACAGGTCATTGGCGGCCTGGGCTTCGCGGGGCAGTTGGCGCAGGCGGTCTTGCAGGTCTAGTGGGGCTGTGATGCTGATGATTTGTTCAGCATCGGCCTTGGACCACTGGCACACGGGGGCGGCTTGGTTGATTTGGGTGAGTGCGGTGGTGGCGTAGTGAAAGTCGTTTTCAAACAGCGACAACGGGTTGTGGATGTGGTCGAGGCTGGAGGCTGCGCTGGCCGCGTTGTTTGTGATGTCGTCGCTGGTGGCGTCTGCGCCGCCGCCAAACAGGGTGAGCAGCCAGTCGCCTTCGTTGTCTTGTTTATTGCCGGCAGCTTGGTCGAGGGTGGCTTCAACTTGTTCGGGGCTCAGGCATTCGGCCATGAAGCCACCGACTTTTTCGGCTTCTTTTTCGGGGTCAAACACGTTGAGGAAGGCCGATGGGTCCCCCAGGTTTTTGTTGGCCTGGTCGTCTTTGTTTTGCAGAATTTCCAGAATGCGCAGGTCGCCCTTGATGTGCTCGGTCACGGCTTCGGTGAACAGGTACACGATGTGGGGCTGGTGCTTTTGGCCGTAGCGGTCCACACGGCCGTTGCGCTGCTGAAAGACCATGAGCGACCAGGGCAGGTCGAAGTGAACCAGGCGGTGGCTGAAATAGTGCAGGTTCAGGCCTTCGCTGGCCACGTCGGAACACAAGAGCACGCGGATCGGGTCGTCCTGGCGACCGAAGCGTTCGACCATTTCTTGCTGCTCGGTGTCGGGCATGCCGCCGTGCAGGATGTCGAGCTGTTTGTCTTTGAGCTTGAGGTCTTTGGCCAGCTGCTTTTGCAGCCAGTGCAGGGTTTCAATGCGTTCGGAGAACACCACCAGCCGGTCGGCAGGGTCTTGGTTGTGCCAACCAAAGTCGGCACTTTGCAGATGGGCCAGCAAGCGCTGGTATTTGCTGAAGCCTGCGGCGCTGGCGTCTTGCGTGATGGGCTGCAGAGCGGCTATGAAGTCTTGTAGGTGGGCGATTTCTGTGGCTTCGTCGGCGCTGGGTGTTGATTGATGTTGCAGCACATCGATGCGCTTGTGGGCCGACTGCAGCGCGGCGGCCGGGCTGGAGAACAGGCCTTTTTGCATGGCGACGCGTTGGAGTTGCTGCTGCTTGCCACCTTTGTGTTGGCCATTTTGGGTGAATGGGATGGCCAGCAAGGCGCGGTATGCGGCTTCTTCCTGGGCGCTGGCAGCTTGACGTAGGCAGGTAGTAACGCGCTCTTGAAAGTCGGCCGACACTTGGTCTTTGATGTCTTTCTTGAAGCGGCGAATGACCAGGCCTTTGTTTTTAAAGTCGTCTGGTGTGTAGTCGTCGGGGTCAGAGATGGCCGTGGGGTCGAGCAGCGACATGAGCGAGGCAAAGCTACGGGCCGAGCCGTCGTGCGGTGTGGCCGACAAGAGGATGAGCGTGTCGGACCGGGTGGCCAACAGGCGGGCGAGCTTGGCGCGTTTGGCCAGGCCCATCTCGCCAGCGCGAGCCGCAACGTTGTGACACTCGTCGATGACGATCATGTCCCACCAAGCGTTTTCGAGATAGTTGCGGTACTCCAGATTGCTTTTCAGCGTATCGATGGAGATGATGCTGCGGTCGAAGTGGTTGAAGGGGTTGTGGTTGGCCGGTATGCGATTGCGCACGCGAGCCAGGCCCATGGAGTCGAGCCGCACCAACGGAATGGAAAAGCGACTCCACCATTCTTTTTGGAACTGGGTGAGCATGGCTTTTTGCGTGACCACCAAAATGCGCTTGCCTCGACCGCGCTGGATCAGCTCGGTGGCCAAAACACCGGCTTCGAGGGTTTTTCCCAAACCAACCGAGTCGGCAATCAGGATACGGGCGCGGGGCTGTTGGAGAGCTTGCAGGGCCGGGTCGAGCTGGTAGGGCACCACATTCATCACGCCACGGTGTCCCAAGTGGATTCGCGTGTCATTGGGTACTGTGCGCCTGCGCTGGCTCTCCAGATAAAGCATGGTGGCGTTGTATTTGGAGCTTTCGTCAGGCACCAGCAGGGTTTGAGCCGGATCGAGGATTTCGATGTCTTCTTCGAGGGCGGTGAGAAACAGGGCCGATTGGCCCCGAACCAGCTCCGAGATGCCATCGCAGGCTAGTAACCAGCCGCTATCGGCGGATGGATCTACACGGCGAATCAGCCATTCTTCGTCTCGAATAAGGGCTCGCGCTCCGGGGGCAAACTGGGTCATGTGTTGTTGGTTTTTGAGTTTTGAATCGACATATAAGTCGTCGGTGGGAGCCGTGCGTAGCTTTTCAATTTAGTATGTGTGAACGAAATTGTTCATTCTTCTTTGCCATTTTTTTTACAGCGTCACGTATATCTAAAAAGGTTTCAAGGAATTTCAAGCCCACTAATTTGCCAATCAATTTGTTGCCAGACTCGTGCTTGAAAGTTGCGATAGGGCCGCATTCTTTTCCATCTAACATGATCATGTCGCAGTAGTCCAAATCAATTACTTCATCAGAATTTTGGTAAAGATTGATAGGGAATTCCCCCTTTGCTTGAATAACCATATATCTTCTGCCTAAATAAACAACCTCGTGGTCTCCAATTTCAGGAAACACAAATACTGGCCGCTCTTTGATCTTCAATTTATTTTTTGGAGTTTCCCCAACAGCTCCTGCCATGAGCAATCGGTCGTAGCGACCAGAGCTCATGCATACAACCCTTATACGCTGCCCTCTAAATCCAGCCAACGCCCCTTTTCTGTAGGTCGGAATGTCATAGAGGCATGAGTCACCAACTCTGGTTAAGTGATATCTACTTGGGTGACCTACAAAGGATACATATTTCTTCTTTTTTAATAACTTTTCAAGTTGACAAAGAATTTCTTTTGATTCGGAGTTCCAGTTCTTTCTTGAGTTCAAATGAATTAAGTAGGGCCAAACATCGTCTTTTATGTTGTCTTTGATCTTGTCTGATGGGTCGAACATGGTGCAGTCCTTCGAGGTTTAGAAATAGGGACTAGAAATTTCTTATCTCAAACATACCTTCCCCCTGCAGCATGCAACGCCCGCTTAATCCGACTACGCAGATCCGCTGGCTCCAGCACTTCCACATCGGCGCCAAACCGCAGCAAGTCGCCTAGCAGTTCACGCTCATCTGAGTAGGGAATCTCCAGCACATAGCTGCCGTCTGCTTCGGTGTGGGTGCGTTGGTTGGGGTGCCAGGTTTCGCCGGCCACCCAGCGGGCCCGCTCAGGGGTAAATTTGAGCTTGGCCCAGCCTTTGGGTGCACCGCCAAAAATACCGTAGCCGGCGTCTACAGACTCGTTGATGGACTTTTCGCTAACTTCTTTGGATGGTTCGTCCATGACCTTGATCTGGGTAATGGCGTCTATGCTGAAGCTGCGTACGTCGTCACGCAGGTGGCACCAGGCGTCCAGGTACCAGTTGTCGCGGTAGTGCACCAGGCGCTGAGGTGACACTTCGCGCTCGGTCGTTTTTCCGTTTTGGCGGCTAAAGTGCCAAATTCGCAAACGCTTGCGGGCCATGGTGGCGGCTGCCACCACTTCAAAAGACTTGGCGATGACGTTGCGCTTGCCTACGTTCAAGATGCGGATGCGCTTGGCCACGTCTTGGCTGGCTAAGCCGTGCTTGTCCATCAATTGAGACAAGCGCGCATGCAGGGGTTTGAGCTTGGCACCCAGCAAGCCGGGCTCCAATTGGGTCAGCAGCTGCTGGATGGTGACCAATGCCAGCAGCTCTTCCTGGCTAAACCACAGGCCCGGCAGTTCAGTGTCGGTATGGCCAGACGCCATGACGTAGCCCCCTAGGTCGCGGTTGAACTCAATGGGTACATGCAATTGATCGCGCAGCTTCGCGATGTCGCGCTTGAAGGTGGCCTCAGATATCTCTAAGCCAGCGATAAGCTCGGCTTTGGTCACAAAGCGGCGCCCGGCAAACAAGTCTTTGTATTTATAGAGTCGTACGATTTCACTCATAAGAATTTTTTTGATTTTTTACATGCTATCCGCAGAAACCACGGGCTAGGCGCGTGCCAGACATTTATTTCTGGGCGCTAGGCCGTGGTTTACCCTTGGTTAGTCTTCGGTTGGTCTTGGGTTGGTCTTGTTTAATGCCCGCGGCCTTTGCCTTCTTCATCTTTTTTTCGGAGAAAGGCAGGCATGTGCTCTGACGCGGTCTCGTCCATGCTGTACATCACTTCATGCTTGGAAGCCAGGCGTCTGGACATTTTGGCGGAGGCGAAGTAAACCTCTTTGGACATCAGTTCAGGGTCTACGCCATGCAGCGCATCAATACGCTCCAGTTTTTTGGCCAGCCAGGGGTGGTGGCCAAAGCGGCGTTTGAGTAGGTTCATGGTCTTGCGCAGCCCATCAAAATCCCCCTTCTTGGCCAATATGCGCAACTTCTGGCAGGTTTGGGCAAATTCCAGCTCCAGGGTCCGGCGCTGCACCACCTCGTCCTCAGGCAGGGCTTGCGCTGCTAGGGCGTCAATTACAGGCAGGCTCAGCATTTCGGAGATAGGTGCAATGTCTTCGCCAGCCAGGTTTTGCGCCTGCAGAGTAACGGCCAGCAAATCCCGTGATGCTGTGGCTACCCTGCGGCTTACATGCAGGCGCAATACCATCCACGACTCGGCCCCCCAAGCCAGGTCGCTAAGGCGGATGCTGCCGTCTGCGTTTTTTTGCACCAAGCCGACGGGCTCGACAATGACACCATCGGCGGGGATAAAGCGAACGTCAAGATGGCGCAGGTAGAGTGCTTGCAGCAGAGAGAACTCTTCGTCAAAACTGTCGTACAAATCGGCGGCGGTCTGGCCGTAATACTGCTGGCCGCCGCCAGCTATGGCCATTGCGCCCATTAGTTCCTCATTAAAGTCACGACCCAGTCCAACGGTGGTGGTGCTAACGCCTTTGGCCAACCAGTTGCTGCAATGCTGGGCAATGGCTTCGGGGCGACGCAGGCCCGCGTTGACCTGGCCGTCTGACAGCAGCAGCACACGAGAAATTTGGCCGCTGGCGCCGCCTTCCAGCTCCTTAGCGCCTTGCTCCCAGCCGCCAAACAGGTTGGTGCTGCCGCCACTTTGCACCTCAGCCACGGCTTGCTCAACGGCCTTGGCCGACCACATAGGGCCCAATGGCACCAGGGTGTGCACCTTGTCGTCGTAAACCACCAAAGCCAGTTGGTCCTCAGGGGTCATGCGGCTGGCAATATAGGTAACGCAGGCCAAGGCTTCGGTCAAGGGTTCGCCGTGCATGCTGCCCGAACGGTCCACCACCAAAGCCAGGCGCTTTGGGGGGATGATTTGGGCGGCCTCAGGGCTAAGGTCTGGTGCTTGAATGCGCACCATCACGTCTAGCGTACCGCCCTGGGTGGATACAGCGGCTTTCAGAGTAGACAGCAGAATGGTGGCCGTTGTTGGGGAGTTGGTGTGGTTGGTTGTCATGGTTTTTTCCTTGGAGTTAAGCATCTTCCCAATCGCCAATGGCTTGCATTTCTATCTTGTCTTGAGGGCAGATAGGTGGGCCAAAGGCTAGGAATTTTTTGAGCATGGGCACTTGGTAGCCACAGGTTTTGCACTTAGCACGCGGCCTGTTGCGACGAAACACTGTTTTTCTCGGGACTTGCAGCTGGGCGTGGGGATAAGGCCCAAGTTGCAGGGCCAGCACCTGCAACTTAGGTATGAGGTCTGGCCCGGCTCCTGCGCTGCGCATGGGGCCCTTGAGGCCCAAGCTCAGTGCAATCTTCTTGAACTCTTTGCCATGCTTGTGTTGGCAGTCGTCCACGGCATGGATGAGCTCATGCACCAGGGTGTCGAGCACCTCAAAGGGGTCGCCCAAGGCGGGCGAGATAAAAATTTGGTTGACCTTGGCCGCACTGCTACCTGTGCTCCAGCATTGGCCAATATGCCCACTGCGGTTGCCGGTGCTGGCAAAGCCCACCGAAACCTGGCAATCAGGAATCACATGCCGCTTGGCTAGAAACATGGGGCGCACGGCCTCAATGGCGGCAAGCAGCCATGTCTCGCGAACGGCGTGTGAATGGATGGTGGTGAGGCCCACGCTCTGTGCAGAAGCACCAGAAGGTGAGCTGGAGATAGTGTTTGTTGGGTTCATAGGCAGGCTAGTTTGCCCAGCTCAAAGCTCACCTCATGACCCTGCCGAGCTGTGATTAAGTGCAGTCTTTTCTGGTGCGCATCAGCCCTTGGCAGCATCACGTTGTGAGCCTAGTGCTTGGGATGATGAGTTCTTTAACCAAGGACTTCACATGAAAAAAACCAAGCTTTCCGGCTCCCTCAGCACCAGCGTTTGCGCACTGGGTTTGTTGCTCACCACCGGCTGCGCCTCTATCACCGGGGACACCACCCACCCGATGCGCGTGGATACGTTGGAGGCCGGGGCTGTAGTGCGCGGTGCCGAATGCAAGGTGACCAACGACTACGGCCAGGTCACCGTCAAATCTGGCGACACCATGCAGGTGCGCCGCTCCAGCAAAGACCTGGACATTGCCTGCACATCACCTTCCGCTGGCGACGCCCGTGGCCGCTTGATCTCGCGAGCCAATGTGGGCATGGCGGGCAACCTCATCTTTGGTGGCGGCATTGGGGCCATCATTGACCACAACAAGGGCACGGCCTATACCTATCCCGGCTGGGTACAGCTGGTGTTTGGCAAAGAGCTTACCTTTGACCGGTCAGACGAAAAGGACGGCCAGCCCGTGCCAGGCCGTGACCCGGTCAGTGCGAAGAACTAAGCCTCAAGCTCAACCCTAAAACAGATTGGAACCCTGAGCTATGACCGCCCAATTTTCTGAACGTCTGATTTACCGTCGCGAGAATCTGTCCTTATGCAAAAACCCCTTGAATCATTTCCTGGAGTCAAGCGCCAGCACTTTTGAATTTGTTTCCACCAGCACCGCCTGCTGGCGTGGCTACATTGGCACCTGGGCCATTGAAAACGACCGACTGTATTTGGTGAGCCTATCTGGCCGAGCCAGAACTTCTGCCGGAGGCGACGTGAAGGACGTCACCCTGGTAGACCTGTTTCCCGGTTACCCAGATGGCGTGTTTGCCCATTGGTTCAACGGCGAGTTGCGCTGCCCCCAGGGTGAGTTGTTGAAATACGTGCATGGCGGCTACGCCAGCACCTACGAGAAAGACTTGTTCCTGGACGTACGCCGTGGCGTGCTGGTAGGAGAACGACTGGTGGACAACGGCAGCCCCAAACCCAATTACTACCAAGGGCGTTCGCTGAACGCGCTCACGGCACATGACGAAGAAGGAGGGCTTTGATATGAGTAACTATTTAACCTGGGAATGGTTTGCCGTGTATCTGGGGTGTGGCCTAGTGGCCTATCTATTGATGCGACTGCTGGTGAAGCTCACGGGCAAGGAAAAAAAGCTGAGTAAGTCGGCACAAGCCTTAATCGATGCCGCCAAGCCACCCAAAAATTCTTGGCGGGTACTGAAAGACTCGATTGGAAAATTTCTGGCCTATGCCTTGGCCCTGTTGGTATGGCCTATCTCCGTGGGTATTGGCTTGCAGCAACTGTTCTTTGCGACCGAGAAGCCTTGGGAACCCAATCCTGAAGACGCTTTCACCTGCAAGAAGAAACACCTGGTGCGCCAGACCACACCAGAAGAAGGCCAAAAACTTGGTGTGGTGGTGGACCCGCTGCACCGCGTACCCGATCTGCCCTTTGGCCACCTCCATGCCGGTTGGTTAGCGCTTTTGAATAAGCAACAGGCCGGAGATCAGCTGTGGTTCTTTGAAATTGCCGAGCAGGATAGGATTCAGACACGCGGGTTTGCCTTGGTAAATAAAGGCGCGGTGCGCGAAGAATTTCTTTATGAATGGAATTGACGTTTGAAACCTTCACTTAATGCTGCGGGCGTGATGCATGCCCTGGGCGCCATAGTTGGCAAAACGATTGGGCTTTTCTCCGTGGCTTGCTTTGCGGTAGGTTGGGCGCACGCCCAGTACGTGCCGTCTCAAACCGTGGTTCGTAACGTGGACACGATTCATGTGCAGGCGGATGGCCAAACCTATAAAACTATCGAAAGCATGATCCGCATTGACACCCCGCAGGGCGTGCGCGAGGACGGCGAAAGAAAACTCAGCTTTAACGAAAAGCAGGAAACGCTGGAGATTTTGGAAGCCTACACGCTGCAACCCAACGGTACCCGGGTAGATGTAGCGCCAGACAAGATTCGCAAGCAGGATGGCGAAAACCTGGACGCCTACAGCGACAGCAAGACCATGGTGATGATTTTTCCGCAGGTGAAAGTGGGTAGCCAGTTGTACTACAAGGCCAAATCACATCAGCACACGCCAGACTTTCCCGGACACTTCTACTGGTCGGAGTTTTTTACACCGCACTACCGCTACGAACATGCCGAGTTTGTGCTGACCCATGAGGCAGACGTTAAGCTGGCTGTCGATGCCGTCGGACTGGTGGGGGGGAGGGTGGCGCCATTGCCGGAGGACGCCCCAGGTGTCGTGCGGTACCGCTACGTGTTCCAGCAAAAGCAAGCGTTGCCGATGGAATCCGGCCAAGTGGACATCACAGACTTTGCACCCCACCTAGCGTTCAGCACCTTTGCCAGTTACGCCGACTTTGCGCACGCCTACCAAGTCCGAGCCAAACCCATGGCGGCGGTGACGCCGGCTATTGCCGCACTGGCTAAAGAATTGGTAGCCGGCGCAACGGACGACCGCACCAAGGTGCGCAAGCTCTACAACTGGGTCAGCGGCAACATTCGCTATGTGTCGGAGTCGGTCGGCTCCAATGGCTTTATTCCACACGCCGCGCACAGCGTCTTAGAAAACCGCTACGGCGACTGCAAAGACCATGTGGTTCTGCTCGAGGCCTTATTGGCCGCGGTGGGGATTGAAAGCAGCACGGCATTGATCAACTCGGACTCCAGCTTCACGCTGCCCAAACTCCCCATCAGCACGCCGTTTGACCATGTGATTACCTACATCCCACAATTGGACCTGTACCTGGACTCCACCTCGCCATTTGCACCCATGGGCACCCTGCCTGGAGGCGACATGGGAAAACCGGTGTTGATAACCGCCACCGGAAAAATTGGTAAAACGCCTAGCCAGTCCCCGCTGAACGACTACACCCAGAGCGACTCCGTTCTGGTGCTGCATGACGACGGCAAGGTGACAGGCAAAAACATCTCCCGCATGAAGGGCTCGTTTGAGGTGGGTTCACGCGGCACCCATTTCTCCTACCAAAACCAAGACCAGGTAGAGGTGGTGAACAAATTTTTACGACGGTTTCAGGAGTCAGGTGTGGGCGAGTTCATGAAGAATGACCCCGGCAACCTGGAAGCTCCGTGGAGCGTGGAATCCGTGTTTGAGCTGGATCCGGTGGTTAACGTGCCGGGGCCTAGCGCCATGACGATTCCGCACGGTTTGGCCAGCAACCGACTCAAAGGCATGGCCAGCTACAAGCCACCGGCTGACAGACGCTTTCCTGCCAACTGCTCGTCAGCGGGTTACACCGAAACCACCACGCTGCAGTTCCCCGCTAATGTCCAGGTCGAGCGAATGCCCGGCAATATCAGCTTTCAGCGCGGTGCGATTGATTACCAAGCCACTTACTCCAGGCTAGGACAACAAATTAAAGTGGTTCGGGTCTACACCGCCCAGCGCAAAAACCCTATGTGCAATGCACAAGATGACCGCGACTGGGACGAGTTCCGTGCGGTGCTGCAGCGGGATCTAAGGGCGCAGGTGTTTTTCAAATAACGCTGCCCTGATCAACCTTAGTACCTGCGTACGTTTAGTACGCGTCGCCGATTTAAGGACTACTTGCAGGGCGACTCATAAATGCTGCTAAAGCGTCGTCTGCGCCCCGACCCGCACGCAGCGAACGCCTAGGTTCGTAACCCAGCGGGCAGGAGAAAAATCATGGGCCAAATCACCCTTCGTTTTAATGAGCAGAACTTTGAGCTCAAGACCGTTCCAGGTTCGGCGCGAATTAAGGTTCTAGTGGCAACGGGTCAGGAATTCTTCTTTGATCCCGATTTGGATCGGTATGTGGATGCGAGTGGCGCATCTGATTTCGATCCTCAATCTTTTGGGATCGAGCGCGAGCAACTGACCCAAGAGCTGTTGAAGGTCGACCAGCAACGCCGCCTTGAGCTTCAGAAGCTCAGGGCTTAGCCGTTTGAGTTGGGGGGATTGCCGGGGGCGGTAGTCCCGCAAAACCACGTAAGTAATAGCGCCACCAAAACCGGGGAATAAACCGGGGAACAAATATATTTAATAGTGTGAAAAGCTAGTATTTATGATGGTTTCAAGGCATCATTCAATTGCCGCCAGCCCACCAATACCTTAAAAGTCAACCCTAACCGGTTGGCTTTTTTTTGCCTACTACCGCGTGTTTGCGCGGGTTCCTGCGGGTTCTTGCGGACTGCGGAGAGAGTCATTTCTGCCAGCAACCGGCAGGTTTTACTCTCCATTTGCACATTCTCTCTCCGACCCTCCCCACCCAGCGCAGGCCGAAGTCCGGAAGGCACGCCCGTTACCCCTATATAAATCAATGACTTACGCGCGGACGAATCAAACGGTTTTTTTGTGGCATTAGTAGGCTGAGGGGATGGCATGTGCTCCCAATCAGCCATCGCAGGCATTTTGATGATCGGCCGTGACCGACTGGTTCGGGCCAGACGCGGTCACTGACCAATGACTGCTTTGGCGAAGTTGAATTTCGATTTAAGCCCGGTGAATTGGTCATAGTTTGCTGTCGGCATCAGGCTGGAACCTGACTTTCGGGTCGCCGCCTTGACTGGCTGTTCTCGACGACATAGCGGAAGTTTGCACTGCCGAATTTACGTGCACAAAGCGGACATTGGCACGCCCAGGTCCTGCGCAACCGTGGCGACTACGTTGCCCGGCTGCATTGCTGGCCTGACCGCTTCGCGCTTTCACTCTGCTCCAAACTTTCTTCGGGTATTTCCCGTTTCTCACTCTCCTCGCCCTGTCAGCGTTTAAGAAAGTGTCCGTTATTTCTGGGGAATCCCATACAGCCTGCTTGCCATGAAGACAGTACGGGGCGCCAAGAGGGAATATCCGCTTCGTCATTGATTGAATCTCTGACTTGCTTACGTCGCTTTAAGCCCCTTGGTTCTTGCTGTCTGCCCCGAAAGGGCCATGTTTCTGAAGTACACCACGATGGGAGGCGCAAGTATTCAACCATCGGCATGCATGTCGAAAATGAGTCCGCGTAGCCATTGGTTGGCTGGGTCCTTGTGATACTTGGCATGCCAAAACAGGTTAATGGCAATCCGCGGAAGTTTCACCGGATGGTCGACGTATTTCAAGTCAAAAGGTTTAGCCATTCGCTCCGCGAGTCGCTCAGGGACAGTAGCCACCAGGTTCGTTGACTGCAGAATATGACCTATAGCAACAAAATGAGGGACGGTTAACTTAATTTTGCGCTGTGGCGAATTGCTGTCGAGTATTTCGTCCACCTTTCCGTGGCCCGTGCCTGCCGAAACAATGGCCAAGTGATCGGCGGAGAAAAAATCAGAGGGCAGGATTTTCCGCTTGTCTAAGCGGTGCCCAACCTTGAACATGCAAACGTATTCCTGAATGAAAAGTCGACGTTGGAAAAACCCGGTCTTGAGCTGGGGCAGCAGGCCAATCGCTACGTCAATATGGCCGGCCTCCATAGAATCTTGCAGATTGGTGGCCGTATTCCGCACTGTGCTGATGGATACGGACGGTGCGACTTTTTGGATCATCTCCATGAGTGACGGCAAAAAGTAAATCTCGCCGATATCGGTCATCCCGATGGAGAAGCTTCGCTTGCTGATCGCAGGGTCGAAGGATGACTGCGCATTGATCGCGCCATGAATCATCCCCAGCGCATACCCGATCGACTCGGCCAGTTGATCTGCAAACGGTGTCGGCTGCATGCCGCTGGATGTCCGAAGGAACAGCTCATCGCCGAACAGCTTGCGCAAGCGCGCCAGCGCATTGCTAACAGCAGGCTGGCCGAGTCCCAGATTCTCCGCCACTTTGGAAACCTTTCGTTCCATGAGCAGTTGGTTGAAAACCACCAGCAAATTAAGGTCTATGTCTTTGAGTTCCACCGTGGTCTCCTTAAGTATTGATTCTAATGATATTAGATATTGACACCATTGCATTGACTGATTTTGGTGTCGCAACGATCATTGGCTCCTCTCACGAGACAACACAGATCAAGCTACATGGAAATTTACCTTCGACCCGTACAGCGCACTCTCAGCGTTGCTGCCGGCGTGAATTTGCTCGACGCATTGCGAGAGCATCACGTCCCGGTGTCGTACAGCTGTCTTGCTGGCCGCTGCGGCACTTGCCGTTGCAAGATCATTGATGGCGATGTGTTGGAGTCGGGCCGCGAAGCACAGCGGCCCCTGGTGGGCGAAGACCGCTATGTGCTGGCCTGCCAGACCTTTTTGACAGAGTCCTGCACCGTTGAGATAGCCGAGCCCGATGAAGTTGTGGTTCATGCCGCCAAAATTGTCAAGGCTGTCGTGTTGGCTGTAGAAGACCAGACTCACGACATAAAGCGACTTCGGCTGAGGCCTGCGAAGCCCATTGAATTCTCACCTGGCCAGTATGCGCAGTTGCAATTCACGCCTGACCACATCCGGCCGTATTCGATGGCCGGTTTGTGCGCAGATGGCGAGCTGGAGTTTCATGTGCGACTCGTACCTGACGGCCGGGTGACTGGCTACATCGCCAACACGCTTAAGGTCGGCGATGCAGTGCGCGTCAGTGGTCCACTTGGTTCAGCATACTTGCGCCGCAAGCATGAGGGTCCGATGCTATGTGTGGCCGGGGGAACCGGTCTGGCACCCATTCTCTCGATCATCCGGGGTGTAGTCGCAGAAGGAATGCAGAACCCGATCCATCTCTATTTTGGCGTGCGCTCTGAACGCGATATCTACGGTCGTCAGTGGCTGGCTGACCTGCAACTGCAGCATTCGCAGTTGCATGTGCACGTTGTTGTGACCTCGGGCCAGGCTCTTGGGTGCCGGTCAGGCCTTGTTACCGAAGCGATTGCCCAAGATTGGCGCAGCCTGGAGGGCTTTCGTGCTTACCTTTGTGGCGCTCCGCCAATGGTCGAAGCCGCCACCTTACTCGTGCAGCAGATGGGCGTCTTGCCGGAGCAAATTTACGCCGACGCTTTCTACGCGAGCGGCACTTAAAGGAGCAACCATGAACGCAAGAAACCTCAGCGTTGAATCTCAGTTGGACCGAAAGGGCTACTACGACCGCATCGGTATCGACAGTATGACGCCGCTGTGGGAGGTGCTGGGCGCCCTCGTCCCTAATTCGCCCAAGTCCCTAGCAGTTCCACATCAATGGAAATACGCCGAGGTGCGTGATCGTGTCATGGAAGCGGGCACTTTGATCAGCGCGGCTGAAGCCGAGCGGCGGGTGCTGATCCTCGAAAATCCTGCCTTACGAGGACAGTCCTGCATAACCCAGTCGCTGTATGCAGGTCTCCAGCTCATCATGCCGGGCGAGATCGCGCCTGCTCATCGGCACTCGCAGTCAGCGTTGCGGCTGGTACTCGATGGCAAAGGCGCTTACACCGCAGTTGATGGCGAGCGCACGACGATGCGCCGCGGTGACTTCATCATCACGCCCGCGTGGACCTGGCACGACCACGGCAACCTGGGCGGAGAACCGGTGGTCTGGCTTGATGGCCTAGACATTCCTATCGTGCGGTTTCTGGAGGCTGGATTTGCTGAAAAAAGCGATAGCGAGCACCAGGCAGTCGAACGGCCAGAAGGAGATGCGCTGGCCCGCTACGGTTCAAACATGGTCCCGGTTGACTTTTATCAGCAAGCAGCCGATCCGACCAAAGTGTTTGTTTACCCTTGGGAACGTACGCTGGCATCACTTAGGGCCATTGCCAGCGGTGCACCAGATCTGCATTTCGACCACTATGCCGCAGAGAAAGGTTTCCAGCAC
>CAJCCO010000080.1 GCA_903960915.1 uncultured beta proteobacterium
GACAGTGCGACTAACAGTATGCTGAGCAGCATATAAGCAATCGAGGCATTTCTTAATTTTGGACTCAGCTTGTCAAAAAAAGCAGCGAACATCATCAAGAACATTTGTGATGATACAAACCGGGATGAAAAAATAAACCAGTTGTACCATTGAATATTGATACTTGATTTGGTATCTAAAAAAGCTAAGTTGGCAGCTGCATTCGCAAGGCTTGCGATGCCAAACCATAAATAGACAGCATCATTTTTTAGGATTCGGCTTACAACCAATGACAACACGCCAAGCACTGCCGACAACCACGTCAGCCCCATCAACAGATCAACTTTAAGCCAATAGTTCAGGTGATAAAAGACCGTATCAAGCACGTCTACATCGCCTACTGTTACGGATGACAAACCATTGCTTTGTCCTCCAGTGGCATAAATTTCAAATGTGATTTGATTAAGACCTGGCTTCCAAAAATCTGGTGGCGGCGTAAACAAATAAGGGCGACTTAAGCAGCGCAAATTCTCCAGTTTTCCTGGTTCACAAGAATCAAACAACTTCCCATTAACCAGAACATGGCCCGATAGCGCCAACTTAGGCACAAAAATTCCTAATGTTGTATCAACAGGGGCTTGCAAGTCATAAAGCAGGGTGTAACGCACCAAGCTACCCTGGGGAGCAAAGTCCTGTTTGCTCAGCATATGGGGCAACTTAACTTGCCTCACGCCGGCCAGACTGCTCAACTCTGCCTGTTCAATTTTTGTGTAACTAAGCGCTGCAATGTCGGCACTGGCATGTGCGGCAGGGGCGGCAATTAAAAAAAACGCCAAGATAAGCCAAAGCTGACCCATTGAAAATCCCATGCCCGCAGATCGCATTTTATTAATGTGTAAAAAGCCCTGAAGCATTTACTTTGTTAATAGCTTGGCGTTGGTTTGTCACTTCTAGCTTGCGATACGTATTGCGAATATGCGTTTGTACGGTCGAGAGGGAAATGTTCATCTCGCTTGCACAACCAGCATAGCTGTTGCCTTTGGAAATGAGCTGAAGTAACTCCAACTCGCGGGGCGAAAGGTTGGTCTTATTGCCGCCTTGCCCGATAGAGGGGGAACCCGCCAACCGGAACAAATACCGCGCCAAAGCAGGACTGACAGGGAGGTGACCACGCAGAATCTGCTCGATGGAATTTGCCAATGACAACTCTGGATCATCCTTGATGAGATAGCCTCTAGCGCCTGCACGAATCGCTAATAAAAACTGCTCCTCTGTAGTGAACGTTGTGATGACCAAAATTGGCAGATCCGCCAAACGCTTGTGCGCAGCGGCTATTACATCGATGCCCGACATATCAGGTAAGCCAATGTCAATCAGTGCTAATTCAAAGTGACAGTTTTTTTCGTTGAGCGCAGCCAGAGCACTTGAACCATCCCGTGCCAGGTGAATCACCCATTCACCCTCAAGGTGTTGAAGCACCCGAGCAAATGTGTCTTGAAACAAAGGATCATCTTCAACAATGAGGACTGTTCGCGGGGCTTTCATAACTTGTAGTTGATCACAAATTTTTCAAATTAATAATTGGATTCTGAAATTATTTCATCAAGGTTCTCCCATGAAAATGTGATGTTTGACTTGCCCGATACCGCGTATTTGCTCGGATGCCTGCGGGCTCTTGATAACCTTGGCGTCCAGCATTTCTTCCGTCACCCGGCAATTTTTCTCTCCGTTTTCCCATTCTTTCTCCGCTCCAGCCCTACTCAGGAAAGCGCGAGGTCCGGAAGGTTCGAAGTCAACCCCCATATAAAACAATGAATTGTGCGCAGCCCCATCGACTGGGTTTATCTGGACATCCCTAGGCGCTACTCAAAACCGGAGGATGTCTGTCACGTCTACAAATCACGCGTCAAGTTCGGTGGCATTTAGCTAACAAACTGCATTTCCAGGTCTTAGTGACAAGCGAATAGGCGCCACAATGTGGTGAAGAGAGGGAAAACCCTAGCCCTTACAAAGGTCTAACGGCGAATAATAAAAAACATCAACCAACGGAGAAAATCATGCGTATTTCAGGACGAATTGGATCTTGCGTTTTCGCAGCCCTGGTCTCAATCACCATGCCGGCCTCGCAAGCAGTTGCGCAAGGCTTGACTCCAGGCGAGTACAAGGTCGGCTTCATCACAGAGAACACCGGTCCAATCGCTCAGGCCGGGCAATCCTTCTGGGCCGGGGCACAATTGGCCGTTCAAGATGTCAAGGCAGCTAAATACATTGGCGCTTCTTCAATCGTATTGGAGCCCAAAGAGTCTGGAAGCGATGCGGCTCGCTCCATCCAGGCTATGAACCAGTTCATCGCTGACCGCTCGATCATTGCAACAACCTGCTGCATCCTGTCCCCAGTTGCCGGTTCATTAAAGCCAGTCGTGCTTGCCGCCAAGATCCCTCTGGTGATTTACGGTGCCACTGCTGCAGGTCTGCCTCAGCCGCCGTCGATCTACAGCATGACCATATTGCCTGGACCAAAAGATACTGCCGCAGCACTCATGGTCTCTGATGCGATCAAACCCAAGACAGCTGCGTACATTCTCGCCGCCGACAATGACGCATTTAAGGGCCGCATGTTGCCTACGCAAAAAGCGCTAGAAGCCAAGGGGGTTGCAACCTCCGGCGTCGTGAGCGTGCTCACTAAAGATACCGATTTCACAGCAGCTGCGACCCAGGCTATGGGGTTGAAGCCAGACTTCATCCTGGTCTATGCAACCCAACAGGCCGCTGCAGGCGTCATTACTGCGTTGCGCGATCGTGGATACACGAAGACCATCGTTGGCAACGACGTTCTTTCACCAGAAGCAATTTTCAAGAAAATGGGTGCGACGGTTGTAGGTGTGCCATTCCCTGTAAGCTTCTCGGACACGATTGGTGTTTCTGCCGAAGCTAAGGCCTTCGTGGCAGCCTACAAGGCAAAGTTCAACGTTTCTCCTGACATCTACTCGGCACAGGGCTATCAGATGGTCTGGTTTATTGCGCAGGGTTTGAAGTCAATCTCTGGAACGCCCACCCGCGAATCGCTCTCTGCAGCACTTGAAAAGGTGGAAAAGATTGATTACCAGGTTTATGGCGGCCAATTCATGAAAGACGGCCAAGCCCAAACCACTGGAACGATTGTTGTGAACTGGTCTGCCGATGGCAAGCTCGTGCCCTGGACAGCGCCAAAATAACTGGTTGATTCAATGGAACTTTTCTTTGAGCAATTGATAAACGGTGTTGCACTAGGGTCCCTCTACGCCCTGTTTGGGCTCGGATTTGGAATCGTATTTGCAACACTCGGCATACTGAATGCCGCCCAAGGGACCTATGCCAGTTGGGCGGCCATTGTTGCCCTAGCAGCTGCCGAACAGTACAAGCTTCCATTTATTCCGGCCGTCTTGACGGGTGTTGTGGCGGCTGGTGTGATCGCGTTGCTTGTCGACCAGATTGCATTTCAGCCCTTGCGTAAACGCGGCAAGGACATGCTGGGGGCACTGATCACCAGCATTGCGTGCTGGATCATTCTCGACAGTTTGGCAGGCACTGCCACGGGCCATAATAGTTTGAGCTTCCCGCGTGGTACTTATCCCTCAACGATGTACCACTTGGGCTCTATCCCCTTGCCAGCCATGCAGATCATTACGATAGCAGCCATGGTGGCTGTGACTGTGGCTCTTCACGTGCTGATTCGTCATAGTCGCTTTGGTGCAGCGATGCGCGCAGTGGGTTGGGATCAAACTGCGGCCTCGCTGGGGGGAGTCAACCCTCGTCACGTGGTCGTGATCACTGCCTTTATCGCAGGGGCCACCTCTGGTTTGGCGGGTGTTCTTGGTGGTATCACCACGCAAAATGTCTCATTCATGCTGGGCGAGGGACTGATGCTCAAGGGATTTGCCGCTGTGGTTGTTGGTGGCTACGATGACGTACGCGGTACGGCGGTAGCCGGGGTCGCACTCGGCGTGCTTGAGGTGATGACCGCTCAGTACCTGTCCTCTGGCCTGCGTGATGGAATCACTTATGCGTTGCTGCTGGGCTTCCTGCTGCTGCGTCCACGTGGTCTGTTTGGTAGCTTGAACTTCTCGCGGGCCTGAACACAATGCAGGCTCTTCAGGATTTTTGGGCGACATACAGAAGTACGCTCTCCTTTGCGATCGTCAATTCATTTTTAGCGCTGAGTACCTACGCCGTCTTGTCGGCAGGTATCCTTAGTTTTGCGACCGTTACCTACGCCGCATTCGGGGGGTTCCTCGGTGCGCGGATGGTGATGGCAACGGGTATCGACCCCATGCTGGCCCTGCCTGCTGCCGCAGCCGCTGGCGCAATACTGAGCTATGTCGTGGCGCTTATTTTCTTGCGTCTAGAAAGTCACTGGATGGCACTTGCCAGCCTCGCCCTGATTCTGATCACCCGTGTTGTTGTCATTAATATGCCGAACGCCACAGGTGGTGTGAATGGGATGAGCGTGCCTCTAAATGTGTCTCTCGGGATGTTGGGGCTGCTGCTGGCCTTTGGCGCCCTTGTGTTCTGGAGGCTGTCGGTATCCTGGTATGGAATTGCTGCACAGTCGGTTCGCGAGGACACTGCAGTTGCTTCAAGCCTTGGCATCTCACCGCGAAAAATTCAGACTATCGCCTTTGTGATCTCTGGGGCGGTTGGCGGCCTAGGCGGCATGCTGCTGGCCGGCGTGCTGCAATTTATTTCTCCAGACACCTATTTTGTGAATATTGCTTTCACCATGATTGCTGGTGTGGTGTTGGGCGGTTCTTACCACTGGACCGGTGTAATCATCGGTGCGGCCCTGTTCACTGCGCTACCTGTCATCGCCCAGGCGATCATTCCAGAGTTTCAGGATGTAGCGAATGGCATAGTGCTTTTGTTGATCATGATCTTCCTGCCCCGAGGACTTGTTGATCCGCGGGCTATTCGCCTACGAAGCAATTCTGGGCAAGCCGCAACTAAAGTGGCTAGCCCTGTGCCAGCCTCCACAGGCGGAGATGCATCGTGACGCTTGCTGCTGAAACTGGGTTTTCCCAACCACTACTGGACGTAGGCACGCTAAGCAAACATTTTGGCGGTGTAGCCGCAGTCTCTGAATTGTCGATGATGGTTCAGACAGGTAGCGTTGCCGGCCTGATGGGCCCGAATGGCGCAGGCAAGACCACGCTGGTCAATCTCATTAGCGGATTGCTGCCATCGGATTCCGGCACTATCCGTTTTGCTGGTCTAGAAATCCAGCGCAGCCCAGCCCATGTCATCGCAGAGCAGGGCATTGCGCGCACTTATCAAAATGTGCGGCTGTTCAGTGGCATGACCGTTTTAGAGCAAGTTATGGCGGGTTGTTATGTCCGGCGCGGCACGTCGCTGTGGGCTTCCTTTCTAGGGCTACCCAAGGCCCGTGCAGCCCGCAAGGCTGTAGAGGCACATGCATTCGAGTTACTGGCAAGCGTGCAACTGGCCCATCGTGCACATTTGCTGGCCGAAACCTTGTCCTATGGTGAGCAGCGGCGGGTTGAAATCGCCCGCGCCCTTGGGACAAGTCCGCGACTACTCCTGCTAGATGAGCCAACTGCAGGAATGAACGCACAGGAATCCCAAGAGATTGGCAAGCTTGTGCACAGCCTTCGCGATGGCGGCTTGACGGTGCTGATCGTTGAACACAATGTGCAACTGGTCAAAGATTTTTGCGACCACGTGACAGTGATGAATTTCGGACGTTTTCTGGCCGATGGCACTCCAGCCGATTGCATTGCCCATCCGGATGTGCAGGCTGCTTATTTTGGAAAGACCGCCGATGCTGAGCGTATCCGGACTCTGCGCTAGTTACGGCGCCATCCACGCGGTGCGTGACCTCACTTTTGAAGTGGGCAAAGGCCGTATGGTCGCCATTCTTGGTGCCAATGGGGCTGGCAAGTCAACGACCTTGCGTAGCATAGCGGGGCTGCACCGACCGGTTCGCGGCTCCATCAAACTTGGAGGGGAAGAGATATCGGCCCTTCCACTTCATCATGTCGTGCGTCGCGGTCTCGCCATGGTGCCTGAAGGGCGCATGATTGTTGCGCCTCTGACGGTTGAGGAAAACCTAAAACTCAGCTCTTATGCAGGCCGTGGTGTTGAGCAGGACCTGCTAGCGCGTGTGTATGATTTGTGTCCTCGTCTCAAAGAGCGTCGCACGCAATTGGCAGGGCTGATGAGTGGTGGCGAACAGCAGATGCTGGCCATTGGCCGTGCCCTCTTGACTGAGCCCAGCATGCTGGTGCTTGATGAGCCCTCAATGGGCTTGGCTCCCTCAATCATCGATCTTGTATTTCAGGCAATTGTCACGTTGCACAAGCAAGGCCAGTCCATTCTGCTGGTAGAACAAAATGCTGAGATTGCACTATCAGTCTGTGATTACGCTTATTTGATGAAGCGCGGCTCGATTGTGGGTCAGGGAACGGTTGCCGAACTGCGCGCTGATGCCGGCGTACTTGACGCCTATTTTGCTTAGATTGGCTATCTTTCAGAAGGCAGAGCGGTAAGCGCCACAATCTTGTCAGAAATTTTGCGCAACTGGCGGTGCAGTTCTTGGGCAATCTCTTCACGGCGTGGTTGCTCAAGCCGCCCCGACAAAGCAGAAACACTGATTGCCGCAACGGGATTGCCTTGCGGGAATGCAACCCCTATTGCAGCAGTCCCTGGTGTCACAGCGCTATCCAGAAAAGAATAGCCTTGCACGCGCCCCTGATCGACTGCTTGCCGAAGAAAATCCACGCTGAACGTTGCAAACTTCAGGTAGCGGTGGGCGTTATTTTGAATGATGGCATGGGCTTCGGTTTCAGGCATGGCGCACAGTATGGCCAGCCCACCGGCCCCCACCCCGAGAGGGCGTCTGATACCAATGTCAAGGGGAAGAGCTTTGATGGGGAAATCACCCAGAGCACGGTTGGTACAGACCGCCTCCATATTGCTGCGTTCACTCAGATAGATGGTGTCGTGCGTCACATCCGCCAAATGATTTAACGAAGAGTCGCACAACTCGCTAAGCCTATAACGTGGCCGTGCAAGCAAGCCAAGTTCGTAAAGTAAAGGGCCTAGATAGTATTTGCGGGTATGCGGATCCCGATTAACCAAACCTTCAAGTTCCATACGCTGAAGCATACGAAAACAGGTTGATTGCGGCAGACCTGAGGTCGAGACAACCTCTCCAATACGCATGCCACTGCGTCCCCGCGATGCCACCACACGAATCATGGCGACTACCCGCTCAATACTCTGTGTGCCCGTTCTTGGGGAAGCTTCTGGGTGGTCACTGCTCGTCAAGTTAATAGCTCCAGGACTGAATTCATTATGTGAAAGCATACATTCAATCCACATTGTGGTTCATCAAGGGAAAACCCTGTAAAAAGCATTTTTTTAAAGTCAAATAATGCAATGAATAGCAGGTTTTTAAAAGTCCACAATGTGGGGATTTTTAATTCAGGAATTGTATCTACTTGAATTGGAAGAGGGTTCTCAAATGAGCACATTTAAGATTGGCTCGCATTACGTGACACGTATTGAGGAAATGCTGACGCCTGGTTTCTTTCCTGAGTTTCTTTTTCCTGATTTTGATGACACTATTTTTCAGCAGACCAAACTCTTGTCTGCCCCACGGTTCTGGCATGCCGAAAGCGGCAAAGTCATGTCGAGCATGCACTCGTGGATGATCCGCAAAGACCGTCACGTCATCTTGGTTGACACAGGTTGCGGCAATGGCAAGTCACGCGCACTGCCCATCTTTCAACGTTTTCACCAGCTAAACCTCCCCTATCTTGACAACTTGCTGGCAGAAGGCGTTCGTCCGGAAGATGTGACGATGGTGATTTGTACGCACTTGCATGTCGACCATGTCGGATGGAACACGCGTCTGGTGAACAACCAGTGGGTGCCCACCTTTCCCAACGCGCGTTACATCTTTTCACGGCGTGAGTTTGAACACTGGCAGTCGCCCACTGGGGGCGGCACCAAGCTGCCCGAAAACATGGCGGTGATTGCCGACAGCGTGCTGCCCATCGTGGCGGCTGGTTTGGTTGATTTTGTGGATGATGGGGCACAAATTTTGCCTGGCTTGTTTTTCGAAGATGCACCTGGCCACACCGAAGGTCACGGCATGCTGAAGCTGGAATCTGAGCGCGAGGCAGCCGTCTTTCCGGGTGACAGTCTGCACCAGCCGATGCAGGTTTACCGGCCCGACTGGAATAGCCGTTTTTGCGAATCGGCAGATCAGGCCCGTCTCACTCGGCGTGCCGTATTGGACTATTGCAGTGATCGCAAGGCGCTACTTTTGCCCGCCCACTTTGGAGCGCCGCATGGGGGTTACGTCAAACGCCATGCCACCGGCTATGACTTCAACCCCGCGGACGACCTGGTTGTTTCTGGCCACTGAGTTGATTTTCCGCCCTCCATTTTCCAAAGATACATACCGTTTCAATTTGTAAGGACCTCCTAAATGAGCAGCGACACTTTTTTAATTGAACTGAAATCGGCCGCCGGTGCCGCAGTTGTTTTCGACGACAGCGCCACCCGTGACTACTACGCCAATGACATTTTTTGGCAGCCTGGAATCGCCCCATTGGCCGTGGTGATGCCTGAGTCGCGACAACAAGCCGCAGAGGCTGTCAAAGTAGCTGCGCGCCACAAAATCTCTCTCGTCCCACGCGGTGGTGGTATGTCCTACACGAAAGGCTACATACCGCAAAGCGCGCACTCAATCGTTATTGACACACGCAAACTAAACAAAGTGCTGGAGGTCAATGTGGCCGACAGCTACATCACAGTGGAAGCGGGTTGCACCTGGGCTCAAGTCCACAAGGCCCTGGAGGGCACAGGCGTCAACACAGGCTATTGGGGACCCTTGTCGGGCATCAATGCCACCGTTGGCGGCGCCCTGTCTCAAAACAGCGCATTTTTTGGCTCGGGTATTCATGGCACGGTCGCCAACAATGTGTTGGGCGTTACCGTCTTGCTGGCCAATGGCGAAATCGTCACGACGGGCTCGGGCGGGCGTACCAATACAAAACCCTTTACGCGCTATGCAGGCCCTGACATCACGGGTATGTTTTTGGGGGATACCGGGGCCTTCGGTCTCAAACTGGCCGCTACGCTGAAGCTGGTGCCAGAAGCCAAAGATCAGGATTTTCTCGGCTTCGGTTTCAAGGACATGACGTCGATGGTGCTGGCTCAAACTGAAATGAGCCATTTATATGCTGTCGCCACCAGTTTTGGAATTGACCGGTCAAAAGCACTCAACTCGGCGAGCGTTAACAAGTTGGCTGACGGGGTGAAGATCATTGGAAATGTTGCTAAAGCGGCCAAAGGCTGGGCGCAGGGCATCAAAGACGTGGTCAGTGTGGTGGCTGCCGGTGAAAACTATCTGGCAGACCATGCCTGTTCTCTACACCTGGTGGTTGAAGGTAGAAGCCCACAAGACCTGAATCACAACATGGAGGCACTGCGAGCCATTGGCCGTAAGTACGGTATTGAAATCTCAAATGCCGCTGCCCGGGTCATGCGATCTAAACCCTTTAATCCGGTGCGTGGCATGTTGGGCGCAGAGGGGCAACGATGGGTGCCCATCCATTCCGTATTTCCGATGAGCGAGGCAGCGCGCGTGGTCGCCGCCAGTGACGCGTATTTCGAGAGCCAGCGCGCCTTGATTGAACAACATGGAATCATTTTGTCGCACCTGACCATGACGGTAGCCGGCGAATTCTTCTTTGAGCCGGCCTTTTACTGGTTGGATGAAATCACACCCCTGCACCGAAAGTCAGTGGGTGAAGAGGTCGTGGCGCCCTGGCTCTCCAGACCTGCCAATGTGGCAGCCCGTGAAGCGGTAGCAACTTTGCGTCAAGGGATACAGGCGGTTTATGTCGGACTGGGCGGGGTCAACTGGCAAATTGCACGTGACTATCCGTTCAAAGACGTCCAACAACCATCCACCTGGGCGCTGCTGACGTCGCTTAAAACAGCGGTCGATCCGGACGGCATCATGAACCCCGGCTCCCTTGGCTTTAGCCGCTAACCCATCACCTCAGGAGAAAAAAATATGGGTTACACAATTGCAGAAAAAATTCTTGCGCGCGCGGCCGGATTGGAAGCGGTGAAGGCCGGCGACGAAATCATGGCCAAACCAGATTTCGTTCTGGCCTATGATTTTCCTGGTTACACCGATATCATCTTCAAACAACTGAAAGACGATTTCGGTATCGAACAAATTCCCGAGCCCGAGCGCTTCGGCATCTTCATTGATCACATGGTGCCAGCGACCTCGGCTAAGGAAGAGGAATTGCATATTGGCACGCGCGATTGGTGCAGCAAAAACAATGTCTCACTTTATGAGCGCAAAGGCATCGGGCATCAGGTCGCTTGCGAGGTCGGCTTTGCAACACCTGGTGCCTTTGTCGTCCATTTTGATGGCCATGTCAGCCAGTTAGGTACCTTTGGCACGCTGGCGATGGGTATCCGCCGCAATGTGCTGGAAGCCTTTGCAATGGAGCGCGTTGCCATCAAGGTGCCACAAACCACACGCGTTGATCTGGTGGGCACTTTAAATCCCGGTGTCATGGCCCGCGATGTGTTTCACCACCTGGTTCGTGTGCTGGGTTCGGCTTCGTGCCGTTTTCAGGTTCTGGAAATCGGCGGTTCAGCGGCCAGTGCCTTCTCCACGGACAGCCTTCAAACCATCACAGGACTGGCGATGTTCACCGGCGCACTGACGGCGATCGTCAACCCGGACGCGGAACGACTTGCCTACGCGCTGCCCCGGGCGCGCAAACAACTTGAGCCTGTCAGCAGCGATGAAGATGCCCAATATGCGGCTCGCCACACGATTGACCTGTCCACCTTGCAGCCCATCATCGTGATTCCGCCAAGCCCTGCAAACACGCGCGACTTAAAAGACTATCTTGGCCTGGAGGTGCAAACCGGCTACCTGGGCTCATGTGTTTCTGGTCGTCTAGAGGACCTGCGTATCGCGGCGCAGGTGCTGCAAGGTAAACAAATTGCGCCAGGTTTTGCGCTTCATGTGGTACCCACCAGCCAGGCCATCATGGCTGAGGCCGCGCGTGAAGGTCTCATTGCAACTCTGGTGGAAGCGGGTGCATTTGTCTCTTCGTCTTCCTGCGACTATTGTTTCGGACGCATTGCCACGATGGCCCCAGGACAGCGAGCCGTCTCCACCGGGACGCTGAACGTCCGGGGCCGAATGGGCAGCCCGGATTCAGAAATCTACCTCTGCAATGCCGCTGTGGTGGCGGCTTCGGCGCTGGAAGGAAAAATTGCCGACCCTCGCCCGTACCTGAAAGGCTGACCATGACTTTGAATAATTTGCGTGGACGTGTGGCCTTCATATTCGAAGAAATTGACTTTGATGTGGACCAGATTGTTGGTGTCTCAAATATGAAAACCACAGACATCAATGAGCTGACCAAGTCGGCAATGCAATCGTATGACAAGAATTTTTTGAACACAGTTAAGCAGGGGGATCTATTGGTTGGCAACCATAATTTTGGTTATGGCCATCCGCATTACCCCCCCATGAAGGCCATGCGACATCTCGGCATCAGGGGGATCATTGCCGAATCCTTTTCGCCAGGTTACTGGCGTGGCGAGATCAGCATGGGTTTCCCACAAATACCGTGCCCTGGCATTCTTGAGTTTGTGTCTCGCTGGGATGAAATTGAGGTCGACTGGGCCACCTCGACCCTAAGCAACCTGACCCAGGGCACCACCATTGGTTTTGAACCTCTTCCCCACGCTGACTTTGCCATGCTACAGGCTGGTGGATTAGAGAATTATCTGAAAAATCGTTTTTTTAAACCTGCTGCAATCGGAGAAATATCATGACAAGTCTTAGGGCACGCATACAAAAATCAGAGACTATTTGGGCCGCGGGAGCCTTCGATGCGTTGAGTGCGCGTCTGGTACAAGAGGCCGGTTTTGATGCCTTGCTGACCTCAGGTTTTGGAATATCGGCGTCTTTCTTGGGTGAGCCAGACACCGAGATCTACACCATGTCCGAAAATTTGACCGTGACGCGCAACGTTTGTAACGCTGTCACGATACCTGTGATTGCCGACATCGATACCGGCTACGGTAACCCCATCAATGCCATGCGCACTATGCGTGAGTTTGAATCGGCAGGTGCCGCGGCCGTCATCATGGAGGACCAGATTTCACCCAAGCGATGCCCTTGCTCTTCCTTGCAGATTGACATTATTTCAATGGAAGAGGGGGTTGCCAAAATCAGGGCGATTGCGTCAGTGCGTCGCAATCCAGAAACGCTGATCATTGCCCGCACCGATGCAGTGGATCCAGCTGAAGCTATGCGTCGCGCTAAGGCTTATGTGGCAGCTGGCGCCGACATCATCCAGCCAATTTCCAGATGCTTCAAAGACATCGCCGGGCTGCGTGCGATGCGGCAAGCCGCAGGCGTTCCCCTTTCCTTGCAGTTATTGGGTTGGCTGGAAAAAGACCTCAGTAAAAGTGAAATCGAAGAAGTGGCGGGCATCGCCACCTATCCACTGGTGGCGCTGATGAGTGCGACACAAGCGATTCGCGAGAATCTGAAGGAACTGTCGGCGAGTAAATCTTCCAAAAATCTCCCGCGGCCAGTGACACCCATTAATGACTTCAATGAATTTATTGGATTTTCCAGGGTAGATGCGCTTCAAAAACAATTCATGGTCAGCGAGCATTAGAGCGCGATGTTTTCAACCTAGGCGATTGATGAAAGTTCCCCAAGCTTTCCAAAATTACTTTCTTCCAAACTAAAAAAATTGCCATGAATCAAGTTGCCGAACTATTTGAAAATTCGGTGCAACCACGCTATGTGTCCACCTCAGCGGGGCAGCTGCGGGTATGGAGCGCTGGTGCTGGGCCTAGTTTGGTTGTATTGCCGGGACTGGTCATGTCGGCTGAGGTCACGGCGCGTCAAATGGCAATGCAATTCAAAGGTTGGCATTTGACCGTTGTGGAGCTACCAGGCATTGGCGGCTCTGCAAAAATTCCAGTGCATAACGTACAAGAAGTTGCTGAGACGATATTCGCTGCATTGAATCTTCTTGGCATTACCAGGCCGGTTTTGCTGGGCTTTGATCTCGCAACTTCCATTGCGGTTGCTTTATCGCGCTTGGTATCTGAAGCTTGTGAGCTGCTGCAAATAGATGTGGAAAAAGCGAAGCAATGGGTGGGTGGCGATCAGCGTCTGCCGTCGTTAAAACTGCGCGAAGACGGTACGCATCTGGTTGCGCTGCATGCACACTTTCGCAATCGCCTCATGCTTGATTCAGGCAGGCCATCACATATTGATCCCCACGGCGCACCGCTTCCAACACCCTTAGAGCTCGATACATCAGTGGTTGCGGCTGCGGTTAACCCAGCAGGCTACAGCAAGCTCTGGACGATATGCGCCCATGCCTTTGAGTCGGGCTCAATGGCTGAAGACGGTGCTCTCTCGGCACATGACTTACCGTCAATGGCGGCCCTGCAGCTAAAACTCGACACCTTGATCAAAGGGCGTACCGCCTTTGTTGCCAGAGTGGTGTCAGAAACTGCTGGTGCTGGCTTGCGCAATGAGTATCTCCAAACGCCATCTGGAAGGGTGCACCTTCGCCGTGTAGGCAATGGGCCAAAGACCTTGTTGCTTTTTCAGTCTGCACCAGGCTCGGCTGAGCCTCTGGAGTTGCTCATGCAGCGACTAGCGAAAGGGCGCACCGTTATTGCGTGTGACTACCTGGGTAACGGTGATTCAGACAAGGCCGTTGGGGAGGTGGATATAAACAGCATGGCTCACAATGCGATTGAGGTTGCTGATGCATTGAAACTGAGCCAGGTCGATTTATTCGGCACCCATACCGGGGCGTTGGTCGCGCTTGAATTTGCGCTTTTACAACCCCATCGTGTGGGCCGCATCATTCTTGAAGCCCCTCCTTTACTTGACCAAAGCTTCACCGACGACATATTAGAAAACTACCTGCCGCCCATACAACCAGATCGCTGGGGCACCCATCTTCTTCGTGCATGGAATATGCGTCGCGACATGTTTTTATTTTGGCCCTGGTACAGGCAATCACGCGATGCAGCACGCTCCCTAGGATTACCTGATTTGCGGAGTTTGCACGCGTGGACTGTTGGCTTGCTTAAAAGTGGTCGTACGTATCACCTCACCTACGGTGCAGCCTTTAAATACAACACGCGAGCACGCCTTCCCTTGCTAGGATGCCCGGCGCTGATATGTGCCGGACCTGCAGACATGTTGGTGGAAGGCTTGGCGATCGCCCGTCAAATTGCCCCTGCGGGAACGTTGGTTCAAGCGACCCCAGCGACGGTCTGGTACCCCGGCCAATCAAGTGCCGCAATAAAGGCCGCTGTCGCTATTTACGACGGTTTTTTAAGAGGTAAATGACACCATGGCCGGCGATAAAACTCGTTTAAGTGGTTCGGCACTTAGCCGCCTGCAGGAGGTGGTCGGTAGAGATGGGGTGCTTAGTAATACTGCCGAGCTTGATGCCTACGTAATAGATTGGCGTCGAAATTTCAGCGGTCCAACTGACGCGGTTATTCTGCCCCGCAGCACTGAGCAGGTAGCTCAGATTATGCGGTTGTGCACAGACATGAACTTGCCGATGATTCCCCAGGGCGGCAATACAGGGCAGAGTGGTGCCTGCGTTCCACTCAAAGATCAGGGATGCAACGTCATCATCAATATGTCAAAGATGAATCGTATCCGTGCTGTAGATTGTGCCAATCAAAGCGTGACGGTCGATGCCGGTGTCGTGTTGCAAGCCATACAAGAGTGTGCAAAATCAAATGGCCTATTCTTCCCTTTGAGCTTAGGGGCAGAGGGAACTTGTCAAATTGGTGGAAACCTGGCCACCAATGCGGGTGGAACTGCAGTGCTTCGTTATGGCAATGCACGTGACATGGTTCTGGGCTTAGAGGTTGTGCTTCCCAATGGTGACGTATGGGATGGTCTTCGCGCCCTGCGTAAGGACAACACCGGGTATGACCTGAAGGCATTATTTATGGGTTCCGAGGGTACGCTTGGCATCATCACTGGGGCTTCATTGAAGCTTTTTGCGCAACCCGTTGAAAAAGCAGTTGCATGGGTTGCCATGCCGAGCCTTCAACATGCAACCGATCTACTGGCCCGCTTTCGTGTTGAATTTGAATCTCGCTTGTCAGCGTTTGAGTATGTGTCGCGGGAACAGCTTGATTTGGTTTTACGGTATGTTCCGGGCCAGTCTGATCCACTCCCAGACAAGTCGGCTGGCTACCTGCTGGTTGAACTTAGCGACACGATCACGACTGGAACGTTGGACGCATTGCTTCAGCAGTCATTGGTCAAAGCGATGGAGGTTGGCCAAGTGAACAACGCGCTGGTTGCTGCGAGTCATGCACATGCGTTGAGCTTTTGGAAAATACGCCATAGCGTTTCGCAAGCCAACCGCTCACATGGTGTAAGCCTGAACCATGACGTAGCAGTGCCAACTTCTCTCGTGCCGGCCTTCGTCAAAAGCGCGACGTCGAAAATCAACAAAGCATTCCCCGAAGCGCATGTGGTGACAGTCGCGCATCTTGGCGATGGCAACGTCCACTTCTTAGCCATTTTTCCGCAAGCTTTTTGGGATGCGCTGCATGACTCCAAGGCCTACGCTAAGCAAGTAAGGCAATTGGTCTACGACACATCCATGGAATTTCAGGGTACTTTTAGCGCAGAGCACGGCATTGGACAGTCATTAACGACAGAGTTAGTCCGCTACAAGTCGTCCATAGAAGTCGGGCTCATGCACCAGCTCAAAAAAGCGTTTGATCCTTTGGGAATCATGAATCCAAATAAGGTCCTCACTGGTAATCCCCCCAGTTCCCACGCCAAAGGGAAAGCTTCAAATTAATGCCACTGAAGCAGACGAGTGAATCACTACTTTTTCAACGTGTGGAGCCTTCATATAACCTGAGGCTTTTTTGGAAAGGTCGTGTGCACCTCTCAGTATTAGCAGCAGTATCGACAGACACTAGCGCGTCACTGAGGGCAACCACAGGGCCAGCGAAGGCCACGCGATCAATGCAAATGTGAGCAAAATCGTCAGCACCAGGAACGGATAGCAACCGCGAAAGATAACGTGCGTGGGTACATCGGGTGCTACGCTGCGCATGACCGCCACAGTGATGCCTACGGGTGGGCTGACTGCGGCAAGCTCCATCATCACGCAAAGAAAGATGCCAAACCAGACCTTGTCTACGCCGGCAGTGGCCATCAAGGGCATGACGAAGGGCAGAGACAGGATCAGCATGCCCAGACCATCGAGGGCTGTGCCCAAGATGAAGTAGAAAACCAGCATCATCAGCAGGAGCGTGGTCTTGTTTAGATTCCAGTCAGCGATCATGCCCACGAAATCGGCGGTGACGTTGGTGTGCACCATGAAGCGGGTGAACATGATGCCTGTGACCACGATCACGAAAACCATGCCCGAAGTCTGAATGGTTTGGCGCAGAGATTCAGCCACGGCTTTCCAGCGTAAGCGGCGCATGACGATGGCAATCGCCAGTACGCCCAGAACGCCTACTGCCGCTGACTCCGATGGCGTCATGATGCCGCCGTAGATGCCACCGAGCACCACGGTGATGACGGCCAGTGCGGGGAGTAATCTTTTCAGAGATGAAAAACGATCGGGCCAAGAATAGGACGGTCCTGGCGGGCCCATCTCGGGCTTCAATGCACACCAGATGGCCAGCGTGGCGCAATAGACGACCGTGAGCAGCACGCAGGGCACGATCCCGGCCATGAAGAGTTCAGAGATGGAGGTTTCGGTCCAAACCCCATAGATCACCAGCAAGGTGCTGGGTGGCACCAGCACGGCCAGCGTTCCGGCGGAAGCGAGTGTGCCGGTGGCAAGACTCATGTCATAGCGGTACTTGCGGAATTCGGGCATGACCATCGGGCCAAGGGTGGCGACCGATGCGATGCTGCTGCCTGTGACGGCGCCATAGGCCGCATTGGACAGAACGGCGGATACCGCGATACCTCCGGGTAGATGGCCAAACCATTTACTCACGCAGTCATACAAATCATCGGTGATGCCGGTGCGAAATGCCAACTGACCCATCAGCAAGAAAAGCGGGAGCGCGATGAAGACAAAAAGCGTGCCGTTTTCCCACAGCGTCAGGCTCAGCTTGGATGCAGCAGCAATGGGGCCGGTGACGTAGAGTTCTCCGAGCAAGCCCACAATGGCCATTGACCAGCCGATCGGAATGCCGAGCAATATCAGCGCCAGCATGGTCACGATGGCCATGTAACCGATGGCAATGAGACTCACGCTTCCCCTCCATTGAAGATGGCATCGCGTGCTCGCTCGGTCATGCGCACCAGCAACTGGAGCGCACCAAACATCATGCACAACGCAACGAACAAGCTGATGGGCCAGTATGAAATGTTGATGAACTCGGCCCCTTCGCCGCGTTGGTACAGTCCGGGAAGCTCACGAATTTGCCAGATGGCGACAACGCCCATAAACACGGCACCACTCAGGGCAGCAACTGCATCCGCGATGCTGCGCTGCCGAGGACTGTATTTCTCGTACAGGGTCTCGGTGCGCACATGGCCATCTGCAGCCGTAGCGAAAGGGATCGCCGCAACAAAGAGCAACAAAAGAGCCAGCGTGGCCACTTCTTGTGACCACTGGAAGGGGTGGTTGAAGAAGTAACGACCCACCACATCCAC
>CAJCCO010000081.1 GCA_903960915.1 uncultured beta proteobacterium
CAGGTAGTTCAGTGCGTCGCCCATGTTTTCGGCTTCGACTTCGTACTGGTTGAACTCTTCGTCCATGCAGATGTACATCGGCTCGGCAAAGTAGGAGTAGGTGCAGTCTTTCTTGTCCAGAATGACTTGGTCCATCTTGTCGTCGGCTTTGAACACGACTTCGGTGCCGAAGTTGGCGATCAGGCTTTTGAGCTTCATGCGCACCGTGGCAGAGTTGCGGCCGCCGCGGCTGTATTCGGTTTTGAGCACGACCATGGGGTCCTTGCCGTGCATGATGACGTTTCCGGCGCGAATTTCTTGAGCAATTTTCATAACAAACTGAGTGAAGGTTGGCCGCAAGCAAAGCGGCGGGGAGGGCGGTCAGGGCCGACAGGAGTGCCCGTCGGATTTCGCAAAGCCTTGAATTTTAATGGTTTTTTGAAATGAAGCGAAGCAGGCTACTCACCAGGTCGTCTTGCTGCAGCAAGCGCAGGCGTGCTTGCGTCACGGTTTGCCCCCAGTCGCCCAGTGCCAGCGCGGGCAAGGGCCCTGGCGCCATGCTGTTCCAGCTGGCATGAAACGCGTGCAGGGAGGGCGAAGCCCCCAGCCAGTCCAGAAACGCGACCAATTTGGCGTGATGGGCGTCGTCATCCTGCGGGTAAATCTGCCAGACCAGCGGTTTGCCGGCCAGAAGCGCCCGCACCAAGGAGTCTTCACCCCGCACAAAATTCAGGTCGCAAGCCCACAACAAATGGTCAAAGTCTTGCTGGGTGAGGCTTGGTAGGTATGAAATTGATAGCAAGCCATTGCTGTCCGGCTGGCTCTTATGGCTCGCTTCCTGGGCCAGACAGTGCTGAACGGCAGCCTGGGCTCGACCTGAGGTAACCAGTAGGCGCGTGGGTTGCGCATCGGCTTTCAAAAGCGCCAGCAATTGGCCCAGTGCCGGCGGTTCATAACAAAACAGGGAAACCAGGCGCTCACCGCGCGCCTCAATGCCCTGATCGTGCAGCCAGGCCTGCCGGTCAAAACGGGCCTGCAGGTCCAACAAAGCAGGTTCACGCAGCAATCCGCCGGTGTCTGGGGTGAAACCGGGATAGAAAAAATGCTTGCTCAGGCCCTTGCCTGGCCCGCTCATCACGGGTGAGGCCAGGCCGTGGTTGCGCTCAGCCCAGCGTTCAGCGCTCAGATATTCCAGGTTAATCCACGCCGCTGGCTGGCTGCTTGCGCGTAAATGGCTGGCATACAGCGCAATGAACTCTGGCGCAATGTCGCAGCCAAAGGCCTCCACCAGCACATCGCCCGGCAGCAGGCCTTTCAGGTCGAGCGGTTCGGTCCAGCGCCGTATTTCCACGCCTGGGTCACCGTGTGGCGCCATCCAGGCCAGCGGGCTGGGGTCGTCCAGCCACAGGCGCACGCGTTCACCCCGCGCCGCCAACTGGCTTGCCAGGCGCCAGCAGACGCCCGCGTCACCGTAGTTGTCGATGACTTTGCAAAAGATGTCCCAGAGTTTTCCTGTTTTCACGCCGGGATTGTCCACAATACGGGCCTATGCCAGATTTGCCCGAATCCTTTTCATCCGAAGCGCCCCCAGAGTCGGCGCACGCTGTCCACTCCGCTCAGTTGCTCAGCGAGGTGGCCAGCTTGCCGCCGCTGCCCGGCGTTTACCGCTACTTTGACGCGGATGGCATGGTGTTGTACGTGGGTAAAGCCATCAACCTGAAAAAACGCGTCAGCAGCTACTTTCAGAAAAACCATGGTGGCACGCGCATCGGCCACATGGTGAGCAAAATTGTTCGAATGGAAACCACCGTGGTGCGCTCGGAGGCCGAGGCACTGCTGCTTGAAAACAACCTGATCAAGACGCTCAATCCCAAGTACAACATTTTGTTTCGGGACGACAAGAGCTACCCCTACCTCAAGATCACCACCCCTTTTGATTCGCTCAACACAGGCAGCCGCTTTGCGCGCGTGGCGTATTACCGCGGCGCCGTAGAGAAAAAACACCATTACTTTGGTCCGTACCCCAGTGCCTGGGCGGTGAAGGAAGCCATTTTGCTGATGCAAAAAGTCTTCAGGCTGCGCACCTGTGAAGACGCGGTGTTCAACAACCGCACGCGGCCCTGTTTGCTCTACCAGATCAAACGCTGTTCTGGACCGTGCGTTGGTCTTGTCTCCCCAGAGGACTATGCGCAGGACGTGGTCAACGCCGAACGATTTTTGAAGGGTGATGCGCGCCAGGTGATGGACGCCTTGGAGGCGCGCATGATGGCGCACGCCGACAAGCTGGAGTTTGAGCAGGCCGCCGAGCTGCGCAACCAGGTGGCGGCGCTGTCCAATGTGCTGCACCAGCAGTCGGTGGACAACGTCTCGGACCGCGACGTCGACATTCTGGCGGTCAAGGTGCAGGGCGGGCGCGCCTGCGTCAACCTGGCCATGGTGCGCGGGGGACGCCACTTGGGCGACCGGCCTTATTTTCCGGTGCATGTGGAAGACGCGGCTGCGGTTTACAGCCATGACAACAACGACGGGGAAGATGGCCCTGAAGGTTCCAACCCGGCTCCCAAGCAGGCCAGCCCCTCCCTCGAGGCCCAGGTGTTGGAAGCCTTTGTGGCGCAGCACTACCTGAATGTGCCCGTGCCTCCCTCGCTGGTGGTGAGCGAGCCGGTGAGCAAGGTGTTGCTGAAGGCGCTCTCGATGCAGTCGGGGGTGAAGGTGACGGCGGTGCATCAACCGCGAGAGCAGCGCCGCCAGTGGCTGGAGATGGCGCAAACCAACGCCAGTCTGCAACTCGCCCGCTTGCTGTCTGAAGAGGGGTCGCAGCAGGCGCGCACCCGCGCCCTGGTGGAGGCGCTGGATTTGCCGCTGGACGATCTGGAAGCCTTGCGGGTGGAATGTTTTGACATTTCCCACACCGCCGGCGAAGCCACCCAGGCTTCGTGCGTGGTGTTTCACCACCACAAAATGCAGAACACCGAGTACCGCCGTTACAGCATTGAGGGCATCACGCCCGGTGACGATTACGCGGCCATGCGCCAGGTGCTGCTACGCCGCTACGGCAAATTGGCCGAAACCTTGGCCGAAGCCAAGAAGACTGGTGACATGCCGGCCGGTACCGGTCGCTTGCCCGACCGGGTGTTGGTGGACGGAGGCAAGGGCCAGGTGTCCATGGCGCGCGAGGTGTTTGAGCAACTGGGGCTCGATCTGTCGCTGATCGTGGGGGTAGAAAAAGGCGAGGGCCGCAAAATTGGCCTGGAGGAGTTGGTGTTTGCCGATGGCCGGGAGAAGGTCTACCTGGGCAAGGACTCGGCCGCCTTGATGCTGGTGGCGCAGATTCGCGACGAGGCGCATCGTTTTGCCATTACCGGCATGCGCGCCCAGCGCGCCAAGGTGCGGGTGGACGGTGGCAAGCTGGAGGAAATTCCTGGCATTGGACCCAAACGGCGGGCTAAATTGCTGCAGCGTTTTGGCGGTGTGCGCGGTGTGGCGCTGGCCGGCGTGGAGGATATTGCCACGGTTGACGGCATTTCACGCGAGCTGGCCGAAGAGATTTACCGTGCATTGCATTAACAAAACATTACAAAATTTGAGTACTGTCAGTCTGAAAGACAGTCAATAGGGCCATGCCACAATAAGCCTATGTTTTTCACCATCCCGACGATCATGACCTGGGCGCGCATTGTGGCGATTCCCCTGATCGTCGGCGTGTTTTACCTGCCCATAGAGCCGGCTCACCGCAACCTGATCGCCACGGTGATGTTTGTGGTGTTTGCCGCCACCGACTGGCTTGACGGCTACCTGGCGCGCAAGCTCAACCAGGTGTCGTCTTTTGGCGCTTTCCTGGACCCCGTAGCCGACAAATTTTTGGTCTGCGCCTGCGTGCTGGTGCTGGTGCATCTGGGACGGGCCGATGTGTTTGTGGCCCTGATCATCATTGGCCGTGAAATTGCCATTTCTGCCTTGCGTGAATGGATGGCCCAGATTGGCGCCTCCAAAAGCGTGGCGGTGCACTTTGTGGGCAAGCTCAAAACCGTGGTCCAAATGGTGGCCATTCCCTTCCTGCTGTTTGACGGCCTTTTGTTTGGGATGATCAACACCCGCGTCTGGGGCTTGTGGCTGATCTGGATTGCCGCCATCATGACTGCCTGGTCGATGTTCTATTACCTGCAAAAAGCCCTGCCTGAAATTCGGGCCCGGGTGAAGTGAGCACGCGCGATGAGGCGGCCCTGATACGGGCCATGCCCGCCGTCTTTGTGCTGATTTGGGGCACTGGCTTTATCGTGGCAAGGTTTGGCATGCCGCATGCCCCGCCCATGACCTTTCTGGGCATTCGTTTTGCCCTCTCCATACTGTGTTTTTTACCCTGGATTGTGTTGGCGCGGGTCAAATGGCCCACGGAGCGCCAGCAGTGGCTGCATCTGGGTATGACGGGTATCTTCATGCACGCTTTGTATCTGGGTGGCGTGTGGGCTGCTGTGAAGGCCGGCATGGGCTCGGGTTTGTCGGCACTGATTGTGGGCTTGCAGCCGGTGCTGACTGCGCTGTGGTTGTCTGCCACGGGCGGCCACATCAGCAAACGGCAATGGGGCGGATTGGTGCTGGGCTTTATGGGGCTGTTGATGGTGGTATCGCGCAAGTTTGGCCAGGGCGGCGAGGCCCATTGGCTCAACATGGGCTTAGCCGTGGGCGCCTTGCTAAGCATCACCGCGGGCACCCTTTACCAAAAACGTTTTGTGCAGCCGTGTGATGTGCGCACGGCCAACGTGGTGCAACTGGCCGCCGCACTGCTGGTGACGGTGCCACTGGCCTTGCTGGAGGTGGAGCCTGTCCACTGGAACGCCGAGTTCGCCTGGGCCATGGCCTGGTCGGTGCTGGCCATGACGCTGGGCGGCAGCTCCTTGTTGTACTTGCTGATTCAGCGCGGGGCCGCTGCCTCGGTGAGCAGCATGATGTACCTGGTGCCGCCGGTCACGGCCTTCATGGCGTACCTGTTGTTTGCAGAGCCCATTACCACCCTGACCATTCTTGGAACGGTGTTGACCGCCTTTGGCGTGTTTTTGGTGGTGCGCCAACCTGTTGCGGCCAAGGCTTAAACCATCTGGAGTCGTTATGAGTAAAAAAAGAATCGCTGTTATTGCTGGTGACGGCATTGGCAAAGAAGTGATGCCCGAGGGCGTGCGTGTGATGCAAGCTGCGGCCAGCAAGTTTGGCATTGACCTGCAGTTTGACCACTTCGACTTTTCAAGCTGGGACTATTTCGAGCAGCACGGCAAGATGCTGCCCGATGACTGGAAAGAGCAGATTGGCGGGCACGATGCCATTTATTTTGGCGCGGTGGGCTGGCCGGAAAAAATTCCAGACCATGTGTCGCTGTGGGGCTCGTTGCTGATGTTTCGGCGCGAATTTGACCAGTATGTGAACCTGCGCCCGGCGCGTTTGATGCCCGGCATCATCGCGCCCGTGGTGCGGCGCGATGGCAGTCGGCGCGAGCCCGGCGAGATTGACATGTTCATCGTGCGTGAAAACACTGAGGGCGAATACTCCAGCATTGGCGGGCGCATGTTCCCGGGGACCGAGCGCGAAATCGTGATGCAAGAGACCGTGATGTCGCGCATTGGTGTCGACCGTGTTTTGAAATTTGCCTTTGAGCTGGCCCAGTCGCGCCCCAAGAAGCATTTAACCAGCGCCACCAAATCAAACGGCATCGCCATCACCATGCCCTATTGGGATGAAAGGGTGGCTGAAATGGCCCAAAAGTACCCCGACATTCGGCAAGATAAATTTCACATTGACATACTGACGGCGCACTTTGTGCAGCGCCCTGACTTCTTTGACGTGGTGGTGGCCAGCAACCTGTTTGGCGATATTCTGAGCGACCTAGGGCCGGCCTGTACCGGCACTATTGGCATTGCCCCCAGCGCCAACTTGAACCCCGAGCGCAAGTTTCCGTCCCTTTTTGAGCCGGTGCACGGATCGGCGCCTGACATAGCGGGCCGTGGCATTGCCAACCCAATAGGTCAGATCTGGTGCGGCGCCATGATGCTCGATTTTCTTGGCCACCGCGATGCGCATGACGCGGTGCTGGCGGCCATAGAGAAAGTGCTGGATCCAGCAAACGGCGCGCCACGCACCCCAGATATTGGCGGCACGGCCAGTACCCACGACGTGGGTCTCGCCATAGCGGCTGCACTTTGAGCGGGCCATTAGGGCATGGCGTTTTGTGGCGCGCACGGCCAACCGGGCCGGCGTGTCTCAGGGTGGCGCAGAAAACCGACTAGAATTCGCTTCCGCGCCGCTTAGAAGTCACCCGTCAAATCGAGTCGAACCCAGGTTTTTGAATCGAATGGACACCAGCTTGCAGGGCGCCAGATTTTTCAAGAGACCTTGTTCTCTGCTTACTTACCTGAGGTTCTTCGTGAACAAAACTGAACTGATTGACCACATTGCCCAGCATGCTGACATTTCCAAGGCAGCAGCCACCCGCGCCCTGGAGTCCACCATTGACGCGGTCATGACCACCCTGAAAAGCGGCGACTCTGTTTCGCTGGTAGGTTTTGGAACATTTGCCGTCGGCACCCGTGCAGCCCGCGTGGGCCGCAACCCCCGCACTGGCGCAGAGATTAAAATCAAAGCTGCCAAGGTGCCAAAATTCCGTCCGGGCAAAGCGTTAAAAGACGCTTTGAACTGACCACTGGTTTGCTTGGGTGATTAGCTCAGTTGGTAGAGCGGCGCCTTTACACGGCGTAGGTCGGCGGTTCGAGCCCGTCATCACCCACCACTCAATCAAAGGCGAACTACCCCGTTCGCCTTTTTGTTTTTTCACGGAGAGTTAGCACATGTTTGATTTTGTTCGCAAGCACACGAAGATCATGATGTTCGTGATGTTCTTGTTGATCATTCCCTCCTTTGTGTTGTTTGGGGTAGATGGCTACAACAACTTAAGTGACAAGGGTGAAACCGTTGCCCGAGTCGGAAGCCATGACATCAGTCAAGGTGAATGGGATGAAGCGCACAAGAGCGAGTCCGACCGCCTGCGCGCCTCCATTCCCAACCTGGATGCCAAGCTGCTTGACTCACCCCAAGCCCGTTACGCCACACTGGAGCGTCTGGTGCGCGACCAGGTGTTGCAGCAAGCGGCAGATAAAGGCCGCCTCACCACCACCGATGCGCGCCTGGCCCGTGAACTGCAAGAGAACCCCACCATTGCTTCCCTGCGTTTGCCTGACGGCAAGCTTGACATGGACCGGTACCGCCAACTCGCCGCCAGTCAGGGCCTGACCCCCGAGGGCTTTGAAGCCCGCGTTCGGAAAGACCTATCAGTCGGCCAGGTTCAATCGGCTATCAACAGCACCGGCTTTGCTGCGGCCTCTGTGGCTGATTTGGCGCTGAACGCTTTCTTTGAAAAGCGTGAAGTGCAGATTGCCAACTTTGCCGCCGCAGACTTCATCAGCAAGGTCACTCCCACCGAAGCTGAAATTGGCGCTTTTTACAAAGCCAACCCGGCCATGTTTCAAGAGCCAGAGCAGGCCAACATTGAGTACGTCACCCTTGACCTGGATGCAGTCAAGAAAAGCATCAGTCTCAACGAAGCTGACCTGCGCACTTACTACGACCAAAACGCAGCCCGTCTGAGCGGCACTGAAGAACGCCGCGCCAGCCACATCCTGATCAATGTGGCCAAGGACGCCTCGGCGGCCGACAAACAAAAAGCCCGAACACAAGCCGATGAGCTGTTAGCCACGGCCCGCAAAGCGCCTGACAACTTTGCTGACCTGGCCAAAAAGAATTCCCAGGACACCGGCTCTGCAGTCAATGGCGGCGACCTGGATTACTTTGCCCGCGGTGCCATGGTCAAGCCGTTTGAAGACGCAGCGTTTGCCATGAAAAAAGGTGACATCAGCGACGTCGTCACCTCAGACTTTGGCTTCCACATCATCAAGCTGACTGACATCAAAGCCCCCAAGCAACGCAGCTTTGAAGAACTGCGCGCCGGCATTGAAACTGATCTCAAAACCCAGCAAGCGCAGCGCAAATATGCCGAGTTGGCCGAAGCCTTTGCCAATGCGGTGTATGAACAGTCTGACAGCCTCAAGCCCGTGGCTGACAAGCTCAAACTTGAAATCAAAACAGCCGCCAACCTTGCACGTACACCCGCACCGGGTGCCACGGGCGTGCTGGCCAATGGCAAATTTTTAGCTGCTGTTTTTGGGCCTGACGCCATCGAGAAAAAGCACAACACCGAAGCCGTTGAAACTGCCAGCAACCAACTGACGGCCGGGCGCATCGTTAAGTACACACCGGCCAGAACCTTGCCTTTGGCTGACGTAGCAGCGCGGGTGCGTGAGCGGGTAATTGCGGCGCGCGCTGCCGACCTGGCCAAGAAAGAAGGCCAGGACAAACTGGCTGCCTGGAAAGCCGCCCCCGCCTCTGCCACCTTGCCGGCGGCTGTGGTGTTGTCGCGTGATCAAGCGCAAAACGTCCCTCAACCGTTGCTACTGGCGGCCCTGCGTGCCAACACCAGCACCTTGCCCGCCTGGGTGGGTGTCGACCTGGGCGCACAGGGTTACGCCGTGGTCAAGGTCAACAGCATCGTGCCACGCGCCGCGCCTGAGGCCGCTGCCGCCAAACGCGACCGCGAGCAGTATGCCAAGTGGTGGACCAATGCCGAGAACCAAGCCTATTACGAGCTACTTAAAGAACGTTTCAAAGCACAAATTCTGGCGCCCAGCCCCGCAAAATTAAGCAAGGACGCAGCGATAAGCGCCGAGAAGTAAACGCCAGCGGTTATAATCTTTCTTCGCGGTGGCTGTAGCTCAGTTGGTAGAGTCCAGGATTGTGATTCCTGTTGTCGTGGGTTCGAGCCCCATCAGCCACCCCAAAAAATGGTAATGAAACCAAGCACTTACGAGAAATCGGTAAGTGCTTTTTTTCTGTCTGGGTGTTTTGTCTGGTCTTTTTCTCGTCCTGAATCGCTTTATAGTTCCAAGGATTCTGCTACCAAGCGTCCCTCTAGAAAATTCCTTATCGGGATACTCGGATCGATGCATTCCAGTTGGAGTAGTAGGTAGTGCCTACCATTTTGTTGGCTGCTACAGACCAGCCGGAAGGAGATCTAAGCTGTATAGCTTTTGAAACGTTATTCTCTGAATAGATGAAGCCTTTTGCTGGAGCATCCAAGTAATGCTCGCTAGTTACAAAGTCATAGCCTGGAATTAACGATGTAGATGAGAAAGAGTTGTTACTTGCATTTATTGCAGAAACTTTCGTCTCGTACGAATAGCTAGTCGTCACGGTGGAACCGCTTGAGCCGATATTCCAAGTAGCCCCTGCGGGGCTGCTCATCCCAACGCTCGGCAAGCTAACTTTGCCAGCCTTCGTCATAACAATCATGCCCTCGTAAGAGGAGTTTCCAATATTCATGTTTGTGATTGACATCAGCATGGTCGCTTGTGACCCTGTCAAGTACAAGGCAGCAGTCGCTTGCAGACCCGTAGTCGCAGATGAGCAAGAATAAGTACCGTCAGCGTTGGCAACGCAATTAACTTCATCTTTGTCGCTGGTGTCGACGGCAGTTAAGCAGTCTGGGATGGCTTTAGATAAGTCGCAGGAATAGCCGGTTAACTTGCCGTTTGAATCGAGTTCGAACCGAATTGGAAGTGCGAATCTAAGGTTAGAAGTTTTGCCTCGAATAAAAGCCATTGCTGGATATGTTCCTGCAAAACTTGCGTCAGTAAATCTGTGGCTTTTTTGTGCGGGAATGATGAGCATTCCACCCGTTGGTGTGTAGGCAATGGTCAGTCCACCATCTGAAATTCGATATTCGTAATTGACGCCGCTTATGGTGGAAGAGAAGGCGCATGGAATGGTGCGACCGGAACTGTCAAGTACTTGGCTTATTGCGTAAGTCGTGTTCGTGCTTTTCTTGGTTAAGCGCATATTTTTGAAATCTGCTGTGTATGCAAGCGGCGCACCACCAACGATGCCAAAAACCCAAACGTCACCAGACCTTGCATTTGGACAGTTTGCAAGCGAATCAATAGAGCTCCCTACAACCGATAGCAATCCAGATGCAGCTTCATTGGTGGATGTCGCAGCTTTCAAAAGGTTAGTTAAATCGCTTACTTTTTTATCTGCTGCAGCTAGCGTTGCCATAAGTGCGTCAATTTTTTTATCTGTGGCGTCTCCTGCCGCTAGCTCTGTTGCAGCACGAAGCGTACCTTTCATGAGGTCTATGCCGGTCATGTCAGCGTCAGAGCCAATGGCAGAGGTAGCAGCTTGAATTTTTGTAACTGAACTCAAGATCCCAGCAGAAGAAATTCTTCCTTGTGCATCGCTTGTGAAATTAGCGAATGCATTCGAAGGGGAGTCGCCTAGTAAATTTGCAGAGACCAACTCAGTTAGAGGAGTGATGTTTGCCTTTGAGGCGCCATCTTCGATGACTGAGTGAAGTTGCAAATTAGATACAGGATCAACAGCTTTGAGAATGCAGGGCAGTCTGCCATTGTTGATATCGACTGTAAAAGTCCCGTCGTAGTTTGTTGTTGCAGTGCCTAAGCCGTTCTTGCATCTAGCCTCTACTGTGCCGTTCGATATGGCGGCGCCAGTAGCGGCTGTACCAGTAATTGAAAAATTTCCTAACGTAGGAGTAGAGCTGCCACCCCCGCCACCACCGCAAGCAACTAACAAGCATGTTGCTAAAGTCATTAGCAAAATCAGCTGGGTTTGGGGTGGCAATTTCAATTCGAACTCCTATTTTTTGTCATCATAAGGGTAACTAGACGTGCATTCATTGCCTAGCTAAGTCTTGTGTGTCTTCAATCACTCCATCCCCGTCGCCATAAACGTCAGCGCAGAGCTGCCATCGGGGTAGCGGGCGTCGAAGCAGCGGGTGCATTGGGGGCAGAACAAATGGTTTCGGATGACGTGGGCGTAGCGCAGCACCAGGTGCAAGGCTGCGTGTTGGCAATACGGGCATTTTTCGCGCATGGTGCCGGCGGTTTGCACATTGGGCGCTTCAAAGCCGGCCTCGGTGGGAACGCCTTGCACGACGTCGCTGGGGTCGAGTTCTACCAATGAAAAATTGGCAATGCCAGACAACCGCTGGTTGCTATTCATGTTGCTGACGCGGCTGAATTTCTTGTGCGTGGGCGCTGGCTGGGGTGGGTGTTTGGACATACAAGGCTCCGGGAACTGAAACGGGGTGAAGAACAGGTGTTAACGCATAGTTAGCGTGGCCTGGGTCGCATGCCTGTATCTTGGGTTCAGTTCCGCCTTGGCCTTTAAGCCTTCTCAATCGCGCGGGCCAACTTCAATCGTCATTTTTGTGCCGGCTCATGAAGCGTGCGCTTGACGGCTTGGCTTGCCTCAGGTCAGGGCCAGCACTTGCGCCCGCGTGGGGGGCTGGCAGCCGGGGCGGGTGCAGTTGATGGCTGCGGCCAACATGGCTTCATGCAGGGTGGCGGCCACGCGTTGGGCTGCTCCTTGGGGCTGTAGCACCCAGTCACCCAGGCAGTTGCCCCAGAAGGTGTCGCCCGCGCCCACGGTATCGGCCAGGGTGATGGGGGGCACGTCTTCATCGGCCTGCTGGCCGTCCACGCCAAGCCAGGCGCCTTGGCCGCCAAAGGTCAGGGCCACGCGGCTGGCGCCTTGGGCGGCAAAGTACTTGGCCACTTGACGGGCATTCTGGCGTGAAGGGTCGGCAAAGCCGAGCAGCTCCAGGTCTTCGTCGCTGGCTTTGAGCCAGTCGGCCAGGGCAGCCACGGCTTTGACGGCGGCCACGTACTGGGCCAGGTTGTCGGCCAGTTTGGGCCGCAGGTTGACGTCGACGCTGAGGGTCCAGCCTAGGCGCTTGGCGCCTTTCAAAATGGCCAGTACTTTGTCGTGTTCGGGCGGCACCAGCAGCAAAGAACCGGTGTGCAACACGCCGGGTGTGGCTTGGGCCAGCAGCGCCAGCACCTGGTCTACCTGGTAGTCGCGGTCGGCAATGCCTTCGCGGTAAAAGCCGTAGCTGGGCTGGCCGTTGTTGAGCTGCACCACCGCCAAAGAAGTGGGCTTGCGGCTGGCGGGTAGCAGCGTTTGCACCTGGTCAGCAGCAAATTGCGCGCGCATTTGCAGGCCAAAGCTGTCGGTAGACAAGGGGTTGATAAAGCCCACAGTAGCGCCGCGCAAGGCCGCTGCACGGGCCAGGTTAAAAGGGCTGCCGCCCATAAATGGCGAGAGAGAGCCGTCTGGCTGCGCCACGCAGTCCATCAGCGCTTCTCCCAGCACCCAGAGAGCTGGCGTCATGCGGCGAAACTCATTTGAAACTTATTTTTTCAGCAGGTGCTGGCGGCGGATGACATCAATCCACACGGCCAAAATGACCACGGCACCTATGGCCATCATTTGCTTGAACTGCGAAATTTCCATCAGGTTCATGCCGTTGCGGATCATGGTGATGAGCACCGCGCCCAGCAAGCTGCCCCAGATGCTGCCGCGCCCGCCAAACAGCGAGGTGCCGCCCAAAATAACTGCGGCAATGGCGTCCAGCTCAAACATTTGCGCCATCTTGCCGCTTGACGAGTCCATGCGCGCCATCAGCAAAATGGCTCCCATGGCGCAGCTCAGGCCCGACACCACGTACACCGCCAGCTTGTACCAGCGGATGTTGATGCCCACTTGGCGCGCGCCCATTTCATTGGAGCCCATGGCATACACGTAGCGGCCCAGCTTGGTGCTGGAGAGCACAAAAGCCATCACCACAAAGAAGATGCCGGTGATCAGAATGGGCATGGGAATGCCCATAATTTGACCGTAGCCCAGGAAGGGCAGGGGGTCGGGCATGCCCGAGTTGTCAAAGCCGCCAGTGGCGTCAAACGCCAGACCGCGCCAAAGCGTTAGGCCGCCCAGCGTCACGATGAAGGAGGGGATGCCGACAAACGCTACCAAATAGCCGTTAAACACACCGACGGCGGCGCCAATGGCCAGCGCGGCTGCAATGGCCAGGTAGGGGTTGACACCGATTTTGATCATCAAGTGGCCGGCCACGGCGCCAGCCAGCGCGGTCAGGGCGCCTACGGCCAGGTCAACGCCGCCGGTCAGGATGACAAAGGTTTGTCCACCAGCCAGCAGCGCAATCACCGAGGCCTGCACCAAGATGTTTGACAGGTTGCCAGTGGTTAAAAAATAGGGGGAGGCAAAGCTCAAACAAGCGCCCAGGACCAACACGGCCACCAGTGCGCCATACCACTCTTGCCGGGTGATGGACTTCATGAATTGGGTTCCTCAAACAGACAGGGTTGACCCAGGTGTTGCCACCTGGGTCAGGGCCATTACTTGGCTTTCATGAACTGGGCTACGCCGGAGTCCTTGGCAAATTTGTCCACATTGGACGGCAGCACCAAGAAAGAACCGGTGTCGATGCGGGCTTCCACTTTTTTGCCTTCAGCGGCAGCAATAGCGGTTTCCACGCCCACTTGACCAATTTTGGCCAGCATTTGCGCGGCGTTGGCTTGTTGCCAGCCTTGTTTCATCATGTCCAGGCCGCCGGGGGAGCCGTCAAAGCCTGCAATCTTGATCTCGCCGGCTTTTTTACCAGCGGCCATCATGGCGGCCTTGGCGCCCAAAGCACCGCCGTCCCAGGCGCAAGCAATAACTTTGGCGGTGGGGTTGGCGCGCAGCGCAGTTTCCACGCCGTTTTGAGCCATGGTTTGGTCCCAAGTGGTGGGCACTTCAACCACTTTCACGTTTTTGCGCTTGGCGTTCAGGCCGTCCAGGAAGCCTTTTTTACGCTCTTGGCCGGTGGACTGGCCCAGGTCGCCGGTGATGTAGATCACGGTGTCGCCGTCTTTGACCTGTTCAGCCGTCCAGTTGCCCTGCACCATGGCGGCCTTGATGTTGTCGGTGGCCACATAAGAGGTGATCTTGGCGCCGGTGATGCCGGTGTCCACAGCCACGACCTTGATACCAGCGGCCAGGGCCTTGTTGATGGCAGGCGCGATGCCGGCACTGTCAACGGGGGCGATGGCAATGGCATTGACCTTGCGCGTGATCATGTCTTCCACGATGGCGAGTTGTTTGGACAGTTCGCCTTTTTCAGCGGCCAGCTCGATGAATTTGACGCCTTTTTTCTCGCCGGCTTTCTTGGCGCCGCCGTTGATCAGGGTCCAACCTTCGTTGGTATTGCCGTTGGTGATGTAGGCAATGGTGGTTTCAGCCATGGCAGCTGACATCAGACCGGCGGTAGCCATTGCAATGGCCAGGCGGCCCAGTACGCGTTTTACGTTCATGCTCGAATCTCCGTTTATGTTGGTGAAGTTAGCAGCTTCGGTGAAGCCCGGTTGGCGCCCGTTGCCTGCTGGGTACGGATTAAAGCAGAATTACGACTAAATAAACCTGGGGGTTTTACTAATAGGATTAAATTTTTATTAGGGCATGCTACGGACTAGGTTTTTAATTGAGCGAGCTATGACTACTACCCAACCTGTGCTGCATATCAGCAGTCTTACCAAGCATTACGGCGGCGTTAAAGCCTTGACGGATGCTAATTTCCGCCTCATGCCCGGCGAGCATGCCGCCATCGTGGGCGACAACGGCGCCGGCAAAAGCACGTTTGTGCGGCTGATTACCGGCGTGGAGCAACCCAACAGCGGCGACATTTGCCTGAATAACCAGAAGGTCAGCTTTCATTCACCGCTGGATGCGCGTGAGCAGGGCATTGAAACCGTGTACCAAACGCTGGCCCTGGCCGAAGACCTGGACGTGCCGGCCAACATTTTTCTGGGGCGCGAGATCACCCGGCTCAACCTGGGGCCGCTGTCCATCTTGAACCACAAGGCCATGCGCGAGAAATCGACGGAGATGCTCTCCACCACGGGCGTCAAGATTCAGGACATGAGCGAGAGCCTGCGCGGCATGTCAGGCGGCCAGCGCCAATGCGTGGCCATTGCGCGCGCCGCCGGTTTTGCCAAAAAACTGATTATTCTGGACGAACCCACCGCCGCACTGGGCGTGGCCGAGACAGCGCGCGTGGAGCTGATCATCAAAGGGCTCAAGCAGCAGGGCATTCCGCTGATCATCATCAGCCACAACCTGCGCCAGGTGTTTGACCTGGTGGACCGCATCTGGGTGTTCCGCCAGGGCCGTATTATTTGCAACCGTTTGACGCGCCAGACCAACCCGGAAGAAATTGTCGGCCTGATTACCGGGGCCATTGACCCGGCTAATTTGTCGCCCGAAGAAACTAAAGAAGAGGCACTCACATGCTGAAAGGAATTGACCCAATTTTGACGCCCGAGTTGCTCATGCACCTGTCGGCCATGGGCCATGGCGAATGGGTGGCGGTGGTGGATGCCAATTTCACCGCCGATTTTCTGAGCCACGGCAAGCCCGTGGTGCGTCTGCCCGGCCTGAGTCTGGAGCGGGTATGCCAAGCCGTGTTGTCAGTTATTCCTCTGGCGGTGGACGAGGCGCACCCTGCGGCCTTTATGCAGGTGTGCCACCAACCCGATACCCACCGCACGCCCGCACAGCAGGCGGTGGTTAACCTGGTGGTCGCCGAAGGCTTTGCCCCCGAGCGGGTTTTGGGGTTGGAGCGCTATGCTTTTTATGACAAAGTAAAGGCCGCCAGCCTGATTGTGCAAAGCGGCGAAACTACGGCCTACGGCAACGCCATGTTCTCCAAAGGCGTGATCCTTAACTGATGTCTGGAACCCTGATTTGAACGCCACGCCCGCTTTTGTCCGAGACCCGCGCATGATGCGCGGCTCCAACCACAATGGCATGCGCCAATTCAACGAGCGCATTGTGTTGCAGGCCATTCGCCACCATGGCGCCATAGCCAAAGCAGATTTGGCGCGCTTGACGCAGCTCTCGACGCAAACGGTGGCCATCATCGTCAGCCGTCTAGAGGCTGATGGCCTGTTGATCAAGCAAGACCGCGTACGCGGAAAAATTGGCCAGCCTTCGGTGCCGCTGTCTTTGAACCCCGAGGGCGCTTTCAGCCTGGGTTTGCAAGTGGGGCGGCGCAGCCTGGAGGTGCTGGTGTCTGATTTTCTGGGCCAGCCCCGTCACCGACTCGATTTTCATTACCCCTACCCGGACCCCGAGGTGGTCTTGCCCCACATCCAACAGGGCTTGACCAAAATGCGCGAGCTCATGGGCGAAGAGGCCTGGGCGCGTACCGTAGGCATTGGCTTGACGGCCCCGCTGTCCATGCACAAATGGGCTGATTTGCTGGGGGACGAGGCCGCGCTGGTGTTGCAGCGTTGGGAAACCATAGATTTGCCCGCAGCGGTTCAAGCCCTGACCGATTTGCCGGTGGAGTTTGCCAAAGACACCACAGCGGCTTGTATGGCCGAGATGCTGCAAGGCCATGGCCGCAGCGTGAACAGTTATTTGTACGTTTTTGTAGGTACGTTTGTAGGCGGCGGCGTGGTGTTGGCCGGCCACATCATGCAAGGCACGCGGGGCAATGCCGGTGCCATTGGCTCCATGCCCATTGGCATGGGGCAAGAGGCCAGCAAGCCACCGCAGTTGCTGCAACTGGCCTCGGGTTGGCAGCTAGAGCAGGCGCTGGAGCAGGCTGGGTTTGACCCGCAGTTGGTGCACCAAGACCAGATCATGGACGAGGCCTATGCCGCCTTCACCACGCCCTGGTTGGCCCAAGCCAGCCGTGCGCTGGCCATGACGGTGGCCAGTGCCGCAGCCTTAATGGACTTGGACGCCGTGGTGATTGACGGCTCTTTGGGCCGATCCCTGATCAAGGCCTTGATTGAGGCCACCCGTGCCAACTTGCAACACTACAACCTGGAAGGTTTGCACGCCCCCAGCGTGATGGCTGGACAGATTGGTGCCCATGCCCGTGCACTGGGCGGCTCCTTGCTGCCGCTGCACAAGCAGTTTTTCCCGGTCAAGGAAATTTTCCTGAAGCAAGACATCGTATGAAAGTGTTTCTCGATTCGGCCCAGGTCAGCAGCTGGTCCCTGCCTTCGGGTTGCCCGGCAATAGCGGGTGTTACCACCAACCCCAGCCTGGTGCTTCAGGCCGGTTTGCCGGTCACGCTCGCCACCTATTTGCAACTGATACAAGCCGCCGGCGCCCACGCCATGGCAGAGCTGATGCTGCAATTGCCGTCCAACCAGGTGGCCCAGGCGTTGCAGTGGCTGGCCCCATTGCAAGAGACGGCTGTCAAAGCCAAGGTGCAGTTGACCATCAAGCTGCCATGCCACGCTGACTGGTTGCCCTGTATTCAGGCGGTGCAGCAAACCGGGCAGGCTATTTTGTTGACCGGCTTGTCCAACCCGGTGCAATTGTTGTGGGCGCAGTCTTTGAAGGCGCAGTATGTGGCACCTTATGTGGGGCGCTTGGTGGCCGACGGGCGTGATGTCTGGCCGTTGATGCAGGCCTGCGTGGCAGTGCAGGCCCACGGGCCGGCCCTGTTGGCTGCCAGCATCAAGAGTCCTGATGTGCTGTCGCGTTTGATCGCCTGTGGTGCTGCAGCGGTCACCTTGCCGCCTGCCAGCCTGGCCGCCTGGGCCGGCGATGCCCTGACCGACACCGCCATGGCGCAGTTTGACCGCGATGTGGCGGCCAGTCTGAAGCAGTTTGGCTGAGCCGGCTGATGGCGTTGGCTTCAGGCTTTAAGGTTTAAGCCTTAGTTCACCATAACAAGTTTGCCCTTGACGCTGCGTGCACCCATGTGGGCAAAGGCGGCCTTGAGTTCGGCCATGGGCAGGGTGGCGTCAATCACGGGTTTGATTTTTCCCTGGCCGTACATTTTCGCCAGCTCGGCCATCATGGCGGCGTTGGCCTTGGGTTCGCGCTTGGCAAACTCGCCCCAGAACACGCCCACGATGGAGGCGCCTTTGAGCAGCGCCAGGTTCAGCGGCAGCGACGGAATCGGGCCGGCCGCAAAGCCCACCACCAAGTAGCGCCCACGCCAGCCAATGGCGCGGAAGGCTTGCTCAGAATAGTCGCCGCCCACGGGGTCATAAATGACTTCTGGCCCTTTGCCCTCGGTCAGCGCTTTGACCGCTTCGCGCAGGTTTTCGGTGCTGTAGTTGATGGTGGCATCGGCACCGATGGTTTTGCACAGCGCACATTTTTCGTCGGTTGACGCCGCGGCAATCACCCGCGCACCAGCGGCTTTGGCAATTTGAATGGCCGAGGTACCCACGCCGCCGGCCGCGCCCAGAACCAGCACGGTTTCACCGGCCTTGAGCTGCGCGCGGTCGATCAGCGCGTGGTGCGAGGTCGCATAAATCATGATGAAGGCGGCCGCGTCGACAAACGGGAACCCCTGCGGCAGGGGCATGCACAAGTGAGCGGGGGCCAGCGTGTGGGTGGCAAAACCGCCGGTGCCAGACAAACAGGCCACGTGCTGGCCTACCTGCAGGTGGCTCACGCCTTCGCCCACGGCTTGCACAATGCCAGCGTATTCAGAGCCGGGCACAAAGGGCAGGGCGGGCTTCATCTGGTATTTGTTCTGCACTATCAGCAGGTCAGGAAAATTCAGGCTCGCCGCCTTGATTTCAAGCAGCACCTCGCCCTTGCCGGGCTGGGGGGTGGGCAGTTCTTTCCAAGCCAGGGCGTCAACGCCCACGGGGTTTTCACAAAGCCAGGCATGCATGAATCGTCTCCAAAAATTTTTGAAATGATAAGTCAGGGCGTTTAGAAAAAACTCCCCTCTGTCTCTCGTGCGACCGGGGCGCTAGGTTGGCCCGTGCGCCCTACAATTCAGCCCAACTCTGTTTGCTTATGAAGATACTAATTTCCAACGACGATGGCTACCAGGCGCCCGGCATTGTGGCGTTATATGAAGCCTTGAAAGACGTGGCCGAGGTGGAGGTGATTGCGCCTGAGCACAACAACAGCGCCAAGTCCAACGCCCTGACCCTGCATTCCCCCTTGTACGTTCACCAGGCCAGCAATGGTTTTCGGTACGTCAATGGCACGCCTGCCGACTGCGTGCACATCGCGCTCACAGGCTTGCTGGGCTACCGGCCTGACCTGGTGATCTCGGGCATCAACAACGGCGCCAACATGGGCGATGACACCATTTATTCGGGCACGGTGGGGGCGGCCATGGAGGGCTTTTTATTTGGTATTCCGGCCATCGCTTTTTCCCAGGTAGATCGCAACTGGGTGCATCTGGCGGCGGCCGCACAAAAGGCGCGTGAGCTGATTTTGCAAATGGAGCAGCAGCATTTGGTGGGACACAGCCCGTGGTTGCTGAACGTGAACATTCCCAATTTGCCGTTTGAGCAGATCGGCCACGTCAAACTGTGTCGCCTGGGTCGGCGCCATGCGGCTGAGCCGGTCATTACGCAGGTGAGCCCGCGCGGTGAAACCATGTACTGGATTGGCGCAGCCGGCGCGGCCAAGGACGAGGCCGAGGGCACTGATTTTCATGCCACCACGCACGGCTTTGTGTCTGTCACGCCCTTGAAGGTGGACTTGACCGACCACGACCACCTCGGTTATTGGGCGCAGACGGCTTCGCGCCTGAACGGTCCGGCCCCGCTGCCAGCCACCACACAAGCTGGCGCATGAGCGCCATGAAAGAGCGACCTACTTTTCCAGCGCGCCTGAATACATCGGGCAGCAAGGAGGAGGCCAAACGGCCTGAAGCGCAGCGTGCCCGCACGGTGCACCAGCTGCAGACGGCAGCGCCTGGTCAACTGAAGTCGCAAGGGCTGGGGATGGACTCGCGCGCAGTGCGCATGAGCATGGTGGGCAAGCTTGCCGCCCAGGGCATTACCGATGCGCAAGTGCTCGCCGCCATGGGCCACATCGAGCGCCATCGCTTTGTGGATACGGCCCTGGTGAACCAGGCCTATGAAGACACCAGCTTGCCCATTGGGCTGGGCCAGACCATCTCCAAGCCTGGGGTGGTGGCGCGCATGCTGGAGCTGTTGCGCCAGGGAGCGCCGGCCAAGCTGGGCCGCCTACTTGAAATTGGCACCGGCTGCGGCTACCAGGCCGCCGTGTTGAGCCAGCTGGCCACTGAGGTGTACAGCATTGAGCGTTTGCGTGGCCTGCATGACAAAGCGTGTGAAAACTTGCGCCACTTGCGCCAGCCTAACCTGCACCTGTTGTTAGGCGATGGGCGGCTGGGCTTTGCCAAGGGCGCGCCCTATGCCGGCATCATTGCCGCCGCCGGGGGCGAGGATATTCCCGAGGCCTGGCTAGAGCAGTTGGCGGTAGGGGGCCGTTTGGTGGCACCCGTGGCCACCGGCACCGGCAAAACCAGGCAGCAGCAGCTGATGGTGGTGGACAAGACAGCGCAAGGTTTGCGCCAGACTTTGCTGGAAGCGGTGCTCTTTGTGCCTCTAAAATCCGGTGTTGCATGAAGGGTTGTGTATGTCAAGAATGAGCGTCTTGCGAGGCGTGGCGGGGTTGGTGGTGCTAGGCTGTCTGGTGCTGGCCGGGTGCAGCTCCAAAGGTGCACGCGCTCCAGTTGAAGACCGTGGCACCATGTCGTCCAGCAAGCCCTTGGCGAGCGTCAAAAGCGCCAATGCAGCACCTGATTCACCAGCCAAGGCTTCGGTTGCGCCGGTGGTTGAGCCGACCCCTGCTGCCAAGCCGCTGCCCGGGGCTGAAAACGCCGGCAAACCCGGCTACTACACGGTTAAACCTGGCGACACCCTGATTCGCGTGGGGCTGGACCATGGTCAGTCGTTTCGCGATATTGCCCGTTGGAGCGGCCTGGACAACCCCAACCGCATTGAAGTGGGTCAGGTGTTGCGCGTGGAGCCGCCTGTCGGGGCTTTGGCTGAGCCTGAAGCCAAGCCCGTGGTTCTGTCCAGCGCTAACCCGGTTGCATTGGCGCCCGTTCAAGCTGCCAGTGCTGATAAGCGCGCCCCGGCCAACGCGGCCCCAGTAGCTACACCCGCAGCAGCCCCTGCAGCAGCACCCTCAACTGCAAATGCAGCGAGCGCGGATGACGAAATTGCTTGGATCTGGCCTGTCAACGGCGAATTGCTGGCCGGTTTTGATGAGCTGAAGAACAAGGGCCTGGACATTGGTGGCAAAGCCGGCACGCCGATACTGGCGTCGGCCGATGGGCGCGTCGTCTATGCCGGGGCAGGTTTGCGCGGGTATGGCAACTTGATCATCCTGAAGCACAACAACACCTACCTGACCGCTTATGCGCACAACCAGGCGCTGCTGGTGAAGGAAGATCAGACGGTGCGCAAGGGCCAGAAAATTGCAGAGATGGGTAACAGCGATTCCGACCGCGTGAAGCTGCACTTTGAAGTGCGCCGCCAAGGCAAACCTGTAGACCCGGCCAAGTACCTGCCGGCGCGCTAACGCACGTCATTCCCGCCATTCCAGCCATTACCGCAGGAGCCGGGCTGGCTCCTCTTTCACAATCTGCGCCATGACTGACCCCATTCAAAACAAAGCCCCAACGTACGCCCCCGACTGGTTAACCGTGGAGTCGCTGGACCTGGAAGCCCAGGGCGTGGCACACCGGGCCGACGGCAAAGTGGTATTCATCGACGGCGCCTTGCCGTTTGAGGTGGTAACCGCCAATATCAACCGCAAGAAAAACAACTGGGAGCGTGGCACCCTGATGGCGATTCAGCACGAATCCTCGCAGCGGGTGACGCCGGGTTGCCAGCACTTTGGGCTGCATTCCGGGTCGTGTGGTGGCTGCAAGATGCAGCACCTGCATGTGGCCGCCCAAGTCGCAGTGAAGCAGCGGGTACTTGAAGACAACCTGTGGCATTTAGGCAAGGTCAAGGCCGACATGATTTTGCGACCCATTGAAGGACCGGCCTGGGGTTATCGCTACCGCGCCCGCTTGTCGGTGCGTCATGTGCACAAAAAAGGCACGGTGCTGGTGGGTTTTCATGAGCGCAAAAGCCGCTACGTGGCCGACATGACCGAGTGCAAGGTGTTGCCCCCGCATGTGGAAGCTTTGCTCTTGCCCTTGCGGGCGCTGATTACCTCGATGGAGGCGATTGAGACTTTGCCCCAGATAGAACTGGCCTGTGGCGACAGCGTGACCGCCCTGGTGCTGCGTCACATGGCGCCCCTCAGCGCCGCTGACCTGGATCGCCTGCGTGACTTTGCAGCGCGGCACACCGGCGTGCAATGGTGGTTGCAGCCCAAGGGGCCAGAGACCGTGCATTTGCTTGACGCAGGCGGTGAACAACTGGCCTATGCGCTGCCAGACTTTGGCATCACCATGCCCTTCAAGCCGACCGATTTCACGCAGGTGAACCCGCACATCAACCGTGTGCTGGTGTCGCGGGCGCTGCGCCTGCTGAACGCTACCCGCAGTGAGCGCGTGATTGACTGGTTCTGCGGACTGGGTAATTTCACCTTGCCCATTGCCACCCAGGCGCGCGAGGTGCTGGGTATTGAGGGCAGCGACACCCTGGTGGCCCGCTCCACGGAAAATTACGACTTGAACAAGGCGCAGGCCGCACCAGGTCAGGGCCTTTGCCCCACCCGTTTTGTGGCCCGGGATTTGTTTGAAATGACGCCTGAGATGCTGATTCAGGACGGTGTGGCAGACAAATGGCTGGTCGACCCCCCGCGTGATGGTGCCTTTGCCCTGGTACAGGCACTGGCCGCCTTGCGCCAGCAGCAGCGTGACCCCGAAGCGCATCCCCAGACACCTGGTGCCGGGCAGTGGACGGCGCCCAAACGCATCGTCTATGTCAGTTGCAACCCTTCAACCCTGGCGCGAGATGCCGATGTGCTGGTGCACCAGGCGGGTTACGCCTGCACCTCGGCCGGGGTGATCAATATGTTTCCGCATACTGCGCACGTGGAGAGCATGGCGGTGTTTGAGCGACTCGATTGATGGACTCCGACCCGGCCAGTTGCTGGGACGGGACGTAAAAAAAGACCCCTCGGGGTCTTTTTTGTTGGGCGAGAAACTGATTAGTCGCGTTCGCCACCGAAGATGCCGAGCAAAGCCAGCAGGCTCTGGAACACATTGAAGATGTCCATGTACAGGGCCAGGGTGGCACTGATGTAGTTGGTTTCGCCGCCGTCCACGATTTGCTTGATGTCGTAGAGCATATAGGCGCTGAAAATACCAATGGCCGCCACTGAAATGGCCATCATGCCCGCTGTGGAGCCGACAAATACGTTGATGACGCCGCCAATGACCAAAGCGATGGCACCTACAAACAGCCACTTGCCCATGCCCGACAGATCACGCTTGATCACGCTGGCGAGGCTGGCCATGACCAAAAACACACCTGCCGTGCCGGCAAAAGCCGTCATGATCAGGTCGGGGCCGTTTTTGAAACCCAACACCATGGCGATCATGCGCGAGAGCATCAGGCCCATGAAGAAGGTGAAGCCCAGCAACACGGGCACACCGGCTGCAGAGTTCTTGGTTTTCTCAATGGCATACATGAATCCAAAGGCGCCGCCCAGGAAAACAATCAGGCCCAAGCCGCCGCCCATGGCGCGCGTGATACCCGTGGCGACGCCCAGCCAGGCACCCAACACGGTAGGCACCAGGCTCAGTGCCAGCAGCCAATAGGTATTACGCAGCACTTTATTGCGCTGCTCAGGCGTGGTTACATAGCCGTAACCGGTATTTAGGGTTTGAACGTTGTCAGTCATGTTGAACTCCTTGTTAACCTGAATAACTCAGATGGGCGGATTTTAGGGCGTTTCAGGTGGCCTATATAGCGGGCTAGCCCCGCATGGTCTTACTTTTTGTATGGATACTTTGAACCTGGCCGTGGGCAAAGCTGGCCCCAACAGCCGTTATGCTCGAGTTTTAAACCTGAATGGACGCCTCATGCAAACAAAATTCACCCTCGAACTCGCCGATATCAAAGCCCTGGCCGCCGGTGCTGAAGCCGAAGCCCTTAAAAACAACTGGGCCGTGACGATTGCTATTGTGGACGACGGGGGCCATTTGCTCTGGCTGCAGCGCCTAGATGGTGCCGCTGCCATTTCAGCCCACATTGCGCCCGCCAAGGCCAACACCGCAGCCATGGGCCGGCGCGAAAGCAAGATTTACGAAGACATCATCAACGGTGGCCGCGTGTCGTTTTTGAGCGCCCCCGCCCTTGAAGGCATGCTGGAGGGGGGTGTGCCCATCATGAAAGACGGCCAGTGTCTGGGCGCCATCGGTGTCAGCGGCGCGAAGTCGACCGAAGATGCCCAAATTGCCAAAGCTGGCTTGGCAGCAATAGGCCTTTGATCAGCCTTTGATCATGTTTTAGAGTCGGGTCAGTCAATCCAGCCCGACCTGGATCGCCCCTTAATAAATCAGCCGTTCAGGCCGGATTTCCTGCAGGATGGTGGTGGCGATCTCTTCAATTGACTTGGTGGTGGTGGAAAGCCAGCGAATGCCGGTGCGGCGCATCATCGATTCGGCCTCGCTCACCTCCATGCGGCAGTTCTCCAGTGACGCATATTTGGAGTTGGGGCGACGCTCGTTGCGAATCTCGCAGAGTCGATCGGGATGAATCGTCAGACCAAACAGTTTGCTCTTGTGCGCTTTGAGTACCGGCGGCAAATGTTGGCGTTCAAAATCTTCAGGAATCAGCGGATAGTTTGACGCCTTTAGCCCGTATTGCATGGCCAGGTAAAGCGAGGTGGGCGTTTTTCCGCTACGGCTCACGCCCACCAAAATCACATCGGACTGCTCCAGATCACGGTTGGACTGGCCGTCATCATGCGCCAGGGAGAAGTTAATGGCTTCAATGCGCGACTGGTACTCCTTGCTCTTGCTGGCGTCACTGAAGCGCCCTACGCGATGGTGGGACTTGATGCCCAGCTCGGTTTCCAGCGGGCGCACAAAGGTGCCAAACATGTCCAGCAGCATGCCCTGGCAGCCCTCGGTAATGACCCCCAGCACTTCCATATTGACCAAGGTGGTGAAGACGATAGGTTTTTTGCCGTCCACGATACCTGCATGGTTAATCTGGCGCACTGCCTGATGCGCCTTGTCCACGGTGTCGATAAAAGGCAGCCGGATGTGGCGGGTTTTGGTCTCAAACTGGGCCAGGATGGCATTGCCAAAGGTCTCGGCCGTGATGCCGGTGCCATCTGAGATGAAAAAAACGGTGCGGTTGGACATGATGACAGGTTGGTAAATGGAATCTGAAAGGACACCCGGGTGCCCTTGCCAACACCTGAGTGTCAGCGAAAACGTTGATATTTCTCCGTTTACAGGCCCCATTGTGGGTGCATTCGCGACCTACAATCGCGAACAACCCCTACGATTTCTGCCATGCACCGCCCCCAACAACCAGAACAACTCAGCAGCCGGGCGGCTTGCGTGGGCTTTGCCAGCGTGCCAGAACGCCAGGCAAGGCATGAAGAGCCGCTTTTAACTTCTGGAGCTTCCCCATGTCTGCACTTTTCAATCCGACCGATCTGGTCGTCCCGTTTGAGAACCTGAGAATGACCGATGTCGAGGCCGTTGGCGGTAAAAACGCCAGCCTCGGCGAGATGATTTCCCATCTGCCCCATGGCGTCAAAGTGCCCACCGGCTTTGCCACGACGGCCCATGCTTTTCGTGACTTTTTGGCGTTTGAGAACCTGGGCGCCCGAATCAACGCCAAGCTCAGCGCTCTGGACACCGAAGATGTGCGAAACCTGGCATTGGTAGGCGCCGAGATTCGCGCCATGGTGGAGTCGCAGCCCTTTCCCGCCGATCTGGAGCAGGCCATTCGCGCTTCCTTCATGACTTTGAGCAGTGGCAACCCGCAGGCGTCTTTTGCCGTGCGTTCCTCGGCCACGGCTGAAGACTTGCCCGATGCCTCTTTTGCCGGGCAGCAGGAAACCTTTCTGAATGTGGTGGGCATCGAAGAAATCCTGCACAAAATTCGGGAGGTGTTTGCCTCGCTGTACAACGACCGTGCCATCAGCTACCGCGTGCACAAGGGTTTTGCCCATGAGCATGTGGCCCTGAGTGCCGGCATTCAGCGCATGGTGCGTTCTGACCTGGGGGCCGCAGGCGTGATGTTCACCATAGATACCGAGTCTGGTTTCCAGGACGTGGTGTTCATCACCTCCAGCTATGGTTTGGGCGAGACTGTGGTGCAGGGCGCCGTCAATCCGGATGAGTTCTATGTGCACAAACCCATGCTCAAAGCGGGCAAGCGGGCGGTTATTCGCCGCAGTCTGGGCTCCAAGTTGATTCAGATGCAGTTCACCACGGACGCAGAAAAAGCCGCCAGTGGCAAGTTGGTGAAAACCACCGATGTCCCGACCGAGTTGCGCAACCGGTATTCCCTGACCGATGCTGACGTCGAGAAACTCGCCGCTTATGCGCTGGTGATTGAGCAGCATTACGGCCGCCCCATGGACATTGAATGGGGCAAGGATGGGCTTGACGGTGAGCTCTATATCTTGCAAGCGCGCCCTGAAACGGTGAAGAGCCAGATGGAAGGCAAGGTCGAGCACCGCTACAAGCTCCAGGGCAAGAGCGCTGTGATCACCGAAGGCCGCGCGATTGGGCAAAAAATTGGCACCGGGCCGGTTCGCGTGGTGCACAACCTGAGTGAAATGGACAAGGTTCAAAAGGGCGATATTTTGGTGACCGATATGACCGACCCGAATTGGGAGCCGGTGATGAAGCGGGCCTCGGCCATTGTGACCAACCGAGGCGGGCGCACCTGCCATGCCGCCATCATTGCACGTGAGTTGGGCATTCCTGCGGTGGTGGGCTGCGGCAACGCCAGCGAGGTTCTCAAGGACGGCATGCTGGTAACCGTGAGCTGCGCCGAGGGTGACACCGGTTTCATTTACGACGGTCTGCTAGACACCGAAATCACAGAAGTTCAGCGTGGCGTCATGCCCGAGATTGATGTCAAGATCACCATGAACGTGGGCAACCCCCAGCTGGCTTTTGACTTCTGTCAGTTGCCCAACAACGGTGTGGGCCTGGCGCGGCTGGAGTTCATCATCAACAACAACATTGGTGTGCACCCCAAGGCGATTCTGGACTACCCCAATATCGACGCCGACCTCAAGAAAGCGGTGGAATCTGTGGCCCGCGGCCATGCGTCCCCCCGAGCCTTTTATGTAGACCGGGTGGCCGAAGGTGTGGCCACCATCGGTGCGGCTTTCTGGCCCAAGCCGGTGATCGTTCGCTTGTCAGACTTCAAGAGCAACGAGTACCGCAAACTCATTGGCGGCAGCCGCTATGAGCCAGAAGAAGAGAACCCCATGCTGGGTTTCCGTGGGGCGGCACGGTACATCAGCGCCGAGTTTGGCGAGGCTTTTGCTATGGAGTGCGAGGCGCTCAAGCGGGTGCGTGAAGACATGGGCCTGGTCAACATCGAGATCATGGTGCCTTTTGTTCGCACCTTGGCGCAGGCCAAAAAAGTGACCGAGATGCTGGCTGCCCATGGCCTTCAACGCGGCGAGAACGGTCTGCGCATCATCATGATGTGCGAGATTCCCAGTAACGCTATTTTGGCCAAAGACTTTTTGCAGTATTTTGATGGGTTCTCGATCGGCTCCAACGACCTGACGCAACTCACTCTGGGACTGGACCGTGATTCTGGCCTGGCGGTGCTGGCGGCTGATTTTGACGAGCGCGACCCTGCCGTTACCTCTTTAATCAGCCTGGCTATTCAAGCCTGCAAAGACCAAGGCAAGTACGTAGGAATTTGCGGCCAAGGCCCTAGCGACCACCCCGACTTTGCCAAATGGCTGGTGTCCCAGGGCATCACCTCAATTTCTCTTAACCCTGACTCTGTTATTGCAACATGGCAAGGTTTGGCCAAGTCCTGACGACTAACTTCTAGCAAACACCTAGAGCTAGTGACCATGACTTCAGTCATGATGCTCGGATGTTGAGCGACGTCCAAAACCCAGCAGTTTTCAAGCAAGGCAGCCTCCTTCCGGGGGGCTACCTTCTGCATGGTTGCCTGTTGGCGTTGTGGTTTATTTTTTCGTTTGGCGTGGTATTTTTTGCCCGTGATCTGCAACAGATCATTGCCGGATGGCCCTTGAGTTATTGGTTGTCGGCGCAGGGCGGCGTGCTGGTGTTCATCGCCATCGTGGTGTTCTTCGCCTGGTTCGCCAACCGGCGTGAAGTCCATGGCTCACCCGACGACCAGGGGTTTTCAGCCTACAAACGGCGCCTGCACCGCCGGTTTGCCGGCTATGTGCTGTTTTTGCTGTTGTTTTTACTGGCACTGGCCTTGGCCGAGCAATGGGGCTTGAAGAAGGGCTGGATTGGCGGCATCTTTCTTTTTGCCACCGTTATTTTGTATGCGGTTATCGGCATTTATGGCCGCACCTCGGATGCCGAGGAGTATTACGTGGCAGGTCGGAAAATTCCGGCGGTTTACAACGGCATGGCCACCGCTGCAGACTGGATGAGTGCGGCCTCTTTCATCAGCATGGCCGGCGGACTTTATTTGCAAGGTTTTTCGGGTACGGATGCCCAAACGGGCGGGCTGGTCTATGTTCTGGGCTGGACGGGCGGTTTTTGTCTGCTGGCCTTGTTGGTGGCGCCTTATTTGCGGCAGTTGGGCCTCTATACCATTCCTGACTATTTCGGCCTGCGTTTTGGCGGTCGTTGGCCTCGCATCATTGCTGCTTTTGCTGCGGTGCTGTGTTCCTTTACGTATGTGGTGGCGCAAATTTATGGTGTGGGGTTAATCACCTCGCGCTTGACCGGTGTGCAGTTCGAGATTGGCATTTTGCTGGGCTTGGGTGGGGTGCTGGTTTGTTCGTTTTTAGGCGGTATGCGGGCGGTTACCTGGACCCAGGTGACGCAGTATGTGGTGCTTATTCTTGCTTTCCTGATTCCCGTGTCCTGGCTGGCCTATAAGCAACTGGGAAATCCGTTGGCACCGTTTGTGTACGGTCAGCAGTTGCAGAAAATCAACGCCTTGGAAAAGCAGCTGATGAACTCACCCGCCGAGCAAGAGGTGATTCAAGAGTATGCCCGGCGTGCGCTGGCTTATGAGGACAAGCTGCGCAACGTTCAGGCTTCATTGGAGAGTGAGCGGCATGTGCTGCGGGAAAAAATTCGGCTTTTGAACGAGCGCCGGGCGGACGAGTCCTTGGTTGTTGCCGCCAGGCGTGAGCTGGCGGCTTTGCCCAAGGATGCCGCCAGTGCCCGTGAGCGTTGGACAAAGGCCCGTCAAGATAATTTGGACCGGGCCAAACCCCTGGGTGGCATGCCGCGCCACGCCACCCCTTTTGAAGGTGAGGCCAGGCTCCAGGAGGTGGACGCCAAAGCGGTGGATTTGTCGCGCCGCAATTTTCTGGCCCTGATGTTTTGTCTGATGGTGGGCACGGCTGGTTTGCCCCACCTCTTGACCCGTTTTTACACCACGCGCACCGTGGCGGAGACCCGTACATCGGTGGCCTGGTCATTGTTTTTCATCGCTATTCTCTACCTCTCGGCGCCCGCGTTGGCGGTACTGGTCAAGTTTGAAATCATGAGCCAGTTGGTGGGGCAAAACTTTGATGCTTTACCGGCCTGGATCGCTCAGTGGGCCAAAGTGGACCCCACCCTGATTTCTGTGAACGACGTGAACGGCGACCATATTTTGCAGTTTGCCGAACTCAAACTGGGGGCTGATATTGTGATGCTGGCCACCCCGGAGCTCGGCGGTCTGCCGTACGTCATCTCCGGCCTGGTCGCTGCCGGGGGCTTGGCTGCTGCACTTTCCACGGCCGACGGTCTGCTGTTGACTATTGGAAACGCCTTGGCGCATGATTTTTTTTACAAGGGTAAGAGCGACAAGCCTGGCGAGGTGCGACGGGTGATGTTGTCCAAATTTGCCCTGCTGCTGGTGGCGCTGGCGGCGGCCTATGTGGCGGCGCAAAGACCTGCTGATATTCTGTTCCTGGTATCTGCTTCGTTTTCTTTGGCGGGTGCCGCCTTTGTGCCGGCGATGGTGCTGGGCATCTTCTGGTCCAGAACCAGCCGAGCGGGGGCAACTTGCGGCATGTTGGCTGGGCTCGGGTTGACGATTTATTACATGGCCATCAATGCTGTCCCGGTAAGAGCTGCTTTGGGGCTCAGTGGTTCCGGACTTTGGTGGGGTATCCAGCCCGTATCCGCCGGCTTGTTTGGCGTGATGGGTGGCGTGCTTGTCACGGTATTGGTGAGTTTGCTGTCACGCCCCCAACCTCAAGAAAGCCGGTGAGGGGCCGTCAAGTTAGGCTATGGCATAATGTCGGGCTCACCTTGCCACACCTCAATTAGACGCTGAGGGTGGCTTCTTTATGCCCGGTTCGGGCCATCCACAAGGAGTATCAATGCGTCATTACGAAATCATCCTCATGATCCACCCGGATCAGAGCGAACAAGTTCCCGCCATGCTGGAACGCTACAAGGGCATGATTGTTGCCGGCGGCGGCAAAGTCCACCGTGTCGAAGACTGGGGTCGTCGTCAGTTGGTCTACATGATCAACAAGCTCGCCAAAGCCCACTATCTGTGTGTCAACATCGAAGCCGACCAGGCCGTTATGGCCGAACTGGAACACGCTTTCAAGTTCAATGATGCCGTGTTGCGTCACCTGACAGTCTTGAAGAAAAAAGCCGACACAGGCCCGTCTTCAATGATGAAAACAGTCGAACGTGAAGATGCGCGTAAGGCCCAACAGGCTGAGTACCAAGCCTAAGGGGCTGGTTGCCAACGAGAGGTGAATCAGCTTGCCCTGAGTGGCTGTATTGCAGAGCTTAGTGCGATGCGTTACACCCCAGCCGGATTGCCCGCTTTGAACCTGATCCTCGACCATTCGTCTGAGGTTCTGGAAGCAGGTCAAACCCGACAGGTCAAGGCGACAATGAAGGCAGTTGCTTTCGGTACTTTGGCAGAACGGCTTGCAAAGCAGGCCATTGGCAGTACCTGGAACTTCAACGGTTTTCTGGCAACCCCTCGCAACGGCAAGCACGTCATTCTTCATATTCAAGAGTTTCAGCAAATTAACGCAATCGTCATAATTTAAGGAGTCCATCATGGCCGGACCAAAACGTTTCAATAACAAAGACAAGCGCCCTAAGCGCCCCGCACAAAACCTGCTGTTCAAGCGCAAGCGCTTTTGCCGCTTCACAGTGACTGGCGTTGAGGAGATCGATTACAAAGATATCGATACCTTGCGCGATTTCATTGCCGAAAACGGCAAAATCATTCCCGCCCGTTTGACTGGCACACGTGCCATTTTCCAGCGCCAGCTCAACACCGCTATCAAGCGCGCGCGTTTTCTCGCGATGCTGCCTTACAGCGACCAGCACAAGATCTAAGGAATACGACCATGCAAATTATTCTGCTCGACAAGGTCGTGAACCTTGGCAACCTCGGTGAAATCGTTCGTGTTAAAGACGGTTACGCTCGCAACTTTCTGATTCCATCCGGCCGTGCTCGTCGCGCCACTGAATCAGCCAAGAAAGAGTTTGAAGTCAAACGCGCTGAACTGGAAAAAGCTGCCGCTGCCAAATTGGCAGAGTGCCAGGCACTCGGTGAAAAGCTGGCCGGCTCGGTCTGCAAGCTGACACAAAAGGCCGGCGTAGACGGTCGTTTGTTCGGTTCCGTGACCAACGCCGACATTGCTGAAGAACTCAGCAAAACCGGCTTCAAAGTGAGCAAGTCTCAGGTCCGCATGCCCAATGGCCCTATCAAGGTGGTTGGCGACAGCACCGTCAGCGTGGCTTTGCACACTGACGTGGTGGTTGAGATCACCGTCTCCGTTTACGGCGAAACCGCTTAATCAGCAGTTTTATCAACAAAAGCCGCCGGGGTGAAAGCCCTGGCGGCTTTTGTTTTGATGGGGGGGTATTAGTCAGGCTGACTTATCCTTCAATTTCCACAACTTACGCACATCTTTTCAACCGCTTGTGCCCAGGATTCCATTCGACTTCAGCCCTGGCGTCACTTAGTATCCATGGCTTCAAGGAAATCCTCTATGTCTGCTGTTCTTTTTCCTGTGGGTGACGATTACGGCCAAGACCGTCAAGTTGCGCAGTTGCGCATTCCCCCGCACTCTATCGAAGCTGAATCCAGCGTGTTGGGCGGACTGTTGCTGGACAACGCGGCCTGGGACCGGGTCGGCGATCTGGTGTCTGACCGCGACTTTTATCGCTATGAACATCGCCTGATTTATGCGGCTATCGGCGCATTGATCAACGCCTCCAAACCGGCAGACGTCATCACGGTGTTTGAGCAACTTCAGAATCAGGGCAAGGCTGAAGAACTCGGTGGTCTGACCTACCTGAATTCGCTGGCGCAGTATGTGCCCAGTGCCGGCAATATTCGACGCTACGCAGAAATTGTGCGGGAGCGTTCCATTCTGCGCAAACTGGTCAGCGCCAGCGAAGAGATTGCTACCAACGCCTTCAATCCAAAAGGCCGTCCTGTGGCCGCCATTCTGGATGAGTCGGAGCAAAAAATATTCAACATCGGAGAAGAGGGTGCCCGTACCAAGCAGGGCTTTCAGGGGATGGACACCTTGGTGGTGGACTTGCTGGACCGTGTGCAGGAAATGGCGGACAACCCCAATGACGTGACCGGTGTACCCACTGGCTTTTACGACTTGGACCGAATGACCGCAGGTTTCCAGGCCGGTGACCTGATTGTGCTGGCGGCGCGGCCCTCTATGGGTAAAACGGCATTGGCGATCAATATCGCCGAGCATGTGGCGCTGAACGAAGGGCTGCCGGTTGCGGTGTTCTCCATGGAGATGGGTGCCGCCCAACTCGCGGTGCGTATCGTGGGTTCGATTGGTCGAATTGACCAGGGCCATTTGCGCACCGGCAAACTCACGGATGAAGAGTGGCCCCGCCTGACTGAAGCGATTGAAAAGCTTCGCACTATTTCTTTGCACATTGATGAAACGGCCGGCTTGACCTCCAGTGAGCTGCGCGCCAATGCCCGGCGCCTGTCGCGCCAGTGCGGCAAGCTGGGATTGATTGTGGTCGATTACCTGCAACTCATGAGTGGTTCCAGCAACGACGGTGAGAACCGCGCGACGGAGTTGGGTGAGATCTCCCGAGGCCTGAAAATGCTGGCTAAAGAACTGCAATGCCCAGTGATTGCCTTGTCGCAGTTAAACCGCAGCGTGGAGCAACGGCCAGACAAGCGGCCCATGATGAGCGATTTGCGGGAATCGGGCGCCATTGAGCAAGATGCCGACATCATCATGTTCATTTACCGGGACGAGTACTACACCAAAGATGCCTGCAAAGAGCCGGGCGTGGCTGAGGTCATCATTGCCAAGCAGCGAAACGGCCCCACGGGTGTCGTGAAACTGGCCTTTATCAAACCCATCACCAAGTTTGAGTCACTCGCCTCCGGAGGTAGTGGTGACTTTTAGCGCTGATCGCCGTCTATCCGCAAGAACTGACGGTAAGAATGGACGGCGAGAACTGACAAAAAAAGGGGCGTGATTCACATCACGCCCCTTTTCAATTGATCAGCTTTGAAAACTACAAAACTTCGCTGGCAAAGTCTGCCAAGCGAGAGCGTTCGCCGCGGGCCAGCGTGATGTGCCCGCCGTGCTGCCAGCCCTTAAATTTGTCCACAGCAAAGGTCAGTCCAGAAGAGCCCTCGGTCAGGTAGGGCGTGTCGATCTGCGCCAAGTTGCCCATACAGATGATCTTGGTGCCAGGGCCTGCGCGAGTGATCAAGGTTTTCATTTGTTTGGGCGTCAGGTTTTGCGCCTCGTCGATGATCACGTATTTGTTCAAAAAAGTGCGCCCGCGCATGAAGTTCATGCTCTTGATCTTGATGCGGCTACGAATCAACTCGCTGGTGGCGGCACGGCCCCATTCACCAGCGCTGGTGTCCGTCTTGCCTAGCACTTCCAGGTTGTCGTCTAGAGCGCCCATCCAGGGGCCCATTTTTTCTTCTTCGGTGCCGGGTAAAAAGCCGATGTCTTCGCCAACACTGACGGTGGCACGGGTGACGATGATCTCGGTGTAGCGGCGGTCGTCCAACACTTGGGTCAGTCCTGCCGCCAAGGCCATCAGGGTTTTTCCAGTGCCTGCGGTGCCGGTCAGCGTGACAAAGTCCACCTCGGGATCCATCAGCAGGTTCATGGCAAAGTTTTGCTCCCGGTTGCGGGTGGTGATACCCCACACCGCATTTTTAAGGTGCGTGAAATCCTTCAGCGTTTTGAGCACCGCCGTGCGGTCACGGATCTCTGTCACGCGCGCATACAAGCTGGGCTCTCCAGGCGCTTCAAAGTAGACAAACTGGTTGATCAGCAGACTTGGAACCAGCGGACCGGTGATGCGGTAATAGGTGTGTGCCCCCTGCTGCCAGCTTTCTACGGTGTTGCCGTGTGTGGTCCAGAAGTTGGGAGGGAGGGCGAGCGAGCCAGCGTACAACAGGTCGCCATCTTCCAGCGTTTTGTCATTTTGATAGTCGTCAGTGGCCAGACCCAATGCGCGGGACTTGACCCGCATATTGATGTCCTTGGACACCAGCACCACTTCACGCGGCGCGTGTTGAATGCGCAGTGCATCAACCACCCCCAAAATTTGATTGTCTGCTTTGCCTTGCGGCAGACTGGTGGGCAGGGTGTAGTTGAGTAATTGGGTTTGGAAAAACAGTTTGCCGCCCGCCCCACGGTGTCCGGTCGCGTTCAGAGGCAAGCCGGCTGAGATGTCAGACCCTTGCTGCCCGGCCAGAGAATCCAGGGTTCGGCTGGTTTGCCGCGCATTGCGAGCCACTTCGGTCATGCCTTTTTTATGGGCATCGAGTTCTTCCAGAACAATCATGGGCAGGAAGATGTCGTGTTCCTCAAAGCGAAACAAGCACATGGGGTCGTGTAGCAAGACGTTGGTGTCCAGTACAAACAACTTGCTGGGGCCTTGGCGCTTGGTTTTCTTGGCCTTGACGTCTGGCAAGGCAGAGGGCTTGGGCAAGCTTGCCTTGACGGGCTCTTCCGTTCGGCCCACCGCCACGCGTTCAGCTTGTTTGCCTAACCCTGGAGCGAGCTGGGCGGACTTGGCTGGCGCCTTCGCTATGGACTTGGCGGCTCTTCCTCTGCCAGTCTGCTCATTTCCAGAAGCCATCAAGGCCGAAGGAGAGGGTTCCGGTGCTGCGACAGTTGCCGGGGTGGTTGGGGGTGCCTGGGTGGGTTGTCGGGCGCGAGCGGGTTTGTCGTATTCCTGCACAGCAAGTAATGCGGCTCGTTTGGCGGGGGCGGTGGGCAATGGCATCTTGATTAAGGCTCGGGGTGAGGGCAGAACAGACAGGCTTTAGAAGTTAAAAAGCCGCCTTGAGACCAGGGCGGCTTTGAGAGATCGTGAGACTTTGAATTTCAGGGTCATGCAAAAGATTATGCATGAGCAAAGCGCATGTCCCGTGACAGCGATTCATAACCTCCAGGTAGGTCAGGCTACGGCAGGTGCTTTCTTGAGGGCCTTGACCGCGAGCAATACATCATCCACGTGACCAGGCACTTTCAAGCCGCGCCATTCAGCCTTCAGGCAACCGTCGGCGCCGATCAGGAAAGTGCTGCGTTCGATGCCTTTGACTTTCTTCCCGTACATGATCTTGTTTTTGACCACGCCAAACATGTGGCACATTTTTTCTTCTGTGTCGGCGATCAATTCAAAAGGCAGTTCCAGCTTGGTTTTGAATTCATCATGCGACTTCATGTTGTCGCGTGACACGCCAAATACGGTGGCACCCGCCTTGATGAAGTCTTTGTACTTGTCCCGAAACTGCATGGCTTCAGTGGTACAGCCAGGCGTGTTGTCCTTGGGATAAAAGTACAGAACGACAACTTTTCCAAGGTGAGAGGTGTTGGAGACTTTGATTCCGCCGGTAGCGTTGGATTCAAATTCAGGGATGGGTTTATTAACAACAATCGCCATGGTTCTTACATCTCGTGTGACAGGATGCGGCATTTTCTGGACATAGGAGCATTCCTATAACGACACCTTTACGCACCCGACTGCAAGGTAGGATTTTACCCTGAAAACTTTGTTGAAACCGGGGGGTATTGAGTGTAAATATTTAAACCGCCTCAGATTCCATCAGCAAAGCGACGACAACACGGCGCCCTTCCCCTGCCAGAATGTTGTAAGTACGGCATGCCGCTTGGGTATCCATGGTCTCTACGCCGGTTTGCTGCATGATGAGCGGCCTGATCCAGGCGGCCTGTGGGAAGCGGATGCGGGTTCCGCTTCCAAAAATAATCAATTCGGCGCCCAAACTGGCCAGTTTCTCAAAGTGCGCGGCCGTTAAATCTTCAAAGCGTACGCAGTCCCAGGCAAAGCGCTCGCCCTGCGAACCTATGACCACGCTGGTGTTAATTTTTTCGCCACCGATGCTGACCCAGCCAGGGCCATAACCGCTGATGGAAGGGGCGCTGATGAGATCGGGTTGAATCTTCATGAAGTCTAAATAGATGGGTGAGCTTGTTGCAGTGCGGCAAAGCACAAGAATTGTGGTCAAATTATAGGTTTCGCCCTAGCTTGTTGACTCCCGGAGGGACTTTGAAACATATCCAGAAATCTGCCAAGTTGGCCAACGTGCTGTACGACATTCGCGGCCCCATCATGGATGCCGCACGGCAGATGGAGGACGAAGGGCAGAAGATCATCAAACTCAATCTAGGCAACTTGGCCGTATTTGGTTTTGATGCCCCCGAAGAAATTCAGCAGGACATGATCCGAAACCTGCCCAACTCAGCCGGCTATTCAGACAGCAAAGGCATTTTTGGTGCGCGCAAGGCGGTCATGCATGAAACCCAAAAACAGGGCATTGCTGGCGTCACCCTCGATGACATTTACCTGGGCAATGGCGCCAGCGAATTGATCGCCATGGCCACCAACGCCTTGCTCGACAACGGCGACGAATTGCTGTTGCCCATGCCAGACTACCCGCTGTGGACGGCCGCTACCAGCCTCTCCGGCGGCACACCCGTGCATTATGTGTGCGACGAGGCCAGTGGCTGGATGCCCAACCTGGACGACATTCGCGCCAAGATCACGCCGCGCACCAAAGGCATCGTGGTGATCAATCCCAACAACCCCACGGGTGTCATTTACTCTGACGCCTTGCTCAAAAGTTTGGTTCAGATTGCCCGCGAGCATGGTCTGGTGATACTGGCCGACGAGGTGTATGACAAGGTCTTGTACGACGATGCCCGTCACACGGCATTGGCCAGTTTGTCCACCGATATCCTGACGCTGACCTTCAACTCCCTGAGTAAAAGCTACCGCTCCTGCGGTTACCGCGCGGGTTGGATGGTGGTCTCTGGCAACAAGAAAATGGCAGCCGACTACATTGAGGGCCTGAACATGCTCTCCAACATGAAGCTGTGCGCCAACGTGCCCGGCCAGTGGGCCATTCAAACCGCGCTGGGCGGTTACCAGAGCATCAACGACTTGGTGGGTGAGGGGGGCAGGTTGCGCCGACAGCGCGACCTGGCGTATGAACTGATCACCGCCATTCCGGGCGTGAGTTGCGTCAAGCCCAGTGCGGCTTTGTATATGTTTCCCAAGCTTGACCCGGCGGTTTATCCCATTGAAGACGACCGCCAGTTCTTTCTGGAGTTATTGCGAGAAACCCGTGTCATGCTGGTGCAGGGCACGGGCTTCAATTGGCCGCATCCGGACCACTTTCGCATTGTGTTCCTGCCGCACGAAGACGACCTGCGTGAAGCCATTGGCCGCATTGCCAAGTTTCTGGAAAACTACCGCAAACGCAGCGACTCCTGATCACTTATCCCTTCAAACTCAAACTATTTAAGCGAGGGGCCTGGCCCTTCATAACTTCAATTAATTATGAAACCAATCCAAGTCGGCCTGATGGGCCTGGGCGTTGTCGGTACTGGCACTTTCAATGTGTTGGCACGCAATCAGGAAGAAATCAAACGCCGTGCCGGTCGCGGTATCGAGATCACCATGGTGGCCGATCTCGATGTGGCCAAAGCCCAAAAACTGGCAGGCCCCAAGGTGCAGGTGGTGGCCGATGCCCGCGCCTTAATAGCCAACCCTGACATTGACATCGTCATTGAACTCATTGGCGGCTACGGCATTGCCAAAACGCTGGTGCTCGAAGCCATTGCCGCAGGCAAACATGTGGTCACCGCCAACAAAGCCTTGCTGGCCGTGCACGGTACCGAGATTTTTGCGGCGGCCTCTGCCCGCGGCGTGATGGTGGCTTTTGAAGCCGCAGTGGCCGGTGGCATTCCCATCATCAAGGCCTTGCGCGAAGGCTTGACGGCCAACCGCATTCAGTGGATTGCCGGCATCATCAACGGCACCACCAACTTCATCCTGTCCGAGATGCGCGACAAGGGCCTGGACTTTGACGTGGCACTGAAGGAGGCGCAGCGCCTGGGTTACGCCGAGGCCGACCCCACGTTTGATATTGAAGGTGTGGACGCCGCGCACAAAGCCACCCTCATGTCGGCTATTGCCTTTGGCATTCCCGTGCAGTTCGACAAGGCCTACATTGAAGGCATCACCCAACTGAGTGCCGCTGACATCAAATATGCCGAGCAACTGGGCTACCGCATCAAGCTCTTGGGCATCACCAAGCGCACACCCAAGGGCGTGGAGCTGCGCGTGCACCCCAGCCTGGTGCCTGCCAAACGCCTCATTGCCAATGTGGAAGGTGCCATGAACGCCGTCATGGTGCAGGGCGATGCCGTGGGCACCACGCTTTACTACGGCAAGGGCGCCGGCTCCGAGCCCACCGCCAGCGCTGTCATTGCCGACCTGGTGGACATCACCCGCCTGCATACCGTTGACCCGCTGAACCGCGTGCCGCACCTGGCGTTCCAGCCGCATACGCTGGACCAGGCCATGAGCGATCTGCCGGTGCTGCCCATGGGCGAAATCATCACCAGCTACTACCTGCGCCTGCGCGTGGCAGACCAAACCGGCGTGCTCGCTCAGGTCACCAGCATCGTGGCGCAGGCCGGCATCAGCATCGACGCCGTCTTGCAGCGCGAAGCCGACGAAGTGGGTGGCGAGGGCTCTACACAAACCGACCTCATCATCCTGACCCATGACTGCGAGGAGGCCACTATGAATGCCGCCATTGCCCGAATGCAAGCCCTGCCCACCGTGCTGGCGCCCATTACCCGCATTCGCAAGGAAGAGCTGGCCGGATGAAGTACCTCTCCACCCGCGGCCTCGCAGACCGCAAAAGCTTTTGTGAAATCCTGCTTGAAGGCTTGGCCCCCGATGGCGGCCTGTACCTGCCCGAGCACTACCCGCAAGTAGACGCCGCCACGCTGGCCCTATGGCGCGGGGTTTACCGCGAGCAGGGTTATGGCGCGCTGGCCTTTGAAGTGCTGTCGCTCTACATAGACGACATTCCTGCGGCAGACCTGAAAGCCATCTGCCTCAAAACCTATACCCAAGCCGTGTTTGGTACCCGTGAGATCGTGCCCCTGAAGAAGCTGGAGCAAGTCGGCAGCGGTGCCGCTGGCACCACTATTTTTCTGGAGGCCTTGTCCAATGGCCCCACCCTGGCTTTCAAAGACATGGCCATGCAGCTGCTGGGCAACCTGTTCGAATATGAGCTGGCCCGTCGCGGTGACGAGCTCAATATTTTTGGTGCCACCAGTGGCGACACTGGCAGTGCGGCCGAGTACGCCATGCGTGGGAAAAAAGGCGTGCGTGTCTTCATGACCAGCCCCTACGGTCGCATGAGCCCGTTCCAGCAGGCCCAGATGTTCAGC
>CAJCCO010000082.1 GCA_903960915.1 uncultured beta proteobacterium
CTGTAGGGGCTGATGGTGCGGTCTACGTGTCTGGGCGCGCAGACAGCTCCCTTCTGGACGGAACGAATGTCCTGAGCGAATACGGTGGTGGATATGTCAGAAAGTTTGACACTGACGGCTCTTTGGTTTGGACCCGCCTCACCGATGCAGTCAACGACAACTATCCCAACTCAGTCACAACGGGCGCCGATGGTGGCGTTTACGTGGCGGGCATGGCTTATAACCCCGCCGCCTACTACGACGGTTTTGTGACCAAGTTTGATTCTGCCGGTGCCTTGGAATGGACCAGTTTCGTAGGCGGACCTGGCTATGACTATATTAAATCCGTGTCTACGGATGCCAATGGTGCTGTCTACGTGGCTGGTTTGTCTTATGACGTAAGTTGGACAACAACATCTCCATTCTTAAGTAAATTAGATATTGACGGCATTTTGATATGGAATCGCCCTGTCGCATCAAATGACCTGGCAATTTCAGCCTCCCCGACTACCGACGGCGCAGTCTACGTGACGGGTTACTCCAATAGCGCCATCTTGGATGGCTCAAATAAACTAGGCGAAAACGGTAGCTATGTCAGCAAGTACGATGCTGACGGCAATTTAGAGTGGACCCGCCTTCCAGACGTATCTGGCTCAGGCCAAACTAATTCAGTCTCTGCGGGTGCAGATGGTGCCGTTTACGTGGCTGGTTACAGCTATGGCAGCATCCTGAATGGGGACGTCAGTCAAGGCGGTCAAGATGGCTTTGTGTCCAAGTTCGATGCTGCCGGTGCATTGGTGTGGACTCGCCTGGTTAGCGGATCTGGCAACGATGTCATCAAATCAGTCTTCACGGGTGCAGATGGCGCCATCTACGTGGCAGGAGAAACCAACAGCAGCCTGAACGGACAAGTCATTCAAGGCGCACCCAATACAACAAACGGTTTTGTGGTCAAGCTGGATGCCGACGACGGCACTCTGGCGTGGACCCACCTCATCGGTGGCTCAAGCAACGACCTGATCAAATCCGTTTCTGTGGATGCCGATGGCGTCGTTTACATCGCGGGAGAAACCTACAGCAGCAGCCTGGACGGACAGAACAACCAGGGCAACGTCGCAGGTTTTGTGAGCAAAATACTGCCCGCCTCTTTGACACAAGTCACCTTTGCCCCCGGCAGTGCCACCGCAACGCTCACTCTCAAAGCCACCGCCGATACAGAGACCGACGACGCTGAGACCGTGGCCGTGACGGTGCTCGCCGGCCAAGGCTACAGTATTGGCTCCTCTGCTTCCGCCACCGGCACCATCGAAGACAACCTGGCCCCAATCATCACCAGCGCCAACACGGTCAGCGTGGCAGAAAACACCAGCGGTTCTGTCTATACCGTCATCGCCACAGATGCCAATGCCGGTAGCACGCTGGCCTATGCCTTGGACGGCACCGACGCGGCGCTGTTCAATATCAACGCAAGCACCGGCGCTGTGAGCTTTAAAACAGCGCCCAACTTTGAGGCGCCGCTGGATACCGGCACCAACAATGTCTACAACATCACCGTCACGGCCAGTGACGGGGTGAATACATCGGCAGCGCAGGCAGTAGCGATCACGGTCACCAATGTAGACGCCACAGTGAATGTGGCGGTCACCGCCGGGCTCATCACCACGCCCCTCAACTTTGGTTTGAGCACAAACGGTTCGATAGACGGCGCTCAAAGCATTTACCTGATCCCAGTCGATGGCTTTGCATCGGCCATCGGTCAAGATGTGTTGACGTGGAGCTTCGCATCAGGCAATTTTGGTGGTGATCGCAGCATCACCCCACTGCTTTTCGAGAAGGTCGGCGAAGACTATGTGCTCCGGGCCATCGGCACTACACAACAAGCCCAAGGAAATACCGTCTACCAAGACTTGGCATTTAACGTGCTTGTGGGCGATGCAAGCATCAAGAACGCTGATTACATTTTTGGCTGGAAAGACGGCACTCAGACACAAGGCAACGAGGGCGTTATTGCGAATGTCAGTGGTTCACCTGGTTTATGGATATCCCGTCAACAGGGACAAGCCATCACCGAGCAAAACATCAACCTTCCTGTCGATTTCAGCGTCAGATATGACACTTCATATGGCGGACGAGACTATCATTTCAGCGTGAACACCGGCATCATAAAAGACCTGCCCGTTGTCGCCGAGGGCGACGCTGCGCAACTCTTGTACACCTTCACCCGCAGTGGCGACATCGATGGTGCGTTGACGGTCAATTTTGAAAAGGGCGGTACGGCCACGGCTGATGACTATGCACCCAGTTTGTCAGAAATCACCTTTGCTGCAGGGTCATCCACCGCCACGCTTGCGCTGAGCGCCAGGGCCGACCAGCTGACCGATATCAATGAAACTTTGACGGTCACGGTGATTCAGGGCCAGGGCTACAGCGTTGGTTTGTCGGCTTCGGCCACGGGCACCATTCAAGACAAACTGCCGACGGTCAGCACCATCACCGAATCCACCTCCGCCGCCGTCACCAAAGACCCCATCACCTTCACCGTGACTTTCAGCGAAGCGCTGACCGGCACAGTGGGCACCAACAACTTCACGGCTTCTAACGGCACCGTGACCTCGGTCACCCGTGTGGACACAAGCAATGTCTACACTGTCGTGGTCACACCCACCGCTGGTATGGCCAGCGGCACTGTGGCGCTGAGCCTGGTGGGCGCTGGCCTGACTGATGCGACAGGCAACCAAGTGGCCGACGTCGCTCTTAGCGGCTTGGCCACTCAGGCCATCGACACCCTCTCACCCATGGCGACTTTTACCGCCGTCAAAAACGCGTTGGGTGGCGTACTTTCAGCGGGCCTGACGAACAGCGCCAGCTTGGAACTGAGCGGCAGCAACGAAGCGGGCGCGAGCGTCAGCGTCTACAACGGCAGCACCTTGCTGGGCCAGGCGGTCGTGACAGGCACGAACTGGACTTACAGCCTCACCACCACCAATGGCATCACTTACGACCTGCAGGCGCAAGAGACAGACGCTGCAGGCAATGTCGGGCCGCTCAAGGCTTATTTCGCAGGTGCCGGCGATGCGGTCATTGATCTGGGCGAGGGCAACGGCCAACTGATCGCACCGGTTCAGGTCGATGGCGGCAAATGGTTCTACCACTGGGATGTCAGCGGCGATGGCACCGCCTTTGACAAAGACGCCAATGAATATTCCGCGGACCATGTTCTTGGGTGGAAACTTCACGACATCTTCAACAAAGATGTAAATGGCGTCCAGGGCCCTGGCACGAGCGAGACCTACCGCTACGCCACCCTCAATGGCGTCCATTTGGCTTTGCCCACGATCGGCTTGAAGGATGATGTTGTTGCCACTTTCAACAACGATGGGTCTGTGGCAACCCTGGTCGGGACTAATTATGCGGAAACTGGAATATCTGGAATTGCGTATACCGAGCAAACAGGCTCCACCATTGGTTCGTTGAATCCCAGTGTGGGTGACAGCACCATCAATCCGCTCTACGACGACCTGCTGGCCATCTGGGATGCCTACAACGGAAATGGCACCACTGAATCTTGGAGATACAACCAGTTCGGGACTGGTTGGGGCGACAAGCCAAATATTTCAGGCATGCCCACTGGTTGGCACAGCCAAGGATCGCCATCGTATGCGTCGGCCTCACACAATTACGTATTGGGTTGGAATGCCTTTGAGCGCTTCTACGATCTTGATTTGTCGAGCGGGACGATTAGCGGGAACGGAGAGGGCGCGCGGGATTCGGATTCGAACAAATTCATGGTTGCCCTAGAAGTGCTGGGCAGGTCAGTCATTGTGGTGGACACCCTGGCGCCGGTTCCCCCAACTATCGCCCTAGGCCTGGGCGTGGACGGCGGCGCCACCAGCACCGAGGCTGAGCAGATCACCGGCGTGGTGACCATCACGGCCGAAACCGGTGCCAGCACCGTGGTGACCTTCACCAACGGCCAGAAAATCGTCAGCAAGACGGTCACCGGTAATGGCGCCACTGCGGTTCCTGTGGTGCTCACCGCAGAACAAGTGACCGATCTGGGCGAAGGTTTGGTCAGCGTGCGCGCTGTGGCTACGGATGCAGCGGGCAATGCCAGTGATGCGGGCACCAGCAGCTTCACGCTGGACACGCTGGCCCCGACGCTGAGCAGCACTTCCCCTGCTATTGCCACCAGCACAATTGCGGGCACGGCAGGCAACAGCGTTGGCGAGACCATCAGCCTGACCCTGACCTTCGACGGCAACGTCAGCGGCCTGACCTCAGGCGACAACAGCACCATCTTCACCGTCGCTAACTTGGGTGTGCTCGCCACCTGGTCAGGAAGTGGCAACACCCGCACCCTGACCTACACCATCGCCGCTGACCAGAACGGGCAAGCAGCCATCAATGAAGCCGCGCTCACGACCGCCTTGATCGCCGGCCTCAAAGATGCTGCGGGCCATGCCTTTACTTACAACGGCAATATCCCCGATATCGATACCAGCGCCCTGCCGGTGGTAGACACCACCTCGACTGTGGTCAGCACTGTCACTGAAGCCACCGCTGCCGCCGTCACCAAAGACCCCATCACTTTCACCGTGACTTTCAGTGAAGCGCTCACCGGCACGGTGGGCACCACCAGCTTCAACGCAACCCACGGTACCGTGACCTCGGTCACACGCGTGGACAGCAGCAACGTCTACACCGTCTTGGTCACACCTTCTGCTGACGTGGCAAGTGGCACAGTGGCTCTGAGCTTGGTGGGAACTGGCTTAAGCGATGCCGCAGGCAATGCCCTGGTCAACGCCAGTTTGAGCAGCATGGCCAGCCAAGCTGTCGACACGCTGGCTCCAGTCATTGTCAGTGACAGCACCGCCAGCGTTCCAGAGGGCAGTAGCGGCACGGTTTACACCGCCACCGCCACAGATGCCAATGTTGGCAGCACGTTGACCTATGCCTTGGACGGCACCGATGCAGCGCGGTTCAATATCAGCGCAAGTACCGGCGCGGTGACCTTCAAGGCAGCGCCCAACTTTGAGGTGCCGCTCGATGCTGGCACCAATAACGTCTACAACATCACCGTCACGGCAAATGATGGGATGAATGCTTCGGTCGCGCACGCGGTGGCGATCACGGTGACCAATGTCAACGAAGCGCCGGTCAATCACCTTTCTTTCGTGTCGAACCTGGGCGGGCTGAACTGGACGACTGTGGGTGCTTATTCAGTGCGCAGCTTTACCAATGTCGGCACCAGCAGTTTCACGATCGATACCGCTGCACCGGTGAGCATGGAAGCACTCTTGGTGGCCGGTGGGGCTCCCGGAGCCTGGGCC
>CAJCCO010000083.1 GCA_903960915.1 uncultured beta proteobacterium
TCCGAGGACACATCCCAGGCGGCTGCACGCAGCAAGCTCATGATGCTCGCCGCAGCGCGGGTCGTTGACAACTTCCAGCCGGTCTCGTCGCGTACGGCCACCCCTAAGTTGGCCAGCATGGCGCGCACGCGCCGTGTGAGCAAGCGGTCTTGGGCCACCAATGCCACCTGGCTCAAGCCTTGGTTTAGTCTGGCCAGCACACAGGCCGTAGCACGCTGCGCTTCGTCTTCTGCATCGCTGGCGGCTTGCAGCGCAGTTTGTCCCGGCGTGCCCGGCAACAGCAAGGGCAAAGACAGCGCCCGCTCACCCCATCGGGACTTGAGTGCGTCGCTCAAGGGATCCGCCTGAAAACCATCGAGCACGACCAGCAACTCGGCTTTGGCCAAAAACAGCACATCGGTCGGGTAAGCCGAGGTGGACGCCCAGGCCAGGGCAATTTGGCCCACAGCGGACTCCAGCTTCAACAAGGGGGAATCCATGCCAGCGGCCAGCTGCGGCGCCAGTTTTTGACCCCAAGCGGCGCGCTCCTCCGGCGGCCAGGCAGCCGCCAGCCGCGCCAGCGACCAGGCGGCCTCGACCAGCCGCCCCGCCAACATCTCCTTGTGCGCACCCAAACCGGCCTGCGTCAGCAAACCGGCGGCAGTCAGCCAGTCGCACGCCGTATCCATGGTCAACTCGCCTGGCGCAGGTACCAGCGGCCCGGCCAAGGGCATCTGCAGGTTATTGGCCCAGTTCATGGTGGTCTCAAAACGTGGCACGAAAGCAGCGTCGCCCTGCGCGGCCCAGGCCAGTCGGGCCTGCGGCATCAGCTGCGCATAAGGCACCAGCACCACGCAGGCACTGGGATGAAGCCCCCGGGCGGCGATCTCCTGACGTATCAAGCCCATCACCCTGCGCCAGTTGCTGTCAATAAAGTGCAGGTTACTCATAGGGTGGAATTGCCGTGCTCTGTAGGAGGCTGATGAAAGAACCTGTGCGGGGGCGGGCCGGCCAAGGTACCGGCTTTCTGCCACAATGACAGTAACTTTAGCCGTATCTTGAACTACTTCTCAAGGAGCCTTCATGGCCAGCGATCTGATCAAACACACCACCGACGCCACATTTGAAGCTGATGTCCTGAAATCAAGCACGCCGGTGCTGGTGGACTACTGGGCGGAATGGTGTGGTCCGTGCAAGATGATTGCACCCATTCTCGACGAAGTGGCAGTCGGTTACGACGGCAAACTCCAGATCGCCAAGATGAACGTCGACGAAAACCGTGATGTACCTGCCAAGTTCGGCATCCGCGGCATTCCTACCTTGATGATCTTCAAAGATGGTGAGCTTGCGGCCACCAAAGTCGGCGCCATGAGCAAGGCGCAATTGACCGCCTTCATCGACCAACAACTGGCCTGAGACTCCTGCCCCAAGCCCAGCGCTTCCAAGCTGGGTTTGGCCACCCTGTGGGGCCTGACACTGACCCGAGCGCCCTGCTTTGCCGAAACCCTGGTTTTTCCTGTCATAATTTGTCAAAGAGCTCTTGGTTACCCCCTGAGAGCATTTGAATACCGGCCTTGACCAGCCGGCTTAGAGTCACTCAAAGCCCATCGTCGGCTGGCTCGTCTTTTCATCCCCCCCGGTTTTTTCAGTTGAACACCACTTTGCAGGTGTTCCATTCACGCAGGTAACCCCATGCACTTAAACGAACTCAAGGCACTGCATGTGTCTGAAGTCCTCAAGCAAGCCGAAGCACTTGAGATCGAAA
>CAJCCO010000084.1 GCA_903960915.1 uncultured beta proteobacterium
AGGGATGGGGTCGGTTATCGAAATCGAAATCGCGCGAAATCGCGCGCGCGCATCCCAAAGGTGGCGCTTTCCGCCTTGACCGTCTTTGGCGGGTGGGCCGAAGACGGTGCGCGGGCGCGTCCCTTTTGCCCCTTTTTGCCCCTCTTGTCCCTTTTATCCCTCTTGCCCCTCTTGTCCCTCTTGCCAGGTTCGCCAGATCATCCACAAGGCCACAGCGGCCATCAACACAGCCGAGGCGACTTGCAAATAGGCTTCGCTGCCTTGCGTCCACTGGCTGCCAAAGTACAGGCCGGTCAGCGCCACGACCCACACCACGGCGGTATGAGACACGGTGGCTGCCAGCCCCAGCAGCACCGCCTGGCCCACGGTGCCGCGCACGGCAATGATGAAGGCGGCCATCATGGTTTTGGAGTGGCCGGGCTCCAGCCCGTGCAAAGCACCCAACACAATGGCGCTGGGAATAAACAGCCAGGCGTTGGCGGCGCCTTGTTGCAGCAGGGTAGAAAACTCGGTCATGGCTGGGGTGTTGGTTGGGTTTCAGAAGTGCCGTGGGTGTTCAGGAGCGGCGCCACGCGGGCATGGTCCAGGTCGGGGCGGCGCCAGGGGTCCACATGGGTCATCAGGTTGAGCACACGGTGGCGTTGCAGCACACGCTGGCGTGCCACCACGGCAATGTCATGGCCGGCTTCCACGCTCAGGGTGGCGTCGACTTCAATGTGCGCGTCCACCACCACCATGTCGCCCATCTTGCGGGTGCGCACGTCGTGTACGCCGCTGACACCCGGTGTTTGCACCAGCGTTTGGCGAATGGCGGCCACTTCTTCTTCGTCCACTGCGCGGTCCATCAGGTCGTGCAGCGCGTCCCAGGCAAAACTCCAGCCCATTTTGCTCACCATGAAGCCCACAATCAGCGCGGCAACCGGGTCCAGAATGGGGTAGCCCGCCAGGTTGCCGATGATGCCCACGCCCACCACCAGCGAGGAGGCCGCGTCGGAGCGCGCATGCCAGGCGTTGGCCACCAGCATGCCTGATTTAACGCGCTTGGCCACGCCCAGCATGTAGCGAAACAGCAGCTCTTTGGCCGCTAGCGCCCCGCCCGCCACCCACAGCGCCATTACGTGCACGGTGGCAATCGTCTCGGGCGCTTCCAGCTTGCGCGCGGCCGACCACAGCATGCCCAGACCCACGGCCAGCAACAAGCTGCCCAGCACCAGCGAGGCCGCCGTTTCAAAGCGTTGGTGGCCATAGGGGTGGTCTATGTCCGCATCTTTCTGGCTGTGGTGGTTGGCAAACAGCACCACAAAGTCGGCCACCAGGTCAGACAAAGTATGAATGCCGTCAGCAATCAGACCCTGCGACTTGGCCAGCACGCCCGCCGTAATCTGGCAGATGGTCAGCACCAGGTTCACCCCCACGCTGACCCAGGTGCTGCGCGAAGCCGCCGCGCTGCGCTCAGCGGGCGTGTGTTCGGTGTCTTCGCTGTCGTCGGCCAGGTCGGTGAATTTCATGCAGTGGGGTATAAAAAATGAAGTGGCTAGTGTCGGTCAAATCAGCGCGTGTGACGCGCCAGCTGCGTTCGCCGCAAGTTCAGGCCGCCACTGATCCAGCGCAACAAACCGGGTGCTGGCGCTTGGTGGTGTGTTGAAAATGCCCCAGCATGCGTCTAGCCGTTTCACAACCCAAGGTACGCATGCCACAAGACATTCCCGTAGATGCGGCGCGGACAGAGCCGCAAGCTTGTGTGCAAGCCCAAGCCCAGGGCCTGAACAGTGCCGAGGCCGCCGCCCGCCTGTTGCGCTTCGGCCCCAACCGGCTTCAGCCCGACACGCAGCGCGCTTTGCTGGTGCAATTTTTGGCGCACTTCAAAAACCCGCTGGTGCTGGTGTTGCTGGTGGCCTGCGCCATCTCGGGTGTGACGGGCGACGTGACCGGCGCCATCCTCATTGGCCTGATTGTGCTGATGAGTGTCACGCTGGATTTTGTGCAGTCTTACCGCGCCGGTCGTGCGGCCCAGCACCTGGCCTCGCAGGTGGCAGTAACGGCCAGCGTGCTGCGCGATGGCCAGCCGTGCGAGTTGCCGGTGGCCCAGTTGGTGCCGGGCGATGTGGTGCTCTTGTCAGCTGGCAGCCTGGTACCGGCCGACGGCCATGTGCTCCAGGCCGATGACTTTTTTGTCAATCAGGCGCAACTCACCGGCGAGCCTTACCCGGTGGAGAAAAAAGCGGCGGCATGCTTGCCGGGAGACCCCATGTTGGCTGCATCTTTGTCTGAGTCGTCAGATATGGCGCTGGACGCACCCCACGCCGTCTTCATGGGTAGCTCGGTGGTGAGTGGCTCGGCCCACGTGCAGATTGCGCGCACCGGCAGTGCCTCGGCCTTTGGCCAGATGGCGCTGAGCTTGTCGCAACAGGCGCCCCCCACCGCCTTTGAAATTGGCACCCGTCGCTTTGGCATGCTCATCATGCGGCTCACCGTCTTGTTGGTGCTGTTCACGCTGCTGGTGAATGTGGCTTTGCAGCGGCCTTTGCTGGAGTCGTTCATGTTTGCGGTGGCGCTGGCCGTGGGGCTGACGCCCGAGCTGCTGCCCATGGTGGTGTCGGTCACGCTCACGCGCGGCGCGTTGCGCATGGCCGCACGCCAGGTCATTGTCAAACGGCCCTCGGCCATTCAAGACATGGGCGCCATGGATGTGCTGTGCACCGATAAAACAGGCACCCTGACTGAGGCGCGCATCAAGCTCGAACGCCATGTGGACGCCAGTGGCCAGGACAACCCCCAGGTGTTGGCGCTGGCCTACCTGAACAGTTATTTTGAGAGCGGCCTGCGCAGTCCGCTGGACGACGCCATCTTGGCCCACGCCGAGGTCGACGTAACGGGCTGGCGCAAGATTGACGAGGTGCCGTTTGACTTTGAGCGCCGCCGAGTGTCGGTGCTGGTGCAGCGTGAAGAAGACGGGCCGGCCACACGCCGCCTGGTGGTCAAAGGTGCACCTGAAGACATCATTCGCCTGTGCAGCCAGTACCAAGACTCAGCCGGCCGCAGCGTAGCGCTGAACGCGGATGCACGCGCGCGCATCAACGCCTTGTTTGACAACCTGGGCGAAGAAGGCTTCAGGGTGCTTGGCATTGCCTGGCGCGATGTGGCGCTAGACCACCCGCACGCCGTGGTGTCGGACGAAAGCGAGCTGGTGTTTGCCGGCTTTGCCGCGTTTTTGGATCCGCCCAAAGCCAGCGCCGCGCAGGCCTTGGCGGCGCTGGCCGAAAGCGGTGTGGCCGTCAAAATTGTGACCGGTGACAACGAGCGCGTCACGCGCCATGTGTGCACCCAACTGGGCGTGGCTATTGAAGGCGTGCTCACCGGCACCGAGGTGCAAGCGCTCAACGACGATGCGCTGCGCGCCCGCGTGGAGGGCGTGAACCTGTTTTGTCGCGTCAACCCGGCGCAAAAAAATCGCATCATCCTGGCCCTGAAAAGCCGCGGCCATGTGGTGGGTTACCTGGGCGACGGCATCAACGATGCGCCCTCGCTGCACACGGCCGATGTGGGCTTGTCGGTGCAAGGCGCGGTGGACGTGGCCAAGCAGGCCGCCGACATGATTCTGCTGGAGAACGACCTGATGGTGCTGCACCAGGGCATGCTGGAGGGGCGGCGCACGTTTGGCAACGTCATGAAGTACATCATGATGGCCACCAGCTCCAACTTTGGCAACATGTTCAGCATGGCCGCCGCCACCTTGTTCTTGCCGTTTTTGCCCATGCTGCCTTTGCAGGTGCTGCTCAACAATCTGCTCTACGACGTGTCTGAAATTGCGCTGCCGCTGGACAACGTGGACGCGCAAGACCTGCAGCAACCGCGCCAGTGGGACATGGGCTTTATCCGCAACTTCATGCTCAGCATTGGCCCCATCAGCTCGGTGTTTGACTTCTTGACCTTCTACGGCTTGAGCCTGCTGTTTGGCCTGCAAGAAAGCTTGTTCAGAACGGGTTGGTTTGTCGAGTCCATGGCCACCCAGGTGCTGGTGATCTTCGTCATTCGCACCCGCCTCAACCCCCTGCGCAGCCGCCCCAATCGCTGGTTGGTTTTGACCTCAGTGGCGGTGCTGGCCGTGGCCCTGGCCTTACCCTTCAGCCCCTTGGCCCCGCTGCTCGGCTTTACCCCCCTGCCAGCGGTCTACTTTGCCTGGCTAGCCGCCCTGCTGCTGACCTACCTGCTGGCCGTAGAAGGGGCCAAGCAATGGTTTTACAAACGGCGTGCGGGATAACCCACTCAATTGCCCAAATTGCCCCAATCTCCCCGCACCCACTGCGCCTGCGCCTCGGTTTCTATCGTGCCGGGGCGGGCGCTGCGCACTTGGGCAATGGCTGCGTCGGCGCCCAGCCCATTCAAGGTGAGCAGCTTGGCCACCACCATGCCGGTGCGGCCCAGGCCGGCGGCGCAGTGCACCAGCACGCGGTCACCGAGTGCCAGGGCGGCGTTCAGGGCCGGGGCCTGCTGCTGCCAGGCGGCCAGTGCGACCGGGCCGGGCGTGCCCATGTCGGTAATGGGAATGTGCAACCAGGTGAGGGGCGTGCTGGCCATGGCCTGGGCAAAGCCGGGCACGCCAAGCCGCGCAAACTCGGGGCTCTCTACCAGGCTCAACACGGTGCTGGCGCCCCAGGCCTGAATGGCGTCCAGGTCTTGCGCCAGGTCACGCAGCCAGGCCAGACCGCTGCCGTCCACCCCACGGCGTCCCGGGCAGTGGCTCATCCCCAGCACGCCGCCCTGCGGCAGGGTGATGCTGTTGATGCGTAGCGGGCCCTGGGCCTTGCTGTGGTTCTCATCCATGGCGTGGGTTCCAGCAGGTGCAGGCGTTCCTAGGCTCACTTTTTCGGTTCGCTTTTGTTCTCGTAACGCTTGCGCCATTCGGCCACCACGCGCGACTGTTCTTTGGCCACCCAGTCAAAGTCCACCTTGATCATTTTTTCGGCAATGTTGGTGGGTACGTTTTCCATTTTTTGCACTTTGACCGGTACCGCAGTCACCTCGGCGTTGCGGCCAAAAGACTCCATGGTGGGGGTGGAGATGGCCCAGTCCATCAGCACTTTGGCGTCTTCCAGGTTTTTGGTGCCTTTCAAGATGCCCCCGGCCTGCATGTCCCAACCGGTGCCTTCATCGGCAATGATCACGTCAATGGGCGCACCATTTGTTTTGACCTTGGCGCCGCGCACGGGCAGCGACAGGCCCACCACGGTTTCACCCGCGCCGGCCATCTCGCAGGGTTTGTCGCCTGAATGGGTGTAGCTGGCAATGTTCTCGTGCAGCTTGTCCATGTAGGCCCAGGCTTTTTCTTCGCCCCACATTTGAATCCAGGCCGTCACCATCAGCATGCCGGTGCCAGAAGAGGCAGGGTTGGGCATGATGACCTTGCCTTTGTAGGCGGGTTGGGTCAGATCAGCCCACTTCACGGGCTTGGGTAGTTTGGTTTTTTGCGCCTCAATGGTGTTGAAGCACATGGCGCTGGCCCAGCCATACAGACCCACCCATTGCGGTGGGTTGCGTTTTTCCAGGTAGATGGCGCTCAGGCGCTCCAGACCTTTAGGGGCGTAGGGCGTGAGCATGCCGTTTTGACCCAGCACCACCAGGTTGGCTGCGGTGTGGGCAAACACCACGTCGGCGCGTGGGTTGTCTTTTTCAGCCATGAGCTTGGCTTGCAAAATGCCGGTGGAGTCACGCACCCAGTTGACCTTGATGGCGGGGTGGGCCTTGGCAAACTGGTCGGCGTAAATTTTGAGCACATCGGCGCCTGCGCTTGAGTAAACGGTCAGCTGACCGGCCTGGGCGGTGAGGGCTGCGGCGCTTAACAAAAACGCGCTCATCAGGTGGCTGGTTTTAACAATCATGAAAATACTCCTTGGTGAAAAAAGGGTGACGGTCAGGCAAGAGGGGTGCGGTCAGGCGCTAGTCCGCCAGGCCTGGAGCCGGCTTAGGATCAGGCGCGAAATGCCCAGGTGCAGCAGGCGCACGGTGAGGCTGGCGTAAACCATCAGCGTGGCCATGGCCGCAGCCGACGCGGTGCTGCCCGCTTCATCAAGGTGAATGGCCGCCACCGAGGCCAGCTTGGTGTCGGCGCCGTACAAGAAAATTACCGCCGACAGCGTGGTCATGGCGTTCAGGAACAGGTAAATCCAGATGTCCAGCAACGCTGGCATGCACACCGGCAAGGTGACCCGGCGCAGCACCGACATCATGGGTACTTTGAGCGAGGCACCTACGGCCTCAAACTCGCGGTCTACTTGCTTGAGGGCGGTGACTGCGGTGAGGTGCGGCACGGTGTACAGGTGCCCCAGCGTGTTGATCACCAGAATGGTCATGCCGCCGTACAAAACGCCCAGCGGGTTGCCGGGCTGGTTGATGAACAGCAGCGTGCCCAGGCCGAGTACCAGGCCCGGCACGGCCATGGGCAACAAGGCCGCCGCGTGCAGCAAGCCACGGCCCAGTTTGTCGGCGCGCGGTTTTTCGGTCAGGTAGGCACCCATGAAAATCAGCGGCGTGCCCACGCTGGCCACCCACATCGCCATGGTCAGCGAGTTGACAAAGTTTTCCCAGCCCACGCCTTGTACGTCAAAGGTGTAGTGCTTCAAGCTCATGCTCAGGTTGTAGGGCCAAAATTTAACCAGCGCAGCAAACTGCGCCATGCCCAAAATAGCCAGAATGAACAGAGTGACCAGCAGGCAGTAGACAAACAGGCTGTTATCAATCAAGCGTCGGGGCTTGGGGGTTAACGCCACCGCGCGTGAGCCCAGCGCCGCGGCCTGCTTGCTGGCTACAAATCGTTCTAGCAAAAAGGCCAACACGGCAGGTATCAGCAACACCACCGACACCACCGCACCCATGGAGAAGTTCTGTTGGCCCACCACTTCCTTGTAGATGTCGGTGGCCAGCACGCTGTAGCTGCCGCCAATCACTTTGGCCGCACCAAAATCTGTGAACACGTTCACAAACACCACAATGGCCGCGCCAATCAGCCCGTAGCGCACGGCCGGCAGTGTGATGCGAAAGAAGGTGCGCGGGCCGCTGGTGCGCAGGGCGGCGGCGGCTTCATACAGGCGCGAGTCGGCCAGGGCCAGCGCGGTCATCAAAATAATCACGGCGTGGGGAAAGGTCCACAGCACGCAGGACATGACGATGCCGATGGGGCCGTAAATGGACTCGCCCATCAGCACGCTTTTGAGCACGCCCTGGTTGCCAAACCAGTACACCAGGCCAATGGCCTTGAGCAGCGATGGGCTCAGCAGCGGCACCATGGCCATGACCCGGAAAAAACCACGCCAGCGCATGGTGGTGCGGGTGAGGGCGTAGGCATAGGCAAAGGCCAGCACCACCACAATCACCGTGGTGACGCTGGAGACCAGCAAGCTGTTGCGAATGGATTGCCAAGGCGAGCCCTTGGCGAAGTAGCTGGTGTAGTTGGCCAAACCCACGTACACGCCATTGGCGTCTTGCAAGCTGCGCACCAGAATCATGCTCACTGGCAGCAGCAGCGCCACCAGCATGAACAGGCCGCACGCAATTAGCAGTTTGCGCATCAGGCCGTCGTCGCGGTCGCGCTGCATGGCTGCGGCCCCGGGCGCACCCAGCTTCCAAGCCAGGCTCACGCGCGGGCTCCGGTTTCTTGCGACACACCGCGCGCAAACAGCTGAATGGCCGAGGGCGCAATGTGCAGGCCCATGTGCTGGCCGGTCGCCACCGGCTGGGCATCGAGCTCGTTGCGCCGCACATCGACCCGAATCGGCGCGGTGCCCAGGGTGGGCACCTCAAAGTGCAGGCGCACAAAGGGCCCCAGCGGTTCAATGGCCATCAGTTGCGCGGCCAGGTGGGCGCCGTTGGCCGGTCCTGGCACCACCGATACGTCCTCTGGTCTGAAGCCGCACACCACATGACCGCCGGTGGCGTGTCCTTGGGTGTCGCAAGCCAGGCTGACGCTCTCGAAGTGGACTGCGGTAGGGCTTTGCACCCGGGCCTCGACGAAATTCATGACGCCAATAAAGTCGGCCACGAAAGCGCTGGCGGGGTGGGCGTAAATTTCGCCAGGGGTGCCCACTTGTTCCAGCCGGCCTTCGTTCATGACCACAATGCGGTCGGCCATGGCTTGGGCTTCTTCCTGGTCATGCGTCACCATGATGGTGGTGATGCCCAGGCGCTTTTGCAGGTCGCGAATTTCACGGCGCAGGCGCACCCGCACCTTGGCGTCCAAGGCCGACAAGGGCTCGTCCAGCAGCAAAAGTCCGGGGGACGTGGCCAGCGCGCGGGCCAGCGCCACGCGCTGTTGCTGGCCACCCGACAGCTGCGCCGGGTACTTGCTGCCGTGGCCGTCCAGGCCCACCAGCTGCATCAGTTCTTCCACGCGCTGGTCAATGCCAGTAGGCAGGGGGCGCTGGTTTTGCATGCCAAAGGCAATGTTTTGCGTGCTCGTCATGTTGGGAAACAAGGCGTAGGACTGGAACACGATGCCAAAGTCGCGCTCTGAGGGGGGCAGCTGGCTGATGTCGCGTCCGTCTTGCGCGATGTGGCCTTCAGACTGGTGCTCCAGCCCGGCAATGCAGCGCAGCAGGGTGGTTTTGCCACATCCTGAGGGGCCCAGCAGGCAGACAAACTCGCCACGCGCCATGGTGAAAGACACTTGGTCTAGCGCGGTGAAGGGGCCGAATTTTTTGGACAGTGCAGTGATCTGCAAGTAGGGAGCGGCCGGGGTGGATGGCATGGGCGTAATACTTGTTATGGAGGTCTAAAGGGCGATTGGCGAACATTGCCAAGGGTTGTTTCCAACGCCCCATGTGCAAAAAATAAAAGCATAGACCATGCCTGAAACGCCGTCAATGCAGGCCTTCCCGGGGGGGTACAAGCGACTGACAGCGTCTTTTCTGGTGCGCTGCACGCCGTCCTGGGCAAGAAAGCACTGTTCTAGTGCTTCATGCGCTGTGCTTCAGGGCGTTGGTAATCACAGGGGCGTCTTTGACAGCCGTCAATGCCCCGGCCTGTTGCCGACAACACAATGCGTTCACATGACAAAAGACACCGGACTAAGCGCAGCCGAGGCCGCCAAGCGCCTGCAAGACGACGGACCCAACCGCGTACCGGGCGAGTCGCGGCGCAACCTGCGCGCCATCGTGCGCGAGACTTTGCAGGAGCCCATGTTCATGCTGCTGCTGGCAGCCGGGCTGTTGTATCTGCTGCTGGGTGATTTGCAGGAGGGCCTGATCATGCTGACCCTGGTGCTGGCGGTGCTGGGCCTGACCTTGTTTCAAGCGGGCCGCACCGAACGCGCCATGCAGGCTCTGCGCGACCTCAGCAGCCCGCGCGCCCGCGTGCTGCGCGACGGCCAAACTGTGCGCATTGCGGGTGCCGAGGTGGTGCAGGGCGATTTGCTGTGGCTGGCTGAAGGCGAGCGCATAGCGGCAGACGCCATGCTGCTCAGCGGCACGGGCCTGCAGGTGGACGAGTCGCTGCTCACGGGGGAGTCGGTGCCGGTGCGCAAGCTGGCGGGTGCGTCCCTGGCGCGTCCCGGGGGGGAGGACCTGGCCAGCCTGTTTTCTGGCACGCTGGTGGTGCAAGGCCACGGACTGGCACGCGTGACGGCCACCGGTGCGCGCAGTGAGATGGGGCGCATTGGCCATGCACTTGAAAGTCTGGTGGAGGAAAGGTCGCCGCTCAAAAAGCAGACGGCGCGGTTGGTGCGGCTGCTGGCCTGGATGGCCTTGGGCGGCAGTGTGCTAATGGTGGGGGTGTCTGGCCTGCAACATGGCGACTGGCTGAGTGCGTTGTTGGCAGGTATTGCGCTGGCCATGGCCTTGCTGCCGCAGGAGTTCACCGTGGTGCTGACCGTGATGCCGGCGCTGGGGGCCTGGCGCTTGTCACAGCACCGGGTGCTGACCCGGCGCCTGAGCGCCATTGAAACCCTGGGCGCCACCTCGGTGTTGTGCGTGGACAAGACCGGCACGCTGACTGAGAACCGCATGACGGTGGCGCAACTTTACGTGCCGGATGACGGCTGGCAGTCGCCCGCCTTGGCGCCAGAGGGTTTGTCAGGCCAGCATTTGGCGGTGGACTACGCCAGCTCGCCCAGCCTGCCCGAGCGGTTTCACACCTTGGTGGAGTACTCCATTCTGGCCAGCGTGGCTGAGCCGTTTGACCCGATGGAGAAAGCCTTTCACCGCCTGGGCCAACACTTTTTGCAAGACACCGAGCACTTGCACCGCGACTGGACCTTGGAACATGCCTATGGCCTGAGCACCCAGCTGCGCGCCATGTCGCATGTCTGGACCGCGCTGGACGAGGCCGCCCACGTGGTGGCGGCCAAGGGCGCGCCCGAGGCCATTGTGGATTTGTGCCACCTGCCGGCTGACGCTGCGGCGCGCGTGGCGCAGGCGGTAGACCGGATGGCGGCACAGGGCTTGCGGGTGCTGGGCGTGGCGCAAGCCCGTTATGACGGCGCGCACTGGCCCCGCGTGGCGCATGATTTTGCGTTTGAATTTGTGGGCTTGTTGGGCTTGGCAGACCCCTTGCGCAACGAGGTGGCGCAAGCCGTGAGCGAGTGCCGCACGGCGGGTATTCGGGTGCTCATGATCACCGGCGACTACCCGGCCACCGCGCTCACCATCGCGCGCCAGGCTGGGCTGGCGGTGGCCCAGGATGCCTCTTCAGAATCTTCGGCGTCTTCAATGTCCTCAGTGTCCTCTGTGCTATCGGGTGACACCCTGGGCACGCTGGACGATGCGCAACTGCAGGCCCGCTTGCGCACGGTCTCGGTGTGCGCGCGTATTTCGCCCGAGCAAAAGCTGCGCATTGTGCAGGCCCTCAAGGCCAATGGCGAGGTGGTGGCCATGACCGGCGACGGCGTCAACGACGCCCCCGCGCTGAAGGCTGCGCACGTGGGCGTGGCCATGGGCGGGCGCGGCACCGACGTGGCGCGTGAAGCCGCCGCGCTGGTGCTGCTGGAGGATAACTTTGGCGCGCTGGTACAGGCGGTGCGTTTGGGGCGGCGCATTTTTGACAACCTGCGCAAGTCCATGTCCTACATTTTGGCGGTGCACGTGCCGGTGGCCGGGCTGGCGCTGATGCCGGTGCTGCTGGGCTGGCCGGTGGTGCTGTTCCCGCTGCATATTGCATTCTTGGAGCTGGTGATTGACCCGGCTTGTTCCATGGTGTTTGAGAACGAGCCGACCGAGGCCGATGTGATGCAGCGCCCGCCACGCGACGTCACAGCGCCGTTGTTTGGCGGGCTGACCCTGGGGCTGGCTGTGCTGCAAGGCGTGGGCGTGTTGGCGGTGGTGTTGGGCGCCTACGCCTGGGCGTTTGCCCATTTGCCCGAGCCGCAGGCGCGCGCCTTTGTATTTAGCACGCTGGTGGTGGGCAACCTGGCGCTGATTTTTTCTAACCGCTCGGGCCGCGGCGCCTTGTGGCGCTCGCTGCGCGTGCCCAACCGCATCTTGTGGGGGGTGACCGGGCTGACGCTGGGCTTTTTGGGGCTGGCCCTGTTTGCGCCCTGGCTGGCGCAGTTGTTTTATTTTGGGCCGTTGGCGCCGCAGCACCTGCTGGCGGCGCTGGGGCTGGGGCTGCTCAGTGTGTTCTGGTTTGAGGCGATCAAATGGCGTCAGCGTCAAGCACGCTGACCGGCACGCGCTGCGCCAGCGCGCACATCAGCTCATAGCCTATCGTGCCGGCGGCCTGCGCTACGTCGTCAATGGACAGCACGGCGCCATTGCTGGCGCGCCCCCACAAGGTGACCTCGCTGCCAAAACCGGCGCCCACGCCAGTGTCGAGCAGGGGCTGCAGATCAACCGTGAGCATGTCCATGCTGACGCGTCCCACGGTACGGGTGCGCACGCCGTTCACCAGCACCGGGGTGCCGGTGGGGCACACGCGCCCATAGCCGTCGGCATAGCCGCAGGCCACCACGCCGATGCGCATGGGTTTGTCGGCTACAAAGCTGGAGCCATAGCCCACGCTGCTGCCCGCCACCAGGTCTTGGGTGCCGATGATCTTGGCGCTGAGCGTCATGGCCGGCGCCAGGCCCCAGTCGGCGGCGTTGTGCTGAGGAAAATCGGGCGAGCTGCCATACACGGCAATGCCGGGGCGCACCCAGTCCGACTCCACGCGGCTGGGGTCGGCACTGTCCGCCTCGGTGGCGGTGGCGCTAAAGCGCAGCGTGGTGGCGCTGTTGCTCACGGTGCGTTCACCGGGCAGGTCGCGCGTGACCCGCTCAAACACCGCCAACTGGTGGGCAATGCCGAGGGCGCCGTCGGCGTCGCCGAAGTGGGTCATCAAAGAAATTTCGTCCACTTGCGGCAAGGCGTTCAGGCGCGTCCAGGCCGCGCGGTAACGCTCGGGCGTGAAACCCAGGCGGTTCATGCCCGAGTTCATTTTCAAAAACACCCGGTGCGGCAGGTTGGTCTTGTGGGTGGCCAGCATGTCGATCTGCTCCTCGCAGTGCACCGTATGCCACAAGTCCAAGCGCGAGCACAGTTCGAGGTCGCGCAATTCAAACACGCCTTCTAATAGCAGCACGGGGCCACGCCAACCCAGGGCGCGCACACGCTGCGCCTCCTCCAGGTCGAGCAGGGCAAAGCCGTCGGCGCCGCGCAGGCCTTCAAAGGCGCGCTCAATGCCGTGCCCGTAAGCATTGGCTTTGACGATGGCCCAAACCCTTGCGTCAGGGGCGGCCTGGCGCATGCGTGCCAAGTTGTGGCGCAGGGCGTCGGTGTGGATGGTGGCGCTGATGGGACGGGGCATGGTGGATAGACCGAAGGAAGTTGGCTTTGGGGGTGCTGCAGATGGCCAGATTCTGACACCGAGCGACCGTGCTATAACCCGGTACCGTTTAATCCAAACCTCATTTAAAACCCGTGTCAGTGCCACACATGCCCATCTGTAGACAATGAAACGCGGCTTTTTTACCATCATGTCAGCGCAGTTCTTCAGCTCGCTGGCAGACAACGCTCTCTTTGTGACGGCGGTTCAACTGCTCAGAGGCGCCAAGGCGCCCGAGTGGCAGCAGGCCGCATTGGTGCCCATGTTTGCGTTGTTTTATGTGGTGCTGGCCCCCTTTGTGGGCGCCTTTGCCGACTCCATGCCCAAGGGCCGGGTCATGCTGATCAGTAACTTCATCAAGATTGCCGGCTGCCTGCTGATGTTGTTTGGCACCCACCCCCTGCTGGCCTATGCCGTGGTGGGCCTGGGTGCGGCGGCTTATTCACCGGCCAAATACGGCATCCTGACGGAGCTGCTGCCGGCCTCGCAACTGGTCAAGGCCAACGGCTGGATTGAGGGCCTGACGATTGCCTCCATCATTCTGGGCGTGCTGTTGGGCGGCCAATTGGTGGGGCCAATTCTCTCTTCCATGCTGCTGTCCCTGGACTTTCCCCTGATTGCCACCAGCGTGGACACGGCGCCTGAGGCCGCCATCAGTGTGCTGATTTTTGTCTACCTGCTGGCCACCTGGTTCAACACCTCCATTCCCCTGACGGGCGTGGACATGCGTCCCATGCCGCAACGCCTGACCGCCTTGTTGCCCGACTTCTGGCATTGCAACAAGCGCCTGTGGGCCGACAAGCTGGGGCAGATTTCCCTCGCCTCCACCACGCTCATCTGGGGCGTGGCCGGCAATTTGCGTTTCATTGTGTTGGCCTGGGCGGCAGCGGCGCTGGGCTATTCGGTGACCCAAGCCTCGGCCCTGCAAGGCGTGGTGGCCATTGGCATGGCCGCAGGTGCGGTGGTGGCCTCCATGCGCATGCGGCTGGAAGACGGCCCGCGCGTCATCACGCTGGGCATTGGCATGGGCATTTTGATTATTTTGCTGATCTTTATTGACAACGTCTGGCTGGCCGCACCGTTTCTGATTTTGCTGGGCGCCCTGGGCGGCTTTTTGGTGGTGCCCATGAACGCCTTGCTGCAACACCGCGGCCACAACCTGATGGGCGCTGGGCGTTCCATTGCGGTGCAAAACTTCAACGAGCAGGCCTGCATTCTGGTGCTGGGCGCGGCCTACAGTTTCTCGACCGGCATGGGCTTGCCCACCTTTGGCGCCATTACCGCGTTTGGTTTGGTGATTGCCGGTTTCATGTGGCTCATCAAACGCTGGCACGCGAGCAACCTGGTGGCGCACCGCGCTGAGGTGGAGCACCTGATGGACATTGCCCGCAACGACAACCTGCACGGTTGATGCCGCCGTTTCTGCTCGCGCCTGCGGCGCTGATGGTCAATGCCCTGGTGTTTGGCCTGTCGTGGTGGCCGTTTCGCCAACTGCAGGCGCTCGGTCTGCACCCCATGTGGACCACCTCCCTGACCTACCTGCTGGTGATTGTGGTGTTGGTGCTGCACCAGCCCAATGGCTGGCGTGGTTTCTTCAAGCACCCGGGCCTGCTGTTGCTGATGGTGGCCGCCGGCATGGCCAATGTGGGCTTCAACTGGGCTGTGACCGTGGGCGATGTGGTGCGCGCCATTCTGCTGTTCTACCTGATGCCGGCCTGGGCCGTGTTGCTGGCCTGGCCGGTGTTGGCCGAGAAACCTTCGGCCGGCTCGCTGTTTCGGCTGGCGCTGGCCTTGGTGGGCGTGGTGGTGGTGCTTAAAACGCCGGGCTCGGTGTGGCCGGTGCCGTCCAGTGCGGCCGATTGGCTGGCCCTGATGGGCGGTTTTTGCTTTGCCCTCACCAACGTCATGTTGCGCAAACTACAAGACGTGAGCGGCAGTGCCCGCATGTTGGCCATGTTTGGCGGCGGCGCCCTGATGTCCACCAGCGCCGCGCTGCTGGGCATGAATCTGGGCGTGGTCAGTGCCCCACCGCCTCTGGCCTTGCCCTGGGTGCTGGGCGTGCTGGCCATGAGCGCGGTCTGGCTGCTCGCCAACTTCGCCTTGCAATACGGCGCCAGCCGCCTGTCCTCCAGCACCACCTGCATCATCATGCTGTCCGAAGTGGTGTTCGCCACCGTCTCCTCCGTGCTGATGGGCGCCGGCACCTTGACCCTGAACACGCTGCTGGGCGGCGCCTTGATCTTGCTGGCCTCACTGCTGGCGGTTCTGAGTTTTGGCAAGCGCCGCTGATCGAGGGTAAACGCCGACCTGCAGGCAAAGCCGGCGAGCTGCATAATGCCCAGCAGCCCGAAACTGCACTTAACCATCTGCTTTTAAACATGCCCAACGCGCTGCCACTGGCCGTTCCCTACCGCGACCGCAAGCGCTATGCGTGGTTGTTTTCGCTGGTTATACCCGCCACCGTGTTGATTGGCCCGGCCTTGATGCTGACCACCGGCAACCCCTGGGCCTTGTGGATACCGGTTGTTTTCTTCTACAGCGTGGTGCCCTTGCTGGATTTCTTCATGGGCGAAGACCAAAGCAACCCACCAGAGGCGGCGGTGCCGGCTTTGGACGCAGACCCTTATTACCGCTGGATCACCTACTTGCTGGCACCGGTCCTGTGGGCGGCGTTTATTTACAGTGCCTGGTTTGTCATTCGAACCGATTTGCCTTGGTTTGGCACCCTGGCCATGGTGTTGACCAGTGGGTCTGTGGGCGGCTTTTGTATCAACTTGGGCCATGAGCTGGGGCATAAAAATACGCGGCTGGAGCGCTGGCTCGCCAAAATCGTGCTTGCCCCTACGGGCTATGGGCATTTTTATATTGAGCACAACCGGGGCCACCACCGTGATGCGGCCACCCCGCTGGATCCGGCGTCTTCCCGCATGGGCGAGTCCATCTACCGCTTTATGCTTCGTGAAATGCCGGGTGCCTGGTGGCGCGCCTGGGACCTGGAAAAAACCCGTCTGCAAAAAAGCGGTTTGCCGGTTTTTTCATGGCACAACGAAATTTTGCAACCCGCGGTGCTGACCCTGCTGCTGTGGTCTACCTTGACGGTGTGGCTGGGCGTGCAGGTCTTGCCTTTTTTGCTGATTGTCTCGTTTTGGTCTAACTTTCAGCTCACCTCGGCCAACTACATTGAGCACTACGGCTTGCTGCGCAAGCAGCGGGCGCCGGGCAAATATGAGGCCTGCCAGCCGCACCATTCCTGGAACAGCAACCACATCTTTACCAACTGGATTTTGTTCCACTTGCAGCGCCACTCGGACCACCATGCCCACCCCCTGCGGCGCTACCAGTCGCTGCGACATTTTGATAATTTGCCCACCTTGCCCAATGGCTACTTTGGCATGTTTTTCGTGGCCTATGTGCCGCCTTTGTGGTGGGCGGTCATGGACCATCGTTTACTAGCCTTCGCCGGGCGCCATACCTCAGGCCTCAATATCGACCCCAAGCGCCGGGCGGCCCTGGTGGCGCGCTACGGGCTGATCGACAACGGCTAACGGACGCGTAACTACGTGTAACCAGCGAGTAAGCCGGCGTGCGGTTTTTAATTTTTCCTGGAGCCTTCTATGCCCACTGTCTACGATTTTGAAGCCCTGCAAATTGACGGCCAACCGGTGGCCTTGAGCCAGTTCAAGGGCCGCGTGCTGCTGATCGTCAACACCGCCAGCGCCTGCGGTTTCACCCCGCAATTTGCCGGGCTGGAGGCTTTGCACAAAAGCTATGGCGACAAGGGCCTGGTGGTGCTGGGTTTTCCGTGCAACCAGTTTGGCGCGCAAGACAAGGGCAGCAATGACGAGATTGCCTCGTTTTGCCAGCGCAACTACGGCGTGAGTTTTCCGATGATGGCCAAGGTAGAGGTGAACGGCGCCAAGGCCCACCCGCTGTACCAGTGGTTGTGCGAGCAGGCGCCCGGTGTGCTGGGCACCAAGGCCATCAAGTGGAACTTCACCAAGTTTCTGGTGGGCAAAGACGGCCAGGTGCTCAAGCGCTACGCGCCTACCGACAAACCGGCCAGTCTGGACAAAGACATTCTGGCGGCGCTGGCGGCCTGAAGCTTTTGAAGTCTTGAGGTCTTGAGGTCTTGAACCCCTAAGTTCGCGCTGCCCGCGCCACCCGCAAAGCCGCTGCCGCTTCGCGCAGGCTGGCGGCGGTGGTGTCCCAGCCCATGCAGGCGTCGGTAATCGACACACCGTAGCGCAGGTCTTCGCGGCGGCCCAGTTTTTGGTTGCCTTCAAACAGGTTGGACTCCAGCATCACGCCCTTGAGCGCCCGGTTGCCATCGACCAACTGGTGCACCACGTCTTTCAGCACCAGCGCCTGCAGGGCGTGGTTTTTACGCGAGTTGCCATGGCTGCAATCCACCACGATGTTGGGCGGCAAGTGCGCCGTCTTCAGGGCTGTTTCAGCCTGGGCCACGGAGACCGAGTCGTAGTTGGGCACGTCGCCGCCGCGCAAAATAAGGTGGCCCCAGGCGTTACCCCGGGTTTGCGTAACCGCCACCTGACCGGTGCCGTTGATGCCCAGAAAAGCGTGTGGTTTAGCCGATGAGAGCATGGCGTTGATGGCGACTTCCAGGTCGCCATCGGTGCCGTTCTTGAAGCCCACGGGGCTGGACAGGCCACTGGCCATTTCTCGGTGCGTCTGGCTTTCTGTGGTGCGCGCGCCAATGGCGCTCCAGGCGATCAGGTCGCCTAGGTACTGTGGCGTGATCGGGTCCAGCGCCTCGGTGCCGCAGGGCAGCCCCATTTCGTTGATGGCAATGAGCAGGCGCCGGGCAATGGCCAGGCCTTCTTCAATGTGGAACGAGTCGTCCATGCGCGGGTCGTTAACCAGCCCTTTCCAGCCCACTGTGGTGCGGGGCTTCTCAAAGTACACCCGCATCACCAGGAACAGTTGGTCGGCCACCTCGGCGCGCAGGGCGTGCAGGCGATGCGCGTAGTCCATGGCGGCGTCAACGTCGTGAATGGAGCACGGCCCCACCACCACCAGCAGGCGCGGGTCGCTGCCGTCCAAAATGCGGGTTAGGGTCTGGCGGGCGCTGCCAACGGTTTGCGTGACGGCCGCGCTGGCGGGAATGTCTTCATGCAGCTGGGCGGGCGACAGCAGCGGTTGCTGCGACACCACGTTCAGGTTTTCAAGGGTGCCGGGAAAACTCATGACAGCAAGTACTCATAAAAATTAATAAAAACAGGCGGTCAGCTTTTCAGGGCTGGGGCCTTTCGCTATCAATTTTAGAGCTTCAGGCAGACCGCGACAGTGCCTCGTCCAGCAGCTCCACCCAGTGGCGCACCGGCGTGGCCGTGCCGCTTTGCAAGTGGGTGATGCAGCCAATGTTGGCAGACACGATGGTGTCAGGTTTCTCGGCACCAAAGGTGTTGTTGAGGTGGCCTAGCTTGCGGTCGCGCAATTGGTAGGACAAATCTGGGTTCAACACCGAATAAGTTCCGGCCGAGCCACAGCACAAATGTGCCTCGCAGCTGTTGAGTTTGATGTCAAAGCCCAGGGCGCTCAGGTGCGTCTCCACCTGGCCGCTCAGCTGCTGGCCGTGTTGCAGGGTGCAGGGCGGATGAAAGACGATGCGGCCGGCTTTGGCCCGCACCTGCTCGCCCAGGGTTTGCGCCAGTTCGGGCAGCCATTCGCTCAGGTCGCGGGTCAACGCGCTGACGCGTGCCGCCCGCTCGGCGTAGACCGGGTCGTCTTGCAGAATGTGGCCGTATTCCTTAACCGTCACGCCGCAGCCCGAGGCGTTCATGAGAATGGCTTCCACGCCTGCCGTGCCCTCAATGTAGGGCCACCAGGCGTCAATATTGGCGCGCATTTCGGCACGTCCACCGTCCTGGTCGTTGAGGTGAAACTTGACGGCGCCGCAGCAACCGGCTTTGCGCGCCAGAACGGTTTGCACGCCGGCGGCGTCCAGCACACGCGCGGTGGCACGGTTGATGTTGGGGCTCATGGCGGGTTGCACGCAGCCGGCCAGCATCAGCACGCGCCGCCCGTGCGTGCGGGTGGGCCAGGCCCCCGCGTCTTGCGGCGCCGGCACTTTGTTTTTCAGGGCGCTGGGCAGCAGCGGGCGCACCAACTGGCCCAGCTTCATGGCCGGGGTAAACAGCGGGGAGGGCAGGCCTTCTTTCAAGGCCCAGCGCAGCGCGCGTTCACCGACGGGGCGTTCTACCTTGGCGTCCACCAGCTTGCGGCCAATGTCGAGCAAATGGCCGTAGTCCACGCCCGAAGGGCAGGTGGTTTCACAGTTACGGCAGGTCAGGCAGCGGTCCAGGTGCAGCTGGGTTTTGCGTGTGGGGGTAACGCCTTCGAGCACCTGCTTCATCAGGTAGATGCGACCGCGTGGGCCGTCGAGCTCGTCACCGAGCAGCTGGTAGGTGGGGCAGGTGGCGGTGCAAAACCCGCAGTGCACGCATTTGCGCATAATAGCCTCGGCGGCCTGGCCGTCGGCGGTGTGCTGGTATTCGGGGGCAAGCTGGGTTTGCATGGTGGGGCCGGTTTCAGTGGGGGGCGAACAGGCGCGCGGTATTGAACACACCCGCCGGGTCAAACTGCTTTTGCAGCGCGGTTTGCAACTGCTGCTGCACCGCTGGCATGGGGGTGAAAACGCCTACCGTCTTGTCGGCCTCGCCGTAGGCCTGGCTGGTGCAAAACAGCGTGGCGTGGCCGCCCACGGCTTGTGCGGCAGCGCGCAGGTCGAGCGCGGCCGAGGCCGGTGCCCACAGCCAGCGCAAGCCGCCCTGCCATTCAATGAACTGCGCATAGGGCAAGTCCAGTACCGGTGCGGTTTGCGGCACGCTTAAGCGCCACAGGCACAGCGTGGGGCTGGGAGGTGTGAAAAAAGGCAAGGTCTGGTCGCGGCAGGCGTTCCAGTCGAGGCTGGCCTGGGCGTTGTCCATCACGAGGACCTGGCCACCCTGCGCTTGCAGGTCGGCGCTCATGCGGGGAACGGCGGCTTGCACCGCCGCTACCGCGCCGCGCAGGCGCACAAACAGGTAGTCTTGCGCCGGGCTGGCGCTGGCATCCCAGACCCAGCAACTGGCGTTCAAAGGCAGGGGCTGGCCGCCCCAGCGGTGCAACAAGGCCAGCGCCTTGGCTTGCGACAGGCCAGCACACATCAGCGTGGCTTCGGCCGGCGCCGTGGGCAAGACCTTGAGCGACACCTCGGTCAGCACGCCCAGCGTGCCCAGGCTGCCAACGAGCAGGCGCGACACGTCATAGCCGGCCACATTTTTCATAACCTGGCCGCCAAAAGTGAGCCACTCGCCTTTGCCGTTGATGAAGCGCGCACCGAGCACAAAGTCGCGCACGCTGCCAGCGGTGGCGCGGGCCGGCCCGGCCAGACCGGCCGCCACCATGCCGCCTACGGTGCTGGCGGGCCCCAAGCGCGGGGGCTCAAACGCCAGGCATTGGCCTTTCTCAGTCAGCGCAGCTTCCAGCTCGGCCAGCGGGGTTCCCGCCTGCACGGTGACCACCAGCTCACTGGGCTCGTAGCTGGTGATGCCGCTCAAACCACGGGTATCGAGCACGCCACCTTGCAGGGGCTCACCGTAAAAGTCTTTCGAGCCGCCACCGCGCACCCGAAGCTGCCTGCGGTCGGCGGCTGCGGCAAGAATTTGCTCGGTGATCGGGTGGTAGGGGGAGGCCGGGGTTTGCATGGCAACGATAGTAAGGGCAGCCCTCTCAGGCCGGGTTGAAATTTTTGAACCGGAGCGGTGCAAAAAATTGAGCGCAAAAATTCAGCGCAAAAATTTAGTCGACGAAGAAGTTCACCGGCAGTCCCGGCACCTCCACGCGCATAGAAAACACGCAGCCTGATTGCGGCATCAGCGCCAGCTCTTCGTTGCTGCGGCCGTGGCGCCCGGTGGTGAGGTACAGGGTGCGCAGGTCGTCGCCGCCAAAGCAGGGCATGGTGGGGCACTGCGCGGGGGTGTCAATCTCGGCCAGCAAGCGGCCGTCGGGCGCCAATTTGCTCAGACGCCGGCCTTCGTACATGGCCACGTAGTAGTTGCCTTCTGCGTCGACCGCCGCGCCGTCGGGCCGGCCCTGGTAGCGGCGGTCGGCAAACTGCCACTCGGCGGGCTTGGGGCTGAACTGGGCAAAGGTGCGCTGGGCGCTCAGGGTGTTGCCCTGGGGCTTAAAGTCCCAGGCATGCACCAGGTGGCGCGGCGTGTCGGCCCAGTAAACGGTATGCCCGTCCGGGCTAAAGGCCAGGCCGTTGGCGGTTATGGCGTGTTCAGCCTGGGTGGTGATCACCGGCGCGCCGCTGTGTCGGCAGTCCAGCGCATACAGCGCGGCGTTGCTTTTTTGCCGGGTCTCGTCGATGGTGCCCACCCAGAAGCGCCCCAGCGGGTCGCACTTGCCGTCGTTGGCGCGCATGTGGGCCGGGTCGTAATCAAGGGTGGCGATGTGTTGCAGCGCGCCGCCCCAGGACGGCGCACGAAAAATGCCGTGGCGCAGGGCCAGTACCAAGCCGCCCTTGGCCGCCGGTGCCATGCAGCCAGGCTCGCTGGGCATGTCCCAACTCTCCACCGTGCCCATAAAGACATTGGCGCGCTGAATTTTTTTGCCCGGAATGTCAACCCAGTAAAGCATTTGCTCCAGCGGATGCCAAAACGGTGATTCGCCCAGTTCGCAGGGGGTGGTGGTGAGGGTTTGCCAGTTCATAAAAGTGCTTTGTTCCCAGCGGTCATTTGCCGCAAGCCCTAGATTGTGCCCGTGCGCAGGCACAAAAAAACCCGCCGGCACCGAAGTGCGGGCGGGTGTTTGGGCTTAAGTGCAGAGCTGAAGTGCAGGGCTTAGTTGCGCAAGGCCTTGTTGGCGGTGAAGACGTACAGCCGTGTGTTGGTGTCGGTGTAGGTGGTGGTAAATACCTCTCGGTGCACATAGGCCGAGGTGCCCGGCGCAATACAGGCCGTGCTGAGCGCCGTGGTGCCAAACAGGTAACCGGCGTAGGCGTTGCTCGACCCAATGCTGGTCATGGAGCGGCCTACGTTGACGCCGCTGGTACTGACGAGTGAGGTGGTGCCAGCGCAGCTGCTGCCGGTATCGGCGCCATTGCTGAGTTTGGCGTAGCTGCCGTCCCACCAATAAAAGCCTGTGCCAGCAATGGCATCCAGGTAGGCGGCCAGGTCGGCATCGCTGGTCCACAGCGAGCTGGTAGAGCTTGCATCGGAGCCGCGCGTGGACAAGGGGCCACGAATGCCGTTGCCTGGTTTCGAGCGGTAGATTTCGGAGTACAGGCCAATCCGGTCGGCGCCAAAGGCCCCGAGGGGTGTGGTCCAGTTCACATTAACCGAGCCGGTGGCTGTGGTGGTGGTGGTGCTGGCGCCAGCGGCGAAGTCCAGGTAGCGCTTGAGGCTCTCGGTGCTGATGACCGACACCATGTTGTTGTCCACGTAGGTTTTGGCCATGGAGGCCGGTGGCATCTCACCCAGGTAGCGGGTGTTGAGCACAAAGCGCAGCTTGCCATCGGTATCAAACACTTCCAGTGTCAGCTTCGGGTTGGCGTCCAGCGTGGCCGCCAGCGTGGCTGTGGGGGTGAGTCGGGCGTAGCGGGCACCCGTGTTCCAGGCCGGGTCGCGCCCGGTGATGGTGGCATCGTTGGCCGTGCCGGTGAAGAGGTTGGTGCGCGCGCCCAGCGCTTGCAGGTCGGTCACGTAGGTGCTGGAGCTGGTGTCGGTGCGGGAGTTGCCGCAAATATTGCTAAGTAGCGTGCCGCCTGTGGGCGTGTAGCTGGGCGCGGCCACCGAGCCATCGGCTTTGGCCGGGGTGGCATTGATGGCCGAACGCCAGCCATTGGTCACAATTTGGTCGATGCCCATGTAGTCCTGCACCGTGGAGCCGGTGGGACGCTTGAGCACAATGCCGTTGGGGTGAAAGCCGGCCCATTTGGCGCCCACCATTTCGCCAGGGCCGCGCACCACAACGCAGCCCACCATCTTGGCGCCAGTAGGTTTGGCCGCGTCTATCGCGGCCCAAGATGAGGTGTTAAAGCCCCCGGACTGCATCAAATCCAAGGCGCCGTAAGTCACGCTGCCGTCGCTGCCAATGTAAGTGCGTGGGTCAAACATGATCCGAAAACCGGCATCTACCCGGCTGGAGTTGAGGTTGTTGTAGGGCAGACTGGTGAGGTCGTTGAAGTAGGTGAGCTGCGACTCGACATAACCATTGAACTTTCGCTGGTTGCCCACCAGCAGCCAGCTGCCGTCGATTTGGCGTTCAATGATCTCAGGCGTGGTGTATCCGGCGCCGTTCACGTCTTTGAAATTGAAGTTGACGGCTACGCGTTCCGGCGTTTCTGACGTACGCAGCCGTACCACGGGTCGAGCAAACACCGTGTTGACCAAGGAGGTGGCGCGAAAACCTTTGGCCCAGCGGTTCATGAAGGGCGTGCCGTTGTTCAGGTAGCTATCGCTGGCAAGACCCTGGCATTTGACATGCAGGGTGGCCGCAGACGCTGAGGTCGCCACGAGCCGTTCAGCAGGGGCAACGGTAAAGCATTCGGTAAATTTGGCAGCCAGTTCGTCGAAGCCGTTGGTGTTGGTGACAGCCGTTTCTGTGAGCGCTGTTGGCACGGCGGAAGAGTTTTTGACAATCTGCGAGCCCGCAGTCGACGTCGAGTCGGCGGTGCTGGCGACCACGGCCATTTTGTTGGCAATGGTCACGCCTTCGGGGCGAATCGTGACGGCCAGATGATCCAGTAGCAAGTCAGCGCCCGTGCCATTGGCGGTGAAGGTGGTTTTAAGTGGATCAAAGTTGGCGGGCAGTTTCAGACCGGCCACCAGGGGCGCAATCACGGTGTTGACCTTGCTGGTGGCGCCGTTGATGGCCGTGGTGCTGATTGCCGTCAACTGGCTGGCAGACAGTGGCACTGGAATATCGGAGGGGGATATCAGTGCGGTAATGGCGGTGGTCAAGGGCGTGACGTTGGCGACCGCATTGGCACTGTTGCTGGGCACCAAGGCAAAGTGGGTGACATCAGTCTCTCCCATGGTGGCAGTCGCCTGCAACTGGAACGGCGCAACGGCCCCACTCAGGTCACTGAAGCTGTAGCTGCCATCGGCCCCGGCCGTGGTGGTGTAGGTTTTACCCGCAGCATCGGCCAGGGTAACAGCGGCACCCGCCATGGGCGCACCAACCGCTGCAATGCCGCTCAAGCTTGGATTGGGACTCAGGAGGGAGCTCAGGCCAGAACTAGTGACCGGATCTTTGCTGCCACCTCCACCACAAGAGGCTAGAAGCGCCAGGGTGGCCACGGCGAGAGTTGTTTTAATTAATTTTTTCATTTAACTTATTTGAAAATCAACGACTAAATAAGTATTTTTATTCGTTTAATCGGTTTAAGTTTGAGGGTAAACCCTTGGTTGGTGGCCATTGAGGCCGCGCCAGACAAAAAAACCCGCCGGCACCGAAGTGCTGGCGGGTTCAAGGTCTCGGAGAAATTGAAACTGACTAGGTGAACACTTAGCGGCTGTAAGCCGTCTCGCCGTGCGAGCTGATGTCCAGGCCTTCGCGTTCTTCTTCTTCGCTGACACGCAGACCGATGGTCATGTCCACCAGCTTGAAGGCCAGGAAGGACACCACGCCCGACCAGACGATGGTGGTCAGCACGGCTTTGGCTTGGGTCCACACCTGTGCGCTGATGGAGTAATCGGCCGATGCCACCATGCTGGCGGTTACCCAATCGGCCACGTAGCCAGGGCCACCCAGGGCGGGCGAGTTGAACACGCCGGTGAGCAAGGCGCCGACGATGCCGCCGATGCCGTGCACGCCGAAGACGTCGAGCGAGTCGTCGGCACCGAGCATTTTCTTCAGGCCGTTGACACCCCACAGGCAGGCGAAGCTGGCCACGACGCCAATCACCAGGGCACCACCGATGCCGACATTGCCCGCTGCAGGCGTGATGGCCACCAGGCCGGCGACGGCACCAGAAGCAGCACCCAGCATGGAGGCTTTGCCGCGCATCAGCGCCTCACCCAGACACCAGGCCAGCACAGCGGCGGCGGTGGCACCAAAGGTGTTGATGAAGGCCAGGGCGGCAAAGCCGTTGGCTTCGAGGGCAGAGCCGGCGTTGAAGCCGAACCAGCCCACCCACAGCAGCGAGGCGCCCACCATGGTCAGGGTCAGGTTGTGCGGTGCCATGGCTTCTTTGCCGTAGCCAATGCGCTTGCCCACCATGTAGGCACCCACCAGGCCGGCGACGGCCGCGTTGATGTGCACCACGGTGCCGCCAGCAAAGTCCAGCGCGCCAGACTGCCAGATGTAGCCGGCTTTGGCGTTCATGGCGTCCACCACTTCTTTGGTGCCGTAGGCGTCAGGCCCCATCCAGAACCACACCATGTGGGCGATAGGCGCATAAGAGAAGGTGAACCACAGCACCATGAACATCAGCACGGCAGAGAACTTCATGCGTTCGGCAAAGGCGCCCACGATCAGGGCACCAGTGATGCCGGCAAACGTGGCCTGGAAGGCGGCAAACACGATCTCAGGAATTACCACGCCCTTGCTGAAGGTGGCGGCGTTGGCAAAGGTGCCTGCGGCGTTGTCCCAAATGCCTTTCATGAACAGCCGGTCAAAGCCGCCCACAAACGCATTGCCTTCGGTGAAGGCCAGGCTGTAGCCGTAGATGAACCAGAGCACCACAATCATGGAGAAGGTCACCATGACCTGCATCAGCACCGAGAGCATGTTCTTGGAGCGCACCAGGCCCCCGTAGAACAGCGCCAGGCCGGGCACCGTCATCAAGATGACGAGCAGGGTGGAGACCATCATCCAGGCGGTGTCGCCCTTGTTGGGTACTGGCGCTGGCGCCGCTGCGGCAGAAGCAGCTGGGGCAGCCGCCACAGCTGCTGCTGGGGCTGCAGGCGCTGCAGCAGAAGCAGCGGGGTCAGCCGGTTTGGCTTCTGCGGTGGCAGAGGCAGAGGTGGCCGTGGCTGGTGCAGCTGTTTGCGCGGTGGCAACCGCGCTGCTGCCGAGCAAACTTAGGCCTAGTACGAGGGATAAAAGATATTTTTTCATGGGCATGTTCTCGTGTCGGTGGGGCAGGCCTTACAGCGCTTCCTGGCCGGTTTCGCCGGTGCGGATGCGAACGACTTGTTCCAGGTTGTAGACAAAAATCTTGCCGTCACCGATCTTGCCGGTGCGGGCGGCGCCTTCAATGGCTTCAATCACGCGGTCTACCAACTCGGTGGCAACCGCGGCTTCAATCTTGACCTTGGGCAAAAAGTCCACCACGTATTCAGCGCCGCGGTACAGCTCAGTGTGGCCCTTTTGGCGACCGAAGCCTTTGACTTCAGTCACGGTGATGCCCTGCACGCCAATGGCCGAGAGCGCTTCACGCACCTCGTCGAGCTTGAAGGGTTTGATGATGGCGGTAACAATTTTCATGCGTACTCCTGTTTTTATGAATGGCTTAGAAGCTGTATTTCAGGCCCACAGCCAGACCGGTATTACCCAGGTTGCCCGTGGGTGAAACTTTGTAAAACGAGTCTTTGGCATCGGTGGCGTAGGCGACCACTGAAGCGCTCAGGCCGTTGCCCAAATCTTTGGCTACGGTGAGGGAGAAGTCGGTGTAGTTGCCGGCATCGGCAGTCACGTTGGGAATGGACTGGTAGCCCACGTGCGGGGTGATGGTGATGCCATTGCCGACGTCTAAGTTGGCGGCGGCTTCTACGTAGTAGCTGCCGGAACTGTTGCTGTTGGCAATGAAGTTGCTGGTGCTGTAGCTGTACTTGACGGTGACGATCTTGTAGGTGAGTGCGCCATAGATTTCAGTGGTGTTGGCGTTGACAAAATTGGTCACGTCACCCGCTGTGTTGCCGGGGTATTGGTAGGCAATCAGGCCCAGGTCCAGGCCCAGGTCTTTGGCCACTTCTGTTTTGAAGCCGCCGTACAGGTCAAGTTCCATGCTGCCTTTGGTGGCGCCTACGTAGTCCTTGATCCAGTTGACGTTGGCGCCCCACACGCCCAGGTACAAACCGCTTTTGTGCGAGAAGTCGGCACCGGCTTGCAGCGCGGGTTTAAAGGAGGTTTGTGACAGGCTGCGAAAGCGGTAGTCGGTGGTGACGCCCACGTTGTAAGACAGGGTGAAGTCGGGCTCAGGTGCTTTGGTTTGTGCCACGGCGGCAGTGCCAGACAAGAGGGCGATCAAAGCGAGGGCGGCGGTAGATTTGAAGTTCATGGAATGTTCACAGGTAGTTGGCGACACCAGCTTTATGCACAGACCATGCCAAATATTTTGCGCCTCTGTGCCCGGCCCCCTGCGGTAATATGACCGCACAACACATAGAAACGCACCTGCATGGTGCAAATGGATAAGGTGCGGATTATTTTTTTGCACCTAAATAGAGAGGTATCCGTATGAGTCTTTCTTTGGTGCAAAGCCGCGCCCTGCTCGGGCTGGAGGCCGCCGCTGTCACGGTGGAGGTGCACCTGGCCAATGGCTTGCCCAGCTTCACGCTGGTGGGCCTGGCCGACGTGGAGGTGAAAGAGGCGCGCGAGCGCGTGCGCTCGGCCATCCAGAACTCGGGGCTGGAGTTTCCGCACAACAAACGCATCACCGTCAACCTGGCCCCGGCTGATTTGCCCAAAGACTCGGGTCGTTTTGATTTGCCCATCGCCCTGGGCATTTTGGCGGCCAGCGGGCAAATCGACGGCGCACGTTTGGCCGGCCATGAGTTTGCCGGCGAGTTGTCGCTCTCGGGTGAGTTGCGTGCGGTGCGTGGCGCCTTGGCCATGAGCCTGGCGCTGCATGCCGGGCGGGTGGTGACGCGCCTGGTGCTGCCCTTGCCCAGTGCCGAAGAAGCTGCCCTGGTGCCAGATGCGCAGGTTTACGGCGCACGGCATTTGCTGGATGTGGTGGCCAATTTTTTACCCCTTGCCACAGATGCCCCAACCGCAGAACCTGCGCCGGGCTGGGTGCGCGTGAGCGCCCAAGCGCACGCCCCAGCCGCGCCTTACCTCGACTTGGCCGATGTCAAAGGCCAGCTGGGCGCCAAGCGGGTGCTGGAGATTGCCGCCGCTGGGGGCCATAGCCTGCTCTTGATGGGGCCGCCGGGCTCCGGCAAGTCGATGTTGGCGCAGCGTTTTGCCGGCCTGCTGCCGCCCATGACGACCGATGAAGCGCTGCAAAGCGCCGCCGTGGCCAGCCTGGGTGGACGCTTTGTGCTGTCGCAATGGGGCCAGCGCCCCACGTGCAGCCCGCACCACACCGCCAGTGCCGTGGCCTTGGTGGGCGGCGGTTCACCGCCTCGGCCGGGAGAAATATCCCTCGCCCACCACGGCGTGTTGTTTCTCGATGAGCTGCCTGAATTTCCGCGTGCGGCACTGGAGGCGCTGCGCGAGCCGCTGGAGACGGGCGCCATCACCATTTCGCGGGCGGCGCGTCGGGCCGAGTTTCCGGCGCGCTTTCAGCTCATTGCCGCCATGAATCCGTGCCCCTGCGGTTACCTGGGCTCGCCCCAAAAAGCCTGCCGCTGCACGCCCGACCAGGTGGCGCGTTACCAGGGCAAGCTCAGCGGCCCGCTGCTGGACCGCATTGATTTGCACCTGGAGGTTCCCAGCCTGTTGCCAGCGGATTTGCTGCAAGCGCCCCCAGGCGAATCGACCGCAGACATACGTGCGCGTTGCACCGCAGCCCGTGCGCGCGCCATGGCGCGCCAGGACAAGGCCAACCAGGCCTTGCAAGGCCAGGAGATAGACGCCCATGTGTTGCTGGTGCCTGAAGCCGTTAATTTTTTGCAGGTAGCTGCCACCCGCCTGGGCTGGTCAGCGCGCAGCACGCACCGCGCGCTGAAAGTGGCCCGCACCATTGCCGACCTGGCCGGCGCACCGCATACCGAACTGGCCCATGTGGCCGAGGCCATGCAGTACCGGCGGGCCTTGCGCGCCGCAGGGGCTTGAGACGTCGCCCTTGATCAGGGCTGCTTACCCGTGGTCTTATGCCGGGACCACGCGGCCATAAAAACCCTGCTGCTCCTGCGGCGTGAACACCACGCCCGGTGTTTCAAAATACGAAAACACCGCAATCATGCGTGGCACCGCGCCCTCTACCTTGGTGACTCGGTGCGCTGTGTTCTTGCCGCGAAAGACGTTGAGCGTGCCGGCTTGCAGGTTCATGCGTTGCAGCAGCGGGTCTTGCCCAGTGAGCAGTTTGGCCACGCCCTCGTAGTTGGGGTCGGTGGGGGAGCGCAGGTCGGTGCGGTACTCAAAATCGCCGCCGCCCAGCGGGGCCTGGAGCAGCAGCGTGGTGGTGAACTCGGAGCGGTCAAAGTGCCAGTTCAGGGTTTCGCCAGCGCGGTAGCTCATGACGTTGACCCGCGCCAGCGGGTCTTGCATGGTGAAAAGTGAGGGCTTTTCCATGGCGGCGGCTAAAAACCGCACCAGCGGCGGGTAGGCGTACACCTGGGTCACCAGGCTGTGCGGTATCTGGTCGGCACAGACCGTGCGGTTGGCGGTTTCTACCTGTTGCAGAGCGGGGTGATCGGGCGCCAGCCCGGCGATGCTGGGTTGGAAGTAAATGTTGTGCAGCCGCTTGTGTTCAAACGATGCAGCCTCCATCACCGGGGCAATTTCGGCCATGGCTTGCTCAGCGACACCGGGGCGCAAAAAACCCTCCAGATTGAACATGCCGTAGGCCACCAGGTCGGCGCGCGCACGAGCCACCAATGCGGTCCAGGCTGGGCTGCCTTCCTGGTCCAGCGGGTAGCGTTCCAGGTCGATGAGGTGGTTCATACACAATCTCCTTTTTTGTGCCCACTTTATGGGCTGACTTCGTGGCTTAGTCCTGGGCTGCTACGAGACCCGGGCTGACCGCCTTTCACTACTGTAATTCATATGACCTTAGCCCCTGCCTTGCAACACGACCGGCGCCTGGTGGCTTGGTTGTCGCTGTCGCAATTGATCAGTTGGGGCAGTATTTTTTACCTGTTTTCGCTGCTGATGGAGCCGGTGGAGCGCGAGCTGGGCCTGAGTCGGGCGCAGTCGTCGCTGGCCTTCAGCATTGCCTTGCTGGTGGAGGGCTTGATGGCCTACCCGGTGGGGCGCTGGATCGACCGCGGCCATGAGCGGGTGGTGATGAGTGCGGGCTCTGTGTTGGCGGGGCTGTGTCTGGCGCTGCTGGGCAGCGTGACCAGCCAGTGGGGCTTTTATGCCATTTGGGCCGGGCTGGGGGTGGCTATGTCGGCCATTTTGTACACGCCGGTTTTTGCGGTGGTGACACGTCGCTTTGCGCTGGACTTTCGACGCGCCATCATCACCATGACTTTTTTGGGCGGACTGGCCAGCACGGTGTTCATTCCGCTGATTGCCTGGTTGATGGCCCACCTGGGCTGGCGCCAGAGCGTGCTGGTGCTGGCGGCACTGCAATGGGGGGTGTGCCTGCCGCTGCATATGTTGAATTTGCGCGGTGCGCCTGCCCAACCGGTCCGCCAGCACTCCGAAGGGGCGGCGCACGTGCAGGGTACGTCGGGGCAGGTTGCCAGGCAGGGGTTTTCGCAACATTTGCTCAGCCCGGCGTTCTGGTTGATTGGCAGTTTTGTGGTGTTGACGATGGCGGTCACCGTGGCGCTACCGGCGCACATGGTGAGTTTGCTGCGGGAGAACGGTCTGAACGAGGCCTGGGTGATTGCGATTCCCGCCAGCATGGGCGTGATTCAGGTGCTGGGGCGGCTGCTGATGTTTTTCTTTGAGCACCACTTTGACATGCATCTGGCCAACCGCCTCATACCCAGCCTGATTCCGGTGGGGCTGGTGGCGCTGCTGCTGGTGCCGCTGGCGCCGTTGACGGGGGCCGTGCACACGGGCTTGCTCATAGGCTTTGTGCTGCTGTACGGCATGGGCAACGGCATGCTCACCATTGTCAAAGGCACGGCTATTGCGCAGTACGTGAGCCGCGAGCACATGCCCCGATTGAGTGGTGCGCTGGGCTTGCCGCAAGCGCTGGCCCGGGCTGCCTCGCCCTGGCTGCTGGGGGTGATGTGGACGCCGCAGGTGGGCTACACCTACGGCTTGTGGCTGCTGCTGGGCCTGAGTGTGGTGGGCCTCACGGCGCTGGTGTGGGCGCAAAGGCTGTCAAAACAATAAGCTGCCGCCCCACCTACTTGCCACCCACCCACGAGTGCGCCTGTCAGCCCCCCTTGCCTGAGTGGGACAATGCACGCCAAACCAGGCCACCGAACAGGCGGCTTGCGTGCGCAGCCCCTTCATAGATAGCGTCTACTTTGTCCATTCATCACATTCTTCAAGAAGTATTCGGTTACGGCGCCTTCCGGGGGCCTCAGCAAGACATCATTGAGCACGTGGTGGGCGGGGGCGATGCCTTGGTGTTGATGCCCACCGGCGGCGGCAAGTCGCTGTGCTACCAGATTCCCGCCATTGCCCGCCAGCGCGCCGGGCAGGGCATTACCGTGGTGATTTCCCCGCTGATTGCCCTGATGCACGACCAGGTGGGGGCCTTGCACGAGGCCGGTGTGAGCGCCGCGTTTTTAAATTCCACCTTGTCGGGCGAAGAAGCCTCCCAGGTGGAGCGGCGCTTGTTGCGCGGAGAAATCACCCTGCTGTACGCCGCACCCGAGCGCATCACCACCCCGCGCTTTCTGGCGCAGCTTGACTCGCTGCAAGAGCGCGGCGCTTTGAGCCTGTTTGCCATTGACGAGGCGCATTGCGTGAGCCAGTGGGGCCACGACTTCAGGCCCGAGTACCGGGCGCTGACCGTGCTGCATGAGCGCTACCCCAGCGTGCCGCGCATTGCCCTCACCGCCACGGCCGATGCGCTCACGCGCGCGGACATTGTGGAGCGCTTGCAATTGCAAAACGCGCGCCAGTTTGTCAGCAGCTTCGACCGGCCCAACATCAGCTACACCATTGTTGAAAAGCGCGAGGCCACGCAACAGTTGCTGCGCTTCATCATGAACGAGCACATGGGCGACGCCGGCATTGTGTATTGCCAGTCGCGCAAGCGGGTGGAAGACATTGCCAACACGCTGTGCAACGAAGGCATTGCCGCCTTGCCCTACCACGCCGGGCTGGACCAGCAGGTGCGCCAGGCCAACCAGGACCAGTTTCTGCGCAGCGAAGGCATTGTGATGGTGGCCACCATCGCCTTCGGGATGGGCATCAACAAGCCTGACGTGCGCTTTGTGGCGCACCTGGACATGCCCAAGAACATTGAAGGCTACTACCAGGAAACCGGGCGTGCCGGGCGTGACGGCGAGCCCGCTGACGCCTGGATGTGCTACGGCCTGCAAGACGTGGTGAACCAGCGCCGCATGATCGACGAGAGCCCGGCGGGCGAAGAATTCAAACAAGGCTTGCGCGGCAAACTCGACGCCCTGCTGGGCCTGAGCGAGGCCACCGACTGCCGGCGCGTGCGGCTGCTGGCCTACTTTGGTGAAGCCAGTCAACCCTGCGGCAACTGCGACAACTGCCTGCGCCCGCCCGCGGTGTGGGACGGCACCGACGCCGCGCGCAAGCTGCTCAGCACCATTTACCGGGTGCAGCAAATGGGCGGCATCAGCTACGGTGCCGGCCACATCATGGATATTTTGCGGGGCAAGCCGACCGAGAAGGTGACCCAGCGCGGCCATGAAACCTTGAGCACCTTTGGCATTGGCGCTGATTTGTCCGAGCTGCAACTGCGCGGCGTGCTGCGCCAACTGATCGCCATTGGCGCGGTGGCGGTAGACGCCGAAGCCTTCAACACCTTGCAACTCACCGACGGCTCACGCGCGGTGCTCAAGGGCGAGGTGTCGGTGCAGTTGCGTGAATCGGTGTCCAGCCCCGGTGAGCGCAAGACCAAACGCAGCGCGGTGGCGGCGGCCAAGGTGCCAGCATCGCTCGACGTCGACGGCCAGGAACGTTATGTGGCCCTGAAAGCCTGGCGCGCCGAAGTGGCCCGCGCGCACAACCTGCCGGCCTACGTTATTTTTCACGACGCCACCTTGGCCGCCATTGCCGAGCGCGCGCCGCAGTCGCTCGACGACTTGCAGGGCATCACCGGCATTGGTGCCAAAAAGCTCGAGGCCTACGGGCAAGAGGTGTTGCGGGTGATGGTCAGCGTGTAACGTGCAGCGATGCGCCGCTTGTCGGGGCCCAGGCAGATCGTCATCAGTCAAGCTGCAGATCGTGCGCGGTTGGCGCGCCTTGCCACCTACAGCCTGAATACGAAAAATCAGAGTTCGGTGCTGCGGCCTTGGCCCACTTCTTCGTGGGTGACGCCGTCGCGGATGTGGTAAATCCTTTTGAAGGTAGGAATGATTTTTTCATCGTGGGTGACGACGATGATCGCGGTGTCAAACTGCTTGGCCATTTGGTTAAGGATGCGAATAACGGCCAAGGCGCGTTCGCTATCTAGCGGCGCGGTGGGCTCGTCGGCCAGAATGACAGGCGGGTGATTTATCAGCCCGCGCGCGATCGACACCCGTTGCTGCTCGCCGCCCGATAGTTGGCTGGGCATGGCTTTGGCGCGGTGCTGCACATCGAGCGCAGTTAATAAAACCAAGGCGCGCTGGCGGGCTTCGGCATTGGCAACGCCGGCCAGCATGGGCAACAGGGCCACGTTGTCGGTGACGTCCAAAAACGGAATCAGGTACGGCGCCTGGAACACAAAACCAATCTTGTCGCGCCGCAGGGCGCGCAGATCAGTTGCTTTCCAGCCTTGGTCATAGATCACGTCCTGACCCAAGACCATGCGCCCGGCCGTGGGTTCAATCACAGCGCCCAGGCATTTCAGCAAGGTGCTTTTACCGGAACCCGATGGCCCCACCAAGCCGACCACCTCGCCTGGGCCGACCACCATGTTCACCCCCTTGAGCGCATCCACTGCGGTGTCGCCCTGGCCATAGCGCTTGGTCAGGCCTTCGATGCGGATGCCACGCCCTGCGGCCCATGCGTTGGGGTCAACCACCAATTGCCTCCGCAGGGTCGACCTTGAGCGCAGCTCGAATGGCTACCAAGCTAGCCAGCAGGCAAATGACCACGACGGCGGCCAATCCGCGTAGCGCATCGCCCGATTCGAGCAAGACGTACTTGGGGAATACCGGCGCCCAGAAGGTGGCCGCTACTTTGCCCACGACAAAACCAATCAGCCCCAGGGCTACCGCTTGCTGCATGATCATGGCGGCGATGGTGCGGTTGGTGGTGCCTATGAGTTTGAGGACGGCGATTTCACGAATCTTGCCCATCGTCAAGGTGTAGATGATGAAGGCCACAATGGCCGCGCTGACGACGGCCAGAATGACCAGAAACATGGCGATTTGCTTGGCCGCTGTGGCAATGAGCTTCTCGATCAAAATGCTTTGCATCTGTGCGCGGGTATAGACACTCAGGTGTTTCCAACGCCGGATCGGTTCGGCCACAGCTTCAGGGTCGGCACCGGCTTGAATTTGCACCAGTACGGCATTGACCGACGTGTTGGTGCTTTGCGCAGCAATCACGGCCTCCAGAAGTCCAGGCACACCCGGACGATTGAGTGCGGGGCTTTGCGCGGTGCGTGCGCGCTGGGCCACGATGGCGTCGTTGTCTTTTAGAAACTGCGCCTCCTGGGCATCTTTAATCGGTATGAACACCATGGGGTCGCCGCCCGAGGACACCATGCGCCGCGTCAAACCCACCACCGTGTAGTCGTTGCGGCGAATACGGATGCGCTCGCCCACCGAAAAACCGGCGGCAATATCCGTCACGGCTTCGTAATGGCTGCGCGTCAAGTGCCGTCCCTGCACTAAATAACTGGGTTGCCCCGGATGACCGGCACCATCGGGCGTAACGCCCACCACCATCGCCCGCACATCGCGCGGCTTGCCTTTATCCAGGGCGCGGACTTGCATGGTCAGGTAGGTGACGTTGGCGACCTGGGCCACGCCTGGCATGCCTTGGATGCTGCGGTAGCTGTCGTCGGGGAGGCTGGAGGCTTCGGCGTAGGGGCCTTGGGTGTCTTTTTGCACCACCCACAAGTCAGCCCCGCTGTTGTCGAGCAAGACCTTGGCATCGTCCACCATGCCGCGGTACACCCCAGCCATGGTGAGCGTGACGCCAATCAGTAAACCCAGGCCAACGCCGGTGAAAACGAACTTACCCCAGGCGTGCAAGATGTCACGCCCGGCCAAGCTGATCATGGTGCAACCCCTGGAATTCTCGGCACGACTGAAATGCGGCTGTTGGCGCTCAATGCCTTTTGGCTGTACACCACCAACTGTTCACCACCGCTCAGGCCTTCAAGCACCTGAACGAGTCCTTGCAGGTCGGTGGCGCCGGTTTTAATGGGTGCAAAGCGCAGCGATGCTTTGTCAAGAACCCATACCCCCAGCCGTCCATCGACCCGCTGGACGCTGGCATTGGGTACAACCGGCAGCGCCTGTTGCGCCGATAGCGCTACCGTCACTTCGGCCAATTCACCTATCGGAGGTGTCGCGCCGGGGCGCAGGGTGAGTTCTACTTTGGCCAATAGTTCTTCAGTGACTGCGTCAGCGTGTGGCTCTAACCGGACCACTCGCCCAGCCAGGGACTCGCTGGCCCGTGAACGCAAAACGATTTTTGCGGGTAACTGCGCCGTCAAGCCCTGTGCGCGTTGTTGGTCAAAGCGCACGCTGATCCACAAGCTGCCGGGGTCTATGACCTCCACCACCGTCTGGCCAGCCACTGCGGTGCTGCCGGGGTCGGCATCTCGGCGTGAAACCAGGCCGTCGATGGGCGAAACAAGCCGCAAATTAGCCCGCTGGCGCAACAGCCCCTCCCGGTCTGAGCGGGCACGCAGTAACTCCTGGCGCGACGCATCCAGGTTGGCAAGGACGGCCGCTGAGTTGGACTTGGCGATGGTCAGTTCCTGGCGTTTCACCGAGGCGCCTTCTTCGCTAACTGATTGTGAAACCAGCAGCAGGGCATAGCGTTTGTTCTGCACTTCAGCAAATGCCTGGCGCGCCGAGACTTCTTGTGACTGCGCCTCAACCGCCATCACGCTGGCCTGCGCTCGTTTGATGCTCGCTTCTTGTGCTGAAATTCTTTCGTCCAGGTCGACCGAATCCATCTCTGCAAGCAACTGCCCGGCCTTGACCGTTTGGCCAGTTTGCACCTCAACCCGCTTGATGCGCCCGGCCACAGTCGGACCAATTTTGTGCGTGGTACGGGCTTCTACCGTGCCAATACCAAACAAGGCGGGATGAAGCGCCTGGATGGGGACGGTTGCTACCGTGATCGCCACTGGAGCCAAGGGTCCGGCGCGCAACGCCACGTAGCCCAATAACGTCACCAGCACCAGCATCATGCTGGCCAAGGCCAAGACTTTTCGATGGGTAGAGAAGAAAGTTGTCATAGACGCCTTAGGCCGCGTTGGTAAATGGCGTACACAGCCGGCGCCTGGTCGCGGAGGTGATGTGAGCTATTGGCCAGCATGGACTGCATGACCCAACCCTGAATGGTCCCGATGAACAAGGTGGCTGCAGCGCGGGTTTCAACGTCTGGCGAAATTTCGCCACCGGTTTTGCCCTGGTCAAGGCGCCTTGCGTCTTGATGTCGCTGGGGTTTTGCGAGCCCGCCAAAGAAATCACGGCCTCGACGTTGACTGCGCGACGGGCATCCGCAGGAAGTTTTGAAGCGATCATCAAAGGTGGCACCTAATTTCTATTAAAGATAGCAATTAGTTACTACCGATAAATACTTATCCTAGGCAGTTTGATGGCATGCGCCCTGCTGTAGATCAAGGTCTGGTGTGTTATTGAGGAGCCAGGGACTCAACGCTCCGCAATGTAGTGCGACATGTGCACGCTTTCACCGGGCACCAGAAATGCGCGAATTTCGGCTTCCAGCGTTTGGTCGGCCAGGGTGGCGCGGGCGCGCTGGTGCAGGTAGTCGGCCCAGGAGGTCACGATGAAGCGCTCGACGTAGCGCGACGGCTCACCCAGGTCTTTGTAGATGCGCCAGAAGGTGGCGCCGTCGCGTCGGCGTGGCGCTTTCATCAGGCTGATGGTGTCGAGAAAATCGCGGTCTTCTCCCGGGAGGATGCGGTAACCCAACTCAACGGCCACCGGACCAGCTTCGGGGCTGGGTTCAGCCTCTACAAACAGTTCGTCCCACGGCGTACCTTGCGTTACCTCGTGGACTTCACCCACCCGCAAAGGAAACGGACGCACCAGCAGCACACCGGCAGCCATCAAGACGGCTGCGAGCGTCAGCGCGGTGGTGAGTCCGGCAATGTCGGACACCGCGCCCCAGAGCGCCGAGCCAAAGGCATAGGCACCCAGCGACGCCACAATGTGCAGGGCCACGGCCCGCGAGCGCACCCAAGGCGGTGCACTGGCCTGCGTGGCGGTGTTGAAGGTGGACATGGCCGCCATCCAGGCCGCGCCGCCCAGCACCATAGCGCTATACACCAGCAGCGGCACGCGCACCCAGGCTGCCACCGCCATCACGGCGGCAAACGCCAGGCAACTCACGGCCACGATCAGGTCCAGTCCAAAGCGCGCACGCAGGCGGCCAATCACCAGCCCGGCCACTACCCCGCCGGTACCCAGGCAACCCATGAGTAAGCCAAAACCTTCCGCCCCGGTGTCCAACTGGCGCTGTGCAATCACCGGCAACAAAGCCCATAGTGCTGAACCGGCGGCGCTATAGGCCATCACCCGCACCAGTTGCGCCAGGATGATGCGCGAGTGCCAGGCAAAACGTAGCCCGCTGAGGGTGCCGCCCCACAAGCGCTCAGCCGGCAGGCGTGACGGTGGATGCGCGCGTGGCGGCCAGCGGCGTATCGACTCCCACATCACCAGCGTCGTGAAGACGGTGACTGAAAAAACCAGCCCGGCGCCCAACCGCGCAAACAGCAGACCCGCCAACGACGGGCCAATAGCGCGCGCCACGTTGTAGGCAATGCTGATGGCGGTGATGGCCTGCGGCCACTCGTCGCGTGGCACCGGATCGACGACAGAGGAGTTCCAGGCCGGCGTGAGCACCGCAGTGCAACAACCGCAGATAAACACCAGGAACAGCACCGAGGCCGGCCCGCCCCAGCCGCCCAGCACCAGCAAGGTCAGCAGGCCGCAGGCGGCCATTTGCGCGATGAGCGCGCCTGAAATAAGGCGCCGGCGGTCGGTGGTGTCGGCCAGCACGCCGGCAGGCAGGGCGAGTAAAAACATGGGCAGGAACACGGCGGTTTGCACCAGTGCGGCCAGAAAAGACGAACCGGTGAGTTCCACCATAAGCCAGGCCGCTGCCATGGTCTGCATGCCGCTGCCCACGAAATACACCCCCCCGCAAAGCCATAAGCCGCGAAAGGCTTGTTGGCGCAAAGGACTCCAGGGGGACGTTGCAGCAGTCATAGGCCGATTATTCCCCAGTCAGCTGAGCGTGCGCTGACTCCCCGTAGAAGCAGCATGCCCTTGGCTATTTGCAGGTCTACCAGTCGGGGGGTAAATAGCTGTACATGGCACCGTGATACCTGGCATACACTGGCCATTCACCCTATAAAAAATCGTATGCAACACGAAGAAAAAACTTTCAGGTTCATGCAGCGTCTTGCCTTCGGTCCAAACGCAGATGGATCGCTGCCCACCGACCCCGTGGCCTGGGCCGAAGCCCAGCTAGACCGGGTACCCCCCATTGATTTGTTGGACGCCGCCGGTCAGGTACGTACCGATTTGCCCCCCGAGTTCAAGCTGACGCGCACCATGACAGAGCTGATGACGGCCTACCGGCGCTCCTGGAATGCGGTGGATAAGATGTTCAGGCTAAGCCCCGACTTGCCTGAGGCCGAGCGCAAAGCGACGGTGAGAAAAGCTCTCTACTACCCCTACCGAGACCTGGAGCACTGGAAGGAGTTGCAAGCCCGTGCCTCCACGGCGCTGTTCAGCAAGCAACCGGTGTTTGAACGCTTCTGGCATTTCTGGACCAACCACTTCATGGTTGCCCCCAATACCGACAACAACGATGTGCTGGTAGGTCCTTACCAGCGCGCCTTGCGGGAGCATTTGACCGGCAGTTTTCGCGACCTGCTGTGGAATGCCGTGACGCACCCAAGCATGCTGATTTACCTGGACAACTACCGCAATGTGGGGCCCAACAGTACGGCGCGTAAACAAGGGCGAACCACAGACAGCATCAACGAAAATCTGGGCCGGGAATTGCTGGAGTTGTTCACGGTCACGCCGCAGTCGGGCTACACACAGGCCGATGTGGAGCAGTCCACCCTGATCTTGACGGGCTGGACTTTTGTGATGCCCAACAGCGACGAGGCCAAGCCGCTTTTTTTCCCGAACCACAATGCACCTGCAGCCTTGAATGGCACCATTTTTGTCTATGGTCGGCATGAGTCGGCTGATCAGAAGGTGATGGGCAAGGTTTACAGCAGCAGTGTCTTCCGCCAGAAAGGCAAGCTCGAAGATTTCATTACCGACCTGGCTAATCACCCAGCTACGGCCCATCACATTGCCCGTAAATTGTGTGTTTATTTCATGGATGATGAGCCGCCCGCCGAGGCGGTGGCGCTGGTTGAAAAAGCTTTCATCGAATCCAAAGGCCATTTGCCTGCGGTGCACAAGGCGGTTATTGAGGCCACCTGGAACAACATGGAACGCACCAAGAAATTCCAGAACCCGGAGGCCTGGTTGCTGCAGACCCTGCGCCTGCTGGGCCTGGGCCTGCCGCAGAACCCGCCCCAACTGGTGCCGATGAAAGAGTGGACGACCGCGACCCTGATGAAGGACCTGGGACAGCCGCTGCCCTTCAGCCCGCAGCCCAATGGTTGGCCCATTCGTTCGGACGACTGGATTTCAAAAGAGATGCTGGACCGGCGTTTGCGGCTGGCGCAAATGCTGGCGCAGCGCGTCCCCATGGCGAGCGCTGAGCAGATGGGGCGGCTTGAAAAGCTCATGGCTACCAGTCTGCCAGCGCAGAGCAAATCACGCCTGCTTGTGACCCAGGCGCTGGCTCAAAAGAACCCCTCACAGGCCGTGCTGATGTGGCTGGCCAGTCCTGACATGTTGTGGAGCTGACGCATGAAAAGAAGATCATTTATTCAACACACGGGCACCACTGCCGTTTTGACCTATGCCGGCTTGCCTGGTCTGGCGCAGTCGCGCGTGCAGGATGAGAAAACACGCTTGTTGGTGGTGTTGTTGCGCGGCGGCATGGATGGGCTCACGGCGGTGGTGCCGGTGGCCGACCCGCTGCTGACCAAAATCCGCAAAAGCACACTGATTCAACGCCCCTTGGCCTTGAACGACAGTTTTGCCTTGCATCCCCGCTTGCAGAATCTGCACAAGCTTTGGGGCCAGGGGCAACTCAAAATTGTGCACAGCATGGGTTTTGCCTATACCGGACGCTCGCACTTTGAAGGACAGGATGTGATGCAAAGCGGCATCATGAAGCCTTACACCAGCAAATCCGGTTGGCTGGGGCGTGGCCTGAAGCTGGCCAATTTGCAAGGCGGTGTTGCCATCAGTATTCCGATGCCATTGCTGCTCAAGGGCGACGACCAGGCGGCTACCGAATTCCCCAACTGGATGCAGCCTACCGACCAAGACACGCTCAGCCGTGTGGTGGCCATGTGGTCAGCCGACAGCACCTTGGCCACTTACTCGGATGCCTTGCAAAGCAGGCCGACCAAGCAGGCCATGGCCCAGCCGGACATGGACGCTGCTACCGCGGACGAAATTCGCAGTCCTGCGGCTTTGGCGCGACTGGCCGCTGCGCGGTTGAAGGAAGAACTGGGTCCGCGCGTGGCGGTGATTGATGTGGCCAATGGTTTTGACACGCATGGCGTGCAAGGCGCCGATACCGGCGTGCTGGCCAACAAGCTGGGCGAGTTGGACGACATCATGGGGGCCTTTCAAAAGGCCATGGGGGATCAATGGCGCCATACGCTGGTGCTCACCATCACCGAGTTTGGCCGAACCGTCGCTGAAAACGGCACCAGTGGCACCGACCATGGCGTCGGTTCTTGCTGCTTTTTGGCGGGTGGGTTGGTAGAAAAATCAGGCGTTATTGCCGACTGGCGTGGTCTGCAAAAGCCCCAGTTGTTTGAGGAGCGGGACTTGCCCGCCACCCTGGATGCCTGCGCCATTTACGCCCAGGTGCTGGAGCGCCTGTTCAAGCTGAGCCCGGCAGTGATTCAAGACCAGGTGCTGGCGCACCGGCCCAGTCCCTTGCTCAACAATTTGTGGACCTGAGGCGCTTACCCCGCCAGCTAACCCGCCGCTTACCCCGCCAACGCAGGGAACAGTTTCACCAGCCCGTCGGACATGACCTCTACCGACAGCGCTGCCAGTATCAGGCCCATCAGGCGCGTCATGACGTTGATGCCGGTTTTGCCGAGCACGCGGGCGATGGGCTCGGCCAATGAAAAGCACAGCGCGGTGGCCAGTGCAATGACCACACCGTAGCCCACCAGCGAACTGAGTTGTAAAAAGGTTTTGGCTTTGTCGGCGTAAATCACCACGGTGGACATGGTGGCCGGGCCGGTGAGCAGCGGAATGGTCAGTGGCACGACGGCAATGCTGGCCCGGGCGGCCGCGTCGTGCATTTCTTCGGCGTTGGACTTGGCCTCGGCCGGTTGGGCGTTGAGCATGGCCAGCGCCGAGGTCAGCAGCAGCATGCCGCCGCCGACTTGGAAGCTGGCCAGCGAGATGCCAAAAAATTCCAGGATGTGCAAGCCCATCAAGGCGCTGACGGCGATCACCACAAAGGCACTGAACGACGAAATCAGGATGGTACGGCGGCGTTGTGCGGGACTGAAGTCGTGCGTGTAGTGGATGAAAAACGGCACGATGGCCAAGGGGTTGACGATGGCCAACAGGGTGACGAGGGGCTTGAAATCCATGGCGAGGTTCTTTCGAGGGCAGGGCCGTATTTACAGCCGGTAGTCTGGCTCTTCGCGGTCCAGGATGGTTTTGAGTTCTGACAGGTGGCGCTCGGCCTGCTCGGGGTACTGTTCCAGCTCCTGCGCGGTTTTTTCGGCAATGTGGTCGGGCATCACGCGCAGCGGGCGCTGGGTTTGCAGCGCGAGGATGTAGGTTTGGGCCGAGCGTTCAAAGTAAAACAGGCGGTTGAAGGCGTCAGCCACGCTGTCGCCAATTACCAGCACGCCGTGGTTGCCCATCACCATGACCTTGACTTTGGGGTCGGTCAGCAAGGCGGCGCAACGTTCGCCTTCGGCTTCAAAGGCCAGGCCGCCGTAATGCTCGTCAATCACATAGCGGTTGAAAAAGGTGGCGCAGTTTTGGTCAATCGGGGGCAAGCGGCTGTCGGCCAGCGAGGCCAGCACGGTGGCATAGGTGGAGTGCACATGCATGACGCAACGGGCATGGCGCACGCGCCGGTGAATGGCGCCGTGCAGGCCCCAGGCGGTGGGGTCGGGCGCGTCGGGCTGTTGCAGCACGTCGGGTTGGTCGGCGTCGAGCAACAGCAAATCGCTGGCGCGGGTATTGGCAAAGTGCCGCTGGTTGGGGTTCATCAGAAAGCGCCGGCCATCGTCGCTGACGGCCAGCGAGAAATGGTTGGCGACGGCCTCATGCAGACCCAGGCGCGCGGTCCAGCGAAAGGCCGCTGCGAGGTCAATGCGCTCGGCCTGGAGGTCTGGGGGAGTGGGGTTCGGCTGGTTCATGTCGTCTCCTAGGGATTGAATAAAGGTGCGTGGCAACTCAGCGTCCGCCCGCGATGTCCAGAAAAGTGCCGGTGGTGTAACTGGCCTCGTTGGAGAGCAGCCAGAGAATGCCTAGCGCCACCTCGTGGGCCGTGCCGCTGCGCTGCATGGGCACATGGGGCGCCATTTGCCGAGCGCGGTCGGGTTGACCGGCTGAGGCGTGAATGTCTGTCTCAATGATGCCAGGACGCACGGCGTTGACGCGAATGCCCTCGGTAGCGACTTCTTTGGCCAGGCCAATGGTGAAGGTTTCAATGGCAGCTTTGGCGGCGGCGTAGTCCACATACTGACCCGGGCTGCCCAGGCGGGCCGCCGCGCTGGAGACGTTGACGATGGCGCCACCTGTGCCGCCGTGGCGCGTGCTCATACGTTTGACGGCTTCACGCGCACACAAGAAGCTGCCCAGTACGTTGATGTCAAACATGCGCCGCAAGCGGTCAAAGCGCATTTCGTCGACGCGGGCGGCCACATCGACCACGCCCGCGTTGTTCACCAGCGCGGTCAGTGGGCCGAGCTTGGAGTCAATTTTCTCAAACATGGCCAGCACCTGGTCTTCCTGGGCCACATCGGCTTGCACGGCGATGGCCTGGCCACCAGCCGCACGGATCTGGCGTACCACCTCGTCGGCGGCCAAAGAGTGGCTGGCGTAGTTGACTGCGACGGCATAGCCACGCTGGGCCGCGAGCAGGGCGGTGGCTGCGCCTATGCCGCGCGAGCCGCCAGTGATCAAAAGGCAAGGGTTCAAGAAGACTCCAGCTAGGGCAGTTACAGTTCATGTAATCTTTACGACGGCTCATGTTAGCGGCAAAGCCGGCAAGGCAATAATTGCTGAACGCGGGGTGTCGGTCGTGTCAGACCTGACGCCTAACCCTCACGATAAACCTGATGATTGGAGAGAACCCGAATGGCGCACGATATTGAACTTGGCAGTGCTGATGGCTTCAAATTTCCTGCCTATGAGGCACGACCCGCCGGGCCGATCAAGGGCGCCGTGGTGGTGGTGCAGGAGATTTTTGGCGTTAACTCGCACATTCGCGGCATCGTGGATGCGTTTGCAGTCCAGGGCTACCTGGCGGTGGCGCCGGCTATGTTTCACCGCGTCAAGTCCGGGGTGGAGTTGGCTTATTCGGGCGAAGACGTGGCGGCGGGCGTGGCCCTGAAGGCTGCCATTGATGCGCTGCCCGCGCCCGGCGCCATGCAAGACCTGCAGGCTGCGGTTGATTACGCCGCCCAGTTTGGCAAGGTGGGGGTGATTGGTTTTTGCTGGGGTGGTTCGTTGACCTGGCGCGCGGCCTGCCAGTTGCAGGGCGTGACGGCGGCGATAGCGTATTACGGCGGCAGCATGACGCAACCGGCAGAGATTGCGCGCCACCCGCAGTGCCCGGTGATGGCGCATTTTGGCGATCAGGACCACGCGATTCCTATGCCCGGTGTGCAGGCGTTTCAGGCAGCGCACCCGGAGGTGGCTGTGCACGTTTATGCGGCAGGCCATGGTTTCAATTGCAACCAGCGCGGCTCATTTGACGAAGCCGCGGCGACCTTGGCCCGCGGGCGCTCGCTGGCGTTTTTTGCCAGCCACTTGCAGTCGGCCGCTGCGCCTTGAAGCCCAAGCCTGTAAAACTAAACCTGTTAAACCAAGTCACACACATGCTTGAACTTCATTACTACCCCAGCACGGCCTCCATGGCACCACATATTCTTCTGGAAGAAATGGGGGTGCCTTTCAAACGGGTGCTGGTAGACCGGGCGGCTAACGCGCACAAGTCGCCCGCCTACCTGAAGCTCAACCCCAATGGCCTGATTCCGGTGCTGACCGACGGTGACGTGGTGCTGTACGAGACCACGGCCATTGGCCTGTACCTGAGTGAGCGCTTTCCAGAGGCCGCTTTGGCGCCGGCGATCGGAACGCCGCAGCGGGCGGCGTATTACACGTGGATGGTGTGGCTGACCAACACCTTGCAGGCTACGCTGAGCGTTTATTTCTACCCGGACCGTTGGGTGAGTGCAGGCCACGAAGCAGCGGCGGCCGAGGTCAAGGCGCAGGCCGAGCACAAGGCCAATGGTTACCTGGACCAGCTTGATGCGGAGTTGGCGCGCCATGGCGGGCCGTGGTTGCTGGGCGCGCAGTATTCGGCGGCAGACGCCTATGTGTTGATGCTGTGCCGCTGGAGCCGCGGCTTTGCGTCCACGCCGGCCCGCATGCGCCCGCACTTGGGGCCGTACTTGCAGGCCATGTTGGCGCGGCCCGCGGTGCAACGGGTGTTTGCCAGCGAGCAACTGGCGCAGCCCTGGGTCTGAGCGGCTGGCTCAGGCTTCAGCGGCGTGCGTGCTCCAGGTAGCGCTGGCGCCAAAAAAATACCACCAAGCCGAGCGCGGTCAGCGCCATCAGCGCCATGGCCAGCCAGAAGCCGTTGGTGCGGTGCAGCAGCGGGATGAATTCGAAGTTCATGCCGAAAATACCGGCAATCAAGTTCAGCGGCAAAAAGACAGCGGTCAGCACGGTGAGCGTGCGCATGATTTCGTTGGTGCGGTGACTTTGGGCGTTGAAGTGCATTTGCACTGCGGTCTCGGCGCTTTGCTCCAGGCGGCGCACGTGGTGTACCACGCGCTCTATGTGTTCAAGTACGTCGCGGCTGCTGACTTGCAGCAGGTCGAGCGCCCGCTGGCTTTCGGGCGTGGTGGCAGCAGGCCAGGTTTTCAGGGCTTCTATCCAGTCTTGCACGGCGCTGCGCTGGTCTTCGCAAATTTCGTCCAGGTGGTGCAAGGACAGGCGCGCCTCCAGCAGCGTGCCCCAGTTGTTGAAACGGGTTTTGGGGTTGAGCAGCTCCGCCTGCCAGTGGTCAAGCTGGTGCGTGAGTTCGCGGCGTAGTGCCAGGTAGCTGTCCACCATATGGTTGAGCAGGCGCAGCATCAAATCAGCCGGGCTGCTGGGCAGGCGGGCGCCGGCAGCGCGTGCTTCATGGGTGGTGGCCCCCAGCAGCTTGGCGGCGTAGGCTTCGGGCACAGTGCAGTCGCTGGGGTGAACGGTGAGCAGTACTTGGTCAAACACGGCAAAGCCGACGGGGCTGGTGTCAATGCGCCGCAGAATGGGCGGGCCGCCCCGGGTGGGCAGGCGCTCTAGCGGTTGGCCCGGCGGTGTGGCGCTGCCCTGGCCGGTACCGGCGGCCAAGCGGCGAAACACCAGCAGGTCGTATTGCGAGGTGAAGTCGTAGCGCGAGGGGAGTTGCTGGTTGAGCAGGTCGCTGACGTGCAGGTCTACCAGTTGCAGGCCGCAGAGGGTTTGCAAGGTGGCCTGGATTTGCCCCAGCTGTTGCTCGAACTCTAGCCGCGTGCAGGACAGCCAATAAAAACAGTCAGGCAATTGCGCGCCCGTGCCCAGGCGTTCGAGTTCGTGGCTTTCGACGACGCTGTGGCCGTGGAGTGTGAACAGGCGCATGGGGTGGGCGGGCCTTTACTTGTGCAGCAAGCGTGCTGCATCCAGTGCAAAGTAGGTCAGGATGCCGTCGGCACCGGCGCGTTTGAAGGCCAGCAGACTTTCCATCATGACGGCGTCGTGGTCTAGCCAGCCGTTTTGCGCCGCGGCCTTGAGCATGGCGTATTCCCCACTGACCTGGTAGGCAAAGGTGGGCACCTGAAATTCATCCTTGACGCGGCGCACCACGTCCAGATACGGCATGCCGGGCTTGACCATCACCATGTCCGCGCCTTCGGCGATGTCCATGGCCACTTCGCGCAGCGCTTCGTCAGAATTGCCGGGGTCCATTTGGTAGGTTTTTTTGTTGCCCTTGCCCAGGTTGGCCGCCGAGCCCACGGCATCCCGAAACGGGCCGTAAAAGGCGCTGGCGTATTTGGCGCTGTAGGCCATGATGCGGGTGTGGATGAAGTGCTGGGCTTCTAGGGCCTGGCGAATGGCGCCAATGCGTCCGTCCATCATGTCGCTGGGGGCCACCATGTCCACGCCCGCTTCGGCCTGGGTTAGTGCTTGCTTCACGAGCGCTTCAATGGTGGCCTCGTTCATGATGTAACCCGCTTCGTCAGGGTTGGGGTCGGGCAAGCCGTCCTGGCCGTGGCTGGTGAAGGGGTCCAAGGCCACGTCGGTCATGATGCCCAGGCCAGGGCATTCTTTTTTCAAGGCCCGCACCACCCGAGGCACCAGTCCGTCCGGGTTCCAGGCTTCGCGTCCGTCCCAGGTTTTGAGCGCCGGGTCAATGACCGGGAAAAGAGCCATGACGGGAATTTCAAGACGGACACATTCATGCGCGACTGGAAGCAGCTGGTCCAGGCTCAAGCGTTCCACACCAGGCATGGAGGCAATGGGCACGCGTTGTTGTTGCCCATCAACAACAAATACCGGGTAAATGAGGTCGTGCGCGCTGAGGGTGTTTTCTCGCACCAGGTTGCGCGTGAAGGTGTCGCGCCGCAGTCTGCGGGGTCGACCCAAGGGGTAAGAGGCGTACTTGGTCATGCCGAAAAGTGTAATGGCGAAAAGATTCATGACCTGCTGCTCATAAATATTTTGCTGACAACCTTGAATCTCCCCCGATATTTTGTTAAATTACCCCCGGGCAGTTCGCTGCCTCCCGCTTTTCCTCCCTGAGCGGGGCCTTGATGTGTGACAGCAAATAGGCTTACCACCCCAGCCCTTGTGCTGGGGTTTTTTTTGTCTGCACGAACTCGCCTAAACTGACTCCATGCTTTGGGTTAAATCTTTTCACATTGTTTTTGTCGCCAGTTGGTTTGCCGGTCTGTTTTATCTGCCGCGCATCTTTGTCAACCTGGCCATGGTGCCGTCCGAGTCGGTCGCGGAGCAGGCGCGCTTGCTGCTTATGGCGCGCAAGTTGATGCGTTTCAGTACGCTGCTGGCGGTGCCTGCGGTGGTGCTGGGGCTGTGGCTTTGGTTGGGTTATGGCATAGGCTGGGGGCCGGGAAATGGCTGGATGCATGCCAAGTTGTTGGTGGTGGTGCTGGCCTTGGGCTACCACCATGCCTGTGGTGTTTTGCTCAGGCGTTTTGAGGGCGGTGGCCCTACCCGCAGCCATGTCTGGTTTCGTTGGTTCAATGAAGTGCCCGTGCTGCTCCTGCTGACGGCAGTGATTTTGGTGGTGGTTAAGCCTTTTTAGCGCAGCATGTCCGTGCACAAGACCTCGGCCTGGCCATTTGCCCTTATTTACATGGGGCTTGTGGTTTATGCCAGTCTGTATCCATTTTTGGGTTGGCGCTTTCAGGGCATTTTCCCCTGGGCTTATCTGGCGAGCCCTTTGCCGCGCTACTGGAGCGGCTTTGATGTCGCGATCAATGTCTTGGGCTATATCCCGTTGGGGTTTTTACTGGCTTTAAGTGCCTTGCGGCGGGGTCAGTCTCATTTGGCCGTGGTGGGTGCCGTCCTGGTAACGGGCGTGCTGTCGCTGACCATGGAATCTTTGCAAAGCTATTTGCCGGTGCGTGTGGCGTCAAATGTCGACCTTTTCCTGAATGTTCTGGGTGGCTGGCTTGGCGCTTTGGTGGCTTGGGGGCTGGAGCGTCTGGGTGTGGTGGGGCGCTGGAGCCGGTTCAGGGCGCATTGGTTTGTAGCTGATGCCCGCGGAATTCTGGTGCTGTTGGCCCTGTGGCCCTTGGCTTTGCTTTTCCCGGCCTCAGTGCCATTCGGGCTGGGCCAGGTGATGGAGCGGCTGGAGGCCGCGGTGTCAGAAGCCTTGGAGGACACCCCTTTTCTGGACTGGCTCCCGGTGCGGGAGATTGAATTGCAGCCCTTGGGGCCGGCGCTTGAACTGCTGTGCGTGGGGCTTGGGCTTTTGATCCCGTGTTTGCTGGGGTATTGCATCATCCGCACGGTACGGCAGCGGGCCTTGTTTTTTGTGGTGGTGTTGGGCGCTGGACTGGGCGCTACGTGGCTGTCGGCTGCGATGAGTTATGGCCCGCAACATGCCTGGGCCTGGTTTGGCGTGCCGGCCCAAATGGGCGTGCTGGTTGCCAGTGTGCTGATGTTGGCGCTTCTCTGGGTGCCCCGGCGTGCTGCGACAGCCTTGGTGTTGCTGGCTTTGGGGGTGTACCTGAGCCTGCTCAATCAAGCGCCGGACAGTCCTTATTTTGCGCAAACCCTTTCGGCCTGGGAGCAGGGGCGTTTTATCCGCTTCCACGGTTTGGCACAGTGGCTGGGTTGGTTTTGGCCTTACGTGGCCGTGGTGACGGTGCTGATTCAGGCTTGGGGGCCGGAGCCGAAAAACTAGAATCGCCAGCATGAATGAAACTTCCAGTCAAACCCCCAGTCACTCGCCGGCCCCTGAAGCCCTGAGCAAGCAACCCGCTAACGCTTACTACGCGCGGCATATTTTCTTTTGTCTCAATGACCGAAAAAATGGCGAAGAAAGCTGTGCCCAGCATCGCGCCCAGGAAGGGTTTGACCGATGCAAGACCCAGGTGAAAGCAGCGGGTCTGGCGGGCGCAGGCAAGGTGCGCGTCAACAAGGCGGGTTGCCTAGACCGCTGCGCTGCGGGACCCGTGGCAGTGGTTTACCCGGAGGCGGTTTGGTACACCTATGTGGATGCAAGCGACATTGATGAAATCGTTGAGTCGCATCTGAAAAACGGCCAGGTGGTGGAGCGCCTGCTGGTGCCTTCACACCTGGGGCGCTGAGCAGCAGCGCCGGCAAAAACGCGTTGGCCGTCCTTGACTGGCTCTAATTTTGTGCAGACGGCCTATGGCTTTTCTCTAAGCTAGCCGCAGCTTTTATTGTTGACGATATCCCATGAAAAAATTACTGATCTCACTTATTGCCGGGTTTGGCCTATCGGTTGCAGCGCAAACACTACAGCCGCCAGAAATTGCTGCCCGCTCTTACCTGTTGCTCGATGTCACGGCGAATCAAATGTTGGCGGAGAAAGACATTGACTCACCGGTGGAGCCAGCTTCTCTGACCAAACTGATGAGTGCGTATTTGGTGTTTGACGCTTTGCGTAGCAAGAAGCTTGACCTCAAACAGACCCTCCCAGTGAGTGAGCGTGCCTGGAAAATGCCGGGGTCGCGCATGTTCATTGACCCCAAGATGAAAGTCCCGGTGGAGGACCTGATTAAGGGCATGATCGTGCAAAGTGGCAATGACGCCACGATGGCGCTTGCGGAAGGCGTGGGTGGCACGGCCGAGCGGTTTGTTCAATTGATGAATGAGCAGGCCAAAGTGCTGGGGATGAAGTCAACCAGCTTCAAAAACCCCGAAGGCCTGACCGAGGCGGGGCACACCACCACTGCGCGCGACCTCAGTATTCTGGCCACGCGCCTGATGCGTGATTTTCCGGACTTCGTGAGTTTCTATGCGATTAAAAAATACCGCTACGAAGGCACGCCAGCCGCCAATGACAGCAACCGCAATCTGTTGTTGTTTCGCGACCCCTCTGTCGATGGGCTGAAAACTGGGCATACCGATGCGGCTGGATATTGCCTGATAGCCACCGCCAAGCGGGAGTTCACCAGTCTGGGTACCCCTGGTATTTCAGGCGGCACGGGGAGCCGACGCCTTTTAAGCATTGTTTTGGGTGCCGCCAGCGAAAATGCCCGCGCCAATGAGTCGCAAAAGCTCATGAACTGGGGCTACACCGCGTTTGAAGCCGTCAAACTGTTCGATGCCAACCAGGCGGTGCTGACGCCATCGGTCTGGAAGGGCAAGAGCGCCAGTGTGAAACTGGGACAGCCTCAGGCCATTGTGATTGCCGTGCCAGCCGGGACGGCTGGGCAATTGAAAACACAGGTGGTGCGTAACGATCCTCTGGTAGCGCCGTTTTCTAAAGGGCAGCAACTGGCGGTCTTGAAAGTCTCTTATGGTGAGCGCGTGCTGGTGGATGTGCCCTTGCTGGCATTGGATGCGGTCGAGCAGGCCGGACTCTTTGGGCGCGCCTGGGATGCCCTGCGTTTGTGGATTAAATAAGCCCCAAGTTGCAGTGGGAATTGAGTTTTAGCGCCTGTATGGATAAATTAAATTGCGAGCAGGGCTTTGGCCTGATATAGTCGAGGGCTTTTCGGAATTTCCGAAGGGATTCACGTTTTCGAAGTATTTTTTAGTTACCAAACGTTTAGGGACGTTTTTCAATGCCAACCATTAACCAGCTAGTGCGTCAGGGGCGCGAGGTCGAAACGACCAAGTCCAAAAGCCCTGCGATGCAAAACTCTCCGCAGCGTCGCGGTGTCTGCACACGTGTGTACACCACAACGCCCAAAAAACCCAACTCTGCTCTGCGTAAAGTCGCCAAAGTGCGTCTGACCAACGGGTTTGAAGTTATTTCCTACATCGGCGGCGAAGGCCACAACCTGCAGGAGCACTCAGTGGTGCTCGTGCGCGGTGGTCGCGTCAAGGATTTGCCAGGTGTTCGTTACCACATCGTGCGCGGTTCGCTCGATTTGCAAGGCGTGAAAGACCGCAAGCAGTCGCGTTCCAAATACGGCGCGAAGAAGCCAAAAGCCAAATAAACCGGGCTTTACAAGTAACAAGGTGTTTGTTTGCCGCGTGGCGCGGTGGATGAGCGTAGTGACCCGATGTCCGGGTCGAGTAAGTGAGAGTCTTATTTTTAACTCTCCCGGTGTTTGAAAAAATACCAACTGAAGCAATTGAGGTGAAATATGCCACGTCGTCGGGAAGTCCCTAAACGTGAAATCCTGCCGGACCCAAAATTCGGCAATGTTGAGCTGTCCAAATTCATGAACGTGATCATGGAAGGCGGCAAAAAAGCTGTTGCAGAGCGCATCATTTATGGTGCCCTGGAGCAGATTGAGAAGAAAAACCCAGGTAAAGACCCGCTGGAAGCCTTCACCATGGCTATCAACAACGTCAAACCCATGGTTGAGGTGAAATCTCGCCGTGTGGGTGGTGCGAACTACCAGGTGCCTGTTGAGGTGCGCCCCGTTCGTCGTTTGGCCTTGAGCATGCGTTGGATTAAAGAAGCTGCACGCAAGCGCGGTGAGAAATCCATGGCGCTTCGTTTGGCCAATGAGTTGATGGAGGCCACTGAAGGCCGTGGCGGCGCCATGAAAAAGCGTGACGAAGTTCACCGCATGGCAGAAGCTAACAAGGCGTTTTCGCACTTCCGTTTCTAAAACGGTTACTACGCGACTTTCATTTTTTGCGGTGGGCGTGGGCCGGACTTTCATGTTCGGCTTGCCTGTTTTTGAGTTGAAAGTCGCTTGCCAAGCTGCGTTGTGCAGTTGGTAGTTTGAAGATATAGATCAACCAAGGATCCATCATGGCTCGCCATACACCCATTGAGCGTTACCGCAATATCGGTATTTCAGCTCACATTGACGCCGGTAAGACAACCACCACCGAGCGTATTCTTTTTTATACCGGCGTGAACCACAAAATTGGTGAAGTGCACGACGGCGCGGCCACCATGGACTGGATGGAGCAAGAGCAAGAGCGTGGTATCACGATCACATCTGCGGCCACCACCTGTTTCTGGAAGGGAATGGACACGTCCTTGCCCGAGCACCGCATCAACATCATTGACACCCCCGGACACGTTGACTTCACGATCGAAGTTGAGCGCTCCATGCGCGTGCTTGACGGTGCTTGCATGGTTTACTGTGCTGTGGGTGGCGTACAGCCGCAGTCTGAAACCGTGTGGCGTCAGGCTAACAAGTACAAGGTGCCGCGTCTGGCTTTTGTGAACAAGATGGACCGCACGGGTGCCAACTTCTTCAAAGTCGTTGATCAGATGAAATTGCGTCTGAAAGCCAGCCCTGTGCCCATGGTGATCCCAATCGGCGCTGAAGAGAGCTTCACTGGCGTGGTTGACTTGATCAAGATGAAGGCCATCATCTGGGACGAAGCGTCTCAGGGCATGAAGTTTGACTACCGTGAAATTCCAGCCGAACTCCTGGAGTTGGCCAAGGAGTGGCGCGAGAAGATGGTCGAAGCGGCCGCTGAGGCGTCTGAAGAACTCATGAACAAATACCTTGAAGAAGGTGATTTGACCGAAGAAGAAGTCAAGTTTGGTATCCGTACCCGTACGATTGCCAGCGAGATTCAGCCCATGTACTGCGGCTCTGCCTTCAAGAACAAAGGTGTGCAGCGCATGCTTGACGCCGTGATTGAATTCATGCCGTCGCCCGTGGACATTCCGCCCGTCAATGGCATGGATGATGACGAGAAACCTGTCGTTCGCCAAGCGAGCGACAGCGAGAAATTCTCGGCTCTGGCCTTCAAGTTGATGACCGATCCGTTTGTGGGTCAACTGACCTTTGTGCGCGTCTATTCCGGTGTGCTGCAAAAGGGCGATAGCGTTTACAACCCAATTCGTGGCAAAAAAGAGCGCATTGGCCGTATTGTTCAGATGCACGCCAACAACCGCGAAGAGGTCAGTGAAATTCGCGCGGGTGACATTGCCGCTTGCGTGGGTTTGAAAGATGTGACCACCGGTGAAACCCTGTGCGATCCTTCGGCCATCGTGATGCTGGAGCGTATGGTGTTTCCTGAGCCTGTGATTACCCAGGCTGTTGAGCCCAAGACCAAGGTTGACCAGGAAAAAATGGGTATCGCTTTGCAGCGTCTGGCCCAGGAAGATCCGTCCTTCCGTGTCAAGACCGATGAAGAATCTGGTCAGACCCTGATTGCTGGTATGGGTGAGTTGCACTTGGAAATTATTGTCGACCGCATGAAGCGCGAGTTCGGTGTTGAGGCCAACGTCGGCAAGCCGCAAGTGGCTTACCGCGAAACCATTCGCAAGACCATCGAAGATGCTGAAGGCAAGTTCGTGCGTCAATCCGGTGGTAAGGGCCAGTACGGCCACGTGGTGTTGAAGATTGAACCCAATGAGCCAGGCAAGGGCATTGAGTTTGTTGACGCCATCAAAGGCGGTGTGGTTCCTCGTGAATACATCCCTGCGGTTGAAAAAGGCATCAACGAAGCCGTTACGCAAGGTGTGCTGGCTGGCTACCCCGTGGTGGACGTGAAAGTCACGTTGCACTTCGGTTCGTACCACGACGTTGACTCCAACGAATTGGCGTTCAAGATGGCCGCCATCTTTGGTTTCAAAGAGGGTTGCCGCAAAGCCAGTCCCGTGATTCTGGAGCCCATGATGGCTGTGGAAGTTGAGACTCCCGAGAT
>CAJCCO010000085.1 GCA_903960915.1 uncultured beta proteobacterium
CTTCATAGATCACGCGCATGCCGTCATAACCGCCCACCGCCATGAAGTTGGGGCGCAGGCCCTTGTTGGCTTTCTGGAAAGCCTCGACAAACTTTTTATTCGTCGCTGAAGGATGGTCAGTGGAATAGTGGTGCGAGGTGACCACGCCCAGGGCGCCGTCGCCCATGTCGTTCAACTGGTCGTCATCGGTCACGTCGCCGGTGCCAATGAGCTTGATGCCGGCTTTGTCCATGCCGCGTTCAAGAAACTGCTTCATGACCGCCGCGCCTGCTCCGGAGGGCACAAATACGAACAGGGCATCGGGCTTCAGGTCGCGCACTTTTTGCAGAAAAGGGGCAAAGTCGGGGTTGCGCATGGGCACGCGAAGCGACTCAGTCACTTGGCCGCCGTTAAACAACAAACGCTCTTTGAAGAATTTCTCGGCGTCCAGGCCAGGACCGTAGTCGCTCACCAGGGTGACCACTTTCTTGATGCCATTTTTAGGGGCCCAGTCGGCCAGCGCCACCGAGGCTTGTGGCAGCGTGAAGCTGGTACGCACAATGTAGGGAGAGGCCAGCGTGATGCTGCTGGTGGCCGCGGCCATCACGACTTGCGGGGTTTTGGACTGGGTGGCAATCGGGGCCGTGGCCAGCGCCGAGGGCGTGATGCCGAAGCCGGCCAGCACGTTGACCTTGTCGTTGACCACCAGTTCTTGCGCCAAGCGCTTGGTGACATCGGGAACGCTGGTGTCGTCCTTGACGATCAGTTCAATCTTGCGACCGGCGACGGTGTCGCCGTTTTGCGCCATGTACAGGCGGGCAGCGGCTTCAATCTGGCGACCGGTGGTGGCTTGCTGACCGGTGATGGGCAAAATCAAGCCGATTTTGAAGGCCGGGGCGTCTGCAGCCATCGCCGAGGAGGCAGCCAAGGCACTGACAGCCAGGGCGGCGGCGCTGAGAAATAGTCTTTTTTTCATGGGATGTCTCCGGTTAAATAGGCGATCTGAGTCAGAAAAGTACACGACTGTGAATCGAAATCAGCCTGCCCGCAATAGGTGTTTCAGACTGCTAGTTATACCAGTTTGCGATAACTCAAACCCTTAGGGCGCGCCTAGCACCGTACGACTCTGGCAGAAAAAAACGCCGGCCTTTGGCTTTGAGGGTAAACACCGAGCAGGCCAACTGACTTTTCCAACAGCTAACAAAATAAGCTATAAAACTTGTAGCAGTTTTCAAACTGGGATATAGTTTGCGAACAGGTTGGAGCACTCAGATCTTGCGCCATCCCACCCCCTTTTGCGATGAATTGGCCTAGTCAATCGAGGCCAGTCATCAGGAGAATTTTTGCATGTCTTCAAAAGAAAATGCTGCTGTTGGTAAGTTATTGAGTTTGCTGGAGTCGCGCTATGCCATTCGGGTACTGTGGGCACTGAAAGACGGCCACGCGCAAACCTTTAGGCTCTTGCAAGACAGCGTAGGCGGCATCACACCCAACACCCTGAATACGCGCATCAAGGCATTGCGCGAAGCCGGCCTCCTCACCCATGGCAGCGAGGGTTATATCGTCACTCCCTTGGGCGCCGACTTACTCAAGCGACTGGGTGACTTGCAGGCTTTTGCCAACAAGTGGACCGCGTTGCAAGCAGCCAAAACCAAATAAGCAATTGCAGGGCAGCTTCAGTCAAACGTGGTGACATGGCGGCGACAGGACAGCGACCCAGCAGCTTCAAGACTGTCGGTACTGGCATAATTCGGGGCTTTTCAGGGGCACAGCCCCATCCAAACTAGCTTTCCAGCTACCGATTCAATAGCAACCAAGGATTTCCACATGATCACCACTGCAAGCGGCCTGCAATACGTAGACACCGTGCTGGGCGAAGGCGATGTCGCCACCAAAGGCCAGAGCGTCACCGTGCACTACACCGGCTGGCTCTACAAGGACGGCGAGCAAGGTGCCAAATTCGACTCCAGCAAAGACCGCAACGACCCCTTTGTGTTCACGCTGGGTGCAGGCATGGTCATTCGCGGGTGGGACGAAGGCGTGGCGGGCATGAAGATTGGCGGTGCGCGCACCCTCATCATTCCTGCAGACCTGGGCTACGGTGCCCCTGGCGCTGGCGGCGTCATTCCCCCCAATGCCACGCTGAAGTTTGACGTCGAACTGCTCGAACTCTACAACTGAAGCCCTCGCACCGTGGTCAGCCATGAGCCCGCGTCAGGGCCTGGCAGCACCGGCCGTGGCGAATGCCCCCCATTCACACTTGAATTGGCTAAACAAGTCCTTATTTAGGGCTTGTTGTCCATGAAAAACGCCCATCGCATGTCTGAATCCAATCCAAATTCCAATACCAAAGCTTCAGAAAACCCTCTGAGCACCCCAGAAACTGCTGCTTCGCAAGCCGGCCAGGAGGGCGACGCCTTGTCCCTGGCGCAAGCTGAGCTGGCCGAACTCAAAGCCAAAAGCGGCGAGTTGGCCGACCAGTACCTGCGGGCCAAGGCCGAAGCCGAGAATGCCCGGCGCCGTGCCGAGGATGAAATCTCCAAAGCCAGAAAATTTGCGGTGGAGAGTTTTGCCGACAGCCTGCTACCGGTGCTCGACAGCCTGGAAGCTGGCCTGGCCATCAAAGACGCCAGCGTTGAACAAATCCGTGAAGGTGCGCAGGCCACACTGCGTCAGCTGACCTCGGCGCTGGAGCGCAACAAGGTCATCGCCATCAACCCCGACGCCGGCGCCAAGTTTGATCCGCACCACCACCAGGCCATCAGCGTGGTGCCGTCCGAGTTAGAAGCCAACACTGTGGTTGCCGTACTGCAAAAAGGCTATTCCATGGCCGAGCGCGTGATGCGCCCCGCCCTGGTAACCGTTGCCGCACCGAAATAAATACGCCAATGACTTGAAAACCTTCAAGTCAACCGCACGTCAAAAACATCAGTCTTTAGGAGTAAGTTATGGGAAGAATCATTGGTATCGATCTGGGCACCACCAACAGTTGCGTGGCCATCATGGAGGGCAACACGCCCAAGGTGATTGAAAACGCCGAAGGTGCACGCACCACCCCGTCCATCATTGCCTACCAGGAAGACGGCGAAGTGTTGGTCGGCGCCTCCGCCAAACGCCAGGCCGTCACCAATCCCAAAAACACCCTGTATGCGGTCAAGCGCCTGATCGGTCGTAAGTTCGTCGAGAAAGAAGTCCAGAAGGACATCGACCTTATGCCCTACAAGATTGCCGCCGCCGACAACGGCGACGCCTGGGTCGAAGTGCGTGGCAAGGCCATGGCAGCCCAGCAGGTCAGCGCCGACGTGCTGCGCAAGATGAAGAAGACCGCCGAGGACTACCTGGGCGAGACCGTGACCGAAGCCGTCATCACGGTGCCGGCCTACTTCAACGACGCACAGCGCCAGGCCACCAAGGACGCCGGCCGCATCGCTGGCCTGGACGTCAAGCGCATCATCAACGAGCCA
>CAJCCO010000086.1 GCA_903960915.1 uncultured beta proteobacterium
CCCGACCAGATGCCGCCCAGCAGCACCACCGGCAAGGTGAGCGAGGGCGTGGCGCGGAACATCACGCCCGGCAATTTGGACACCGGCACATGCTCGGCTGCCGGAATATTGCGGCGCTTGGCAATCAGCCAGATGGCGATCATCAGCGCGCCGCCCATCATCAAGCCAGGGATCAGGCCGGCCAGAAACAGGGCACCAATTGAAGCGCCGGAGATCAGCGCGTAGATCACCAGCGGGATCGAGGGAGGAATAATGGGCGCAATGGTGGCCGCCGCAGCGGTGATGGCGCAAGCCAGGCCGGCCGGGTACTTGCCAATCTCGCGCATCATGCGCACCGCCACCAGCCCGGGGCCGGCGGCGTCGGTGATGGCGCTGCCGCTCATACTGGAAAAAATCATGCTGACCAATACCGTGACATGGCCCATGCCGCCGCGGAAACGGCCGACCAGCGCATTGGCCATGGCCCACAGCCGTTCGCTGATGGAGGCGGCGTTCATGATGTTGGCCGCCAGAATGAACATCGGGATCGCCACCAGCACGTACATCGTCGTCATCTGGCCCATCACCTGGCCCACCAGCAGACCGATGTCCTGCCGGGTCGTAAACAGGTAGACGGCGCCACCGCCGAACATCACCAACGCCAAGGGCAGCCGCATCAGGGCGCCAAAAACCACAGCGCCCACCAGGGCGTACAGACCCGGTGTCATGGTGTCTCCCTCTTGTCTTCACCGGTCCAGCGCGCCAGCTCAGCGGGCCAGCCCGGCGACATCAGGCGCCACAGGCTCAACAACTGACGCACCACAATGGCGATGAAGAAGATAGGAAAAATCGCGTAAACAAAGTCCAGCCGCATTTCCATCATGTCGGTCTTTTCACGCCATAGGAACAGGGTGTAGTCCACCATGCCGGGCAAAGCGGCGAACATCAAGATAACGAAGGCCAAATTGCCTACCAACAACATCAGGCGCTGTCGCTCGGGCGCCAGGTTAACAAACACAATGTCAAACGAAATGTGCTCAGACCAGCGCAACACAAAGGCGCCGGTCCACAGCACCGACCACACCATCAACACAGTCACCGCCTCATCGGTCCAGCTGACTGGCCGGTTCAGCAAATAACGCATGCCCACCCCGTAGATGAACAGGATGAACACCAACCCCAGACTGAGGGTTGAAACGGCTTCAGCAAGCCGCTTGTACAAGGGTAAGACGTTGCGTTGCATGGTGTGATGAGTTCAGTTGCAATGGATTATTTGACAGCTTGAATCCGGGCCAGCAGGCCTGGTTTCCATTTGGCAGCCATGCCGGAGTTGTCATACTCTTTGAGCACCACGGTGCGAAACGCGGTGGCATCGGGCTCGCTGATGCGGATATTGGCAGCGCGGAAGGTGTCCAGCGCCGATTTTTCGTCTAGCAGGGTTTTGGCAATCTGCATGTCGGCAGCTTCACGGGCTGACGTCCGCAGCTCGGCTTGCTGCGCCGGTGTCAGCTTGTCGAAAAACGGTTTGGCGATGGCAATAAACACCGGTTGCACCAAGTGCTTAGTCAACACCACCTGCTTGGTCACCTCATGGAATTTCCAGTCACGCGTCATGCTGGTGGGGTTGTCCTGGGCATCGATGGCGCCGGTCTTCAAGGCCAGGTAGACCTCGGTGATGGGCATGGACACTGGCGTGGTGCCCAGCGCCTTGGCCAGGACCTGGAACGAAGCACCGGGTGGCATGCGCATCTTGGTGCCGGCCAGGTCAGAGGGCTTTTCGATCTTCTTGTCGTTGGTCAGGTTGACGGTGCGTGTGCCCAGGTAAGCGGTATCCAGGATCACCAGCCCGACCTTGGCCGCCACATCGTCGTAGTACTCTTTGCCGATGTCGCTGCGGAAAGTCTTGATCAGGTGGTCGGCATCGCGGAACAGGTAAGCGGCGCTGAAGACGCCGTACTCGGGCAACTGGGCTTCGATCTCGAAGGTCACCGGGCTGGCCATCTCCAGGTTGCCGCGCTGCATGGCTGGTAGTTCGGTACCTTGGCGAAACAGTGCACTGGCCGTGTGCACTGACACTTTGATGGCACCAGGAAACTTGGTTTCCATGCGCGCTTTCATCATTCGAAACGCATCGGACAGCGGCGAGTTATCAGGCGCAGCGGTAGACACCCGAATTTCGGTTTGGGCCAGCGCCACAGGCGCAATACTGGCCACAGCCAGGGCTGCCGCAGCAGCAAGAATTAGACGTCTCATGGTTTTTTCTCCTCAGTTAATTAAAAATGCACTTCGATCCATTACGCAACAGCCTGGATCCTTGGCCGATGAAAACAAGGACGGTTGCGCCTAGCGCGGTGCCTGCACCACGACAGACAAGCGGCCAATGCCGGCAATTTCGGCGTCTACCTGGTCGCCTACTTTCAAAAAAGTTTTCGACGGCGTGCCCACGCCAGCCGGGGTACCGGTCAGCAACACATCGCCGGGGTCCAGCGTCATGATGCGTGAGGCAACCGACAGTTGCTCGGCCACGCTGAAGATCATGTCTTTGGCATGGCCGTCTTGTTTGGCTTGGCCGTTGACCCACAGTTTGAGCGAGCTGTTTTGCGGGTCGCCCAGCGCGCTGGCCGGCACCAGGCGCGGTCCCAGCGGGCAGCAGGTGTCATTGGCTTTGCCGGCCACCCAGTCGAGTTTGTAAAAGGTCTCGGGGGCGCGGTTGTGGTCACGCGCCGAGAAGTCAATCGCCACGGTGTAGGCGGCGACGTAATCCAGCGCGCCTTCCACTGGAATGTTTCGCGCGCGTTTCCCAATGACCAAGGCCAACTCGATTTCCCAGTCAAACGCTTGCGTGCCGATGGGCATGTGCACCGTGGGGCCTTCGCCCACGACGGCATTGCGCGGTGGTTTCATGAAGAAGAACAAGCGCTGGTCTTCTTTCTTGGCGCCGGGCATGCCCATTTCAGCCAGGTGATCAAAGTAATTGGCGCCTGCGCACAGAATTTTTCCGGGGTAGAGCAAGGGGGCGAGCCGGTGCAAGGCGGTAACACGGTCCGCCTCGCTCACCTGGCGAGCCGCCTCGGGCAAATGGGGCCAAACCGCGTCGTAATGTTCAAACAGGCTGGCCACGGTGCTCAAGGCGGGCTGCCCAACCCGTGCCAGCGAAGGCGCCAGCGCATACAACTTGTCTTGTAGTTCCAGGCAGGCCACCGGGCCTTGTGCCGTTTGTACCGTTGCCAGGGCCCACTGGCCAGCATGAGACGTCATAATTGTTCCTATAAATGTTTTATTAATTTATAATCGCATCGTAATTTTATAAAATGTATCGGTCAAGATATTTTTTAGGTACCTATGGAAACTACTGAGAGCCTGTCCCATGCCGAGCGCGCTTACCGTCGCTTGCGCAGCGAAATCTTGTACGGCGACCTGATGCCTGGCGAGCGCTTGCGCGCTGCTGAGTTGCAGGACCGCTTCAGCCTGGGGCTGACGCCCATCCGCGAAGCCCTGATGCGCTTGTCGAGTGAGAACCTGGTGGAGGTTGACCCCAACCGGGGCTCGCGCGTGAGTGATGCCTCGCTGGCCGAGTTGACGGACTTGATGGCGACGCGCCGCGAGATCGAAAAACTCTGCCTGACCTCGGCCATGACCTATGGCGACACCGCCTGGGAAGGTGACATCGTGGCGGCATTGCACCGGTTGTCACGCACGCCGTTGCCCACTTCTAAAAATGACCGCGAGGCGGCTACGCAGTGGGAAGCCCAGCACCGGAGTTTTCACTTTGCGCTGGTGAGTGCCTGCAAGGAAAAATGGTTGCTCAGGTTCTGGAACGTCTTGACCGACCATTCCGAGCGCTACCGTAAATACCGTTTGTTTCAACAGCAGGAACCGTCTGCCCCAACGCAAGTGCGCAACGTGAATGATGAACACCAGGCGCTGATGGACGCGGTGCTGCGTCGTGACATCCCCACGGCCACGCGGCTGATGCAAGAACACCTGAACGCCACCGAACAATCGGTAGCACGCCTGCTGAGTCAACTGCCACTAAATGCCAAGGAATCCTCATGATCATTCGCTCTGCTGTACTTGAAGGTACCCCCCGTGCGGACGACCGCGCCTCGTTTGACCAGCACATGGAAACCACGGTGCTCACAGCCATCGCCAGTTACCCCGGCATTTTGAAAGTGGTGTTGCGCAAACCGCTGGAGCAAGAGGCGGGCGCTCCGCTCATTTACATGGTGTTTGACCTGTACTTTCCCAGCTTGCAAGCCATGCACGACGCCTTGGCCAGCCCGGTTCGCCAGACGGTGCGGGCCCAATTGGCGCAGGTCATGGCTGGTTTTGAAGGCAAGGTCTACCACCTGGTGATGCAAGAAAGTGCAAGCGCCCCATGAGCACCCTGGTGCTTGGGGCCGGCCTGATTGGTAGCCTGACGGCGCAGCAGTTGCTGGCCCAGGGCGACAGCGTGGTGCTGGCCGATTTACGCGTGCCGCAGTTGGCCCACTCAGGTGTTGGCCATCTCGCCACCCTGGCGCTGGATGTGACAGATTTCCCAGCGCTCATGGACGTCGTCAAGGCGCACGGCGTGACGCGCATCGTGCATACAGCGGCGCTCTTGTCCACGGCGATTCGCCAAGACCCTTTGCTCGGCATCCGCGTCAATGTCATGGGTACAGCCCACGTGTTGGAGTGTGCGCGGCTGCTGTCTTTGCAGCGCGTGGTGTTGGCCAGTTCCACCACGCTGGCTTACAACACTTTTGGTCAGCATGGACCGCAGGCCATGGAAGAAGATGTGCCCATGCGCTTGCTCAGTGAGCGCCCGGCCAGCATTTATGCCGCCACCAAACTGGCGGGCGAGCAACTGGCCTTGCTCTACAGCGATCTGTATGGCGTGGAGACAGTGTCTTTGCGCTACGGCGCCGTGCTGGGGGGCGACCTGGAGCGGCCCACCAGTGTGCCCGGTCGCTTGATACAGACGCTGGTGCAGGCGGCACGCAGCGGCCAGGTCTGCGCGCTCAATGACCCGTTTCTGGTGTGGGGCGGACGCGAAGAATTTGTGGACGCCCGCGACTGCGCGCGTGCCAATGTCTGTGCCCTGCAAGCGCCCCACCTGAAGCAGCGTGTTTACAACGTGGCCAGTGGCGAATGGTTCACGCTGGGTGAATTTGTACAAGCCATGCAACGCGAGTGGCCACAGCTGCAAGTGCATCTGCCGACAGAACCCAGCACCGGCTTTGCGGGCTTTGCGCACCGGCGCCCATCGCCTTCCAACATGGAAGCGGCCAAGCTGGAGTTGGGTTTTCAAACCAACTTCACATTGGGTGATTCACTGGCTTATTGGTGCCGGGCCGCCAGTACAACAACGCAGGCATAGTGCCTGCCTAGCGTGCCGCTCCAACGCTTGCTCGCCAAGCGGATTTGCCCGATATCATGTTTGCTTTGCAATCCCTAAGGCCAAAACATGAACGCTCCTTTGCCCCTGCCCGCGCTTGATGCCATCCGTGCCCATGAGGCCGAGATGGTGGCTATTCGGCATGAAATTCACGCCAACCCTGAATTGGCCTACCAAGAACACGCCACCAGCGATCTGGTGGCCGAGCGCTTGCAGCGCTGGGGCTGGGAAGTACACCGTGGACTGGGCGGCACCGGCGTAGTGGGCACCTTGCGGGCGGGCACCAGCAACCGGCGCATTGGCCTGCGCGCCGACATGGATGCGCTGCCTATTGCTGAGACTTCTGGCAAGCCCTGGGCCAGCAAAGTGTTTGGCAAGATGCACGCCTGTGGCCATGATGGGCACACCGCCATGCTCTTGTCTGCGGCGCGTCATTTGGCGGCTACCCGCAACTTTGACGGCATCGTGCACGCTGTTTTCCAGCCGGCTGAAGAAGGGCTGGCGGGGGCGCTCAAGATGCTGGAGGACGGATTTCTGGAACTCTTTCCCTGCGACGCCATGTTTGGCATGCACAACATGCCGGGTGTGCCCGAGGGTCAATTCATGGCCGTTCCTGGTTTTGCCATGGCCAGCGGCGACACCTGCATCATCACCGTCAAGGGCACCGGGGGGCATGGCGCCATTCCTCAAACAGCGGTGGACCCGGTGCTGGCAGGGGCCAGCATTGTGATGGCCTTGCAAAGCATCGTGTCGCGCAATGTGCCGCCCTTGCACACCGGCATCATCACCGTGGGCGCCTTCTTGGCGGGAGATGCCCCCAATGTCATTCCGGGCACGGCTGAGCTGCGCCTGACGGTGCGCGCCATGCAACCCGAGGTGCGCGATTTGCTGGAAAAGCGCATTGCTGAAGTGGCGCAGGCGCAGGCCATCAGCTATGGCGCCACGGCCGAGGTGAACTACATCCGCCGCTACCCGGTGCTCAACAACACGCCGGAACACACCGAGTTTTGCAAGCAACTGGTGCGCGACTGGCTGGGCGAGGCCGGGCTGGTGGCTAAGGCGGAAGCCGTCACGGCCAGCGAAGACTTTGCTTTCTTTCTGGAGAGAGTGCCCGGCTGCTTCATCAACATAGGCAATGGCATAGGCAGCGAAGGTGGCTGCATGGTGCATAACGCTGCTTATGACTTCAATGACCGGGTGCTGTCCACGGGGGCGACCTACTGGGTCAAACTGGCAGAGCGCTGGTTGGCGCCACAGCCCTGAGCTGGACACTAAATTGAGGCTTGATAGGGAAAGCACTTAGTAGGGGAGGTCGTTGTTTGTCAACAATAGGTCGGAAAACGATGAATTGAACTTTCTTTTACAAAGCACAATAAAACAGACTTTTTAAGTCCCGTGCGTTGAATTCTGAGTCCGTAGTCAAGTTTCATTCCAACCTTTAGGAGCTGTCCGCCATGTCACAAGAACTTCAGTATTTGAGCCAACAAGTGGCGCTAGGGCGCAGTTCGCGCCGAGATTTTTTGGGTCGCGCGGCGGCTTTAGGCGTTTCGGCGGCCTTGGCCAACACCCTGCTGGCCAGCGCAGCCATGGCGGCCGGTCCTGTCAAGGGCGGTACCTTGAGAATTGGTTTGGTAGGCGGTGCAGCCACCGACAGCAATGACCCGGCCACGTTCGCCAGCCAAGTGATGTTCCACGTAGGACGTTGCTGGGGCGAGGAACTGCTGGGTACCACGCTGACGGGTGAGTTGGTGCCCAAATTGGCCACGGAGTGGAGTTCTTCTCCTGATGCCAAGGTCTGGACTTTCAAGATTCGCAAAGGCGTGCAGTTCCACAACGGCAAAGAAATGACTGCCGACGATGTGGTGGCCACCATGGAGCGCCATTCGGGGCCAGCCACCAAATCGGGTGCCCTGGGCATCATGCGCGGCATTGACAGCATCAAGCGCAATGGCGATACCGTGGTGTTCACCCTGAAGCAGCCCAACGCCGACATGCCGTACCTGCTGACCGACTACCACTTGCTGATTCAACCCAACGGTGGCAAAGACGCCGTCACGGCCGCCATTGGCACCGGCCCGTACCGCCTGGTCACCAACGAGCCCGGTGTGCGCCATATCGTGGCCCGCTTTGCCAACTACTGGGCCGGCAGTGTGCGTGCGCACGCGGAGCAGGTGGAGTTTGTGGTGCTCAATGACAGCACGGCGCGTACCGCGGCCTTGCAAAGCGGTCGGGTGCACATGATCAACCGCGTGGACCCCAAAGTGGTGGACCTCATCAAGCGCGTGCCTGGCGTCACGATTCAGGCTTCATCCGGTCGGGCGCATTACGTGATGGTGGCCCATTGCAATACGGCCCCCTTCAACAACCTGGACCTGCGACTGGCGCTGAAATTCGCCGTCAACCGCCAGGAGATGGTCGACAAAATCTTGCGTGGCTTTGGCTCAGTGGGCAATGACTTCCCCATCAACGCCGCTTACCCCCTGTTCTCCAACGACATTGAGCAGCGCGCCTTTGACACTGACAAGGCGGCTTTCCACTACAAAAAATCGGGCCACACCGGCAGCATCTTGCTGCGCACTTCTGATGTGGCCTTCCCTGGCGCCGTGGATGCGGCGTCTCTCTACCAGACCTCGGCAGCCAAGGCCGGTATCAAGCTGGAAATCAAGCGCGAACCGGGCGATGGTTATTGGTCTGAAGTCTGGAACAAGCAGCCCTTCTCCATGTCGTACTGGAGCGGCCGCGCCACCCAGGACCAGCATTACTCCACCGCTTTCCTCAGCACCTCGGACTGGAACGACACCCGTTTCAACAACCCCAAGTTTGACCAGATGTTGATGGCTGCCCGGGCTGAACTGAACCAGGCCAAACGCAAAGCCATTTACCGCGATATGGCGGTGATCGTGCGCGATGAAGGCGGTGTGATCGTTCCCATGTTCAACGACACGGTGGATGCGACCGGACCCAAAGTGGGCGGCTTTATCAAAAACCCCAATGCTGAACTGATGGGTGGCTTTGCCGCCTCTGAGTGCTGGCTGGAAGCCTGATGCAGCAACGCCTGCTAGTACCGGGCGTTGCCACTTGAATTCAGGGCCAAGCCTATGTCTATGCCTTTGTTGAAAACTATTGCCCAGCGCCTGGCGCTGGGCGTGATGCTGCTGCTGCTGGTGTCGGTCTTAATTTTTGCCGGCACCCAGCTGCTGCCCGGTGATGTGGCGCAAGCTATTTTGGGTCAGTCTGCCACGCCGGAAGCGCTGGCCAACCTCAGGCGCGACCTGGGCCTGAACGACCCGGCCATCGTGCGTTACTGGCACTGGTTTTCGAACGCCCTGACGGGCGACTTTGGCAAGGCACTGTCCAATGGGCAGGACATTTCACAGGCGCTGGGCAAGCGCATGGCCAACACGCTGTTTCTGGCCTTCTGGGCCGCCGTGGTGTCGGTGCCGCTGGCTATTGCCTTGGGGCTGCTGGCGGTGCGTCATCGCAATGGTTTCATTGACCGGGTGATCTCCGGCCTGGGCCTGGCCTCTACCTCGCTACCCGAGTTTTTTGTCGGCTACGTGCTGATGTATTTCTTTGCCGTCAAGCTGCAATGGGTCACCAGCGTTTCAACCGTCTTTGAGGGCATGCCGCTGGGCGAAAAGCTGGCCGCCATTGTGCTGCCGGTGGCGGTGTTGACCCTCGCTGTCTTGGCCCACATGATGCGCATGACGCGCGCGGCCATTCTCAATGTGATGCAAGCCGCCTACATTGAGACGGCCGAGCTCAAGGGGCTGGGCGCGCTCAAGATCATTTACCGGCACGCCCTGCCCAACGCGCTGGCGCCCATCATCAATGTGGTGATGTTGAACCTGGCGTTTCTGGTGGTGGGCGTGGTGGTGGTGGAGGTAATTTTTGTCTACCCCGGCATGGGCCAGTACCTGGTGGACCATGTGGCCAAGCGCGATGTGCCCGTGGTACAGGCTTGCGGCCTGGTGTTTGCCACGGTCTATATCGGCATGAACATGCTGGCAGACATTGCAGGCGTTATTGCCAACCCGCGTTTGCGCCACCCCAAGTAAGGATGTCTGATGATTGACTGGCGACGCATACCCTTGTCCGCCCTGGTGGGCCTGGTGCTCACCCTGACCATTGTTTTATCGGCACTGCTGGCGCCCTGGTTGGCCCCTTATGCCAACGGCGAGGTGGTGGGCGACGTGTGGGCGCCCATGAACGCGCAGCACTGGCTGGGCACGGACAACCTGGGCCGCGATTTGCTCACCCGCATGATGTACGGCGCACGCGTGACCCTACTCATTGCGGGCGCAGCCACCGCCTTGTCATTTACCGTAGGGGTGCTGCTGGGCTTTGTCGCGGCGGTCATGGGCGGATGGGTTGACCAATGGCTCTCGCGTGGGGTCGACGCCCTGATGGCGATTCCTACCTTGATTTTTGCCCTGGTGGTGCTGTCCGTGCTGCCCTCCACCGTGCTGGTGCTGGTGCTGGTGCTGGGCATTCTGGACGCCACGCGCGTGTTTCGCTTGTCGCGCGCAGTGGCCGCAGATATCAACGTGATGGACTACGTGGAAGCGGCTAAGTTGCGTGGTGAAAAAACGCGCTGGATCGTGCTGTCTGAAATTTTGCCCAACGCGCTCACCCCGCTTATTTCTGAGCTGGGTCTGCGCTTTATTTTTGCCGTGTTGTTCTTGTCGGCACTGTCCTTTCTGGGCTTAGGTGTGCAACCGCCCGATGCTGACTGGGGCGGCATGGTGAAAGAAAACAAGGAAGGCATTGTGTTTGGCATTCCTGCAGCTTTGATTCCTGCTGCGGCCATTGCTGTGCTCACCATCTCGGTCAATCTGGTGGCTGACTGGGTGCTCAACCGCACCGCTGACCTCAAGGGAGGCCGCGGCCATGATTGAAAACCCAGCCGCACAGCTTCCCGTGCTGGATATTCGCCATCTGCGCATTGAGGCGACCGTTCACCCCCCCGGTGGCGTGGCACGCAATCTGGTGATCGTCGATGACGTCTCGCTGACCCTGCAAAAAGGCCGTGTGCTCGGGCTCATTGGCGAGTCGGGGGCGGGCAAGTCCACCATTGGCCTGTCGGCGCTGGGCTATGGCCGTGGCGGCGTGCGCATCACTGGCGGCGAGGTGTTCTTGCAGGGGCGCGATATTTTGCAAGGCGGCGCTGCAGGATTACGTGCTTTGCGCGGCAAGCAAGTGGCCTATGTGGCGCAATCGGCGGCGGCGGCTTTCAACCCGGCGCACCGTATCTTGACGCAGGTGGTGGAGGCTTCTCTGCACCACGGCATGGGCAACCGCGCACAAGCGCAAGAGCGGGCGTTGGCCCTGTTTGAAAAGTTGGGCCTGCCCGACCCCGAGAATTTTGGGCAACGTTTTCCGCACCAGGTGTCGGGTGGACAGTTGCAGCGCGCCATGACGGCCATGGCTTTGTGCGCGCAACCCGACCTGATTGTGTTTGACGAGCCCACCACGGCGCTCGATGTCACCACCCAGATGGGCGTGCTGGCGGCGATCAAAGAGGCGATTCGCGATACCGGTGTGGCAGCGCTCTACATCACCCACGACCTCGCGGTGGTGGCGCAGGTGTCGGACGACATCATGGTGCTGCGTCACGGCAAGATGGTGGAGCTGGGGGCGACCGAGCAGATTATTCACGCCCCGCAGCACGACTACTCGCGCGCTTTGGTGTCGGTACGCTCTATTGCCCATGAAGAAAAAGTGCCAACCCCGGTGCCTTTGCTGGAGGTGCGCCAGGTGCAAGCCGCCTATCCCGGCACGTCGGCCAAGGTGCTTGACGGCGTGAGCCTGACGCTGAGCCCGGGCCAAACGCTGGCGGTGGTGGGCGAGTCGGGCTCCGGCAAGTCCACGCTGGCGCGTGTGGTGACAGGCCTGCTTGCGCCCCTCCAAGGTGAAATATTGTTTGAAGGGCGCGCCTTGTCACCCGGGCTGCCGCAGCGCAGCAAGGAAGATTTGCGGGCCTTGCAAATGGTCTACCAGATGGCCGATGTGGCGATGAACCCGCGCCATACCGTGGCCAAAATCATTGGCCGGCCGCTGGAGTTTTACTTTGGCATGCAGGGGCTGGAAAAAGAGCGCCGCGTGCAAGAGTTGCTCGACCAGATTGAAATGGGCGCCGGTTACTTAGACCGTTACCCGGCTGAACTCTCCGGCGGACAAAAGCAGCGCGTGTGCATTGCCCGTGCGCTGGCGGCACGGCCCAAACTCATTATTTGCGATGAGGTGACCAGCGCGCTGGACCCGCTGGTGGCTGACGGCATTCTCAAGCTGCTGCTTAACCTGCAAAAAACAGAAGCCGTTGCCTACCTGTTCATCACGCACGACCTCGCCACTGTCAAAGCCATTGCCGACTCCATAGCGGTTATGCACCGCGGGCGCATCGTGCGCTACGGCAGCAAGACCAGCGTGCTGACGCCGCCGTTTGACGACTACACCGACCTGCTGCTGGCCTCCATGCCACAAATGCAAACCGGCTGGCTTGAATCTGCCATGGCCCGTAGAAAAATGGCCAGTGCGCACGACTGATCTGCTGTTTGCTTGGGTCGGTTGCAACAGCGAACCTTGAAGGAAACCAGAATGGCAAAAATAAATATCTGGCCGCAGCTCTCGCCCGAGAGCCAACAGGCGGTGGAAAAAAGCCGTGAGCAATACGCCAGTTTTACCGCCAGTTCTGCAGACCCGCTGACCGCCATGCGCGAGGGCTACCTGCACGAGCGGCGCTACTGGAACTCCTTTGCGGTGGCGCTGGCGTCGGTGACCGACCTGGCGCTGGACACCGCCCATGGCGCAGTGCCCTTGCGCCTGTACAAGCCAACGAAACAAGAAAACCTGCCGGTGCTGCTGTATGCCCATGGCGGCGGCTTCATGCTGGGTAACCTGGACACCCACGACCGCATTTGTCGCCTGCTGGCACAAAAGAGCGGTTGGGCGGTACTGGCCATCGATTACAGCTTGGCCCCAGAGAAAAAGTTCCCGGTACAAGCCGACCAGGTATTGGCGGTTTTGCAACATGTGGCCACCCAGGGGCAAACGCTGGGGCTGGACCCCACGCGCATGGCCTTGGGCGGGGATTCTGCCGGCGCCCACCTGAGCTTGGGCGCTGCGCTGGATGCCAAAGCCGCCGGGCTGCAGGGTGTGCGCGCCCTGTTGCTGTACTACGGCGCATACGGGCTGAAAGACTCGGCCTCGCTGCGGCTCTACGGCTGGGCCGATCTGGACGGGCTCGGTGACGAAGACCGCGCCACCTACCAGGGCAGCTATTCTGACGACCGCGAGCATGCGCGGGTGCATCTGCTCAAGGCCGACTTCAGCGGCCTGCCGCCCAGCTTCATTGGCGCGGTTGCTTTTGACCCGCTGCGCGACGATTCACTGGCACTTGATGCGCTGATGCAAGGGCAGGGCGTTACAACCCAGCTGGCGGTCTACCACGGCGTGTTGCACAGCTTTTTGCATTACTCTGCGCTGGAGCCACGGGCCATGCAGGCCTTGGAAGACGGGGCGGCTTTCCTCAAGGCTAGTGTTTAACGGCCAAGGCGGTTGGCTCTAACGCCTTGCCGTTTAAAGCCTGACTCAGCGCGGGCTGGCCATGGCTTGCCAGGTCTGGGCCATCAGTTGACGAATCTCGGGCAGAAAAAGCGCTTCGGCCTTGTTGGCCATGGTGACCAAGCCAAAGCGGGCCACGGCATTGATGGCCGGCGACATTTTGATGTCTGCCAGCCGCGGACAAGCCGCTCTGACCGCCAGCACCACGGTGTTGCTTTGCAGCGCGACCGCTTCTAGGTGTGAAATCTCGTCACTGGTTAACTTGACCATGACCTGCGGATGCGCGTTTTCGCCATAGCGTTCAATCAGAATGCGCGCCAACTCATCACTCAAAGGCGTGGACGCTATCGGGTAGCGCAGCAACTGCTGAAACGACACCTTGGCGGCTGTGGCCAGGGGATGGTCCGGGCGGCACATGAAGGCGCCGTCCAGCTCGATGGGTTGGTCCATTTTCAGGTCAGGTGACGGTTGCATGGACCGGACATCGACCACCAGGGCGTCGACCTGACGCTCCCTGAGCATACGCACCAGGGTTTCGGTGTTGGCCCTGAAAATGTCGAGATGCAGCTTGGGAAAGTGGTTGGCCACATGGCTCAAAATGGGGATGGTCAGCAGGGCGCCGGGCCCCGAGCTCAGCCCGAGTCGCAGGCGGCCCTGGTTGTTGCGTGCCAAGGGTTTGCCGCTGAGCTTGAGCCCTTCAGCTTCTTCGAGCAGCAGTTGGCAGCGTTGCAAGGTAGATGCGCCAAAGGCCGTCAGTTCAATTTTTTTACCAATCCGGTCGAACAGCAACTGCCCAAATTCCAGTTCCAGGGCTTTGATGCTGCGGCTCAGGGCCGGCTGCGTGATGTGCAGCAGAACGGAGGCCTTGACGAAGGAGCCGGCCTTGGCGAGCAGGGTGAATTGACGCAGTTGAATCAGAGTCATGGCGCTCAATCGATAACTTTTAGATCATCAATTACAGCATAAGAATGCATTGGACATCATGGTAACGGCTTCCTAAGATAGGCTCGCACGCGCTTTTTTTAACCCCCCAAGCATTCAAACAGGAGACACCATGAAAAAACCAATGCCCCGCTTGCTGACCCTCATCGCCGGACTGGTGCTGGCAGGCTCAGCCCTGGCCCAGAGCTTCCCCAGCAAACCCGTGACCTTGATGGTGCCCTACCCGGCGGGCGGCTTGTCGGACGTGATTGCCCGCACCCTGAACACGGCGCTGGCCAAACAGCTCGGACAACCGGTGATAGTGGAGAACCTGGGGGGTGCCAGTGGCGGCATTGCGGCGCAAAAAGTGCTGAACAGCCCCGCAGAAGGCTACATGATTTTTCAAGGTTCGCCCAACGAACTGGTGCTGGCTCCGCTGTCCAATGCGGCCATCAAGTACAAGAGCGAAGACTTCCGCCTGGTGCAGATGATCTCCATCAACCCGCTGGCCATGTTTGCCCGCAAAGACCTGCCCGCCAACAATGGCGACGAATTGGTGGCCTATGCCCGCAAGACAGCGGCATCCGGCAAGCCCATGACCTACGCCAGCGTAGGCCCCGGCTCCATGTACCACCTGTTGGGTGAGCACATGTCCAAGCTCACGGGTATTGAAATGACGCACGTGCCCTACAAAGGCGCTGCACCCGCGCAGCAAGACCTGATGAGCGGCGCGGTTGATATTTTCATGACGCCTTACGGCAAGGGCCCGGTTCAATTGGCCGAAGATGGCAAGCTCAAGGTGGTGGCCGCTTTGTCCTTAGAGCGCCAGGAACTTATCAAGAAACACCCCACATTGAACGAAAGCACGGCCCTCAAAGGCTTTGTGTTTGAAACCTGGTCTGGCTACTTTGTGCACAAAGACACGCCCGAGGCCGTAGTGCAGGCCCTGCACAAGGCGCTGAGCGAGGTGGCTAACGACCCGGCCATTCGCGGCGCGCTGGAAGCGCAAGCCATGACCGTGCCACGTCCACAGCCACTGGCGGCACTGAGCAAGGTGTATGCCGACAACACCAGCCGCTACCGCGCCATTGCCAAGGCCATGAACCTGCAGCCGCAATAATTTCCCGCCCGCCCGCGCTTTTAACAGGGCGCGGGCTGTGAGTTGCTAGACAGCACGCACCCCTGAGGTGTGTGCTGATTTTGGTTTTAGTGCGGGTGCGGGTGCGGGTGCTCGAGCTAGTGTGCAGGCGCAAGCGGCACAATCTTTTCCCCATTCGCATACTGGCCGTGAAAGCGAAACCAGTCTTCTGCTGACAAGGCATCAGGCAAAACCTTTTTGAAATCTTGCGGCGTTCCCCGGGGACCCTTTTGTACTTCGTAGTACAAGAACATGTGGTGCAAGTCTTTCATAAACAGTCGACGCAGAAAAATGGGCATGGCCAATTTGGCCTTCACAGGCGCACCGGTCACCTTTGACAACGCGGCTGCCACTTGCGACAAATCACCTTGCCAACCCACCACGTCCAGTGTTTTACCCAGCCATTGCTGCGGGTGAGTCAACTGAATGGCTGCGGCGCGGCCAATGTCGTAGGTGGCGCAGTATTTGCAATCTTGTGTGGATAGAAACTTGACCACCCCTTTCTTGAGGGGGTTGAAATTGGCGGCATCGTCCAGGTTTTCAAAGAAGGCGCAGGGCCTCAGAATTGAAAACGGCACCCCTGATTGCTTGAGGTATTTTTCCAGGGCCACCTTGGCCTTGAGGTGCGTGACATGCTCGTCAAAGAACTCTGCATCGGCCACGCTCATGAAAATCAAGTGGTCGACGCCAGCCGCTTTGGCCGCATCGATGGCCGCACAGCCCTGCGCAAACTCCAGATCAACGCTCTTCTTGGCTGCAGCAAAGAAGTCGGTGATGACGAACACTTTTTTGGCCCCTGTTTTTGCAAAAGCCTGGTCCAGGTCCGCCCGCAGGGTGTAGTTGCAAACGACCGCTTTGACGCCCTGACGCGCCAGCGTGTTGCTGGTAGAACGGGTGGTGCCAAACACCTCGAAACCTGCCTCCCTCAAAGCCCTGCATACTTGCCGACCCACCTTGCCGGTGGCGTTGAGTACAAGAACTTTTTCGAAAGGCTTGGTGGCAGACAGGGACTGAGTAGTTGTAAAGGGTTGGTTCATTCAGTGCTTTCTATGAAAAATTTAGGTAAGGCTCACTCGGTGTCCTTTGAGCCATTCCAGCTTCCTGGGTTGCGCTTGAAGTCGTGAGTGACCCATCAAGTGACATACGGCATGTTAGGTAATCAAATTAGAAACACAAGAACCTAAAATAAGACCTTGAATCTCAATATTGGAACGGTAATGAATCTGGATGACCTGTCTGACTTTGTTTTGGTGGCCACCAACGGCGGCTATACCCAGGCCAGTCGCGTCAGTGGGCGGCCCAAGGCCAGCCTTTCTCGCAAAGTCATGGCGCTTGAGGCCGCATTAGGGGTGCGTCTGTTTGAGCGCGGCGCGCGCGCCATCCACCTGACGGAGGAGGGCGCGTTGCTGCTGGAACGTGCGTCGGGGCCACTTCATGAAATCACAGAGGCCACCCAGGTACTGCGCGATGGGCGCACCAAGCCGAACGGCCGCTTGCGCATCAATGTACCCACCCTGTTTGGGCAATTGCTCATGGGCCGACTGGCGGCAGAGTTCAGCATGGCTTATCCGGAGGTCCGGCTGTCGGTCACGATGGAAGACCGTGCCGTTGACCTTGTGCGTGAAGGCTACGACCTGGTGATTCGCGTCAACCCTGAGCCAAACTCCGAACTGGTGGGGCGCTGTTTTGTACGAGACCAGGTTTTAGTGGTCTCTACGCCTGTGTTCAAAGCGCAATTTTTCAAGGCCACATCGCCCGCGCAACCACTGCCCGTGGTCTTGAGAAACTCGGCGAGAAGCCGGTCAACCTGGCCCATAGCGGACGGGCTGAACCGGGAATTAGCCACGCAGCCGGTGCTTGAACTGCCAACACTGAGCATGGTGCGCGATGCTGTGCTCACTGGAATCGGGGCGGGCAAACTGCCCAGTTTGTTAGTGGCAGAAGATATAAAAGCAGGCCGCCTGGTTAGCTGGGGCCCATCATCAGATCAACCGTCAGAACTCTGGGTGCTGCATGCGTCCAGGCGCTTTGCCAGCGCAAAGGTCAATGCGTTTATACGATTCCTTGAAACCGCTTTTCCGGGTGATTGGATGTAACGGTTGGGGTTGGATGGGGGTCAGTTCAACCCCGGGGCGGTTCAATCCATAGAATAATGACCGCTGCATGCTGCAGCTAGGTGCCGCTAGGTACAGCTACGAGGTGCGGCGGGCACTTAGGCGCACATAAGAAACGCTAACCCCCTGAGTCCAAAAATCGAGGATCGAGTATGGTGATTTTTCGAGCACTATGTGATGGCTGGCGTCAACGCGAGCGACTTTTTCACAGCGGCCTGGCAGCGTTCTTATGGCTGTCGCTGCTGAGCAATGCAAGCGCGCAAAATCCATGCGAGGGACGTGGGGCCTGTGATGCCCTCCTGATGAATACCGGGCGGGTCTGGGACTATAAGGTGGGTGTCACCACCTCACCGCGGATGCTCACCTCCCAGGCACCTGAGGCCCAGGAGCAATCCGTGGTTGAGTCTATGAAGCGGGTGTTCAATGCTTCTAGCATTCGCGGTGCCGCACTCTTGAATGGCGACAAGATCATTCATGTCGCCTTGAAAGATGGCATTTCTGAGGAGGCTCTGTTTTACGGTCTGAGCGTTGGCAAAACAGTCACAGCCATTGCTGCGGGCCAAGCTATTTGTCAAAAGCTCATTTCTCTGGATGCAAAAGTTGGCGAAATACTCCCGGAGTTTGCAGCGACAGATATGGGCAAGGCCTCACTGAAAAATTTGCTCACGATGAGTTCGGGCACCTGGGAGGGATTAAGGGATGCCAACGTCGCTACGCCAGAGCAGTTTCGTGAAATTTGGTCTGGGCGCCTTTCTCTGAAGGATCTGATGCTTCAGACCAAGGTCAATTCTGCAGAGAAGGACTTTTCAGGAAAACCCCGCCAACCTGGGACTGTGTTTGCCTACCGCAACTCGGACCCGGAGATGGTGGCTTTGATGGTTGCAAAAGCCAGCGGCATGCCGTTTGCGAATTGGGTCGAGCAATCTGTGCTGCGCGCTGTCCCTATTCAGGGGCCAGCGGTTCTTCGAACCGATAGAAACAACCATACTTTTGCCTCAGGTGCGCTTCAGATGACCCTGAAAGACTGGCTTCGCTTCGCGGCTTGGGTGCGCACCACCTACGATGAGGACAGTTGCCTCGGCAGCTTTTTAAAGGACGCTGCAAAACCACAAATCTCGGCACGAGGCCCCAATGGTCCATTCAATCAGTTCGGCCATTACGGCTATTTCACCTGGGTCGATCACAAGATGGTGCCCGACTCTTTCTATGCCCACGGCGTAGGGGGCCAGATCATCGCCTGGAATAAGAAGAACAAGCGAATGATGGTGGTTTTCTCAAACGAATCTCCGGCCAATGACTTGGCCGCGATTTACCGCGATTGGTCAAGGCTGCCTTGATACCGCTGAGCCCTTGCTCAACTTTCAGCCTTCCTGTTTTTGGTGGGGCCGGTGATTTGAACTGCTATCCGGCCTCGGGTAAGTGGGCGGTACCCATCATTTCTGTGCTTCAGGGGTGAGCGTACTGCCCTGTAGCGCATCAACGTAAGGGTGTGTTCGCCGCTCCGCAAAACCGTCGACCAGCAGGCCCACTCCGGCGATGAAGACCAGTGCGATACCCATGCCTCGAAGAAAGTCAGACGAGGTCGCAAAGCGCATAAGCAACCCCGCGGCGCCGAACAGCCCCCACATGACCAAATACAGATGCCATGCATTGTTCACCTTGGTCATTCGATTGATTTCAGCTTGAACACCCGCTTGCGGGTTGACCTCCATGGCTCTCACGATTCCAGACGCCTGCGAGGGTGTCCGGAACCCCACCACGCCACCTACGGTACTCATGAGCAGACCCATCAACAGAAACGGTATGGCCACACCTTTCCCGAAGCTGCTGGGGTGATCGCTCAGGAGCCAGGCGCCAAATACCAGGCTCAACAGACCGATTGGGAGGATGAAGACAAGCGCTTCGATCTTCTCGCCTTGAAAATAAATTTGAATTGCATCGCTAAGCGCGATGCCTTGATTTGAAATTGTCATGAAGGGGTCCTCTGTATCAGATCACGCCAGGGCCCTTAGCGCCCTAGCTACTGGCAGCTTGCAACTGGTAGCTTGCGGCTTGCAACTGTCAAGAGAACTGAAGGTGAATGCTCGGCAGGCATGCAGAAACTTCCCTTAAACATTTGCAATCGGTACGGTTCAAAATCGGCTTTCCGACCGAGGAGGCGCGTTTCGCCTTGGTTCATGCCTGGCGCAGGTGCCAGGCCTTGGGTCGGGTGAAGGTCTGGATGCCGTAGGTGGACAGGGTCAGGCCAACGCCAGAGTCGCCGTAGCCGCTCCAGGGCAGGCGCGGGCTGACGCGGTCGCAGCAGTTCCAGTACACGGTGCCGGCCCTGACCTGCGCCAACAGTGTGCGGGCGCGGGCCTCATTGGGCGTGAAGACACCGGCGGTCAGGCCGTAACGGGTGTCGTTCATCAGCCCCACGGCTTCGGCGTCACTGGCCACCTTTTGGATGCCAATCACCGGGCCAAAGCTCTCCTCCTGCATGATCGTCATGCTGTGGTCCACGCCGGTCAGCACCGTGGGCGCAAACCAGTTGCCGGGGCCAGGCAGGCGGTGCCCACCGCAGTGCAGGGTTGCGCCCTTGGCCACGGCATCGGCCACCTGGGCCTCCAGCACCGCGAGCTGCGGCGCGCGGGTGATTGCGCCAATGTAAGTGTCCTCAGCCGCCGGGTCGCCGACTTTGAAGCTGTTGACGGTGGCCAAAAAAGCCGTCACGAAGGCATCGTGAATGCTGGCGTGAACATAGATGCGCTCCACCGAGCAGCAGCTCTGGCCGGTGTTGTACATGGCGCCATCGGCCAGCGACTCGGCCGCCACTTGCGGGTTGGCGTCATCGCAAACGTAGGTCGGGTCCTTACCGCCGAGTTCGAGTTGCAGTTTGACTAGGCGCGGTCCCAATGCCTGGGCGATGCGCTCGCCCGTGGCGTGCGACCCGGTGAAAAACAGGCCGTCGATCGGTTGCGCCTGCAAGGCTGCGCCCACCTCAGCCCCGCCCACCAGCGCAATGAAGACGTCAGCCGGCACACCCGCCGCATGCAGCAGGCGGGCCATGGCCAGCCCGGTCAGGGTGGCGTACTCAGACGGTTTGTACAGCACGGCATTGCCAGCCAGTAGCGCTGGCACAAACACGTTGCCGCCCACGAACCAGGGGTAGTTCCAGGCCGAGATGTTGGCCACCACGCCCAGCGGCGTGTGGTCTATCTGCTCCGTCATGCCGCCGTCGGCGAACACGGTTTCGGTGGCCAGGGTGGCGTCCACCGCGCCCAGAAAGAAGTCGATCCGGCCCATCAGGCCGTTGAGCTCGTTGCGCGACATCTTGATCGGCTTGCCGGTTTCGCGGGTCATGATGGCGGCCAGCGGTTCGAGTTCGGCCCGCACCGCGGCGGCAAAGCGCTCGATACAGGCCTTGCGTGCGGCCAGCGGCGTGGCCGCCCAGGCGGTCTGGGCGGCGCGGGCGCGCCCGGCTTTGTCGGCGACCGACGCCGCGTCATCCGCGTCCACGGTGGTGATCAGGGCGCCGGTGGCGGGGTTGTGAATGGCAAGGTGGTTCATACAGCGGGTTGGGGTTCTGAGGGGGGTGAGGTTTTGGCGGCCTGGCAGGCCTGGAGGAAATCTGTCAAGAGCGGTGTGTCATCTAGCGTGCCGAGCTCCGGGCGGTGGAATTCGGGGTGCCACTGCACCGCGGCCACGTAGCCGGGCCCGGTGTGTCGGATGGCTTCGATCATGCCGTCATCCGGGCAGCGTGCCTCGACCTCGAAACCGGGCGCCAGGTCTTTGATGCCCTGGTGATGAATGCTATTTATCTTGTGGCTAGAACTGCCAGCCAGCAAATGGCTCAGTCGGGTTTTTGGCACCAAGGCCAGGTCGTGGAAATTCTGGTCGTAGACCTCGGCGTCGCGGTGTTTCAGCGCCTGTGGCAGCTGCGTCGGGATGTCTTGGTACAGCGTGCCGCCAAACGCCACATTGATCAGTTGCAGGCCGCGGCACACGCCAAACACCGGCTTGCCGGCGGCCACAAAGGCCTTCACCAGCGCCTGCTCGTACAGGTCGCGAATGCGGTCGCCGCTCCAGCACTCTTGCAAGGGAGTTTCACCGTAGCTGCCGGGCCAGACATCGGCGCCGCCATGCAGCACCAGGCCGTCGAGCCAGTGCGCGTAATCGTCAAAGTGCACCTCGCCGCGGGCCGTGTCGCCGGCCGGCGAGGGCACCATCACCGGCAGGGCGCCACCGGCCATGAGCCAGTGCGCCATCGATTGCTCGACGTACTGCAGGGTTTTGCTGGCAAAGGCGGTTCGCGCCGGGTCCGGGTGGAAAAAGCAGGCGCTGATGCCGATTTTCAGACGGTCTGCCGGCATCACATGGCCGCCTTGAACAAAGCCTCGAAGTCGGCAGCGGTGCAGGGGCGTGGGTTGGTCTGGTGGCAGAGGTCGGCGGTGGCAATGGCCACCAGCCGCGGCAGGTGCGCCGGCGTGACGCCGTGCGCCGCCAGGCCGCCGCTGATACCGACACTGGCCTTGAGCGTTTTCAGCCAGGGCACAAAAGCGGCACCACCGCCCGCCACCCCGCAGACATGGGCCAGTTCGTCAAACTTGGCCGGCACCGCACTCAGGTTCCAGGCCAGCACGGTGTCGATCATCAACGCATTGGCCAGGCCGTGGTGCAGGTCGCACACGGCGCCCAGCGCGTGGGCGCAGGAGTGCACCGCGCCCAGGTCTTTCTGGAAAGCAATCGCCCCCATCATCGAGGCCATCATCATGTCGCTGCGCGCCTGCAGGTTGGTAGGCTGTTGGACCGCGGTCAGCAGGGCGGCGGCGGCAATGCGCGTGCCTTCGAGCGCGATGCCGTCGCACAGCGGGTGGTAGGCCGGCGACAGGTAGCTTTCGATGTTGTGCGTCAGCGCGTCCATGCCAGTGGCGGCCGTAATGGCGGCCGGCAGGCCAAAGGTCAGCTCCGGGTCGGCAAACACCACCTTGGCCAGGATTTTCGGGCTGAACACCACGCGCTTGAGGTGGGTGTCGTTTTCACTCACCACGCTGGAGCGGCCCACTTCGGAGCCGGTGCCCGAGGTGGTGGGCAGCGCCACAAAATAGGGCAGCTCCTGCACGATGGGGCGCACCTGCGGGTGGTCCCACACGTACTCCAGGATGTCGCCCGGGTGGGTGGCCACGATGCCGACCACCTTGGCCACGTCCAGCGCGGCACCGCCGCCAAAGCCGATCACGCAGTCGGCGCCATGCGCCTTGTAGGCCGCCGCACCGTCCATCACCTGACTGCAGGTTGGGTTGCCGAACACGCCGGCAAACACCGCCACCTCCAGGCCCTGCAGGTGGGTTTGGAATTCAGCCAGCACGGGCAGTGCGCCCAGCGCCCGGTCGGTCACGATCAGCGGGCGTTTGCAGCCGACCTCCAGCAAGTGGGCGGCCACCAGCTTGCGCGCGCCGGCGCCAAAACGGATGGGGGTAGGGAAGGCGAAGTTGGTAATGCTCATGGTGTCAGATGATCTCAAAGTAACGTTTCATTTCCCAGTCGGTCACGGCGTCCAGCCATTCGCGCCATTCCCAGTCACGGGTGGCGGCAAAGTGGTCGACAAAACCGTCGCCCAGCCAGTCGCGGGCGATTGCCGACTGCTGGAAGTTGCGGGTGGTTTCAATCAGGGTGCGCGGCGCGCGCGGGATGTGCTCGGCACCGACATTGGTGCCGGTGATGGGCGGCGCGGTCAGCTTCAGGCCCTTCTCCACGCCGTCTAGGCCGGCGGCAATCACCGCCGCCATCGCCAGATAGGGGTTGACGTCAGCGCCCGGGCAGCGGGTTTCCAGCCGGGTGGCCTTGGGGCTGCCGGCGATCACGCGAAAACTGGCGGTGCGGTTGTCAATGCCCCAGGTCGGCTTGACCGGCGCCCAGAACCCGTCCACCAGGCGCTTGTAGCTGTTGATGGTGGGCCAGATCATCGGCGCAAAGTCCATCATGCAGGCCACCTGGCCGGCCAGGTAGCTCTCGAACAACTTGCTCATCTTGCGCGGGTTTTTCGCGTCATAAAACAGGTTGGTCTTGCCGTCTGACAGGCTTTGGTGGATGTGACCGCTGCAACCGGGCAGGTTCTGGTGCGGCTTGGCCATGAAGCTGGGCATGATGCCAAAGCGCGCCGCAATCTCCTTGGTGCCGGTTTTGAACAAGAGCGCGCGGTCGGCCTGCGCCAACGCCTCGCTGAAACCAATCGCCGCTTCAAACACGCCTGGGCCGGTCTCGGTATGCAAACCCTCCACCGGCACGCCGAAGGCCAGCATCTCGTCCATCAGCGCGTTGAAAAATGGCCGGTTCTGGTTCAAGCGCAGCAGTGAGTAGCCGAACATGCCGGGGGTCAGTTGCTCGGGGCCGACGCCTTTTTTGGCGGCCCAGCTCTGCGGCGTCTCGACAAAATTGAACCATTCAAACTCCATGCCGGTCATGACCTGGAAGCCCATTTTTTCGGCACGTTTGAGCACCCGTTTCAGCGCCTGGCGCGGGCATTGGGCGTGCGCTGTGCCGTCGGCATTGACAAATTCGCCCAGAAAAAACGGTACGCCGTCATCCCAGGGCACGTGGCGCGCGGTGTCCAGGTCCAGCCGCGCCAGCGCGTCGGGAAAACCGTGCTGCCAGCCGGTGGCAGTGGTGTTGTCGTAGGTGTTGTCCATCATGTCCCAGCCCAGCACCACGTCGCAAAAACCGAAGCCGCCACCGGGATAGGGCTCGGCCGCGCCAAGGAATTTGTCGCGGTGCAGGTACTTGCCGCGCAACACCCCGTCAATGTCGCTCACCGCCACCTTGACCTTGCTGGCATTTGAGCTCCGCACCGCCGCTACGGCAGGATGTTCAAGTGCTGTATTTTTCTTTGAAATTGCCATGTGTAATGGGTCCATTCGTTAGGTTCAGTCGAGGTTTCATCCGACAGCAAAGCGGCTGGCGGCGAACGGTGCCAAGTCCAAAGCTGGCGCGCGCCCGGCCACCAGGTCTGCCACCAGGGCGCCACTGATACCCCCCAGCGTCACCCCAATATGTTGATGACCAAAGGCATAAATCACCCTTGCCGAATCGCGCGAACGCCCCAGCACCGGTAAGCCATCGGGCAGCGTGGGCCGCAAGCCCAGCCAGGGCTCACTTGGCGCGCCCAACCCGGGCACGGCGCGTTTGGACGAGAAATGCAGCAAATCCAGCAGGCCCTGGTGGCGCTGCGGCTTCATGCCCGCCAATTCCACCGTGCCCGCCACCCGCAGGCCCTGCGCCATGGGCGTCATGTAAAAGCCGCGTTCGGCCCAGCCGATCGGGCGCGAGATCAGGCCGGAGGCGCCCGGGTACATGATGTGGTAACCACGCTCGGCTTCCAGCGGCACCTCGTCGCCACACTGGCGCGCCAGCGGTTTGGAGTGGGCACCAGCGCACACCACCACCCAGTCGTGGCCGGTCGGACCGGCATCGGTGCTGAGGTGCACCGCGCCGGCTTTTGGTTGCAGCCCGGTGACCGCGTTGCTGGCCATCTGCAGACCGCCCGCCACCAGCGAGGTTTGCAACGCGCGCAGGAAGTCGGCCGGGCTGGAGAGAAACCAGGAGCCCTGGTAGAGCACACCCCGGTCAAAAATCGGGGCCAGCCCCGGCTCCAGGCGGGCGATGTCGTCGCGCCCCTGCACCGTGAAGTTGACGCCCAGCGAGCGGCGCAGCGCCAGCGTTGATTCAGAAGCGGCAAAGTTAGCAGCGCCCGAGTACAGGTACAGGCACTCGCTGGGCTTCACAAAGGCCGCCAGGTTGGCCTGCGCCGTCATCTGGGTATAGCCGTCTTGCGCCCGCGCCAGCAAGTGCGACAGCGCGGTGACCGAGGCGGTGTAGCGCTGCCGTCTGGAGCTGGCCAGAAAGCGCAGCAACCAGGGCGTGATCTGCGGCAAGTAGGACCAACGCAGGCGGAACGGGCTGTCGCCCGCCAGCAGATAGCGTGGCAGGTCGCGAAACACCGAAGGGTTGTTGACCGGGATGCAGGCGTAGTTGGCAAAAGTGCCGGCATTGCCAAACGAGGCGCCACCAGCCACGCCGGCCGGGTCATAGACCGTGACCTGGTGGCCGTCCTGCATCAGCCAGTAGGCACTGGACAGGCCGACAAAGCCGGCGCCGATGACCGCGACATTGGCCATGGCTCAGGTCCAAAGGGCGGGCTGGCAGATGCCCATGTTGCGTAGCTTCTGCGCCACGATGTCAATGATGTTGGGATTTAGCATGGCTGTTGCTTAAATCGGCAGGCGGTCGCGCAGCCGGTAGTAGCCGATCGAGGGCGCCAGAAACCAGGGGTTGCCGCTGTATAGCGGCCGGGTCTCAAACGCCAGCCCGTTCAGTGCGGTCTGTCCCTCTTTCAGGCCCAGCACCTGCTGACCGATGCGCATGCCAAAGTAGCTGGAGGTACCGACACCGGCGCCGCAGTAGCCCATGGCGTAGTGCATGCCCTCGTGCTTACCTAGGTGCATCAGTTCATCAAAGGTGTAAGCAACAAAACCGCACCACGAGTGGCTGATCGGCACCTCGGCCAGTTCAGGAAAAATGGTGGCCATGTCTGCATGCAGCTTGGGGCCACTCACGCGCGGGTTGGTTTCCTGGTGCGACACGCGGCCGCCGAACAAAATGCGTCGCCGGTCGGGCGAGGCGCGGTAGTAGAACACCACCTTGCGCGTGTCGCTGACGATGCGGTTCTTGGGGATCAGCCGGTCCATTAGGCCCTCGGGCAGCGGGTCTGTGGCGATCATGTAGCTGCCAATCGGGATCACGCGGCGCTGCAGCCAGGGGGTCAGGTTGCCGGTGTAGCCGTTGGTGGCAATTACCACATCACGCGCCAGCACAACACCACGCGCCGTGGTCACGCGAAACTGCGCGCCCTGCTTGTCGATGGCGCTGGCCGGGCAGCGCGGGGCTACCTGCACCCCGGCCGCCAGTGCCCGTTCCAGCAAGCCCTGGTGGTAGCGCGCCGGGTGTACCGAGCAATGCTGCTCATAGACCACGCCACCCCAGTAGCCATCCGAGCCCAGTTCGCGCCGCTGTTCGGCGCGCGGCACCACATGGGCCCGCACCTCCAGGCCCTTGGGCTGCTTGGTCAGCTTGGCAGCCAGGGCTTCGTATTGCGCCGCATTGTGCGCAGCGTGAAAGCGCCCGACCTGGCCGAAGTCGCAGTCAATACCTTCGCTGCGCACAAACTCGGCGATCCAGGCCAGCGACTGCTGGCCCTCGCGCAGGATGCCAAAGGCACGCTCCTCACCGTGGCGCTTGGCCAGTTGGTCGAAGCCGGGTTTGATGCTGGTGGATATCTGTCCGCCATTGCGCGTGCTGCAGCCCCAGCCGGCTTCTTCGGCGTCCACCACCAGGGTGGAGCGGCCGCCGCGCGCGGTTTGCAGGGCGGCGTGCAGGCCGGTGTAGCCGGCGCCGATCACCAGCACGTCCACCGTGGCGGGCAGCACGGCATCCGGCAGGCTGGGCCGCTGGGCGTCGTCCCACCAGTAGGGCGTGGTTTTGCAGTGGGCCATCAGGTCGTCGTGGGTCATGGGGCATGTGTCCTGGTTGCGGCCAGCACCAGATCGGCGCCTTTTTCGGCCAGCATGAGGGTAGGGGCGTTGGTGTTGCCCGAGGTGAGGGTGGGGAAGACTGAGGCGTCAATCACTCGCAGGCCCTGTAGGCCATGCACGCGCAACTGGGCGTCCACCACGGACTGGCGCGGGTCTGTGCCCATGCGGCAGGTGCTGACCGGGTGGAACACGGTGGAGGCGCGCTGCGCGATGTCGTCCATGATCTGGGCGTGCGACTGCACGCCGGGCCCGGGTGTGAGTTCTTGCTCAATCACGGCCTGAAAGGCGGGTGTGGCCGCCAGCCGGCGCACCAGGCTGGCGGCGGCGAACATGGCGTCTCGGTCATGTTGCGTGGCGAGCGAGTTGGGCACGATGCGCGGCGCTTGTAACGGGTCGGTACTGCGCAGCGTCAGGTGGCCGCGGCTGTCGGGCCGGCAGGGCTGCGCGCTCAGGGCAAAGCCGGGAAAGGCGTCGGGCGCCGTCAGCTCACGCTTTCCCGGCACCGCGCGCTGGTAGCTCAACGGCGAGAAATAGAGCTGCATGTCGGGGTGCGCCAGCCCCTCGCGCGAGCGGCAAAAACCACCGCCTTGGTTGACGCTGAGCGCCAGCGGGCCGCGCCGGGTGGTCAGGTACTGCAGGCCGGCCCAGAGCTTGGCCGGCCAGGGCCCCAGCTGGTTGTTGAGCGTGGGCACGCGGGAGCGGTACACATAGTCGATGCACAGGTGATCTTGCAGGTGCTGGCCCACGGCCGGGCTGTCCAGCACCAGCGGCAGTTGCAGCGCCGCCAGCGCGCCCGCTGGGCCTACCCCGGACAGCTGCAGCAGCTGCGGTGTGTTGATGGCACCAGCCGCCACAATTACCTCGCAGCGGGCGCGGCTGCTGTGGCGCTGGCCGTGCTGCAGGTACTCGACACCGGTAGCGCGCAGCCCGTCAAAACAGATGCGCGTGGCCAGCGCGCCGGTCTCGACCCGCAAATTGGCGCGCCGCCGCGCCGGGCGCAGGTAGGCGCTGCTGGCCGAGGCCCGTACGCCATGGCGGGTGGTGATCTGGTTGATGGCCACGCCCTCGTTGGAGGCGCCGTTGATGTCGGGGTTGCGCACCAGGCCGAGCTGCTCACCGGCGCGCAGGTAGACCTCGCACAGCGGGTGCACCTGGCTGGAGACGTCGCTCACCTGCATCGGCCCATTGGCACCTCGGGTTTCGCTGGGTCCGTGCGGACTGTCTTCGAGCTTCTTGAAATAGGGCAGCACATCGGCCCAGCCCCAGCCGGTATTGCCCAGTGCAGCCCAGTCGTCAAAGTCCCGCTGCTGACCGCGTATGAAGACCATGGCGTTGATGCTGCTGGAGCCGCCCAACACCTTGCCGCGCGGCCAGTAACCTTGACGCTCAGCCAGCCCCGGATCGGGCTCGGTGCGGTACATCCAGTTGACCTTGGGGTTGTAGAAAGACATGCCGTAGCCAATCGGGGCTTTCAGCCAGAAGCGCTGGTCACTGCCGCCGGCCTCCAGCAGCAGCACGCGGTGCCGCCCGCACGCGGTCAACCGGTTGGCCAGCACACAGCCGGCCGATCCGGCGCCAACTACGATGAAATCAAATTCGCTCATTCGCTTGCCATTAAATACGACATGCGGATCATCCCACTGGTATTGGATGGGTGCACAGGTCCGCTTTAGCCAAAATTACAGGCCACGAGTGAACTAGTGGACTAGCGGACTAGCGGACTAGCGGACTAGCGGGCTTGCGTCTTTCGCTTGCCGGCCAGGCTTAGGCGGGCTTCCAGCACCTGCGCCAGCACCTCAACGCCAGCGGTGATCAGCTTGGGCGAGACGCCGGCATAGCCCATCACCAGGCCGTTGACCGCCACAGGTGCCAGCGCAAATCGGCTGATCGGAGAAACCGTCACTTGTCGCTGCTCGGCATCGCGGGAGATGGCCGTTTCCGACATTGAAGCAGGCAGCAACGCAATGGTGTGCAGGCCGCCGTGTGTTGGCTGTACATCAAGCAGGCCGGTCAGTCGCTGGTGTGCAGCGGCCAGCAGTACATCGTGGCGCTCCCGGTAAATCAGGCGCATGCGACGCACATGCGACGCAAAATATCCTTCGTCGATAAATTCGGCCACCATCGCCTGGGTATGCGAGGGCACGCCCGGCAAAAACTTGCTCATGATGGTGCCAAAGGTGTCTACCAGCGTCGGCGGCACCAGCACGTAGCCCAAGCGCAGTGCCGGAAACAGCGACTTGCTGAAGGTGCCAACATAAATCACCTGGCCGTTGGTGTCCACGCTCTTGAGCGTGGGCGGCGGCCGTCCGGTGAAGAAGAATTCGCCGTCATAGTCGTCCTCAATCACCCATGCGCCAGCGCGCTCGGCGGCGTTCAGCAGAGCAAAGCGACGCTCAAGGCTCATCACGTTGCCCATTGGTTGCTGGTGGGACGGCGTCACAAAAGCCAGCCGGAACTGCGGGCTCAGGCGCAGTGCCTCGTCCACCCGCAAGCCTTCGGCATCAACCGGAACGGGCACTAGGTTAGCGCCGCAAGCGATCAGGCTGTTGCGCGCACCGATGGCGCCGGGGTTTTCAAACCACACGTTCTCGCCCGGGTTGAGCAGGGTCGAGCCAATCAGGTGAAAAGCCTGCTGCGCGCCACCAACGATAAAAATTTGTTCGGCTTCGCAGGCGATGCCGCGGTTGACGCGCAGGTGCGAGGCCAGCGCGCGGCGCAATTGGGGCAAGCCGTCCGGGTCGCCATAGCCCAGGATGTCGTCACGTGCGCCACGCAGATACTTGGCCGACAGACGCGCCCATTGCGCCATCGGAAACACATCAAACGCTGGCAGCGCGGTGGTGAAGGCGCGAGCCATGTGCGGTAGCCGCTTGCGGTCACCAAAGCGGCTCACCGCCTGCGCCATCATGCCGGACAGTTTCGGTGCGGAGTGCACCAGCGGCGGCGCATCGGGCTGCTGCGGCTTGGGTCGGCTTACGTTGAGCACGGCACTGACAAAGGTGCCGGCGCCGGTGCGGGACTCCAGCAACCCCTCGGCCACCAGGCGGTCAAAAACCTCTATCACGGTGTTACGCGACAGGCCCAAGTCGCGCGCCAGTGTGCGGCTGGCCGGAAGGCGTTCACCAGCCAAAAAGCCACCCGTCAAAATCATTTCGCGAAGCGCAATGCACAGCTGGGTGCTGACCGGCTGTTGGGCTTCACGGTTGATCTGGATCGACAGAAGTAGCGAGCCGCCTGCGCGTTTGACCATCAGGAGTGGGGCATAAAAATCATCACAATATGGTATCACCCATTGTTCAAAATGGACCTGTGAGTCCACCCAATTACCAACGATCATCAGTCCATGAAGATCCAACGAATCGAAACTTTTTCCGACCCATTTGTCAGCTTTACCCGGGTGACTGCCGAAGACGGCAGCCAGGGCTGGGGCCAAGTGTCCACTTACCACGCCGACCTCACGGCGCAAATTCTGCACCGCCAGGTGGCGCCCTGGGCCCTGGGTCACGACGCAACGGACATCCATGGTCTGAGCGCGCTGGTGCCAGAGCGCGAGCACAAGTTTCCGGGCTCGCACCTGTACCGGGCACTGTGCGGGGTCGAGACCGCGCTGTGGGACCGGCTGGGCAAGGCCGAGGGCAAGCCGGTGTGCGAGTTGCTGGGCGGCGCGCCGCGGCGCCTGCGCGCCTACGCCTCGTCTATGAAGCGCGACATCACGCCCAAGGATGAGGTGCGCCGACTGCAGGGCTTGCGCGACCAGTATGGCTTTGACGCCTTCAAGTTCAGAGTGGGCGCTGAATACGGCCACGACAAGGACGAGTGGCCCGGCCGCACCGAAGAAATTGTGCCCGCCATGCGCCAGGGCCTAGGCGATGCTGTGGAACTGCTGGTGGACGCCAACAGCTGTTACTCGCCGGCTCGCGCCATCTAGGTCGGCCGCCTGTTGGAGGCCAACGGCATCTGCCATTTCGAGGAGCCCTGCCCGTACTGGGAGTTGGAGCAAACCCGTACCGTGCGTGAGGCTTTGTCGATTGACGTGACCGGTGGTGAGCAGGACTGCTACCTGCCGATGTGGAAGCACATGATCGCCATGCACGCGGTGGACATCGTGCAGCCCGACGTCTGCTACATGGGCGGCATGGTGCGCAGCCAGCAGGTGGCGCAAATGGCGCACGCGGCCGGCCTGCCCTGCACGCCGCACAGCGCCAACCTGTCGCTGGTGACGCTGTTCACCATGCACCTGCTTTGCGCCATTCCCAACCCTGGCAAGTACCTGGAGTTCTCCATCGAGGGCTCCGACTATTACCCCTGGCAGGAGGGTTTGTATGTGGAGTCTCCCTACAAGATCAAGGATGGCCATATCGAGTTGCCGGCCGGTCCGGGCTGGGGCGTAGAGATCCACCCCGACTGGCTGCAACGCGCCAGCTACCAGATGAGCGAGGTGAGCTGAGTGACCCCTGAACTTCAGCGCTGGGTGCAGGAGGCACAGGCCACCGGCACGCTGGCAGGTTTGCCGGACTGCCACTTCATTGACGGCGCAGCCGTGGCCTCTGCCGATGGCGGCACCATGGAGACGCTGGACCCCGGCACGGGCCGGGTGTTTGCCCGGTTTGCCGCCGGGCAGGCGGCGGATGTTGATGCCGCCGTGCAAGCGGCCAACCGCGCCCTCAAAGGCCCCTGGCGCGACATGACGCCGGCACAGCGCGGCCGCGTGCTGCACCGGGTGGCGGCGCTGATTCGGGCCAATGCAGCGCGCCTGGCCGTGGTTGAAACTTTGGATTCCGGCAAGCGGCTGGTGGAGGCCTTGGGCGACGTGGCAGGTGCCGCCAACTGCTTTGACTATTACGCTGGTGCTTGCGATAAGCACCAGGGCGACAGCCTGCCGCTGGGGCCGGACTACCTGGCCTACACCCTGAATGAGCCGGTAGGCGTCACCGCCCATATCATCCCCTGGAACTACCCCCTGTCCACCGCCGCACGCGGCCTGGCGCCGGCACTGGCCGCCGGCTGCACCGTGGTGGCCAAACCGGCAGAACAAACGCCGCTCACCGCGCTGATGCTGGCCGAGCTGTGCCTCCAGGCCGGTGTGCCGGCTGGGGTCTGCAATGTGGTGACCGGCACCGGGCGCGACGCTGGCGCGGCGCTGGTGCGCCACCCCGGCATCCACCACATCACCTTCACCGGCTCGGTCAATACCGGCATTGATGTGATGCGCTCGGCCGCACCCAACATCACCCGGCTGGTGCTGGAGCTGGGTGGCAAGTCGCCGCTGCTGGTGCTGGCCGATGCCGATTTGGACCAGGCTGCCGACAACGTGATGGGCGCTATTTTTGAGAACGCCGGGCAGATTTGCTCTGCTGGCTCGCGCCTGCTGGTAGCGCGCGCTGTGCATGAGCAACTGGTGGCACGGGTGGCGGCGCGTGCGCAGGCCCTGAGCCTGGGCCATGGCCTGCGCGATCCCGGCATGGGCCCGTTGAGTTCCGAGGCGCACCTGAACAAGGTGGCGGGCTACGTGGAACGGGCGCGGGCGCGCGGTGTGACGGTGCGTACCGGAGGAAACATCCGGCCAGACCCGCAGACGGGGCTAGGCTGGTTTTATGAACCCACCGTGCTCGACAACCTTGCGCCTACTGACGAGGCAGTGCAGGAAGAAATTTTTGGTCCCGTGCTTTGCGTACAGGTGTTTGACGACCTGTCTGAGGCGGTGACGCTGGCCAATGGCACGCCGTTCGGTTTGGTGGCTGGCGTCTTTACCCGCGACCTGAGTACCGCGCACCGGCTGGCACGTGACATCGACGCCGGGCAGGTCTACCTCAATGAGTACTTTGCAGGTGGTATCTCGGTGCCTTTTGGTGGCAACAAGCGCTCTGGCTTTGGCCGCGAAAAAGGACTGGAAGCACTGCGCAGCTACAGTAAGACAAAGAGCGTGGTAGCGCGTTTGTGAGCGCCATCGGCTTGTCATATTGGTATGTTGATGTTTTGAGAATGGCCCTAGTGCGAAGACCACCCGGTTTCTAAAGTGGGGAACCGGGAGACATGCCAGGCCACACCGGTGCTGGTACACCTACAAGTTTTTAACAGGAGTGTTGCGATGATGATGAAGCGTTTCAAGAACCGTTGCGTGGCGCTGGCCACGGCAGCCCTGGCGACTGGTTTTGCCGGTCATGCGGCGGCCCAGTTGACCGTGGTGTCTTTTGGTGGCTCATATCAGGATGCCCAAAGCAAGTCCTTATTTGTGCCAGCGGCCAAGGCCCTTGGCCTCAATATCAAGGAAGAAACCTATACCGGTATTGCCGCCGTGGCGCTGCAGGTTAAGGCTGGCGCCGTGACCTGGGACGTGGTCACCAGCGGCTCAGGTGGTGCGGCGCGCTCGGGTGCCGAAGGCATGCTGGAGCCGCTCGACTACAAGATGATCGATGTGTCCAATTTCGTGCCGGGCTCTGCCCAGCCGTTTTATGTGTGCGGTGATGTGTTCTCCACCGTCCTGGCCTGGAACACCAAGACCTACGGCGATAAGGGCCCGCAGAACTGGGCAGATTTTTGGGACGTGAAGAAGTTTCCTGGCAAGCGCTCCTACCGCAAGGGCGGCGAGGGCGTGCTGGAGCCGGCCCTGATGGCCGATGGCGTGCCAGCCAACAAGGTGTACGAGGTGCTGTCGGCCCCTGGTGGCATTGAGCGCGCCATTAAGAAAATCAAAGAACTCAAGCCGCACGTGGCGGTGTGGTGGTCCTCCGGCGCGCAGCATGCGCAACTGATGAAGGACGGCGAGGTCGACATGGTCACCGGCTGGAACGGCCGCTTCGACGTGGTGGCCAAGGATGGTGCCAAGGTTGCCTACACCTTCAACCAGGGCCTGGCTGACTATGATTGCTACGCCATCCCTAAAGGCGCTCCGAACAAGGCCAACGCCATGAAGTTCCTCAGCGAGATCAGCAAAGCGCCTTACCAGGCTGAGTTCACCAAGTACATCACCTACGGCCCGACCAACAAGAAGGCCTATGAGGGCAATGCCATCCCGGCCGCCTACGCCAAGACCCTGCCGTCGCACCCGGACAATCAGGCCAAGCAGTTGCCGATTGACCAAAGCTGGTACATCAAGAATGGTGCCCGGGCATCGGCCCTGTTCCAGGACATGCTGACCGAGTGAGTCTTTGACCGACAGGCCCTATCCCGGGCCTGCCCATCTGCCGACGGCCTGCCCCTCAAGGCGGCCGTCTTTTAATTTGAAAGAGCCCGTCATGGCCCGCAATTCGTCGCTACCGATCACCATCGCGCAAGTGACCAAAACTTATGGCAAGGTGTTTGCCCTTGAC
>CAJCCO010000087.1 GCA_903960915.1 uncultured beta proteobacterium
CGCTTCGTTACCGTGGCTCTGCCGCGTGTACGCGACTTCCGTGGTATTTCCGGGCGAGCTTTTGACGGCCGTGGAAACTACAACATCGGCGTTAAAGAGCAAATCATTTTCCCTGAAATTGAATATGACAAGGTTGATGCCTTGCGTGGTCTCAATATCAGTATTACCACAACGGCAAAGACTGATGAAGAGTGCAAAGCACTGCTCGCAGGTTTCCGTTTCCCCTTCAAGAACTGAGGTGACCTGTGGCTAAAATGGCATTAATCGAACGCGAAGCCAAGCGCGACAAACTGGTTGCCAAGTACGCGAAAAAACACGCGGAACTGAAGGCAATTGCTGGCGACGCCAAGCGTACAGACGACGAGCGCGCAGCTGCACGTCTGGGCTTGCAAAAGCTCCCACGCAATGCAAACCCAACACGCCAGCGCAACCGTTGTGCTATCACCGGTCGCCCTCGTGGCACCTTCCAGCACTTCGGTCTGGCTCGTGCAAAAATTCGTGAAATGGCGTTCGCTGGGGAAATCCCTGGCATCGTCAAAGCCAGCTGGTAAGCGGTAGGAGACATAAATATGAGCATGAGTGATCCCATCGCCGACCTGTTGACACGCATTCGCAATGCGCAAATGGTGGCAAAAACCACTGTCAGCGTGCCTTCTTCCAAGGTGAAGATTGCCATTGCGCAAGTGTTGAAGGACGAAGGCTACATTGATAGCTTCAAAGTCAATACCGAGGATGGCAAGTCCAACCTGGAAATTGTTTTGAAGTATTACGCAGGACGTCCCGTCATTGAGCGTATTGAGCGCGTCAGCCGTCCTGGCTTGCGCGTTTACCGTGGCAGCGATGCCATTCCCCAAGTTCAAAACGGCCTGGGTGTGGCAATTGTCACTACCCCCAAGGGCGTCATGACTGATCGCAAAGCGCGCGCTACCGGTGTCGGTGGTGAAGTGCTCTGCTACGTCGCCTAAATCGTGACATTGAGGAGTATTACAAAATGTCTCGTGTAGGAAAAATGCCAGTCGCAATCCCCGCAGGTGTGGATGTGACCATCAAGCAAGACCAAATCAGCGTCAAAGGCGCTGGTGGTGCCTTGTTCTTGACGCAAAATAATTTGGTCAATGTCACGAGTGACGCTGGCAAGCTGAGTTTTCAGCCTGCCAATGATTCCCGTGAAGCCAATGCCATGAGTGGAACCATGCGTCAGCTGGTGAACAACATGGTGCTGGGTGTGACCAAGGGTTTTGAAAAGAAGCTCAACCTGGTTGGCGTGGGATTCAAAGCCCAGGCTCAAGGCGCCAAGCTCAATTTGACCGTGGGATATTCCCACCCAGTCAACAAAGACATGCCTGCTGGCATCACGGTTGCGACACCTACCCCGACGGAAATCGTCATCAAAGGGGCTGATCGTCAGCGCGTGGGCCAAGTGGCTGCCGAGATTCGTGCAATTCGTCCACCCGAGCCTTACAAGGGTAAGGGCATTCGCTACTCGGACGAAAAAATCACGATCAAAGAAACCAAGAAGAAATAAGGAGCTGCAACATGTTGACCAAAAAAGAGCAGCGTCTTCGCCGGGCACGTCAAACCCGTATTCGCATCGCCACCCAGGGTGTCGCGCGTTTAACGGTAAACCGGACCAACCTTCACATCTACGCCAGCGTCATGTCTGGCGACGGTGGCAAGGTGTTGGCCAGTGCGTCTACGGCCGAAGTCGAAGTCCGCAAAGCATTAGGTGGCTCTGGCAAGGGTGGCAATGTCGCCGCTGCCTCGGCTGTAGGCAAGCGTCTGGCTGAAAAAGCCAAGGCGGTTGGTGTAGAGAAAGTAGCGTTTGATCGCTCAGGTTTTGCGTACCACGGCCGCGTTAAAGCGTTGGCTGATGCGGCACGCGAAGCTGGCTTGCAGTTCTAAGCAGATCGGAAATAAAGATGGCTAAAGTTCAAGCGAAAATGCAGGGTAAGGCCGAGGGGCCTGAAGACGGTCTGCGGGAAAAAATGATCGCGATCAATCGCGTTACCAAAGTGGTCAAAGGCGGCCGTATTCTTGGTTTCGCAGCATTGACCGTAGTCGGTGACGGCGAAGGTCGCGTTGGCATGGGTAAGGGCAAGTCAAAAGAAGTGCCTGCTGCCGTCCAAAAAGCGATGGAAGAAGCCCGTCGCAACATGACCAAAATCAACCTCAAGAATGGCTCCATTCACCACAAGGTGATGGGTCAGCACGGAGCAGCAGCTGTCATGATGGCACCCGCTCCCAAGGGAACTGGCATTATTGCTGGCGGCCCAATGCGCGCTGTTTTTGAAGTGATTGGGATCACTGACATCGTGGCCAAAAGCCATGGTTCCACTAACCCCTACAACATGGTTCGTGCCACGCTCAATGCACTCTCTCACGCCACTACACCGGGTGAAGTTGCAGCCAAGCGCGGCAAGACTGTTGAAGAACTGTTTGTTTAAGTGAGCGCTTCAAAATGACAACGCAAAAAACAGTCACAGTGCAATTGGTTCGCAGCCCTATCGGTTGCCAAGAATCGCACCGCGCCACCGTTCGTGGCCTCGGCCTTCGCAAAATTCGCAGCACAAGCGAACTCGTGGACACGCCCGAGGTGCGCGGCATGATTAACAAGATCAGTTATCTGGTCAAAGTGCTCTAAGAGGTTGATGATGGAACTCAATGGCATCAAGCCCGCAGATGGGGCTAAGCACTACAAGCGTCGTGTTGGTCGCGGTATCGGTTCGGGTCTGGGTAAGACAGCCGGTCGTGGTCACAAGGGCCAAAAATCTCGCTCCGGCGGCTACCACAAGGTAGGCTTTGAGGGCGGTCAAATGCCCATGCAGCGTCGTCTGCCAAAGCGCGGTTTCAAATCGCATCTGCTGAAGTACAACGCTGAAGTCACGCTGACCTCTTTGGAAGTGCTTGGCGCTGCTGAAGTTGATTTGTTGACGCTGAAGCAAGCCGGCCTGGTCAGTCAAATGATCAAAGTCGTCAAAGTTATCAAAACAGGTGAGTTGACCAAAGCCGTGAAACTCACTGGCATTGGTGCAACGGCTGCCGCCAAGCTGGCTATCGAAGCCGCTGGTGGAAGCGTTGCCTGAATTGATCGCAGAAAGAAATAACAGTGGCAACTAGCGCGACACAACAAGCAAAAACAGGCAACTTCGGCGACTTACGCCGTCGTCTGGTCTTTTTGTTGCTCGCGCTGGTCGTTTACCGCATCGGGGCGCATATTCCAGTTCCTGGAATTGACCCTGAGCAGTTGCAACAGTTTTTCAAAGGACAGCAGGGCGGCATTCTGGGCATGTTCAATATGTTCTCGGGTGGTGCGCTGTCCCGTTTCACCATTTTTGCATTGGGAATCATGCCGTATATCTCGGCATCGATCATCATGCAGTTGCTCACCTATGTGCTTCCTGCTTTTGAGCAGTTGAAAAAAGAGGGTGAAGCCGGGCGTCGCAAGATCACCCAGTACACCCGTTACGGCACGCTCGGCTTGGCGTTGTTTCAGTCGATGGGTATTGCCGTGGCTCTGGAGAGCTCGGCTGGGTTGGTGATCAGCCCTGGCTTCGGTTTTCGGTTAGTTGCTGTTGTTACGCTGACTGCGGGAACCATGTTCCTCATGTGGTTGGGTGAGCAAATTACCGAGCGTGGTCTGGGTAATGGCATTTCTATTCTGATTTTTGGTGGTATTGCTGCAGGTTTGCCCAATGCCATCGGTGGTTTGCTGGAACTAGTGAGAACAGGTGCCATGAGCATCATCGTCTCGCTGCTCATCGTGATTTTGGTGGCCCTGGTCACTTACTTTGTGGTCTTTGTTGAGCGTGGCCAACGCAAGATTTTGGTCAATTACGCCCGGCGGCAGGTTGGTAACAAGGTGTACGGTGGGCAGTCCTCGCATTTGCCTTTGAAGCTCAACATGGCAGGTGTGATTCCCCCGATTTTTGCTTCGTCAATTATTTTGTTGCCCGCAACAGTGGTGGGTTGGTTCAGCACAGGCGAGTCCATGCGCTGGCTCAAGGATATTGCAGGTTCCCTCTCGCCAGGCCAGCCTGTGTATGTGATGTTCTACGCTGCAGCGATTGTGTTCTTCTGTTTCTTCTACACCGCGTTGGTTTTTAACAGCCGTGAGACGGCCGAGAATCTGAAGAAAAGCGGTGCCTTCATTCCTGGCATTCGTCCGGGTGAGCAAACGGCTAAATACATTGACAAGATTTTGCTGCGTTTGACATTTGCAGGCGCAATTTACATCACGCTGGTTTGCTTGTTGCCCGAATTCCTGATCCTGAAGTACAACGTTCCGTTTTACTTCGGTGGTACTTCTCTGTTGATTATTGTGGTGGTGACCATGGATTTCATGGCACAAGTACAAAATTACATGATGTCGCAGCAATATGAATCGCTGTTGAAGAAGGCTAACTTCAAGTCTTCATAAAGGCGGTTGATACATATGGCAAAAGACGACGTTATTCAGATGCAGGGCGAGGTGGTCGAAAACCTTCCAAACGCGACATTTCGCGTGAAGTTGGAAAATGGTCACGTTGTACTAGGGCATATTTCTGGAAAAATGCGGATGCACTACATTCGCATTCTTCCAGGTGACAAGGTGACTGTTGAAATGACGCCGTACGACTTGAGTCGTGCGCGTATTGTCTTCAGGGCCAAATAATTTAAATCACTGTACTCCTGCGCCGCAGGGGTTAAACAGACTTGTAGTTTTAGGAGAATGAAATGAAGGTTTCGGCTTCGGTCAAGAAAATTTGCCGTAACTGCAAGGTAATTCGGCGCAAGGGCGTTGTGCGTGTGATCTGTACAGATCCACGCCACAAACAGCGCCAGGGTTAATTGCAAGAGTTTTAGAGGACGAAAATGGCACGTATCGCTGGCATCAATATTCCGCCGCAAAAGCATTCTGAAATTGGCTTGACTGCCATCTTCGGGATCGGTCGTACACGCGCTCGCAAAATTTGCGAAGCTTGCGGCATTGCATATTCCAAGAAGGTCAAAGACTTGACCGACTCGGATCTTGAAAAAATTCGCGACCAAATCGCACAGTTCACCATCGAAGGTGATCTGCGTCGCGAAACCACAATGAACATCAAGCGTTTGATGGACATTGGTTGCTATCGCGGGTTTCGCCATCGTCGTGGCTTGCCCATGCGTGGTCAGCGTACTCGCACCAATGCACGTACTCGCAAAGGCCCCCGCAAGGCTGCTGCTTCACTGAAAAAATAACAGGGATTGAAAGACCACCATGGCAAAAGCTCCCGCCAATAATGCGGCACAACGTGTTCGCAAAAAAGTCCGCAAAAATGTTGCTGACGGTGTTGCACACGTGCACGCATCGTTTAACAACACCATCATCACGATCACTGATCGCCAAGGTAATGCACTGTCATGGGCATCATCTGGCGGTCAGGGCTTCAAGGGTTCGCGTAAATCCACTCCTTTTGCAGCCCAGGTGGCTTCTGAAGTGGCTGGCCGCGCAGCCATTGAGCAAGGTATCAAGAATCTTGACGTTGAAATCAAGGGTCCTGGTCCTGGCCGTGAATCCTCGGTGCGCGCCTTGGCCGCCCTTGGCATTCGCATCAACATGATCGCTGACGTGACTCCTGTGCCGCACAATGGTTGCCGCCCACAGAAGCGTCGTCGCATCTAAGTTTTTTTTCAAGCCCACCGCCACCTGTCTTGTGCAGGTGGCTCCCGCATTTTTGTGCGGCAGATGACATAAAAGGAAGTTCAAGTGGCACGTTACTTAGGCCCCAAGGCCAAACTATCCCGCCGTGAAGGCACTGACCTGTTTCTGAAAAGCGCACGCCGCTCTATCGGTGACAAGGCCAAATTCGATTCCAAGCCCGGTCAGCACGGTCGTACCTCCGGTACCCGTACCTCTGACTACGGTCTGCAATTGCGCGAAAAGCAAAAAGTCAAACGCATGTACGGCGTGCTGGAGAAGCAGTTCCGCCGCTACTTTGAAGAAGCTGATCGTCGCAAGGGCAACACCGGTGCCAACCTGTTGGGCCTGCTTGAGTCCCGCCTGGACAATGTGGTTTACCGCATGGGTTTTGGCTCCACACGTGCTGAAGCGCGTCAGTTGGTGTCTCACAAAGCCATGACGGTGAATGGCAAGAGCGTCAATATCCCTTCTTACATGGTGAAGACCGGTGATATTGTGGCTGTTCGCGACAAGTCCAAAAAGCAGAACCGCATTGTGGAAGCATTGCAGTTGGCACAACAAGTTGGCATGCCAGCTTGGGTTGAAGTCAACATGGAAAAAGCTGAAGGCACTTTTAAATCAGTGCCTGATCGTGATCAATTCGCAGCTGATGTGAATGAATCACTGATTGTTGAGTTGTATTCACGTTAATAACAACTAACGGGGTTCGCCCTAAGAAATCGTTCCTGAAGCGCAGCTTGTTGCGCTTCAGGTGCTTCACCAGCCTTACCGGTGTAACGGACCGGGGGTATTGAGAGGAAGTCTGAATGCAAAATAATCTGCTGAAACCCAAAGCTATCAATGTTGAGCAACTTGGCCTGAACCGCGCCAAAGTAGCTCTTGAGCCGTTTGAGCGTGGCTATGGCCACACGCTCGGCAACGCGCTGCGCCGGGTCTTGCTGTCTTCTATGTCTGGCTATGCTGCCACTGAAGTCACGATTGCCGGCGTACTGCACGAATACTCGTCTATTGATGGCGTTCAGGAAGATGTTGTCAATATCTTGTTGAACCTCAAGGGCGTAGTTTTTAAACTTCACAACCGTGATGAAGTGACCTTGAGCCTGCGTAAAGACGGCGAAGGCGTTGTCACAGCCAGCGACATCCAGACGCCGCATGATGTTGAAATCATCAACCCTGACCACGTGATCGCGCATTTGTCGCAAGGCGGCAAGCTTGATATGCAAATCAAGGTTGAAAAAGGCCGTGGCTATGTGCCCGGTTCCATGCGTCGTCATGCCGATGAGCCTACACGCTCCATTGGCCGCATTGTTCTTGATGCATCGTTCTCCCCTGTGAAGCGCGTGAGCTACACCGTGGAAAGCGCGCGTGTTGAGCAACGTACCGACCTGGACAAGCTGGTGGTTGATATTGAAACCAACGGTGCTATTTCGGCTGAAGACGCCGTGCGCGCTTCGGCCAAAATTCTGGTGGAACAGTTGGCTGTTTTTGCACAACTTGAAGGCAGCGAATTGGCTGCGTTTGATGCACCTGTTCAGCGCGGCAGCACACAGTTTGATCCTATTCTCCTGCGTCCCGTGGACGAATTGGAGTTGACGGTTCGTTCTGCCAATTGCTTGAAAGCAGAAAATATTTACTACATTGGCGATCTGATTCAGCGTACTGAAAACGAGTTGCTCAAGACGCCTAATCTGGGTCGTAAATCACTCAATGAAATCAAGGAAGTGCTGGCTTCCCGCGGTCTGACTTTGGGCATGAAGCTCGAAAGCTGGCCACCAGCCGCTCTAGAAAAGCGTTGATATTCAGAATCCCTTTGATGGGATTCAGTGCCACGGGCAGTACCTGATACGGCTGCTTGTTAAATAACTTAAGGAAAATGCACCATGCGTCACGGACACGGCCTACGTAAACTTAATCGCACCACCTCGCATCGTTTGGCGATGCTGCGCAATATGATGAATTCGCTCATCGAGCACGAAGTCATCAAGACCACTTTGCCTAAAGCCAAAGAACTGCGTCGCGTCATCGAACCCATGATCACTTTGGCCAAAGAAGCCACCGTGGCCAACCGCCGTCTGGCGTTTGACCGTTTGCGTGATCGCGACAGTGTCGTGAAGCTTTTCAACGACCTCGGACCACGTTTCAAAACACGTCCAGGTGGTTACACACGCATCCTGAAAATGGGTTTCCGCGTGGGTGATAACGCACCGATGGCTTTGGTTGAATTAGTTGACCGTCCTGATGTTGTTGAGACCCCCGCTAGCGACACAACAGCCGCTTAATAGGTTACAATAATCCTCTTACCGCGCGATGGAGCAGCCTGGTAGCTCGTTGGGCTCATAACCCAAAGGTCGTAGGTTCAAATCCTACTCGCGCAACCAAACAGTCAGCGGTCAACGCTGTCAGTAAACGCCAACTTTTCAGTTGGCGTTTTGCTTTGTTGAATCTATTTCACGCCCCTGTTTCTGGCTTAAATTTCAGTGCTCTGTTGGTCTCCAAGGGGCAACGCGCGGCTCTCTTGAAGCTTGTGCCGCGTAACGCGCACAGCCGTCTACATCTGCTATCGTTTCCCATGATCCGCAAGATAATCTGACTGGCTCAATATGAGGGGGAAGCCGTGAACAACGACGAAATAGTGCGCAAAGTGGTTCGAATTGGTGGGGCCTCAGGCTTTTGGGGTGACAGCATGCTGGGCGCACCGCAGCTGGTGAACTCAGGTCAGATTGACTACCTGGTGTTTGACTACCTGGCTGAAACCACCATGTCCTTGCTGGCCGCCGCCAGGGCGCGTAAACCCGAGATGGGTTACGCCACTGATTTTGTTGATGTCGCCATGAAGTTGGTGCTGCCCGATGTCATGCGCCGCGGGATCAAGGTGGTGGCCAATGCCGGGGGTATCAACCCCCATGGGTGTGCGCAAGCGCTGCGTGTGCTGGCGGATTCGATGGGTTTGTCGCCCACCATTGCCATCGTGGAAGGCGATGATGTGGCGCCGCGCATGCCTATGCTGCGCAGCGCCGATACACGCGACATGTTCACGCACGAGCCCCTGCCTGAGAAAATTTTGAGTGCCAATGCCTACCTGGGCGCTTTGCCGGTGGCCAGAGCGCTGGCCGCTGGCGCCGACATTGTGATCACCGGTCGGGGCGTAGACAGTGCGGTCACGCTGGGGCCTTTGATGCATGAATTTGGTTGGTCAGCCACAGACTACGACCGCCTCGCTGGGGGCAGCTTGGCAGGGCACATCATTGAATGTGGCTGCCAGGCCACCGGAGGGCTGCATACGGACTGGGAAAGTGTGCCCGACTGGGCCAACATCGGTTATCCCATTGTTGAATGCTATGAAGACGGGCAATTTGTGCTCACCAAGCCAGCCGATACCGGGGGCGTCGTGTTGCGCGCTGCGGCTGCCGAGCAACTGCTTTACGAGATAGGTGACCCCGGTGCCTATTTGCTGCCCGATGTGTGCTGCGATTTTCGCAATGTGCAGATGGTGCAAATTGACGAGCACCGCCTGCTGGTCAGCGGAGCGCGTGGCCAAGCCCCGACTGACCAGTACAAGGTCAGTGCCACCGCCATGGATGGCTACCGTTGTGCTGGCATGTTGGTCATCATTGGCATGGACGCAGCGGCCAAGGCGCGCCGGACTGGCGAAGCCATTCTGGCGCGTACGCGCCAACTGTTGCAGGCCAATGCGCTGCCCGATTTCACGGCGGCTTCTATTGACTTGTTGGGGGCCGAGACGCTCTACGGCGCGCAGGCGCGCACCGCACAGTCAAGGGAGGTGATGCTTCGCGTGACCGTCAACCACCCGTCCAAACAGGCGCTGGAAATTTTTGCCCGGGAGATTGCGCCGTCCGGTACCTCGTGGTCACCCGGTACCACCAGCCCAGCGGGTGGCCGACCTTCGCCATCGCCCTTGATCAAACCGTTTTCTTTTTTACTGGATAAACGTGAAGTGGCGGTCAGCTTTGTGATCAACGGCCAACGCACCGAGGTGGCGATTCCCTGTCCCGGTGGCGAACTACCGCAGGCAATGACCCCAGACCCAAGCGCTTGGGGCGACGAGGGGGAGCCGATGGTGGAGGTGCCCTTGGTCAAGCTGGCCTGGGCGCGCAGTGGCGACAAAGGCAATCTGTCCAACATTGGCGTGATTGCGCGGCGTGCCGAGTGGTTGCCCTTGATCTGGGCGCGCGTCACGCCCGAGGTGGTGAAGCACTACTTTGCGCACCTGGTGCACGGCCCAGTCGAGCGGTTTCACGTGCCCGGGCTGTCTGCCATCAACTTCGTGATGCACGAGGCCCTGGATGGCGGAGGCCCTGCCTCCACGCGCATGGACCCTCTGGGCAAAGGCATGGGGCAAATGCTGCTAGACCTGCCGGTGCGGGTGCCGCAGTCTCTCGCCGCACAACTGTAAAAGCCTAGGCCCAATCCCAATCCCAATCCCAATCCCAATCCCAATCCATTAGCCGGTACGGGGTGGCGCTCACGCCGTCCCTGGCGGTGTCTCATTCACCGGCGTCGCTTCAATCTCAGCCAGCACGCGGCTTGACGGCACCTGTTCACCCATCACCACATGCAGCGCCCGCACGGTGCCGCTGTGCGGTGCCACATGGATGTGCTCCATCTTCATGGCCTCCAGGGTGACGATAGACTGCCCGGCCTGCACCGGCTCGCCAACCGCCACCAGCACCGCCACAATGCGCCCGTTCATGGAGGCGCGCAGTTTGCCGTCGCTCGCCGTGTTGCCCACTTTGCGCGAAGCCGCACGGGTCTGGTCCAGCACGTCAAAGGTCAGTCCTCGGTAGCTTAGCCACAGGTGCGCGCCGTCACGCGCAAAGGCGGCACGCTCCATCACGCCGTTGCAAACAAAGCGCACCGCGTGGGTGCCAAGTTCCAGCAGTTCAAGTTGGTGCCGATGCCCCTCGCTGCTGGCTTCATAGCGGTGCGCCGTGTTCTGCGTCAAGGCCACGGCATAAGGCGCACCATCCATCTCTAGCTGCATATTGAGTGGCAGTTTGTGCAGCAAACGGGGTTCGTGGCCACGCGGTTTGACGCCGCTGGCACTTTCCAGCAACAACACGGCCGCCAGTGCTTTGGCGTGCGCGTCTGCCACGCTGTCGCGTTCTAGCAGGGCATCTAAGTGCTGCGCAATGAAGCCGGTGGTGGCGGCGCCGGCTACAAACACGGGGTGAGACAGGCAGCGTTGCAAAAAGGCCTGGTTGGTGCGCACCCCTAGCGCCACGGCATCTTGCAGCCCACTGCACAGCTTGCGCCGCGCCTCTTCACGCGTGCTGCCGTGGCTGATGACTTTGGCCATCATGGAGTCGTAAAACGCGGGCATCTCAGCGCTGGTTTTCAAGGCATGGTCAACGCGCAAATGTTGCGGCATGTGCCACAGCGCCAGGGCGCCGCTTTGCGGCATGAAGCCCTGCGCAACGTCTTCTGCACACAAGCGGACTTCTATGGCGTGGCCGGTCAAGCGCACGTCATTTTGTTGCAGCTTTAAGGGCTCTCCGGCGGCCACGCGCATTTGCATCTCTACCAAGTCCAGCCCGGTGATCGCCTCGGTCACGGGGTGCTCCACTTGCAGTCGCGTGTTCATCTCCATGAAGAAATAGTTGCCCGCCTCGTCCAGCAAAAATTCCAGGGTGCCCGCGCCCTCGTAGGCGATAGCCTGAACTGCCGCCACGGCCGTAGCCCCCATGCGTGCGCGCAAGTCAGGTGACACCGCGGGCGAGGGCGCCTCTTCCACCACTTTTTGGTGGCGGCGCTGTACCGAGCAGTCACGCTCGCCCAGGTGAATAGCGTGACCGTAGCGGTCAGCAAATACCTGAATCTCAATGTGACGCGGCTCCACCAGGGCCCGCTCCAGCAGCACGGTGGCATCGCCAAAGGCGTTCTTGGCCTCGGACTGGGCGCTGTGCAGCAGGGTCAAAAACTCAGCGGCATTGGCCACCAGCCGCATGCCACGGCCACCCCCGCCAGCAGTGGCCTTGACCATCACTGGAAAGCCCAGCGCCTGTGCTTCACTGGCGAGCCGGCTATCACTTTGGTCATCGCCCTGGTAGCCCGGTATGCACGGCACACCCGCGGCCTGCATCAGGCGCTTGGCACCGGCTTTGTCACCCATGGCGGTGATGGCTTCTGGCGACGGACCGATGAACACCAGACCCGCCTCACGGCAGGCATGTGAAAAGGCCGCGTTCTCGGCCAGAAAACCATAACCAGGGTGTACCGCATCGGCCCCGGTCAACCGGGCGGCCTCCAAAATGGCGGCTATGTTCAGGTAAGACTGCGCCGGCAAGGCCTCGCCAATACAAACCGCCTGGTCGGCCTCCAGCACATGGCGCGCATGGGCGTCAGCCGTGGAATACACCGCCACCGTGCGGTAGCCCAGGGCGCGGGCGCTGCGCATGATGCGCAGGGCAATCTCGCCCCGGTTGGCAATCAGCAGGGTGTGAAAAGGCGTCAAAGTGGGCAAGTGGTGCATGCGTGTGGGTCTCGCTTCAAGTGACGTTCAAGTGACGTTCAAGTAACTTCAGGGCGCGGCTCAAGGCCGGGCTACGCCGAACTGCATGGCCTGCGGCTGGCGCGCCTCAGCGGCGCGGCACACGCTCAGCACCTGGCTCAGCACGGCGCGGGTGTCGCGCGGATCAATCACGCCATCGTCCAACACTTGCGCGCTGGTGACAAACACGCTCATCTGCCGGTCAAAACGGTCAATGATGTTTTGCTGCAGGGTATCGAGCTTGGCCTGGTCGACCTCGCCGCCCTGGCGCTTCATGGCCGCCTCTGTGACGATGGCCATGGTCTTGGCGGCTTGCTCCCCGCCCATCACCGCCGTTTTGGCGTTGGGCCAGGAGAAACAAAAGCGCGGTGCAAAGCCGCGTCCGCACATGCCGTAATTGCCCGCACCAAACGAGGCGCCGCAGTAAATCGTGATCTGCGGCACCGTGGCGTTGGCCACGGCCTGAATCATCTTGGAGCCATGCTTGATGATGCCCGCCTCTTCATAGGCGCGCCCCACCATGAAGCCCGTGGTGTTGTTGAGGTAAATGATGGGCGTCTTACTCTGGCAACAGGCCTGTATGAAGTGCGTGGCTTTGGTGGCGCCAGCCGGATCTATGGGCCCGTTGTTGGTGATGATGCCCACCGGAAAGCCTTCAATTTTGATGTGGCCGCACACCGTGGCGCTGCCGTAGTTTTCACCAAACGCCAGAAAATAAGAATCGTCAGCCAGCCGGGCAATCACTTCGCGCATATCTACCGGGCGCTTGGGGTCCATGGGCATGATGCCCAACAACTCTTCGGCACCATAGCGCGGCGGTTGGTAACTGCGCAGAGGCTCGGGTGGCAGGTCGCGGTTCCAGTCAATTTGCGCCAGCACTTCACGCGCCAGGCGAATCGCATCGCGGTCATCTTCTGCCAGGTAGTCGCCCAGGCCGGAGATGGCCGTGTGCATCACCGCACCGCCCAGTTCTTCTTCTGTGGCCACCTCACCCGTGGCGGCCATCAACAAAGGCGGGCCGGCCAAAAAGGCCCGCGAGCGGTCACGCACCATGATGATGTAGTCCGACAAACCCGTCTGGTACGCACCGCCTGCGGTGGACGAACCATGCGTCACTGTCACCACCGGCAGGCCTGCTGCCGACATGCGCGCCAAATTGCGAAACAGCGTGCCGCCCCGCACAAACTCTTCCACCTTGTAGGCCATCAGGTTGGCGCCCGCGCTCTCCACCAGTTGCACATAGGGCAGCTTGTTTTCAAGCGCCAACTCTTGCACGCGCAATTGCTTGTCCAGCCCCATGGGTTGCAAGGCGCCTGCGTTGATGCCAGCGTCAGACGCGCTCACCATGCAGCGAATGCCCGACACCATGCCAATGCCCGCAATCACGCCCCCACCGGGCACGCTCTTGTCCAGGTCGGGCACGTCCAGCCCCAGCCCGGCCAGCGTACTGAGTTCCAGAAAAGGGGTGCCCGGGTCCAGCAGCAAGGCCACCCGCTCGCGAGGCAACAACTGCTTGCGTTTTTCAAACCGCTCACGCGACGCCGCCGACTTGTCTACGCTGCGTTGCTCGTAGGTGCGCACACGGTCCAGTAAGGCCAGCATGCCACTGCGGTTGGCCTGAAACGTGTCGCTGTTGACGGACAAAGTGGAGTCGATATGTGACATGACAAAAAGCGCTGAGGCCGGGTAAGTGAAGGAGCGCCGGGGTACGGCGACGAGCACCGCGCCCTGGCCGTAACAGGGGTGCGCAACCAGTTTAATCCTACCGTGACCGCCGTCGAGTTACATAGGCTACAGTGACGCTGCGCCCCACCCTCGCAGGGGCGGCAACCGGATCAAACCGTGAAACTCGTCAACATCAATCCAAGCGTGGTGCAGGTTCAGGCCGACGACGCCACCCCACTGGGGCACCTCAAACACATCAACGGCCTCTGGAAGTTCAAGGCCCTGGGCTACGACGACCAGGGTGACCTGGTGCCGGGCGGTGGTCCGTTGACCGGGGTGCACAACGCGGTATTTGAAACGCTGGACCCAACCGCCATAGCGGTCCGGCTGTTCCCGGCAACTTCCGCGTCGGCCACCTCAGCCACACCGACCACGCCAGTTGCTGTGTTGCAGGCCCGGGGCCTGTGCTTTGCTTACCCGCAGCAGGCCCCGCTGTTCGACGCCCTGAACCTGGACCTGCTCCCCGGCGTCACCTGCTTGCAAGGCGGTGATGGCCGTGGCAAAACCACCCTGCTGCGCCTGCTGGCCGGGGAACTGCCCGCCCAGGCCGGACAGTTGGAATTGCTGCGGCCAGACCCCCAGGTTTCTCCGCCCACCGGTCTGGCGCTGCACCGTGAGCCGCAGCGCTACAGGCAACAGGTGTGCTGGATAGACCCCCGCACCACTGAGTTTGAAAACATCAGCGCCCAGGCATTTTTTCAGTCCCGGGCCAGCCTGCCGCCAGGGCTGGAGGCTGACACGCTCAAGTTATTGATAGCCGGGCTTTCGCTCACCGACCATCTGGACAAGCCGCTCTACATGCTGTCTACCGGCTCCAAGCGCAAGGTCTGGCTCAGCGCTGCCCTGGCCTCCAGGGCGACGCTGACCTTGCTCGACGACCCGTTTGCCGCGCTCGACCAGCCGTCCATCCGCTGCGTCATAGCTCAATTGAAAATAGCCGCTCAGAGTGCGACACGTGCCTGTGTGGTGGCCCACTATGAAGCGCTGGCCGATGTACCCCTGGCCGCTACGCTCTCCCTGGGCGATTGAATTGGCCAGCAGCGCCGTTCAGCGTTTAACCGCGTGCGTGCGTGACGCCGCCGTCCACCACCAGCGTGGAGCCCACCACGTAGTCTCCAGCGCGTGAGGCCAGGTAAATCGCCGCACCGGCCATGTCTTCAACGGTGCCAATGCGCCCGGCCGGAATGTGGCTCGACACCATCTCGGCATGGTCGCGGGCCTCTTTGTTCATCTCGGAGGCAAACGCGCCTGGTGCAATGGCCGTCACGGCAATATTGTCTTTAGCCAGCCGCAGCGCCATGCGCCGTGTCATGTGAATCAAGCCGGCTTTGCTGGCGGCGTACGAATACGTCTCTAGCGGATTGACCGATACGCCGTCAATGGAGGCGATGTTGATCACCTTGGCCACGTGCGACTTGGCCGCTTTGCACAAGTGCGCGTGAAGTGCCTGCGTCAGAAAAAAAGGCGCCTTCAGGTTCAGGTCCACCACCTTGTCCCAGCCGCTTTCAGGGAACTCGTCAAACGGGGCACCCCAGGCGGCACCGGCGTTGTTGACGAGAATATCGAGTGCGTCTTCGCGCTGGGCATACGCCGCCACCAGCGCATGCGCACCTTCTACCGTAGACACATCGCCGGGGAGTGAAATACAAGTCCCAAGCGACGACAACTCAGCGGCTGTCTGGTCGCAGGCTTTGGCTTTGCGTGAGCTGATGTACACCTTGGCGCCCTGCGCCAGAAAACCTTCCGCGATCATGCGGCCAATGCCGCGCGAGCCACCGGTGATGAGGGCCGTTCGGCCTTGCAGGGAGAATAAATTTTGCATGGGATGCTCCTGACGTGTCGAAGAAATAGTGGTTGAAGAAACTGGGAATAGCTGGGGGAAGAAGGGGCGGGAATAAATGAAAACGAAAAATTAAAAAACAACAATAAAAGCGTGCAGTGGCTGTGTTCAGTTGAAATTATGCAAGCCCTGAGCGGGGTCAGCTAAAGCCCGGTCAGCCAAAGTTGCGGGCGCTGGCCAAGGCACCCAGGCGCGCGGTGATGGCAAAAAATTCGGCCACCGTTTGCTCAATGATTTCTTGCGCCGACTTGACCGAATCGATCAGGCCCACGGTCTGCCCGGCCAACGCGGGCGCGGCTTCCATGTCGCCGCCAAAGTACACGCCTTGCAAGCCTTGGAAAGTGTCAGCGGGCATCAGGCCGGCGTCATATATTTGTTGCGTGCGCACAGACTTCAAGGCACGGATACAGGGCGAGGCTTTTTTGTTCAAAACCCAGGTGCCGGTTTCTTTGGCCGACACAATGGCGTTCTTGTAATTCGCATGCACCGGGCTTTCGGTGCTGGCCACAAAGCGCGTGCCCATCTGAATCGCCTCAGCGCCGCAGGCAAAGGCAGCGGCCATACCGCGACCGTCGCAAATGCCCCCGGCGGCGATCATCGGCACGTCAACCCGGGCGCGAATCGCTTGCAGCAGCACCAGGGTGGAGACCTCCTCCGGGTTTTTGAAGCCACCGCCCTCGGCCCCTTCCACCACCAAACCATCAATGCCGGCGTCCACGCATTTGAGCGCCGTATCCACCGTGGGCACCGCGTGGTAGACCGTGATGCCTGCGTCATGCAGTGGGCCTATGAATTTGGCCGGGCTGCCGGCCGAGGTGGTCACAAATTTCACGCCGCTGGTGCACACAAAACGCAGCATGGCGTCGTCACTCAAAAAGCGTATCGGCAGGTTCACCCCAAAGGGCAAACCCAGCGCGCACATCTGGCTGATCTCAGCCTGGCAGTTGGCGGTTTCGCCCGACGAGGTTTCAATAACGCCCAAGCCGCCCGCGCGCGACACGGCCGAAGCCAGCGCGCTGCGCGCAATCCAGCCCATCGGGGCTTGAACAATCGGGTATTTGGCGCCGGTATGGGCAAGGACTCGGTTCATGGGGCATAACTTCAAAGTGGACCTGAGCCTGAGCTTAGAGGCAAACACGGAGTCAACGCGTCACCAAGGTGCCAAATGACCAAATGGCCCACGCCATAATGCGAGAAATTTCACCAAGCCCACGCCATGCGCACACACACTATTGCAAATATTTCGGTCGCCGGTCTGTTCAGCCCAGACTTGGCACGCCAGCGTGAGGTGGATGAAGCCATTGCCGCCGCCGCCCAAGACATTGGCTTTCTGGTCATCAACGACCTGCCTGCATGGGCGCGTCTGGACGCTACACAGCGGCGTGCCTTGCTGCAGCTGTTTGCCTTGCCGCCCGAACAAATTCGCCCCCTGTGGTTGCGAAAGTTTGACGAGGGGCAGCCCAATATTTACCGGGGCTGGTTCCCCTTGCAGAATGGCTTCCCCACCTACAAGGAAGGCATGGACATTGGCCCCGACCTGGTGGACCCGGCCTTGGCGGTGCACGGCGGTGACCCCTTGCGCGAACCTAGCCCCTTACCGCCAGAGCATGCGCTGCCGCAGTGGCGTGCCGCCGCCGCGCAGTATTACGTGGCCATGAGCCGTTTGAGTGCCGCGCTGATGCGTTCCATGGCGCGTGGCTTGGGGCTGCCCGAGACCACGTTTGACGCCGCCTTTGAACAAGGCATCTCCACCCTGCGCTTCATTCGCTACCCGCTGCGCACGCCGCAGTCCCTGGTGGCTATTACCGATGAAGCGATGTGGACCGAGCACCAAGGACAGCGCCGTTACCTGACTGGGCGGGCGCATGCCGACACCGGCTTTCTGACCCTGCTGGCACAAGACGGTGTGGATGGTTTGCAAGCCCAGCACCGCGACGGCACCTGGCTCGATATCTCGCCTGCCGAAGGCACGTTGGCGGTTAACTTTGGCAAGGTCTTGCAGCGCTGGACCGGGGGGCGGGTCAAAGCCACTCAGCACCGGGTGCTGGGCAATGGGGTGGAGCGTTGCTCCATTCCCTTCTTTTACGAGCCGCGGCCCGATGCCGTCATTGCCCCCTTGCCCTTGGCCGAAGTGCCACCGTTCGACCCCTTCTACTACGGCGACCACCTGTGGGAAACCATCACGGTGCACAACGTCGAGTTTCGCGGCATTGGCCATTTGCGTCAGCCGCTGGGCAAGCCAGTCGCGGCCTTGCACCCCATGGCTGAATAGCCCGCCTCAAGCCCGCGCCAGAATGGCTGCGGTGTCTACGCCGCGTGGCAGCGTGCCCAGGTTGTGCTGCCCGACAGCGGCCAAGCGCGAGGCACAAAACGCATCGCTGACAAAGCCCGGGGCATGGCGCACCAGCAATGCAGCTTGCAGCGCCAGCGCCATGCGGTCCACCACCTGGCGGGCACGGTATTCAAAATCGTCCATGTCTTGGAGGTCATGCGCCAGCCGCGCCACCGCCTGGTCCAGTGTGGCGTTAGCGCCGCGTGCCAGGTGCAGTTCTGCAAACAAGGCGTCTGCAACGGCCGGGGTTTTGGACAAGGCACGCAGCACGTCCAGGCACTGCACGTTGCCGCTGCCTTCCCAGATAGCGTTCACCGGCGCTTCGCGGTACAAGCGCGGCAGCATGCTGTCTTCCATCACGCCGCTGCCGCCAATGCATTCCATCGCTTCGTAGGCCAGGTTGGGCGTGCGTTTGCAGATCCAGTATTTGCCCACGGCGGTTACCAGGCGCACCAGCAGGTCTTCCTGGGGGTCGCCGCGCTGGTCCATGGCGCGCGCCATGCGCAGGGTCAGCGTCATGGCGGCTTCACTTTCCAGCGCCATGTCGGCCAGCACGTTTTGCATCAGTGGCTGTTGGTTCAGCACCTTGCCAAAGGCGCTGCGTTGACCGCAATGGTGCAGTGCTTGCGACAGCGCCATGCGCATGCCCGCGCTTGAACCAATCATGCAGTCAAAGCGCGTCATGCTCACCATTTCAATGATGGTGCGCACGCCGCGTCCGTCTTCACCCACCATCCATGCCAGCGCGCCGCGCAGCTCGGTTTCGCTCGATGCGTTGGACGCATTGCCCATCTTGTTCTTCAGGCGCAGCACCTGCAAAGGGTTCTTGCTGCCGTCGGGGCGCCAGCGCGGCAGCAAAAAGCAGGACAAGCCCGCCGGTGTTTGCGCCAGCACCAAAAACGCGTCGCACATGGGCGCCGAGACAAAGTATTTATGGCCCACCAGCTCGTAGGCCTGCCCCGGGCCGCTGGCGCCTACCGGGTAGGCGTGGGTGGTGTTGGCGCGCACGTCCGATCCCCCTTGTTTTTCGGTCATGGCCATGCCAATGGTCAGGCCGGCTTTCTCCGCCATGGGGACGTTGCGCGGGTCGTACACGCGCGCGGTGATCTTGGGCTCCCACAACGCCGCCAGCTCGGGCTGCAGGCGCAGCGTGGGCACGGCGGCAAACGTCATGGTGATGGGGCAACCGTGGCCGGCCTCCACCTGGGTGTGCAGATAGGTTTTGGCGGCGCGCACCACGTGGGCGCCCGCTTGCGGGGCGGTCCAGGGCGAGGCATGCAGGCCGTGCTCGATCGAGGTCTTCATGAGCTGGTGGTAAGCCGGGTGAAACCGCACCAGGTCAATACGCCGGCCAAAGCGGTCGTGGGTGTCAAGTTCGGGCTTGAACTTGTTGGCCAAGTGGCCCAGCGACAGGTAATCGGTTGCGCCAACGTGTGCGCCAAACCCGCTGAGTTCGGCCTGGCCCCACTGACCGCCTTCGCGCGCCACAGCGGCCTGCAAGGCGCTGTCGGTGGTGAAGAGGTTGTAGTCCTGCAACTCGGTGGAGAGGTTGCTGGGTTCGTGGGTGTCGGCCAACCAGGGGCTGGCATGTGCGAGGTCAATTCGGGTGTTCATTGGCATATCTCCAGGAGACCCAGAGCATGCAGTTACCCAGGCGCACTGTCAACGCGGTAACTACCCAGTCACCTAGCGCTCAAGCCACCTGACTCAGGGCCGTCCGGGCAGCTTTTTCAACACAAAGGGATAAGCCTTTTGGCCCGGTTCCGGTCGCCAGGTTCCCCTGATCTCCTGGCCGCACGATGCCGGCACCACCGTACCCAGCCAGGTGGCTGCAATGCGCAGGCCGTCATGCGACTCCTCCAGGGTAAATTCGCCGTCGTCCACATCGCCGGCTACCAAAGCCTGCACGCTTTGGCGGTTGACGGCGCCGCGCACGCTGCCCGCTAATTCGGGGTGTTTTTCAAACAACAGCGTGGCCCCCGGCAACTGGCCGGCAAACTCAGCACGCCACAGGCCGTAAAGCTTCTCGGCTTGAACCTCCTGCGCCAAGGGGCAGGCCAAGGCCGGCGCAGCCAGCGCGAAGCAGCTACAAAGCCAAAGTGCAAGCCAGCGTGATGACATGGGGTGTCCTTCAGCGTCCGCCAGGCCGGGTCAGGGCGGCAGCGTTGTCTTGCGCTTTCTTGGCAAATTCAGCGCGCAAAGCTTTGAGTTTTTCGCGCGGGTCTTCTTTCACGGTGTTCTGGTCTAGCCCCATCTCAGCAATAAAGCGGCTGGGCAAGGCTGCCACCATCTCACGGCCTTTCTTGCGCTTGCGGGTCCAGCTCACCGCCAAGGTGCGCTGGGCGCGGGTGATGCCCACGTACATGAGGCGGCGCTCTTCCTGCAAGTGGGTGGCGGTGGCTTCATTGGCGGCTTCATGCGCGCGCTCGGAGCCACCCAGGGCGCCGGCACCCGTCTCGGCGTTGTCTTTGAGTTTGAAGGGCAGCATGCCTTCGGTCACGCCCACCAGTATCACGTGCGGCCACTCCAGGCCCTTGGCCGCGTGCAGGGTGGACAGCGTCACCACGTTCTGGTCTTTCTCGCGCTCGCTGATGGTGGACAAGAGCGACACGGTTTGCGCCACCTCCAGCAGCGACTTGATCTCGTTACCGCTCTCCACGCCCGCCACGTCTTCGACCTGTCCGCCGCAGCGCGCCGACATCCAGTCGCAAAAGTCCATCACATTGGTCCAGCGCGCAGCGGCTACTTTCTCACTGTCCTCGCCGTCGTACAGGTACTTCTCAAAGCCGATTTCCTTGAGCCAGTCCAGCAAGAAGGTGCGCGCCGCCTCAGCGCCCTGGGTGTGGCGGGCGCGAAATTCCAGGTCGTTCACATAGCGGCCAAACTCATGCAGGCTGCCCAGTGCCTTGGGGTTGAGCACACTGCCCAGGGACGAAGAAAACAGCGCCTCAAACAGGCTGATCTTGTACTGGCTGGCAAAGCCGCCCAAGGCGCTCAGCGTTTGGTGCCCAATGCCGCGCTTGGGTGTGGTGACGGCGCGTAGAAACGCCGGGTCGTCGTCGTTGTTGATCCAGAGCCGAAACCAGCCGCACAGGTCTTTGATCTCGGCGCGGTCAAAAAAGCTGGTGCCGCCCGATACCTTGTAGGGAATGGCCGCTTTGCGCAAGGCCTTCTCGAAGGTCTTGGCTTGGTGGTTGGCGCGGTACAGAATGGCAAAGTCGCGCAACTCCTGGTACTGCGGCCCGCTGGTGACCACGCTGGCTGAGCGCAGGCTTTGAATGCGCGCCACCGTGCGTTCGGCCTCGTGCTCTTCGCTGTCGGCGTCCATCACGCGCACGGGTTCGCCTTCGCCCAGGTCGCTCCACAGGTTTTTGGGGTACAGCTTGGGGTTGGGGCCAATCACGTTGTTGGCTGCGCGAAGAATGGCGCTGGTGGAGCGGTAGTTTTGCTCCAGAGTGATGACCTTGAGCTTCGGAAAGTCAATCGGCAACTTTTTCAAGTTGTCCAGCGTGGCCCCGCGCCAGCCGTAAATTGACTGGTCGTCGTCCCCCACGGCGGTGAAGCGCGCACCGTCCGGTGTGTTGCCGCCCACCAGCAGTTTCAATACTTCGTACTGCGTGGCATTGGTGTCCTGGTACTCGTCCACCAGCACATGCCCCATTTGCATCTGCCATTTATGGCGCACCGCTTCATGCTCTGTCAACAGTTTGAGCGGCAGGGTAATCAGGTCGTCAAAGTCCACGCTTTGGTAGGCGGTGAGCCGCTCTTCGTAGTGCGCCATCACGCGGGCAATGATGCGCTCGTTGTCGTTCTCGGCCGCCAGCGCGGCACGCGCCGCGTTCAAGCCCTGGCCCTTCCAGCCGCTGATCACCCATTGCCAGGCGCGCGCCGTGGCGGCGTCGACCGAGCCGCCGGCGTCTTTCAGAATGCTGGTGACATCGTCACTGTCCAAAATGGAAAAGTTGGGTTTGAGGCCCAGCGCCGTGCCGTCCTGGCGCAGCATGCGCACGCCCAAAGCGTGAAAGGTGCAAATCACCACCTCTTTGGCAGCCCGGCCAATCAGGCCTTTGGCGCGCTCGCGCATTTCGGCCGCCGCCTTGTTGGTGAAAGTGATGGCCGCTATGCGCTTGGGTTCAAGCCCGGCCTGAATCAGGCGGCCAATCTTGTGCGTGATCACCCGCGTCTTGCCCGAACCCGCCCCGGCCAGCACCAGACAGGGGCCATGCATGTAGTTCACCGCTTCTTGTTGAGCCAGATTCAGGCCATGGGACGCTTGGGCAGGGGAAGAAGACATTCAAAAAACTTGCGGCAGACACGAAAGACGAAGGAGGCAATGATAGCGAGGTGAGTGCCGCCCCCGTTTGGCCGTTGCCATTTTTTTGACCTGCGCCAAGCTGCAACAATAGCCCCGTGCTGCAAATCTTCTTTATCACCTTTCCTTTCTTTGCTCTGGTGCTGTGTGGCTACCTGGCGGCGCGTCGCGGCATGCTGCCGCTGGAGGCGATTCCGGGGCTCAACAGTTTCGTGCTGTACTTTGCCTTGCCGTGCATGCTGTACCGCTTTGGCGCCAGCACACCCATTTCCCAGTTGCTTGACGCCAGCGTGTTTTTTACCTGGCTCGTGTGTGCGCTGGTGATGGTGGGCTTCTCTGTGACGGTCAGCCTGAACCGGCGCATTGGCTGGAACGACGCCTCATTTGGTGCGCTGGTGGCGGCTTTCCCCAACACCGGTTTCATGGGTGTTCCGCTGATCGTGGCGTTGTTGGGGCCGGTGGCGGCGGGCCCCACTATCGTCACCATTGTGGTGGACATGGTGATCACCACCTCCTTGTGCATTGCCCTTTCCCGGCTGGACGGGGCCGATGAACATGGCGCCAGCAAAGCGGTTAAAAATGCACTCAAGGGCGTGGTGGCCAACCCCATGCCATGGGCTATTTTGATGGGCGCTGTGGCGTCGGCGGTGAGCTTGCAGTTGCCCGCGCCCGTGGCCAAAACGCTGGGCCTGCTGGCCGATTCAGCGTCGCCCGTGGCCTTGTTCACCATTGGCGCGGTGCTGGCGCGCTCGCAGATGCTCACGGCGAAAGGGCAGGCCCAGGTGCTGCATTGGCGCGACTACCTGCCGGTGGCTGTGTTCAAGTTGTTTTTGCACCCGCTGCTGGTGTTGTTGGTGGGCGCCAGTGCTATTCAACTCGGCGTGCCGCTGAACCCCTTTGCCCTGACCGTGTTGGTGCTGATAGCGGCGCTGCCCAGTGCCAGCAATGTGTCCATGCTGGCTGAGCGATTTGGTGCTGACAACGGGCGCATTGCCCGCATTATTTTGGTCACCACCGCCGCTGCGTTCGTCACCTTCTCGCTGTTTGTTCGCCTACTGACCTGAGCGGGTCTTTGGCGCGCGCCCTGGCCTGCTTTTCGTCTGGCGTGATCGCTCAACCTACCGCCAACCTCTAAGCTGCTTGCGGCGAAAGTGGGCGCAAGCCCAGCGTGATGCAGTGCTTGCCGTCCACCCGCGCACTGGCCAGTGATACCTCCATGGGCCGCAGCCCTCCCTCGGGCAGCAGCACCTGGCGTTTTAGCCACAGCCCTTGCGCGCTGTTGAAGGTGGTGAAGGCCAGGTTGTAGCCGGGTGTCAAGGCGCCCAGGGGCAGTTTGTGAATCACCAGGCCCACCGCTTGCCCTGCCAGGCGTTCCGCACTTTGACCCAGCAGCACCGCTGCTGCGGCTGAGCAGTGCGTGATGAAGCCGCAAATATCGAGTGTCAGCGCGGCATCGCGGGCGGGTGGGGTGGCCGTGTTGTCGGGGCTGTGGGGACTGGGGGAGTGGGTGCTCGGGCTGCTGGTTGGGTGGACGTTGCTGGTCTGTTGCACGGGCGCGAACGCCCGTGTTTCCAATGCTGTTTCGCTCATGGGTAACCTTTATGGGGGCTTGAGAATCACGCCGGTCCAAAAGGGTCGAACGTGCTCTCAAAAGTTGCCCAAAGCGTACCGAAATCATGTGACAAAACGAATACTGCAATCCCCTTAAATTGGCTACCTTCTTCTTGGTAGTGGCGCCCCGGGTGGGCTTGAAAGCCTTAAATGGCCAGGGGGTCTACGTCAATCGCCCAACGTATCAGCCCCTTGCCTTCAGGCTTTTGGCGGGTGGCGTGCAGAACGTCTTGCCAGGCGCTTAAAAAACGCTGTAGCGCGGCGCGCGAGGGGCTTTCGATCAGCATTTGCGCACGCTCAATGTTGGCCACGCGCGCCATGCTCATGGGCACGGCCGGGAACAGGCTGAGGTGGGGTGCGAGCTGTTCCCAATCCGGCAGGTGGGCTGCGGCCTGGATGGCGCCCGTCAAAAAACCTTGCGCTATGTCTTGTGTGCGCGCCTCAGCCCGCACCAGCGCCTGAAAACTGAAAGGCGGCATGCCGGCTTGTTCGCGTTCCAGCAATTGCTGCGTGGCAAAGGCCGGGTAATCGTGTTTTTTCAGGGCCTCGAACAAGGGGTGGCTGGGGTGCATGGTTTGCACCCACATCTCGCTTTGGGCGCTGATGCCGGCCTCGCGCCCAGCCCGTCCCGCTGCTTGCATCAACAGGCTGAACAAGCGCTCGGGGGCGCGAAAGTCGCTGGAAAACAGGGCGCTGTCGGCGTTGATGGCTGCTACCAGTGTGATGCGCCTGAAGTCGTGCCCCTTGGCAATCATCTGCGTGCCGACCAGCACATCCACCTCGCCGGCGTGCACGCGCGCCAGTTGCGACTCCAGCTCGCCTTTGAGGCGTGTGGTGTCGGCGTCAATGCGGGCAATGCGCACCGGCTCACCCTCTGGCCACTGTGCTGATACCGAGTGGGGGCGGCGCACCGCTGACAGCAGTTCGGCGAGGTGCTCCTCCAGTTGTTCCGTGCCCCGGCCCAGCGGTGCAATATCAACATTGCCGCAGCTGGGACAGGCGCGCGGCACCCGTTCGGTAAAGCCGCAGTGGTGGCAGCGCAAGGTACGGTCAATCTTGTGAAAGACGCGGTAGGCGCTGCAGTGCGCGCACTGGCTTTTCCAGTCGCAGTCGGTGCAATGCAGCACGGGCGAATAGCCGCGCCGGTTCAGGAAAATCATGCATTGCTCGCCCTTGGCAATGCGCTCTTCAATCGCCTGCAGCAGCGGTGGTGAAAACACGCATTTTTTAGGCTGGTGGTTCATGTCCACCCGGCGCACCCAGGGCAGGCCACCGAGCAGGCCGGACTTGGCGTCGGGCACGGTGCTGGCGCCCACGCGGTTGGGCATGTTGAGCCGCACATAGCGGCCGCCTTGGTCGGCGGGGCGGCTGTGGTGCCAGCTTTCCAGCGAGGGTGTGGCGGAGCCCAGCATCACCTTGGCGCCCTCCAGCCGCCCGCGGTACACGGCCAAATCACGTGCCGAATAGCGGGCGCCTTCTTGCTGTTTGTAGCTCGGGTCGTGTTCTTCGTCCACGATGATGAGTTGCAAACCCGGCATGGACGCGAACACCGCCATGCGGGTGCCCAGCACCACGCGCGCGGCGCCGCTGTGGGCGGCCAGCCAGCTCTTCAAACGTTGCGCCGGCGTCATGCCGCTGTGCATGGACACCACCGCCTGCTCGCCATACAAAGGGCCAAAGCGCGCCATGAAGCGTGCTTCCAGCTGGGGCGTGAGGTTGATCTCGGGCACCATCACCATGACCTGGGCCGCAGGGTGGCGCGCCAGCAGTTGTTGCGCGGCGTGCAGGTAGACCTCGGTCTTGCCGCTGCCGGTGGCGCCAAACAGCAGGAACGGCCCTGGTTCCTGCTCAAAAGTGGCCAAGGCCGCCAACTGTTCAGGGGTCAGCGCGAGGGCAAAGCCTGCGTTTTCGTCACTGCTTGCATCAGCGATAGGTTCGGTGACAGGGTCAGCGGCATGGCTGGCTGATTTGGCGTGGCGTTTCAGGCGTCGCCCGAGTTGCTGGGTGTCTAGGTCGCGCAGTTGCGGTGGCAGGGCGGCCAGTGCGACCTCGCCGGCAGAGCGCTGGTAGTAGTGCGCAGCAAAGCCCACCAGCTGGCGCCAGGCTGCGCTCAAGGGGTCAATGCCCTCAAGCGTGCCCGCAATCGGGCGCAGCTTGCTGGCGTCCAGGCTGGCATCGGCCGCCTCGTCCCACACCACCCCCAGCACTTCACGCTTGCCCCAGGGCACACGCACCAAGGTGCCCGGGGCGAGGGCCTGTTCGCTCAAATACGTCAGCGCGCCGGCCACTTGGCTGTGTGCCGGGGTGTGGAGCAGAACTGAAATCTGGTGCGTCATGTCAGGGTGTGATTTGAATCAAAGACTTGATGTGAACTTGCGAAATATCACTTAAGTCATTGATTCATAAGTGATTTGATGGGTGTCCAGAAATTCTGTGGATAACTTTGTTGATATCTCGCCATGATGGCCCTCCAAGCCTTGAAAATCAAGGCTTTCACTGGAATGCTCATAAATCGAGCACACTTCAATAAGCTATATAAATCAACAACTTGGCATCGCTATTCGTTTGATAGCAGTGGATAGTTGCAAGGCCCTGGTTTGGCGCAGTGCACAACAAATTTTGTGCATAAGTCAGCCACAGACATGGGTTTATATGTGTTTTTTGGATAAAAAAGTGCTAAGCAATTGAAATTACCGGGTGCCTGCGCGTTGTTGGCGCGAGTGCCTGTGCACCGCCTGCACCAAAGCCGCCACATGCTCCGGCGGCGTGTGCTGGTTGATGCCGTGGCCCAGGTTGAAAATATGCGCCGGGCCGGTTCCCGGGCCGGTGTGTGGCGTGCCAAAGCTGTCCAGCACGCGTGCCACTTCGGTCTCAATCTGTGCAGGCGGGGCAAACAGCACGTTGGGGTCAATATTGCCCTGCAGGGCTTTGCGGTCGCCCACCAGGGCGCGCGCCCGGGCCAGGTTCACGGTCCAGTCCAGCCCGAGCACCTCACAATCAAGATGGCCCATTTCTTCCAGCCACAGGCCACCGCCCTTGGTGAACACAAGGCGCGGGATTTGCACCCCCAGGTGCTCTTTTTTCACCTGCGCCAACACCCGCGCCGTGTAGGCCAGGCTGAACTGCTGAAAGGCGCCGTCGGCCAGCACACCACCCCAACTGTCAAAAATCATGACGGCTTGCGCGCCCGCTTCAATTTGGGCGTTGAGGTAAAGCGCGACCGCATCGGCGTTGATTTGCAGCATCTTGTGCATCAGGTCTGGGCGGCTGTAGAGCATGGTCTTGACCAAGCGGTAGTCGTCAGAGCCGGCACCTTCCACCATGTAGCAGGCCAGCGTCCAGGGGCTGCCTGAGAACCCAATCAAGGGCACCCGGCCGTTGAGCGCCTTGCGGATGGAGGTGACGGCGTCAAACACGTAGCGCAGCTTGTCCATGTCGGGCACCGCCAGTTGGGCGACGGCGGCTTCGTCGCGCACCGGGTGGGCAAACTTGGGGCCTTCGCCCAAGGCAAACGACAGGCCCAGCCCCATGGCATCGGGCACGGTCAAAATGTCGCTGAACAAAATGGCCGCATCCAGCGGGAAGCGCTCCAGCGGTTGCAACGTCACTTCGGTGGCGAAGTCGGTGTTGGTGGCCAGGCCCATGAAACTGCCGGCCTTTGCACGGGTGGCGCGGTATTCGGGCAAATAGCGCCCGGCCTGGCGCATCAGCCACACGGGCGTGTGGTCAGTGGCCTGACGCAGGCAGGCGCGAATAAAGGTGTCGTTCTGGAGCGGCGCGAAGGCGCTGGAGTGGGCAGATGCAGTCATGGCGCCATTGTCGCAGCTTGCTTTTTTGCCCTTTGCGGGCCAACAGCGCGCGCCTCAGGCGTGCAGGGCGTGCTCCACCTTCAAACACTTGTTCTGCACGACGTGCAAACCGGCCGCGCGGGCTTTGGCTGCTGCGGCCTCGTGGCTGATGCCCAGTTGCAGCCAGAGGGCGGGCATTCCCAGCCCAATGGCCTCGTCCACCACCGGCGGCACGTCTTCGGCGTTGCGGAAAACGTTGACCAAATCGATGGCCTCGTGCTGGGCCGCCTCGGTGAGGGTGGCATAGACCTTTTCGCCCAGAATGAGCGTGCCACTGGCCGCTGCCACCGGGTTGATGGGCACCACGCGCCAGCCTTGCACCTGCATGTAGCGCGACACGTCAAAACTGGCCCGTTGCGGCTTGGGGCTCAGGCCCACCACGGCCACGGTGCGGCAGGTGGAAAGAATGTGGGCGATAGCGGCTTTTTCAGTCATGGGGTGTTGTGACATTGGAAGGGAGGAAAGGGAGGAAAGGGAGGAAAGGGTGGGAGGGCGCAGGGCTACGATCAGGGCAAGGCCAGAGCGGCGCGGACTTCAGCTACGCTCAGAATTTCGGACAAGACCACAGGCGCTTGTCCAGGCTTGTAAACCACATAAACCGGTACGCCATTGCGTCCCAACGCGGCCAGTGCGGCGGTGATGGCGGGGTCGCGCCGGGTCCAGTCGGCGCGCAACAAGGCGACGTTTTGCGTGGCCATATCGGCCAGCAAGGCGGGGTTGGCCAGGGTGGTTTTCTTGTTGTACTGACAGGTGACGCACCAGGCGGCTGTGAAGTCCACAAACACCGGCCGGCCTTGCGCGCGCAGCAACTCTAGGCGCGCCGAGTTCCAGGGCTGCCAGCGCATGTCAGACGAGGTTGAAGAGGTGGAAGAGGTGGCATTGTTGAGGTCAGGTTCGTCCAGCGGCTTCAGCACCCAGGGCCCCAATGTGCTGAGCAGGGCCAGCAATAAGGCTATCGCCAGCAGCACCATCGTGCGCCGGGCGCGCCCGGCCAAAGTCAGGCTCCAGATCAGCAGGCTCACACCCAGCAACAGCGCCAGCAAGGCGGCCGCACCATCCACACCGCTTTGCTGACCCAGCACCCACACCAGCCAGACCACCGTGGCCAGCATCGGAAACGCCATGGCATGGCGCAAGGTATTCATCCAGGCGCCTGGGCGCGGCAGCCAGCGCGCCACCGCCGGCACCCAACTGGCGGCCAGGTAGGGCAAGGCCATGCCCAAGCCCAGACAGGCAAAAATCAACAAGGCCTGCGCAGCCGGCAGGCCCAGCGCCAGCCCCAGGGAGGCGCCCATAAAGGGCGCGGTGCAGGGGGAGGCAATGGCGACGGCCAGCACCCCCGATAAAAACGCGTTGACACCGGGATGCCGGGCCTCCAGCGTGGCCACCCGGCTGGGCAGCAGGGTGCCAAATTCAAACAGGCCTGCCAGGTTGAGCGCCAGCACGGTGAACAGCACCGCCAGCGCCGCCACCACGGCCGGCGACTGCAATTGAAAGCCCCAGCCCAGCTGCTCGCCAGCGCTGCGCAGCACCAGCATCAGCCCGCCCAGCGCGACAAACGACAACACCACACCGGCGCTGTAGGCCAGGCCGTTCATGCGACGCGCGTGCCGGTCTTCACTGTGGTTGGCAAAGCTCAGCACTTTGAGCGCCAGCACCGGAAACACGCAAGGCATCAGGTTCAGAATCATCCCGCCTAAGAGCGCACCTAACAGGGCCAGCCACCAGCTCGGGTTGACCGGCGCGGCGCTGAGGCTCAAGCGCGCCTGGGCTGCTTGCGCATTGGCTTGCAGCGCGGCGCTCAGTGCCGGAGAAACCTCGGACGAGCGCACCGCCAATGCCGGCCACGTGCCGCTGACCTGGGCCTGGGCGACAAAACCTTCGCGCCCGTTCCTGGGGTCAGCGCCTTTTGTGGCCCTTTCGGGTTCCCGCACCAGCAGAATGGACAGCGACTGGGGGGCGCTGCTGCGCTGGGCCGATAGCGGCACCCGTGCCGTCCATACCGCACCGTCCCAGCTTTGCGTCATGGGGGCGGCGGTCTCGATGATCTCGGGCTCTTGCGCAAACAGCGCCAGCGTCTGGCCCCGCACCTGGGCGGGCAGGCCAGACACGCGCCACACCAGGGCGCCGTCCGCAACCTGGACCTGGCCGCCGCTGGCAGGCAAAACACGTGGCTGTGCCAAGCGCGCCGCCTCAAACGCCGCGCCTTGCATGACGGTGGAACCGCGCACCGGCAGGCGCAAAGAAAGTTCAGCTTCTTCGGGCACGCACTCCTGGCGGCACACCAGCCAACTGGCCTTCAGTCGCAGCAGCAAAGCCTCGGTGGACGACGGCTTGAACGCTGGCGAAATGCGCAAGGGCACGGGCAGCAGCACCGTGCCCTCGTAGCCGTAATTGGCCAGCGTGCCAATGGCAATCTTGTGCGGCAGTGGCCAAGCAATGTCACCGGCGCTCACCTCAGGGGGCAAGGTCCAGGCCAGCGTGGTGGGCAGGCCCGAGTCGCCCGGGTTCTTCCAGTAGGTGTGCCAGTCGGGCTGGTGTTTGAGTTGCAAGCCGACCCAGATCGTCTGGCCCGCGGCCACGCCTTCAGGCGCGAAGGCCAGCAACTCGGCCCGCACATGCGCCGTGCTGACCACCGAGGGCGCCGCCAGTGGGTTGGCCACGCTGCTGCTAACCCCGCTGGCCCATCCGCTGGCGGTGTGCGCCAGGCATAAAGCGGCCAGCAGCGCGCGCGAAAACAGTTGAAGCCAAGTCATAACTGCGTGAGAGGGAAACATGGTGAACAAAGTTCCAGGGGAAAGTTCCAAGGGTCAAACGGGGGCTGTAAATACGGTGGGCAGTTGCTTGGGTGCTTTGATGCGCAATTGCTTGTTCACATTCTCGCGGCCAAACACCACCTCAATGTCAGCCACCGCCACACCAAACAACGGCGCCAGAAAACGCACCATGTGGTCGGTGGCCTTGCCCGCCACCGGGGCGGCGGTCACGCTCACCTTGAGTTGCGTGCCTTTGGGTTTGCCTATGGCGTCTTTGCTGGAACTGGGTTTGCCCAGGATGTTGACCACCAGTACCTCGCCCTCCCAGACAAAGAAGGAGTCGCCGGTGGCATTTTTGACCTGGCCACGGCTCATGCGGCAAAGCCCAGCACCACGCGGCGCGTGGTGGCAGATTTTTTCTCGATCTTGGTCACCACCACGGCACCAATCTCCCGCGTGTTGGCCACGTGGGTACCACCGCAGGGTTGCAGGTCGATCAAGGCGTCTTCTGCCAGGCCGCCAATGCGTATGGTGCGAATGCTGCCGCTGCCGCGAGGCGGTTGTACCGACATGCTTTTAACCAGCGCGGGGTTGGCGTCCAGTTCGGCATCGGTGATGCTGCCCACGTGCAAGGGCAGTGCGGCGGCCACCAGGCGGGCAATGCCGGCGCTCAGCGCGTCTTTGTCCAGCGGATCGGTCATGTTGAAGTCCAGTCGCGCATAGTCGGGCGTGATGGAGCAGCCGTTCACCAGTTGCGGCACCAGGTGGCACAGCAGATGCGAGCAGGTGTGAAAACGCATCATGCGGTGGCGCCGCGCCCAGTCGATGCGGGCGGTCACCGTGTCGCCCACGGCCAAAAGCGGGGCGTCACTCACGGTGGCGGTGCCGTCCAGCAGGGCGGCCAACTGCTCCGGTGCAGGCAGGTGGCAAATGGCGGCGGTGAAGCTGCCGTCCTCAGTCTTGCCCTTGCGCGTGTCGATGATGGGCAATTCGTGACCCTGGGCGTTCACCAGCACGCCCGCGTCCCCGGCCTGGCCACCGCCCAAGGGGTAAAACACGGTGCGGTCCAGCACAATGCCCTGGGGGGTGATGGCGGTTACCGTCGCGGTGCATTCTGTGAGGTAGGCGTCTTGTCGAAACAGGTCTGTGGTCATGTGGGGCTCCATGCTTTGATAATACCGGTATGCCCCACGCCCTTGCCGCCCCACCGGCCATCCTTCTTTGCACCCTCAACGCCAAGTACATTCACGCCTCGCTGGGCCTGCGCTACTTGCTGGCCAATATGGGCGACCTGAGGGCGCAAACCCGGCTCTGCGAGTTCACCATTGCCCGTCAGCCGCAAGATCTGGTGGACGAATTGCTGGCCGCACTGGGTGAGCCACAGCCGGGCCGCCCGCAAATCATCGGGTTTGGCGTCTACATCTGGAACGTCACACCCACCTGCGCATTGGTGCGGCTACTGAAAGCGCAACGCCCAGGCATCAAAATTATTTTGGGCGGCCCCGAGGTCAGCCATGAAGTCGAGCAACAAGACATTGTGGCGATGGCCGACCATGTCATCACCGGCTGGGGCGATGTGAGCTTTCCCCAGCTCTGCCGCGCCTTGTTGTACGGGCCGCAGCCGCTCATGAAAATCATCGCCGGCGTACAGCCGCCGCTGGACCAGATTGCCCTGCCGTACAGCGACTACTCGGACGCCGACCTGGCGCACCGACTGCTCTACGTAGAGGCCTCGCGCGGCTGCCCTTTCAAGTGCGAGTTTTGCCTGAGTTCACTGGACAAAACCGCCACCGCGTTTGACCTCGACGCCTTTTTGCAGCAAATGGAGAACCTGTTCCAGCGCGGCGCGCGCAACTTCAAGTTTGTGGACCGCACCTTCAACCTCAAGATAGACGCCTCGGTGCGTATATTGCAATTTTTCCTGGACCGTTTGAGCCCCGAACTGTTTGTGCATTTTGAGGTGATTCCCGACCATTTGCCCGACCGCCTCAAGGCCATGATTGCGCAGTTTCCACCCGGCGTGTTGCAGTTTGAGGTGGGTATTCAGAGCTTCAACGTGGCGGTGCAGCAGCGTATCTCGCGCAAGCAAGACAACGAAAAAACCGTGGCCAATCTGCGTTGGCTGGTGGAGCAGTCGCACGCGCATTTGCACACTGACCTGATCTTTGGTCTGCCCGGGGAAACCCTGGCCAGCTTTGCCCAGGGCTTTGACAAACTGCACGCCTTGCAGCCGCATGAAATTCAGCTCGGCATCTTGAAGCGCCTGCGCGGCACCCCCATTGCCCGTCACACGGTGGAGCACGGCATGGTTTATGAGAGCGACCCGCCTTACACCGTGCTGCAAACCGCAGCGGTGAGTCGCGCTGACCTGCAACGCTTTGCCCGACTGGCGCGCTACTGGGACCTGGTGGCTAACTCTGGGCGTTTCAAGCAAACGCTGGCCTTACTGCTCAGCCCCGCGCCAGACACGCTGCCCTCGCCACCTTCGCCACCCTCTCCATTCCAGGCCTTCATGGCATTCTCTGATTGGCTCTGGCACAGCCACCAAAAAACCAGCGGCTTAAGCCCTGAAACCCTGGTGGACGCCTTGTCCACCTACCTCAACACGCAAGACCACCTAGAGGCACGCACCATTCAAAACGCTTTGCTGGCCGACTACCTGGCCAGTGGTGCCCGCGCCAACCCGCAGGCCCTGCAAGGTCTGCTGCCCAAATACGCAACGGCTTCCAAGCCCGGTGCCACTGCCCTGACGCAACGCCAGGAACGGCACCAGGCCTGAAGCCGCCTTTTTTGACTTTTTACTTTTTAAGCCTTTATTCCCATGAGTCAAACGCCTGCCTGCCCCCAGTGCACCCTTGAAAACACCTACCTCGACGGCGACGTCTACATCTGTCCCGACTGCACTTACGAGTGGCCCGCCCAGGCGGTGGCGCAAGACGGTGACGACGCCGCCAAAATCATCAAGGACGCCAACGGCAACCCGTTGGCCGACGGCGACGCCGTCATTCTGATCAAAGACCTGAAGGTCAAGGGTTCCTCCACTGTGTTGAAAAAAGGCACCAAGGTCAAAAGCATCCGCCTGGTAGCCGGCGACCACGAGGTCGACTGCAAAATGGACGCGGGCAGCTTCATGCTCAAAGCCGAGTTTTTGAAAAAAGCCTGAAAAATCTTGGGTGAAAAGGTGCGGACCCGTCGGCCCATTGACGCGACAATTGGCGCGAGAATTGCACCCGGTCGATCAAACCAAATGTCGTTGGAAGGCGTCAAATGAAAAACATATTCACTGGCCTGCTGGGGCTTTGGTCGCTAGGGACACTGCTGGTGCTGCTGTCCGGCGCCAGTCTGCCGGCCCATGCCGGGGCTTTTGAGGAAGCGCAGGCCGCCTACCAGCGGGCTGACTACGCCACTGCTTTGAGAAAGTGGTCGCGGCTGGCCAATAATGGCGACACCCCCTCCCAACTTAGCCTGAGCCAGATGTACCTGTCTGGCACAGGCGTCGATAAAAACGAAGCTGAAGGTCTGAAGTGGCTCACCCTGGCCGCCAAAAAAGGCGAGGCCAAGACGCAACTGGCGCTAGCCCGTCAGTTAGACAAACCCAAGGCCGATACCCCGGTACTGGGAGAAGCCGCCAAGTGGTATCTGCTGGCCGCTACACAAGGGTTGGCAGAGGCCCAGTGGCGCTATGCTGACGCGCTGGCACAAGGCCGCGGCGTTGCGAAAAACACGCTGCAGGCTATTCATTGGTGGCAGATGGCTGCGGCCCAGCATGAGGGACATGCCGCCCACCAACTGGCGGTTACCTACCTCAAGGGCGATGGTGTGCCGCCCAGTTACGTGCAAGCTGCCAAGTGGTACACCGTGTTGGCCAAGCAGGGCGATGCGTCTGCCCAGCTCACCCTGGGCCACCTTTACAGCCTCGGACAAGGTGTGCCACAGAACCCCGTGGAGGCCAGCAAGTGGTACCGCATGTCGGCAGAACAAGGGCACGCTGCAGCGCAAGAAAAGTTAGCCACGTTGTATGACCAAGGCGTGGGCCTCAAGCAGGACTGGCCGTTGGCCTTCATGTGGTACGAGGTGGCTGTGGCCTCGGGTCAAAGTAGCGCCAGCAAAGCCCGTGATGTGGTGGCCAGCCGCCTGCTGCCGGCGCAGCAGGACGAAGGCAAGTTCAGGGCCGTTGACTGCCGCGTCCGCCAGTTCAAGGCCTGTGATTGACTGCGGAATTGACGCCGCTGTTGACGTTGATGTCCCGGTTCGGATCGGTCTCTTCTTCGGCAAAGGTGGCCCCACCTGGCGCCAGTACCGAGTTGGTGCGGCGGGACTTGAGAACCGGGTAAAACATCTCGGTAAACCAGCGCTCCTTGCCGTACTTCAGGTCATCGGGCAAGCCCACCTGCGCCGGGTACTTGCGCGTGATCTTGGCCGTGCCAAACAGCATGTCCCACACAAACAGCAGGTTGCCGAAGTTGCCTTTGTAATGGCCCACGCCGTCGGCGTTGGTGAGCGCATGGTGCGCCCAGTGCGTGGCAGGGGTAGAGAACGTACGCTCCAGCACCCAGGCCAGCGGGTGCAGCCATTTGTGGCGGTATAGCGGCTCGTCCCAGCGCACGGCACAGTGCGCGCCCATGATGACCGTGAGTTTCACCACCACGTACACCAGGTACACATTGGCAAAACCCAGGTAAATCAGCACGCCCGAGAACCACAGACCGGGCATCATCAGGTAGTAGAAAAAGTTGTTGCGGTAGGTGATGCGAATACTCATGTAATGCGCCGAGTGGTGGGCGCGGTGCAGCGGCCACAGCAGCGGTGTGTGCGAGGCCCGGTGCCAGAGGTACTGCGTCATGTCATCGGCCACCAACAAAATAGCCACCATGCCCCACCACGGTAGATCGGCCCAGGCAGCCTTAGCCTCGGGCATGGCCAGGGCACACAGCGCGCCGGTGATGGCAAAAATAAGCGGTTGGGTGACCGCAATCAACAGCAAGAACATACCCGCTTCGAGCTTGGTGTCGTCTGGCGTGGGGTGGAAGTTCTTGTAACGGTGGCTGGCCAGTTCAAGTAAGGCGAAACCAAAAATAATGGCTACCAAAATAATGCTCTGCGTGCTGTTCATCGCGCGGGTCTCCAGGAGGTAAGGGCGGCGTGCCGTACGCACATGCCGTCTATCTTAGTGCCATGCCTGTGGAGCGCAGTACCGAACAACCCTGAGGCGCTGACACGTGCGAGACAGCCGAGGTGCCTGGTGCGCTGGCGCGCAAAAGTCACGCTGGCACGGCACCTTGAAGTCCTGAATGAATTTTTGCGCTGAGCCTCCAGTTTTTGTCAGACTCACTGCATCGGGTTCATTTTTTGGCCCGTGCACTCCCAAAACTTAGGCATTGGATCTACCTAAAAACAACAGGGCATTGGTGGGCATACCGTAGAATGACCCACATAAATTTGGTAACCATTCCATTAAAAAAATAGCCGGGGTGGCACAGCCAGCACCCCATCCCCAAACCTGTCACACCGATTGCATGCCATGAATTATTCTTTTATTTCGGCGCTCGTTTCCCGTTGTTTTTTGCTGGTCGCCACGGCCTTTTTGGCCACTACCGCGCAAGCCGCCGATGGCTTGAAACTGCGCTTTCCCCTGACCGGCACGCTGGGCGGAGAAATTATTGCTCCTTTGAACAACCCCGGCCCCTTTATCAGCCTGATCTTCACCCAGGTTGAAGTCAGCAAGGCCACGGGCAGCGATGGCAACACCTTAACCTCCAGCCAAGCAGGGCTAACACCACCCAAAGACGTGTTGGGCGACGGCGTCTTGCGCAGCGCCAGCTACACCGCCACCGTCAAGACCGATGTCAAACAGTCGCAGTCCGTCGGCAACCTGGTACTGGGCCACTTGAGCCAAGAGGAGTACCTGGGCGGCCATCTGTCACTGATCGCCAACATCATGTTTTCTCGCATGAAGGTGACGACCAACGTGTCGGGCACCACGCCCACCTTGGGTACGTTTAGCCCGGCCATTCCTGCACCCTTCGCTGACCCTGTCCAGGCGGGTGCGCAAGCCGAATTTGCAGCCGGCTACCCCAGTGGCCTGGCGAGCCAATCTGCCGCAGCCACGGGCAGTGTGACCGACCTGGGCGACATGGAAATCACCGCCGCCTGGGTTCAGGCCAAAGACAATTTGAAGCTCATGGTGGGCGCCACACTGGCTTTACCCACAGGCCAGTACAACAAAAACAAGGCCTACAACGTAGGTTTTGGCAACTACTACACCTTGCGCCCCGGCGTGGCCCTGGCCTACAAAGCCACCGACGCCCTGACCCTTGGCGTGCGCGCCAGCCTGGGCCTGAACAGCACCAACCAGGACAACCAGGTGCGCACCGGCAACTTTGCCGGCCTGGACCTGGCCGCGGCTTACCTCACCCCCGTGGGCATCGTCGGCGCCAACCTTTTGAAAGTGGCGCAGTACCAGGACGACACCGGCGGTATCCTGGGCGCCAACCGCCTGAACGCCTCTGCCGGCGGCATCTTTTTTGCCAGCATGATCCCCGCCCTCAATACCGGCATCAACCTGTCGTACACGCAAATGCTGCAATCCCGCAACGCCATGAGCGCCAGGTTTTTTCAGGCTATTTTGACCAAGGCGTTTTAAGGGGAAGGGGCAATCCCACAACCCCGTCATTGCGAGCGAAGCGCGGCAATCCATGCAGTTGGCTTCCCACCTTGGGCGGCCAGGCCAAGCGGACTTTAGGTGGCTCGGGCGCATTGGCCACGAAGCGGCCTTCGTCAGTAATGACCCAAACGGCGCGCGACTTGGTGAAATAGCCACGCTTAACCAACCCCGCAGAAGCAAACGCGAAGATAGAGCGCCAGCGCGTGTTGCCGTTGTCGCAGTCATTTTTTATTTAAGTAAGTCTTTGATGCGGTCCATCACTTTCAACGCGCTTGCCTCCAACCTGGAGAAGGCAAACCACTTGCTGCCCAGGTCTTTCAATGAAGCGCCCAAGTGGTAGACCAGGCTTCCATCCAGAATCAAGAAGCGGTCGTGGCTCAGTGAAAACTCAATAGCCCGGATTGGCGGGTATTGGGCGTTGTGTCGGTTGAGGTCGTTTTGCAATGAGGGTGAGATTTTTTTGCAAAGTAGGGTGGCAGTGACACCCGCTGCACGCTTGTTGAGTTGGTCCAGTACGCGGTCATCTACGTAGTTGTCAATCAATACTACCGAGTGCGTTGCTTGACGCAACAGGTCGCTGACAAAGCGGTAGGCATCAAAAATTTGTCCTTCAAAGAACACGCCCTGCGTGGGTTCAATATTGTTTTTTTCGGCCAGTTCTCTGAACACTTTTTCAAATTGGGTCTGGGTGTCTTTTGCCAGCGCCATTTGCTGCAATTCCAGTGAGCTCATCCGCTGCATCAAGGTGTTGTTGGTTTGAATGAATTGCCGCATGGCGACAAAGGCATTCATGATGGAGATGCTGGTTCTGATGGCGGTATCGCTGCGCAATACAGCTGACAGCATGGCCACGCCCTGCTCTGTAAACGCATGGGGCAGCGTAGTGGAGTGTTTGAGCCTCTTGAACCGGTCACAGTTTGTGACCAGTTCGTCTTTTTCTTCCTGGTTGAGCTGAAATTTAAAGCCTTCGGGGAAGCGTTCAATGTTGCGTTGAACAGCCTGGTTGAGCGCTTTTGTGGTGACGCCGTAAAGCGCGGCCAAGTCAGCATCGACCAGCACAGGCTTAGATCTGAGTGTCAGGATGAGGTCGTTGACGGGTTCGCCCCCAGTCTTGGCCAATGTGCGTGTTTTAGTCATGCCAATTCCCCCACGTTGACATCTGCTTGTTTAAAGTGGGCATAGGTGTCACGCGGTTAAGCCCCTGGTGGTGTGCATGTGCATGTGGCCTCCCTGGCCGTCGCCAACGCAGTACGTTGGAACGATTTTTTTATGTGTAAGTGGCAAATACTAGGGGTAAAAGTAGTTGCTTTGGCAATGCTTGAAAAATATTTAATGGGCTTGGTCGCCAGCTTTGGCGATGGCTTTCTTTGTTACGCTCAAGCCTTCGCGCCAAGCAGCTTTCGGACAAGACTCGTCCAACATTCCAGACCCCAGATTCGCCATGTGCAGCCACTACGAAGCCGTTAAAAATCCGCAAACCTTGAAGACACGGTTTGGCGTGGCGCCGCCGTCTGATTTGGGACGGGGGGACATGTGGCCGGGGTATTTGGGGCCGTTTGTGCGCAGTCATCCGCAGGCCAGGGTGGGCGACGAGGCGGTGCCTGCGCGTGAGGCGCTGCTGGGCGCTTTTGGTTTGGTGCCACCGTGGGCCAAAGACGCCACGATGTCTCGCCACACCTACAACGCCCGCAGCGAGACCGTGGCGCAGAAACCCAGTTTCAGCGCGGCCTGGCGCGAGGCCCGCCACTGCCTCATTGCTGCCGAGGCGTTTTACGAACCGGACTGGCGCAGTGGCAAAGCCATCTCTACCCGCATTGCCCGCGCCGACGGCCAGCCCATGGGCATTGCCGGTTTGTGGGAGCGTTGGAAGAGCCCGCAAGGCGCGGTGTTACATAGCTTCACCATGCTGACCGTCAACGCGGATGCGCACCCATTGATGCGCCACTTTCACAAGCCGCAAGATGAAAAACGCATGGTGGTGGTGTTGCCGGAAGACCGCTATGGCGACTGGCTGGAAGCTACGGCTGCGCAGAGCGCCAGCTTCTTGACCCTGTACCCCGCGCAAGATTTGGTGACGCAGGCACCTGAGCCACTTGAGCCACCTGAAGCAGCCCCGGGCTTGTTTTAGTCTTGGCGAATTGAACCCGCAGTGGGGTTCAAAACTTGTACTGCAGGGTGACTTTGGTCACGTCCAAACCGGCAGAGGAGCCAGTGAGGGCAGCGTTGGACACGTGGTAGTAACCCATGCCGGCAGACAGCTCTTTACTGATGGGCAGCAGCACGTCAAAGCCAGTGCGGAACTGGATGAGTTCTTTGCTGTTGAAGGTATTGCCCAATTGGCTTTGGTACAGCACCGGTCCGATAAAGGGGGTGACCTGGACCGGGCCGAGTGTGTAGTCTTTGCGCACGCCCACACCCACGTAGCCCGCACCATCCACCGAGGCCCCCACAACATACAAGGGCTTGAAGCGCCAGCCGATCTCGGTTTCTGGCCGGTACTCCAGGGTGAAGATGCCGTCCTGGCCCACCGTGCCTTTTTTGGGGTCGTTACGCCCCAGAGAAAGTTGCCACAAGCTGGGCGGTGTGCCGGTCACGCTGGGGCTGGCAGGCGGTGGATCAAAGGCGATCATAGAGCCGCCCACAATGGCCACGTAAACAGCGTAAGTTAGACCGAAAGGTGCCATGTGATTTCTACTTAATTTGGGGGGTGAATCTGCTTGACAGCCCAGTGCGGCAAGGGATGATTTTTCTCAAAGAACTTTAACATAGGGGGTATCTCGCCCGGGCTCGTGGCCACCTGGCGGCCCCGACAAGCCTCTAATTTAAGATAGGGCCATGACACATCCCTCAAGATTCTGGGCTGACCGCTCCACCCAAGACTTTGCCCAGCGCCTGCACAGCGGCCAGGCAGCGCACACCATCGCGGTGCTGCCGGTGGCCGCTACCGAGCAGCACGGCCCGCATTTGCCCTTGAGTGTGGACACCGTGCTGGTGGACGGCGTGGTGGCTGCGGCCTTGCCGCATTTAGCCGCAGACTTGGACGTGCTGTTTTTACCCACGCAAACCGTAGGTCTGAGCCCCGAGCATGCGCGCTTTGCTGGCACGCTCACGCTCAAAGCCGAGACTATTTTGCGGCTCTGGACCGACATTGGCGAGTCAGTGGCGGCTGCGGGTATCAAGAAGCTGGTGCTCTTTAATTCACACGGCGGGCAGGTCAGCGTGATGGACCTGGTGGCGCGTGACCTGCGCGCCCGACTGGACCTGCTGGTGTACAGCGTGAGCTGGTTTAACTTGCCGCTGCTGGATGCGCAGGGGCAGGACGTGAATGCCCAATTTGGTGCCCAGGAGCAGCGTTTTGGCATTCATGCCGGCGATGTGGAAACCTCCATGATGCTGGCCTTGAAGCCCGAGCTGGTGAACATGGCGCAGGCGCAAAATTTTCATTCCAGCGCGCAAGACCGGGCGGCACAGTTTGCGATTTTGGGCAATGGCAAAAGCGCCAAGCTGGGCTGGCAAACGCAGGACTACAACGCCTCGGGCGCTGTGGGTAACGCAGCCGCAGCCACCGCAGACAAGGGCCAGGCGCTGGTGCAAGCGGCTGGCTTGGGCTTGGCGCGTTTGCTCGCCGAGGTGCACGCGCTGCCCTTGAGCACGCTGGTCGCTCGCCCTCAATGATCTTTTCCTACGACTGGCTGGCGCTTGGCGCGGCCGCTTGCTGGGCCAGCAGCAGTATCTTGTCGGTCTCGCCGGCCCGGCATCTGGGGGCATTTGCGTTCTCCCGCTGGCGCATGTTTCTGGTGGCGCTGATTCTCTGGGGAATTACCTTGCTCGCGGGCACCTGGCAGTCGCTGCCGCTGTCGTCCTGGGGCATGATGGCCTTGAGTGGTTTGGTGGGCATTTTTGTAGGCGATACCGCCTTGTTTGCCGCTATGAACCGCCTGGGGCCGCGCCGCACCGGTGTGCTGTTTGCCACCCACGCGGTGTTTGGCGCCTTGTTGGGCGTTTGGGTGTTGGGCGAGCGCATGAATCTGCAGGCCGCACTGGGCGGGGCCCTCACCGTGGCAGGCGTGATGACCGCCGTATTGCTGGGCAAGCGCAAGGAAGATGACCACGCCTGGGAAGCCGACCGGGGCCATGTGGGCTTGGGCGTCGCGCTGGCCTTGGTGGCGGCGGCGTGCCAGGCTTTGGGCTCGTTCATTGCCAAGCCCTTGATGACGGCAGACGTTGACCCCATGACGGCTTCTGCCGTGCGCGTGACGGCGGGCAGCCTCGCGCACTGGGTGATTTTTTGGCTGGGCTTTGCGGTGGCCAAGCCGCACCAACCGGGCAATTTTCGCGTGCTGGCGCAAACCGCCTTGAACGGCTTCTTGGGCATGGGCGTGGGCATGTCACTGGTGCTGCTGGCCTTGAAAAAGGGCGATGTCAGCACGGTGGCGATTCTCTCGTCGGTGTCGCCGGTGCTGGTGTTGCCACTGCTCTGGCTTTATCTGCGCCGCCCCCCCGCGCCAGGTGCCTGGCTGGGCGCTGGGATGACGGTGCTGGGCACGGCGCTGATCTTGCTGCGCTAGGGTACGGCTGCCCCTAGGGCTGTCATGCCAGTCTCGTCACTCTTGTCGCTCTTACGCGTAGGTTTGCCAGCTGGCGTATTCCGTGGCGTCCAGGTGGGCCAAGGTATTGAAGGTTTGCAGGGTGTGGCGCTTGGGGTTGAAAGCAAATTCAGTTACAGCGCTGTTGCGCAGGCGCAGGTTGAGTTCAATCGTCGTTTCCGGGGTGGTTTTCAGCACGTGGCCCACAGCGGTAGAAATGGGGCCGCCGCTGGAGACCAGCAGCACGTGGCCTTCGCAGTTTTTTCGCACATGGTCCAGCGCGCTGGAAACGCCTTGCACAAACTCGGGGTAGCTGGGCATGCCTTGTGGGCTCACCACGCCGTTCATCCATTGCGTGAGGCCGTCGCGTAGCAGCCTGAAGTGGTGGCGGTACATCTCGGGGGTGTCGGCTTTTTCAAGGGGCAGCGGGTGGATGGCGGCAATGACGGCTTCGCTGTCGTATTCGTTCAGGCCGGGCCAGGCCAGCGCGGCCAACTCGGTGCCCATGCCGCGGTTGATTCCCGCCAGGGTTTGCTGATGGCGGCGCAGCGTGCCGCTCAGCACGTGGTCAAACACCAGCCCTTTGTGTTTGAAATATTCGCCCAGGCGCACACTTTGTTGCTCGCCCATGGGGCTGAGTTGATCGTAATCTGCAGCGCCAAATGAAGCCTGGCCGTGGCGTACTAAGTAGAGGGTGCCCATGGGCCGGATTTTGCGGAGTAGGGCCGTGAATTTCTGTCCCGGTTGTGACCTGCGGGCGGGGATTTTGTAGCGTGCGCGACAGCTCGGCAGGCCGGCAGGGGGTGGATTCCTACAATGGCGCATGACCAAGCAAGCCGTAGCCCCAGCCCTCGCGCATTCGTCCACACGCTGGCAGTTTTGGATCGATCGTGGCGGCACATTCACCGACATCGTGGCCAAGCGGCCCGATGGCAGCTTGGTCACCCACAAGCTGTTGTCTGAAAACCCCGAGCAATACGGCGACGCGGCGATTGCAGGCATTCGCCACTTGCTGGGTTTGCAGCCTGGCCAAGCTATTTCGGCAGACCAGGTGGCGTGCGTGAAGATGGGCACCACCGTGGCCACCAATGCGTTGCTGGAGCGCAAGGGTGAACCCACGCTGCTGGTCACCACCCAGGGCTTCAGGGATGCCTTGCGCATTGCCTACCAAAACAGGCCGCGCTTGTTTGACCGCCATATCGTGCTGCCGGAGTTGCTGTACCAAGAGGTACTGGAGGCGCGCGAACGCCTGGGTGCCCACGGGGATGTGGTGCAAGCGCTGGACGAGGCGCATCTGCGGGCCGGTTTGGAGGCGGCCTTTGCGCGTGGCTTGAGCAGCGTGGCGGTGGTGTTCATGCACGGCTACCGTTACACGGCGCACGAGCAAGCCGCCGCCGATGTGGCGCGCGCGGTGGGCTTCACCCAGGTGAGTACCTCCCACGGCACCAGCCCGATGATGAAGTTTGTCAGCCGTGGCGACACCACCGTGGTAGATGCCTATTTGTCGCCCATCCTGCAACGCTATGTGCACCAGGTGGCGGCAGAAATGCCTGGGGTAAAGCTGTATTTCATGCAGTCATCGGGGGGGCTGGCCGATGCCTTGGCTTTTCAGGGCAAAGACGCCATTCTTTCGGGGCCGGCCGGAGGCATTGTGGGCATGGCCCGCACCGCTGAGTTGGCCCAGATGGAAGAAGCGCACGCACAAGGGGTGAAGGTGATTGGTTTTGACATGGGGGGTACGTCCACCGATGTGTCTCACTATGCAGGTGAGTTTGAGCGCGAGTTTGAAACCCAGGTGGCCGGGGTGCGCATGCGGGCGCCCATGATGAGCATCCACACCGTGGCTGCAGGGGGTGGCTCCATTCTGAGCTTTGACGGTGCCCGCTTGCGCGTCGGGCCACAAAGTGCGGGCGCCAATCCCGGGCCGGCCAGCTACCGGCGCGGCGGCCCACTGACCGTGACCGATGCCAACGTGATGTTGGGCAAGTTGCAAGCCGCGTACTTTCCGCCCGTGTTTGGCCCGCACGCCAACGAGCCCTTGAACCATGCCGTGGTGGCGCAGCAATTTGACGCCTTGGCGCGCAGCATGCAGCGCACGCCCGTGGCGGTGGCCGAAGGTTTTGTGCAGATTGCGGTGCAGCAGATGGCAAACGCCATCAAGAAAATATCGGTCGCGCGGGGCTATGACGTAACCCGCTACACCTTGCAATGCTTTGGCGGCGCCGGTGGGCAACATGCCTGTCTGGTGGCCGACGCCCTGGGTATGACACGGGTATTGGTGCATCCCTTGGCGGGGGTGCTGTCGGCCTACGGCATGGGGCTGGCCGACCAAAATGTGATCCGCGAACAAACTATTGAATTGCCTTTGGTGCAGGCCAACCTGGCCACGCTGACGCAGACCTTGGCGTCTCTTGAGGCAGCCGCCCGGCGCGAGTTGTTGCAGCAGCAAGCCATGTCCGGTCCGGCTTCAGTTTCGATGTCGGGGTCGGTGTCGGTTTCGGTGCGACGCAGTGTGCACGTGCGCTACCAGGGGAGCGACTCGGCCCTGCGTGTGCCCATGGGCGAACTCGCTGACATCGTGGCGGCATTTGAGGCCGCCTACCGCCAGCGCTTTGCTTTTTTGATGACCGGCAAACCCTTGGTGGTGGAAGCGGTTTCGGTGGAGGTGCTGTTGCCCGGCGAGGCCCTGAGCGAGCAGCGCCATGCGGTGCAGCCCCTGCGCGCCGTACCCCGCCGCGACACCGTGCGCATGTACGCCGACGGTGCCTGGCACGAAGCGGCACTGGTTGTGCGCGACGATTTGCAGGCGGGCGACGTGCTGTCAGGCCCTGCCATCGTGGTCGAGAAGAACGCCACCACGGTGGTAGAACCCGGCTGGCAAGCGCGCCTGACCGCGCTGCACCACCTGGTATTGACCCGCCGCGAGGCGCGGACCGTGCGCTACGCCGCAGGCACGCAGGTTGACCCGGTGCTGCTGGAAGTGTTCAACAACCTGTTCATGAACATTGCCGAGCAAATGGGTTTGCAACTGCAAAACACGGCGCACTCGGTGAACATCAAAGAGCGCCTGGACTTTTCTTGTGCCTTGTTTGATGCCCAAGGCCAACTGATTGCCAATGCGCCCCACATGCCGGTGCACCTGGGGTCGATGGGTGAGAGCATCAAAACCGTGATACATGAGAACGCGGCCAGCATGCAGCCGGGCCATGTGTATGTGCTCAATGACCCGTACCACGGCGGTACGCACTTGCCCGACATTACCGTCATCACGCCGGTGTACCTGGGCGCGGCGACGCAACCCAGCTTTTATGTCGGCTCACGCGGGCACCATGCCGACATGGGGGGCACCACGCCGGGCTCCATGCCGCCGTTTTCTACGTGCATTGAGGAAGAGGGCGTGCAGATCAACAACGTGCTGCTGGTCGAGCGCGGGGTGTTGCGTGAAGCCGAGATGCTGCGCCTGCTGCAAAGCGGTAACTACCCCAGCCGCAACCCGGCGCAAAACATGGCCGACCTGAAAGCGCAAATTGCTGCCAACGAAAAAGGTGCGCAAGAGCTGCGCAAGATGGTGGCGCAGTTTGGCCTGGACGTGGTGCAAGCCTACATGGGGCATGTGCAAGACAACGCTGAAGAGGCCGTGCGCCGGGTCATCACCCGCCTGCAGGACGGCCGGTTCACGCTGGACCTGGACAACGGCGCGCAGATTCAGGTGGCGATTCGCGTCAACGTGCCTGAGCGCACGGCGGAGATTGACTTCACCGGCACCTCGGCACAGCAAGCCAACAATTTCAACGCCCCCAGCGCGGTCTGCATGGCTGCGGTGTTGTATGTGTTTCGCAGTTTGGTGGACGACGACATTCCACTCAACGCAGGTTGTTTGAAGCCCTTGCGAGTGACCATACCGGCGGGCTCCATGCTCAATCCCCATGCGCCGGCCGCCGTGGTGGCGGGCAATGTGGAGACCTCCACCTGCATCACCAATGCCCTGTTTGGCGCGCTGGGTGTGATGGCGGGCAGCCAGCCCACCATGAACAACTTTACTTTTGGCAACGCGCAGTACCAGTACTACGAAACCATTGCCGGCGGCAGCGGTGCCGGTGTGCGGGTGGACGAGACCGGCCACGCTATTGGCGGCTTTGATGGCACAAGCGTGGTGCAAACCCATATGACCAACTCGCGCCTGACGGACCCCGAGATTCTGGAGTTTCGTTTCCCCGTGCGCTTGCTGAGTTACGCCATTCGGGCGGGCTCAGGCGGCGCAGGTCGCTGGCAAGGGGGCGACGGCGGGGTGCGTCGCCTGGCGTTCTTGCAGCCGATGACGGCGGGTATCTTGTCCAACGGGCGTATTCATCCGGCCTTTGGCGTGGCCGGGGGCGAGGCGGGCGCGCCAGGCATTAACCGCGTGGTGCGCGTTTCGGGTGCGGTGGAAGCGCTGGGCCACATCGCCCAGGTTGAAATGGCCGTGGGCGATGTGTTTGAAATTCACACGCCAGGCGGCGGTGGTTACGGTCTGCAGGCGTGACCTGCTGACACCATCGTATTCCCTAGGTCAAGTGACCCTGTATCGCCCCCATAATGAACTTCGCTTAATTGTTGTGCGCTGCACGGTAAGCCTTGCTGGCCTTGAATAGGCATGCAACTTGCGTAGAGTTATTTAAAGTTAATTTTGAGATTTTATTTTTTGCGCCAGGAATCCACTTAGACCATGTCCGAAACCCCCGTACCTGTCCTGCAGGTGAATCAACTGCAGACGCGCTTCAAGACGCGCAGCGGTGACGTGCACGCGGTCAACAATGTGAGCTTCGAACTCAAAGCAGGCGAACTGCTGGGCGTCGTGGGCGAAAGCGGCTCAGGCAAGTCGGTCACCATGATGTCGCTGCTGGGCTTGTTGCCCAGCCCGCCTGCGGTGGTCACGGGCGATTCCGTGATGTTCGACGGCCTGAACCTGCTGACCTGCACCCCTGAGCAACTGCGTGCCATCCGCGGTGCGCGCATTGGGTTCATATTCCAAGACCCCATGACCTCCTTGAACCCGGTGTTCAACGTGGGCTTCCAGATCATGGAGCCGCTGCGCAAGCACATGGGCCTGGACAAGTCGGCGGCGCGCCAGCGCGCGCAGGAGTTGCTGGAGTTGGTGGGCATTCCCGATGCAGCAGGCCGGCTGGATGACTTTCCGCACCAGTTTTCTGGCGGCATGCGCCAGCGCGTCATGATTGCCATTGCGCTGGCTTGCGACCCCCAGGTGCTGATTGCCGATGAGCCCACGACGGCGCTGGATGTCACCATTCAGGCGCAAATTCTTGAGCTGGTGCGTGAGTTGCGCCACAAGTTGGGCATGGCCATCATCTGGATCACCCATGACTTGGGTGTCATTGCCGGCATTGCAGACCGTGCCATGGTCATGTACGGCGGACAAATTGTGGAGATGGCGCCGGTGCAGGAACTGTTTGCGCGGCCCAACCACCCCTACACCCGCGCCCTGCTGAAAACGGTGCCGCGCCTCAATGGTGCGCGCGCGCCCAAACTGGAGGTGATTGAGGGGCAGCCGCCCATTCTGCGGGCTGCGCCTTCTTCCTGTGCGTTTCGCGCCCGTTGCTCGGTGGCGCTGGCACGTTGCGCGCTGGAAAATCCGCAGCGACAGATGGTTTCGCCCGGTCACGATGTCGCCTGTTTTTGGGATCCCCTGACGGGAACAGAACGCCATGCTTGAAGCCCCCAACCTGTCTGGCTCGGCCAGTAGCACGGCCCCTACTGGCCATACCCCTGCGCCTATGGTGCAGGTGCGCGGCTTGAAAATGCACTTTCCCACCTACGCTGGTCTGTTGCGCCGTCGCTCGGGCGAGATCAAGGCCGTGGACGGCGTGAGTTTTGACATCCCGGCCGGCGAGACGCTGGGCCTGGTGGGCGAGTCCGGCTGCGGCAAATCCACCTGCGGGCGCGCCATGTTGCGCCTGTACGAGCCCACAGCGGGCCAAGTGATCATTGACGGCCAGGACGTGACGGCGGTTCGCCCCGAGGCGTTGCGCCAGTTGCGCCCCAACATGCAGATGGTGTTTCAAGACCCGCAGGCCAGCCTGAATCCGCGCATGAGCGTGGCCGCTATTGTGGGTGAGCCCCTGGTGGAGCACACCAAGCTAAGCAAAGCTGAGCAGCTGGCGCGCACGTATGAGTTGATGGACCAGGTCGGACTTAACCGCAATTTCGCCCACCGCTACCCGCATGAGTTTTCGGGCGGGCAGCGTCAGCGCATTGGCATTGCACGGGCGCTGGCACTCAACCCCAAGTTCATCGTTTGCGACGAGCCCATCGCCGCGCTGGATGTGTCTATTCAGGCGCAAGTGGTCAATTTGCTGGAGAACTTGCAACAGCGACTGGGCTTGACCTACCTGTTCATCAGCCACGATCTGTCCATGGTGCGCCACATTGCCAACCGCGTGGCGGTGATGTACCTGGGCCGCATTGTGGAGTTGGCCCACCGCGACGCGCTGTACAACAAGCCGCTGCATCCGTACTCGCAGGCGCTGCTGTCGGCTGTGCCCGAGCCGGATCCGCAGACCGAGTCACGCCGCCAGCGCATTGTGCTGACCGGCGATGTCCCTTCGCCGGCAAATCCGCCCAAGGGCTGCGCCTTCAGCACGCGCTGTCCGCAGGCTATGGCGCAGTGCCACGTCAGCGCCCCTGTTTTGACCGAGGTAGAGCCTGGCCGCCAGGTGTCCTGCCATCTGTATTCGAATAACCATTTGACCGCTGAACCCACTGCGGCACATTGATTTCCAAGCCCAACTCAACCCCTGCACCTAAAAGGAGACTCCATTGAAAACTCGTCACTTACTTCTAGCGCTGGGCACCGCCCTGGCGCTGGCCCAGCCGGCGCTGGCGCAACGCGGCTCCAGCGGCCACGTCAACCTGATTTACTGGCAGGCACCGTCCATTCTTAACCCCTATTTGTCGGGTGGTACCAAAGAGCTGGAGAGCGCCTCGCTGGTGCTCGAGCCCTTGATTCGGTTCAACGAAAAAGGCGAAATGGTGCCCTACCTGGTGGAAGAAGTTCCCACGGTGGCCAATGGCGGTTTTGCTGCTGACTTTAAAAGCATCACCTACAAGCTGAAAAAAGGCGTGAAGTGGTCTGACGGCACGCCGTTCACGGCCCAAGACGTGGTCTTCAGCCACGCTTACTGCACGGGCATCAAGGGTTGCGCCAAGGCCAACACGTTTGCCCCGGTCGACAAAGTGACCGCCGTGAACGACAACACCGTGCGCATTACCTTCAAGACCGCCAAGCCTTACCCGTATGACGTGTTTGGCGGCCCCACCACTCCGATTCTGCAAAAAGCGCAGTTCAACGAGTGCCTGGGTGACAAGGCGCCTACCTGCACCAAGCAAAACTTCAACCCGGTGGGTACCGGTCCGTTCATGGTCAAGGAGTTCCGTCCGAACGACGTGATCCAGATGGTGGCCAACCCCAACTACCGTGACCCGGCTAAACCAGCGTTTGCCACACTGACCCTCAAGGGCGGTGGCGATGCCGCTGCGGCTGGCCGTGCGGTGATGGAGACCGGCGAGTTTGACTACGCCTGGAACCTGCAATTGGCCCCCGACGTGCTGGCACGCATGGCCAAAGGCGGCAAAGGCAAGACCGTATCGGCCTTCGGCTCGCTGGTGGAGCGGATTGAAATGAATCTGACCGACCCATCGCCCAAGCATGGTGACTTGCGTTCTACCACCAAGCATCCGCACCCTTTCCTGACGGACGTTCGCGTACGTAAAGCGCTGTCCATGGCCATTGACCGCAATACGCTGGTTGAAATTGGTTACGGCCCAGCGGGTCGTCCCACCTGCAACCTGGTGCCCGCACCGGCTGCTTTTGCCTCGCCCAATACGGACTGCATCAAACATGATATGGCCGGTGCCAAGGCCTTGCTCGAGCAGGCCGGCTGGAAAGTAGGGGCCGATGGTGTGCGCGCCAAGGACGGCGTCAAGCTGGAAATTCAGTTCTTGACCGCGACCAACGCAGTGCGTCAAAACTTCCAGACCTTGATCAAGCAATGGTGGACCGAGCTGGGTGTGAAGACCGAGTTGCGCAATGTGTCGGCCTCGGTGTTCTTCGGTGGTGACCCAGGTTCTCCTGACACCTTCCAGAAGTTTTACGCCGACGTGGAGATGTACGCCAACAACTTTGACGGCACCGACCCCGAGAGCTACCTGGCCGAGCACGTGTGCGACAAAATTCCACGGCCTGAGAGCCAGTGGCAAGGCACCAACATGAACCGCTACTGCGACCCCGCCTATGACAAGTTGGTCAAGGAACTCAGCGCAGCTACCGGTGTCGAGAAGCGTGGCACTATTGCCAAGCGTCTCAATGAAATGCTGACCAAAGATACCTACGTCGTGGTTCCTCTGGTGGACCGCGGCCGTATCTCGGCGCATTCCAACACCCTGGTGGGCGTGCTGCTCAACACCTGGGACAGCGAACTGTGGAACGCTGCTGACTGGACCCGTAAGAAGTAAGACGACCTGAGCGGCCTCGATGGACAGGCTTTCTGCCCCGTCTGTCGATGGCTTGCCCTGGCGTCTGATTTCTATTTTTTGAATCGCAAGCATGTTCACCTACACCCTTCGTCGACTTCTCATTGCCTTCCCGACGGTGTTGGTGATCAGCCTGGTCATCTTCATGTTGTTGGAGTTGGCGCCGGGCGACCCCATGGCGGACATGCCGCTCACTATTCCACCCGAGGTCAAGGCCAAGATGCGCGAAGCCTTGGGTCTGGACCAACCTTCCTGGGTGCGTTACCTGCTCTGGCTCAAACAATTCATGTGGGTCGAACCCCTGCACCTGTTTGACCACTGGTTTGGAACCGCCTATTCCGTTGACATGCAACGGGTTCTTTCCTGGCAAACACGCAGCCCGGTGACCGAACTGATTGCCCAACGCATGCCGCAAACTTTGTGGGTGGTGGGCATGGGTTACCTGGTGGGTGTGGCCATTGCCCTCCCGATTGGCGTGATTTCTGCCTACCGGCAGTACAGCTGGTTTGACCAACTCGGCACGTTTGTGTCGATGATCGGCTTTTCAGTACCCACCTTTTTTACAGGCGTGCTGTTGATTGTGGTGTTCTCCGTGCACCTGAATTGGCTGCCCTCAATTTACGACACCACGCTGGTGGTCAACTCGTGGGACACCTTTATTCTTCAAGCCAAACAGATGGTGATGCCGGTGACGGTGCTGGCGCTTTATAACGCGGCGCAGATCAGCCGCTTCCTGCGCGCCACCATGCTCGATAACCTGGGGCAGGACTATGTGCGCACCGCCCGCTCCAAGGGCATGACCGAGAAAGTGGTGGTGCTGGTGCATGTGCTGCGCAACTCGATGATTCCGGTGGTCACCGTGATTGCCTTGGGCGTGCCCACCATTTTTGCCGGCGCGATCATCACTGAGCAGGTCTTCAAGGTCAACGGCCTGGGCCAGCTGCTGATCAATGCGATTCAGTCCAACGATTTGCCCATGGTGCAAACATTGACCTTTATTTTTGCGGTGCTGATTGTGAGTTTCAACCTGTTGGCCGATGTGATTTACGGTGTGCTTGACCCAAGGATTCGTTATGACTGAGGCCACCCTGCCCCCCGCCACCGTCGAGCAGGCAGAACGCCCGCCGCGCAGCCAATGGCTTGATGTGTGGGACCAGTTCAAGTCGCACAAAGGCGCCCTGGCCGGCGCCGGCGTATTTATCGCCATTCTGTTGTTCATTTTCATAGGCCCCTTGTTGTGGAAGACCGACCCCGGCTATGCCAACTTGCTGATGCGCAACAAGGAACCCAGCGCCCAGTTTCCGTTTGGTACCGATGAACTGGGCCGGGATTTGCTGGCGCGGCTGATGGCCGGCGGCAAGGTGTCGCTGGCGGTAGGCTTGACGGCCATGTCCATTTCGCTGTTGCTGGGCACGGTCATTGGCGTCAGCGCCGGTTTCTTCAAGCGCCTGGATGGCCCCTTGATGCGCCTGACCGATCTGTTTCTGGCGCTGCCCTTGTTGCCGCTGCTGCTGGTGATGGTGATGCTGTTTCGTGAACCGCTGGCACTCAAACTCGGGCCAGAGATGGGTATCTTTTTGCTGATGGTGCTGGCCATTGGCGCCACTTCCTGGATGCAGACGGCGCGCATTGTGCGCGGTGAGGTGCTGGCGCTGAAGGAGCGTGAGTTTGTGCTGGCGGCCCGCTCCATTGGGGCGCCGCCCCTGCGCATGATTTTGCGGCACATCTTGCCCAACACCCTGAGTCCCATCATGGTGGCGGCCGCTTTGGGTATTGCCAGCGCCATCATCGTGGAGAGCGCGCTGTCGTTCCTGGGGTTGGGTTTTCCGCCAGACTTTCCGACCTGGGGCCGCTTGCTGTTTGACGCAGTCGACCACCTGCAGGATTACCCCAACCGGGTCTTGCTGCCCGGCCTGGCCATCTCGCTGACCGTGCTGTCGGTGAACTACATTGGCGACGGCCTGCGCGACGCGCTGGATCCGCGCATTCGCGGGCGCTAAGCCAGCGTCAGGCTGGCGCGCACCGTGCCGGCTTTTTCGTGCTTCACCTCAACCTGCACCGTGCTGCCGCTGGCAGCGCGTACCACCCACTGCATTTTGGCGCGGTCGCCTGTGGGCGAATGGTCGGTCCAGAAACTGACCAGCGACTGCTTGTAAGCCCGGCCTTCAAGCTCGCCGGCATGGGTGCGCAGGTCGCCGGCCATGAGTTCGGCGCCTGGCGGCAGGGTCAGCTCAGCCACCAAGCCGCGTGACTGTTTGCGCTGCAAGGCGCGCTTTGAAACATACGAGGGCAAGTGGCCGGTGTTTTGAACCCCCACTTCAATCTGGTAGACGCCCGTCCCAAGCAGCGTGCAGGTGGCATGCGTCAGCGTGAGTTTGGGTGAGGTCAGCGCGTTCCACAGCAACCAGTCGGGGAAGCGGGCAATTTCTTTCTCCAGCAAATGCGGCGGTGGATTGCGAAAGGCGTAAATTTTGTCCCAGCCACCAATTTCCACAGGCCCGAGCTGCGGGTGCTCGAAGGGGTACCAGTCCACATGGCCTTTGCCCTCGAGCGCGGTGTCGGACCAGGCCAGCAGCTTGAGGTCGTCACTGACCGGGTGGTCGCGAAACCAGTCAATGTACTTGTAGTTGGTGATGCCGGCCTCGCGCATGGGGCACCAGATTTCAACCGTCCATTTGTACAGGCCTAGGTGCTCATAAATCCAGTCAAAGCCGCCGGTGGTGATTTCTTTGGGGTGGTAGCGAAATTCTTCGTAGGTACTGATGGCCGGGTAGCCGGTGAGTTCGGTGCCTTTGTCGCCTTGGGCTTTGAAGACCCACAGGTCTTCGGCCGCCATGTCCACGTCGGGGGTGCCAGAGAACGGGCGCAGCAGTACGCCGCTCCAGGTGTGGAAGGTGACACCGCCGGTGATGTTGGTGTGGTGGGTGATGAACTGCACCACGCAGCGCACCTCGGGCTCGGAGGTGGGGTAGGGGCCGGCGCCGAGTTGCTCGAATTCCTGGCGCCATTGCGCCGGAAAGTTGCGGTTCAGGTCGAGGCCTTCGAGGTCGCGGTTCACCTTGAGCATGAAGCCGTCGTAATCGCGCACAAAACCTTCGGGCAGGATGCGGTAGTAGGTGCTGCCTTCTTCAGTGGGCTCACGCGCCACCATCAGGCGCGGTTCGTCGGGGTGGCACTTCCAGGGGCCGTTGCTGTCTTTCAGACGCATGGACAGAATGCGGCCATCGCCGTCCACATCGCCAGTGTCCAGGCCGTCGACCGGGTCTTCGTCATACGGGTAGGGGCGGGTGGAGGAGCGGACAATTTTTGGCGGGTCTTGCATGGCCCACTCGGCGCCATCGGGGTTCATGCGCGGGCAGATGTAGAAGGCGCGGGTGTCTAGGCAGCGGGTAACGGTCTCGCGCTGGCCATAGTCGCGCGTGAGGGTGTCCAACAGGTACAGCGCTGCCGCACCGCCCGCGAGCTCACTGGCGTGGATGTTGGCGTCTACCCAGTAAGCCGGTTTGTCCTCGGCCGGTCCCGTGTCCTGGTTGGTGACGGTGAGCACCCAGATGTCACGTCCTTCATGGCTTTTGCCCACGCTCTCGATGCTCAGCAAGCGGGGGTAGGTTTGCACCAGCTGTTGCAACAGGGCGGTGAACTCGTCGTAGCGGTAGTAACGGTTGTAAGCAATGGTCATGCGGGGGTCCGATGGGTGGAGCAGATGAGTGGGCAGAGGGGTCTGTCAGTTAGGCCGTTGAGTGTGGCTAGGATACCCCGCTTGTCAGGTCCTGAACATAGGTAGTGGTGCGCAGAGGCGTCGTGCCAGGAGGTGTGATTGAATAGGGGCTGCCTAAAACGCTAACCGCCTAATCGCCTAACCGCCCCATGCCTATTTCAAGGAGTGAGCCCGTGAACAGTGAGACCCCCAGTGCCGTTACCCTGGACTGCGTGAAGCAGTTGATCAAATTCGACACCACCAGCCGTAACTCCAACCTGGCCTTGATTGACTGGGCCGCCACTCTGCTGGAGGGCCATGGCGCGAAGTTGCGTCGCTCCTTCAACCCCGAAGGGACCAAGGCCAATTTGTTTGCCACTTTTGGCGAAGGCCCTGGCGGCATTGTGCTGTCAGGCCACACCGATGTGGTGCCGGTAGATGGGCAAAACTGGCGCTCAGACCCGTTCGATCCGCAGGTGCGCGACGGCCTGCTGTATGGCCGCGGCGCCTGCGACATGAAGGGTTTTATCGGCGTGGTGCTGGCGCACGCGGCGCAGTTTGCGGCCGCCCCGTTGCGTTCCCCCATTCATATTGCGCTGAGCTATGACGAAGAAGTGGGTTGTCTGGGCATTCCGGTGCTGCTGTCGGAGCTGGCGGTGGCGGGCATTCGGCCTGAGGGGTGCGTAGTGGGCGAGCCCACCAGCATGCAGGTGGTGACGGCGCACAAGGGCGGGCGTATTTACCGCTGCAAGGTGCATGGGCGGGCAGCGCATTCGTCGCTCACGCCTAACGGTGTCAACGCTATTGAATATGCGGCGCGGGTGGTTACCTTCATTCAGGACCTGGCCTGGCATGAAGAGGCCAAGGGCGTGCGTGTGGAGGGCTTTGGGGTACCGTTTTCGACCTTGTCTACCAATGTGATCAGCGGCGGTAACGGCAGAAACATTATTCCGGCGGGGTGTGAGTTTTTCTTTGATTTGCGCTTTGTGCCTGGTGTCGATCCTGACAAGATTCTGGACAGCATTCGCACTTACGTGGCGAAGGAGCTAGAGCCGCGCATGAAGGCCCGTTACCCGGAAGCGGGTGTGGAGCTGGAGTGCATCGGCGCAGTGCCGGCGCTGGATGCGGCTGAGCAAGACGACATTACCCTGTTGGCCAAGTCGCTGTCACGTCCGCAGGCCACGGCCAAGGTGTCGTATGGCACCGAGGCAGGGTTCTTTCAGGGCGTGGGCATTCCCACGGTGGTGTGCGGTCCGGGCAGCATTGACCAGGCGCACCGGGCCGATGAATTTGTGCCGCTGGCGCAGTTGCACGAATGTGAGCGCTTCATGGACAAGCTGGTGCAGCGTCAGTCAGCCAAGGCCGCCTGATCCCCCGGCCAGCACCTGCGCAAAAACAAGGCTGTCCACATTGCCCCCGCACAGCGTAGTGCCCACCACCTGGCCGCTCAGGGCGTGGCGCTCTTGCATGGCTGCGGCAAAGCTGGCAGCACCAGCGCCCTCGGCCACGTTGTGGGTGTCGGTGTAGAGGTCGCGCATGGCCTGGGCCACTTCGGCATCGCTGACCTGCACCACATGGTCCAGGTGAGGCAGCAAAATATCCAGCGCAGCCTGATCGGCCAGGCGCACCGCCATGCCGTCGGCCAGCACCGTGCTGACCGGTGCGGCCACCACGCGCCGCGCCGCCAGTGAGTCGGCGTAGGTGGTGGCCAGGGTGCTGACCACGCCAACGATGCGGGCGCGGTGCCCGAGAGCCAGCTTGGCCGCAATGGCGGAGCAGGCGCCCGAGCCTAGGCCAATGGGCACATAGACCACATCGAGCTGCGGCACGGCTTTGAAAAATTCCCACCAATAGGTGCTGACACCGGTGATCAAGGCCGGGTGAAAACTGGGCACCATGTGCGCCCCACTCTGCTCGGCCAAGGCCATGGCGTGTTCACGGCTTTCCTGAAAGTCGGCACCATGTTCTACCAAGGTCACACCCAAGGCGCGCATGGCGGCGTTTTTCTCCACCGAGTTGCCCACGGGCACCACGATGCGGCACTTCAGGCCGTGGACGCGTGCGGCCCAGCCCATGCTTTGGCCGTGGTTGCCACGCGTGGCGCTGATGACTTCTTGCGGCAACTCGCCGCGCTGTTTGAGTTGTTCAAAGTAGGTCAGGCCACCTCGAATTTTGAAGGCGCCTACCGGCGTGTGGTTCTCGTGTTTGACCCAGCAGTCGGTGCCCAGACGCTGGCTCAAGAGCGTCCAGCGGTATTGGGGTGTGGCTTGAAATTCACGGTAAACCACCTGTGCCGCGGCTTCAATTTGCGAGAGGGTGGGCAGACTGGTGTTCATTCGGGGGCCTTCAGAGCACGACGCTGCCGTCAATGCAGGTGACCGAGTCGCCGCCGACCCAGACCTGGCCTGCGCTGTCGCTTTGCAGATGCACTTGGCCTGCGCGCTGCACGCATGTGCCTTGCGCGGCGAGGTAAGCCGCCGGCATCAGTCCCTCGGCTATCAGCCACTGCGCCAGGCTGGCGTTCAGGCTGCCAGTGACCGGGTCTTCATTGACGCCGACGACGGCGGTGAAGGCCCGCACTTCAAGGGTGGGGCCAGCAGCCGCTGCGGACGGCGGCGCAAACGCGCGGGCTTCGCGGTTGGAGCGGGCAATCAGCACGCTGGCGTGGCTGTCCGGCTCAATGGCACACACGCCCACCAGGTAGCCCAGCTGTTTAAGCGCCATGTGGTTGGGGCTCAAGGCCAGCACGGTGTCCACGCTGTCGAGCAGCAGGCTCAGCCACACCGGGCCGTTGTCCAGCAACTGAGCGGCTTGTACCTGGCCGGGCAACAAGCCGAGTGCCTGGCGCACTTGCTCCAGCAGCGCGGGGGCGGGCGTGCTGCGTGCCAGTGTGGGCGCGGCAAATGCCAGGCGGGTGCCGTCACGGCGAATCCTGACCAGGCCTTTGGCGCACTCCTGCACGATCTGCTCGGGCGCGCGCGGCTGTCCGCCGCCTTGCAGCCAAGCGTGGCAACTGCCCAATGTGGGGTGGCCTGCAAACGGCAGCTCGTAGGCCGGGGTGAAGATGCGCACAAGGTAGTCGGCCCCGGCAGCCGCAGCCTCGGGACTGGGCGGCAGTAAAAAGGTGGTCTCTGACAAATGCGTCCACTGCGCAAAGTGCTGCATTTCTTCGCTGCTGAGGCCCGTGCCGTCCAGCACCACGGCCAGCGGGTTGCCCAGGTAGGGCGTGGCGCTGAAGACATCGACTTGTTTGAAGGGGCGAGTAGCCATCGTGAGCTTTTTCTGAGGAGCCGTTAAAGGTGGGGAGGCTGCGTGGCCTGTCAGGCGGGCAGTTGGGCGGCGTAGGCCTTCAGGCCCTGTGCCAGCGCCGTCACGCCGCGGTGAATTTCTTCCACGCTAGGGGTGACAAACGACAGGCGCATGCTGCGTTCGTCGCTCTCGCCGGCGTAGAACGGGGCGCCGGGTACAAAGGCCACGCCATGGTCTACCGCAAACGGGAGCAGGTCGACCGCGTTCATGCCTTGGGGCAGGCGCGCCCACAGGAACATGCCGCCGGCTGGCGCGTTCCAGGTCAGGCTGGTTTCAGCGTCGCCTTGAGGGAATTCGCGCGCCAGCGCTTCCAGCATGGCGTCGCGCTGTGCTTTGTACAGGGCGCGAATGGTGGGCACGTGGCGGTCCAGAAAACCGTCTTTCATGACTTCGGCGATCAGGCGCTGGTTGAAGCCCGGGCTGTGCAGGTCTGCCGCTTGCTTGGCTTGCAGCAGCTTGGGGTAGACCGCCTGTGGCGCGACGATGAAGCCCAGGCGCAGGCCGGGTGCCAGCACTTTGGAGAAGGAGCCGAGGTAAATGCAGCCATCGGGGTTGCGCGCGGTCAGGGGTGCGGGCGGTGGCTGATCGAACCAGAGGTCCCCATACGGGTTGTCTTCAATCAGGGGCAAACCGAGGCGGGCGGCCTCGGCGCTTAAGGCGGCGCGGCTGGCTTCGCTCATGGAACGGCCGGTGGGGTTTTGAAAGTTGGGCAGGACGTACAAGAAGCGCGCCCCGTCGGCCTTTGAGCGCAGGTCGGCCAGGTCCAGGCCGGTGGTGTCGTTGGCCACGCTCACCACGTTGGGCTCCATGGGCATGAAGGCCATGACGGCGCCCAGGTAGGTGGGCGACTCCACCAGGATTTTGCTGCCTTCGTCGATCAGCACTTTGGCCACCAGGTCCAGGCCTTGTTGCGAACCGGTGGTGATGAGGATTTGCGCCGGGTCCACGTCCCAGGGCAACATGGCCGCCACCATGTCGCGCAGCGGGCCAAAGCCTTCGCTGGCGGCGTACTGCAAAGCCCCGGCCGGGTCGTCGTGCAGCACTTTGGCGCAGGCGGCTTCAAATTCGGCCACCGGAAAGGTTTTGGCCGAGGGCAGACCGCCGGCAAAGCTGATGATGCCGGGTCGCTCGGTGACCTTGAGAATTTCGCGGATGACCGAGGGGTTCATTTTGGCGGCGCGGCGGGCCAGTTGCCAGGTGCTGGGTTGTGTCATGTGTAGGGGTGCTTAAGGGTTAAGGTTCAAACAGTGAGCATGGGGTACAGGGAGGCCACCAGGGTCAGCGCCATCGTCACATTGAAGAGGCGCAGATGGCGGGGATTTTGCAACAAGCGGCGCATGGCTTGGCCAAAGCCCAACCAGAACACCGAGCACGGACCGCCCAACAGCAGGAAGAGCAGAACCAGCAGCAGTATTTGTGGGAGTTGTGCGCCAGGCGCCAGATAAGTGCTCATGAAGGTGACCGTCATGACCCAGGCTTTGGGATTGACCCACTGAAAGGCAATGGCCCCCCAAAAGCCCATGGGCTGCTGCGTGACAAGGGGCTCGGTCAGAACAGCTCGGGTGGTGGCGAGTTTCCAGGCCATCCACAGCATGTAGGCTGAGCCGAGGTAGCGTAGCAGGGCGTAAAACTGCGGCACGCGGTCCAGCACGGCGTGCAGGCCTAGGCCTACGCTGCTGAGCAAAATAGCAAAACCCACTTGCACGCCCAGCAAGTGGCGCAGGCTGCGCCTGAAGCCAAAGTTGACACCCGAGGCCATGAGCATGGTGTTATTGGGGCCGGGGGTGATGGAACTGGACAGAATAAACAGGCTGGCCGCCATGAGCAGTGCGGGGGTCATGGTGTGGCCTATTTTGCCAAGGGCGCAACTGTAAAGCGTTTGCCCAGAAACACCGCTGCCACCACGGCCAGTGCGAAGCCAAGTGTGAGCAGGTCGAGTGACTCGCCCAGCAGCGGTACGGCGGCGGCGATGGAGATAAACGGCTGCAGCAGCTGGACTTGGCTGACGCGCAGCGCGCCGCCAATGGCCAGACCACGGTACCAGGCAAAAAAGCCCATCCACATGGAGAACACGCCGACATACAGCAGGCTGGCCCAGGCTGACCAATTGAGCGCATGGTCGGGCCAGGTGAGCCAGGCGCCAGGCAGCGTCAGCGGCAGGGCCAGCACGCAAACCCAGCAGATGACGCGCTCGGCCCCCAGCGCAGGGGTAACTTGCGCGCCATAGATGTAACCCAGTGCGGCGGCCAGCACGGCGCCGATGAGCAGCAGGTCGGCCCATTCCATGGCAAAGCCGTGGCCCATTTGTTGCGCACGCAGCAAGGAATAGGCGACCACCAGCAGCCCGCCCAACGTGGCGCAGACCCAGAAGCCCAGGCGCGCACGTTGGTGCAGCACCCAGGCCGCCATGGCCGCCGTGACCAGCGGCAGGAGCGCGGTGATGACGGCTGCATGGCTGGCGCTCACGCTGCGCAGGGCATAGCCCAGCAGCACGGGGTAGCCAATAGCGTTGCCCAGCAAGGCCATGAGCAGGGGTTTGCGTTGTGCGGGGGTGGGCAGGGGTGCGCGCGTAACCAGCAATACGCCGATGGACAGAATGCCGGCCAGAGCGGCGCGGCCGAACGTGACAAACCAGGGTGACATTTGCGGGTTGGCGGGTGTGCCCACAGCCAACCGTGTCATGGGCAGGGTGAGTGCAAAGATGAAGACGCCGAGCAGACCCAGCCAGAGGCCAAGGCGTGCGTTGTGTGCGCTGGGAGCAGTGTGGGGCATCGGGTTCTTAAAAGGTGGCCATCCAGCCGGCGGTCGCGGTCAGAACGGCGGCCATGATGCGGTTGAACCAGCGCAGGCGAGCGCCGGTTTGTGCCGGGCCGCTGAGCCAGTCGCGCAGCAGTGAGCCGATGAGCGCGTAGGCGAGGTTGCTGAAAAAACCGAAGGCCAGCATGAGCGGCAAAATTTGAGCAAAGCGCGAGGCGCCATCGGGGCGTCCGGCCAGCCAGCCGGCCACCACGGTGAGGGCCAGCATCCAGGCCTTGATGTTGAGAAACTGCAGCAAAACTCCCTGCAAGAAGGTGACTTGCAACTGGGCAGCATTAACTTGGGACAGGGTGCTGGAGCGTGCCAGTTTGAGTGCCAGCCAGAGTAAATAACCCACACCCAGGACTTGTATACCCAGGCGCAGCGGGGGCAGCGCCACCACCATGGCGCCCACTCCGCCCGCACAGGCGGTGAACAGCAGCCCCCAACCCACTGGAACGGCGAATACAAAACGCATGGCGTGCCGAAGCCCGAGGTTGGCAGCCAGCGCGGTCGACAGCGTGGTGTTGGGCCCGGGCGTGAAGCTGGCGGCGGTGCACAAGGCCATCAGGGCGGTGAATTCAACAGGGTTCATGGCCTTGACTTTAAAGCTGAAACCAGCACACTATAAGTACAGTTTTTAAAACAATTTTTCGATCTGTATTGTCTTGTAAATCAGCACAGGCGGTGGTTTCAAGAAAACAGGTGGATGAACCGTCAGGTCAACAGCCAGGAGAATCTCATGTTGCTCAAAACCCGCACCTTGTCGTTGACCGAGCAGTTGGCCGAGCGCCTGGCCGAGCGCATACGCAGCCGGCTGCTGGCGCCTGGTGCGCGCCTGGCGTCGGTGCGCTTGTGTGCGCAGCAGCAGGGGGTGAGTCCGTCCACGGTGGTGGCGGCGTATGACAAGTTACTGGCGCAAGGCTTGGTTGAGGCGCGGCGAAACCGGGGGTTTTACGTGCGGCAAGTGCCCACGACCCCGGACCCTAACCCAGCAGCCTGGGTGCCTGGCTATGAAATGGGTGCGCCCGAACGCGCTGTGGTTCAGGTGACGCCTGTGCATCAGGTGCCCGTCCATGCCACGGCCTTGATTCGCGGTATGTTCCATGGGGTGAGCGACAAGCCGCAGCCGGGTTTGGGCGCTTTCCCGGTCGATTGGCTGACCACCAGTTTTCTGGGCACGGCGTTGCGCCGGGTGACGCAACAGGGTTCTTTGTCGGCGCTGTCGCTGCAATACGGGGAGCCGGCTGGAGATATGGGTTTGCGCCAGGCGCTGTCGCTAAAACTCATGGGCATCAATGTGCAGGCGAGTGCCCAGCAGATCATCACCACGGTGGGCGCCACGCACGGGCTTGATGTGGTGAGCCGTACCCTGCTCAAGGCCGGTGATTACGTAATGGTGGAGGAGCCGGGGTGGGCGGTGGAGTTTGCGCGGCTGGAGGCGCTGGGCATGCGCATCTTGCCGGTGCCGCGCGGCCCTGAGGGGCCTGACCTGGAGGTGATGGCGCGGTATTGCGCGCTGCATGCGCCCAAGTTGTTTGTCAGCGTGAGCGTGCTGCACAACCCGACAGGATTTTGCCTGTCACCCGGCAGCGCGCACCGCGTTTTGCAGTTGGCCAATGCGAACAATTTTTATATTGTGGAGGACGATACCTACAGCCACTTGGCGCCTGAGCATGCCACCCGCCTGTGCGCGCTGGACGGCTTGCAGCGCACGATTTATGTGAGCGGTTTTTCCAAGATTCTGGCGCCGGGCTGGCGCGTGGGCTACGTTGCGGCGCCGCAGGCTTTGGTTGAGCGTCTCATAGACACCAAGTTGCTGGCCACGCTGACGACGCCGTCCTTGTTAGAAAAAGCCTTGGCCTGGTGTATCGAGCAGGGGCAGTTGCGCCGCCATGCCGAGCGTGTTCGTACCCGGCTGGAACTGGCGCGGGCGCGAAGCGTCAAACTGGCACTGGCCGCAGGCTGCACGTTTCACGCGCCTCCGGCGGGTTTGTTTGGCTGGGTGGATACCGGCGTGGACACGGATGCGCTGGCGCAGCGCATGCTGGACCGGGGCTATTTGTTGGCACCAGGGGCCTTGTTTCACGCCAGTCGCCAGCCCAGTACGCTGATGCGCATCAACTTCTGCACCACGCAAGAGGCGCAGTTTTGGGACGATTTTTCGCTGACCCGGGCCGAGTTGTAGAGGCCGGGTGCCGGGTACCAAGCCCGGCGATAGCTAGGCTATTTAGGCGCTGGACAACGCTTCCCAGCGCGCCAGGGCGGTCAACAGTTCTTCGTCAATGCTGGCGTCGCGTTTGTAGAGGGCGGTGGCCCGGGCGGGGTCCTTGGTGTAAAGGTTGGGGTCGGCCAGTTCAGTGCGCAACGCCGCTTGTTCTTGCTCCAAGGTTTCAATCTTCGCGGGTAGGGCATCGAGCTCGCGCTGCTCTTTGTTACCCAATTTTTTGACGGGGGCGGCCGTTGGGGTGGCAGCCTTCATGTCTGGGCTTGTCTTGGCGGCGCTGTTATTGACGCTTTTGGTTCCGTTTTTGGCCGCTGCGGTGCTGGAAGGCAGCGCAGCGTTTTGAATATCGCGTGTGCGTTTGGACTGGATCAGCCAGTCTTGTACGCCACCTTCGTATTCGCGCCACAGGCCATTGCCTTCGCAGGCAATGGTGCTGGTCACTACGTTGTCCAGAAAGGTGCGGTCGTGGCTGACCAGAAACACGGTGCCTTCGTAGTTTTGCAGCAGGTCTTCGAGCAGTTCCAGCGTGTCGATGTCAAGGTCGTTGGTCGGCTCGTCCAGCACCAGCACATTGGCGGGGCGGGCAAACAGGCGGGCCAGCAACAAACGGTTGCGTTCACCGCCCGAGAGAGAGCGCACCGGTGAGTTGGCGCGTGCGGGTGAAAAAAGGAAGTCGCTGAGATAGCTTTTGACGTGCTTGCGCTGGTTGCCAATTTCAATCCACTCGCTGCCCGGGCTGATGAAGTTTTCCAGTGTGGAGTCCAGGTCGAGGGCGTTACGCATTTGGTCAAAGTAGGCCACTTGCAGGTTGGCACCCTGGCGAACCTTGCCACTGTCGGCGGCCAGTTCGCCCAGAATCAGTTTCAGGAGGGTGGTCTTACCCGCGCCATTGGGGCCGAGCAGACCCACTTTGTCACCGCGCAAGATCGTGGCGCTGAAGTCTTTGACAATGAGCTTGTCGCCAAAGGACAGGCAGACATCGGTCAATTCGGACACCAACTTACCACCCAAAGCGCCAGAGGCCACGTCCATGCGTACGCTGCCTACGGCATCGCGGCGGGCGGTGTGGTTAGCACGCAGGGCTTCGAGCCGAACAATTCGGCTTTGGCTACGGGTGCGGCGCGCCTCTACGCCCTTGCGTACCCACACTTCTTCTTGCGCCAGCAACTTGTCGGCCTTGGCGCTGATGACGGCTTCTTGCGCCAGTTGCTCTTCTTTCTGAAGCACGTACTGGGCAAAATTTCCGGGGTACGAACTTAAATGCCCTCGGTCCAGTTCGACGATACGGGTTGCCACGCGGTCTAGGAAAGATCGGTCATGGGTGATGGTGACGACGCTGCCTTTGAAATCAATCAGCAACTCTTCAAGCCACTCGATGGAGTCCAGGTCCAGGTGGTTGGTGGGTTCGTCAAGCAACAGAACATCAGGCTGCGCCACCAGTGCCTGGGCCAAAGCGACGCGTTTTTTAGTGCCGCCTGAGAGGGTGCTGATGATGGCGTCAGGGTCCAAGTGCAGACGATGGAGAGTTTCTGTGACGCGTTGTTCCCAGTTCCAGCCGTCTTGCGCCTCAATCTCGCTTTGCAGCGCATCCAGATCGCCCACACCGGTGCAATATTGCTCAATCAAGTCAATGACACGGGCAATGCCAGCACTGGCGGCCACGAAAACCGTGGCGTTCTGATCTAGAACGGGCTCCTGCGCCACAAAGGCCAGGCGCAAATTTTGTTGAAATTGCAAAGTGCCGTCGTCGGCTTTTTCAAGTCCGCCGAGGATTTTGAGAAAAGAGGACTTGCCAGCACCGTTACGGCCAATCAGGCCGACGCGCTCACCAGTTTCGAGCGCGAAATCAGTGTGGTCAAGAAGGGGAACGTGGCCAAAGGCCAGTTGAGCGTTGAGGAATGTAATGAGTGCCATGTGTGTACCGATTATCCCTTGCACGCCCACAACACTAAGTAAGGCGGGGGATGCAGAAGTGGTAGCTGAGCGATCTGCTCATCACGGCGATCAAAACTGGTGGCCCAAAGCAGATATAGAAGCTGGACGAGCCCATCTTTCTTAGTTGTCTATGAAAGAAAGAGTGAAACTGGATCTTCCCGTGCTATAGTCGAGGGCTTCGCTTCTGAAGGTAAAGCTTAAGAAGAAAATGGAAGGCGGTGTTAATAACTGCCAACTTGGCCGAAGGAATAAGTTGGTGAGATTTTGTTTTGCTTCAAAATAAAAATTCAAAAACTTTGACGGGTTCACAAAAACCGTGTCATAATACAAGGCTTCGCTGATCACAGTGGGGCAAGCAGAAAGAGGGTTCAGGCCTTTGATTTGTTGATCATTAAAAACTTACAGCCGATAAGCGTGGGCGTTTGAAGGCAATTGCCAAGTTCTTCGGAACTAAGTCTTAACTGGCTTACAAACGCTCATGAAGTAAAAAAGATATGAAGCTCAGAAATGAGGTTCGTGTCGATTCCAATTTATGAGTTGCTCGAAAGAGCAAAAAATTCAAGATCGAACTATAGAGTTTGATCCTGGCTCAGATTGAACGCTGGCGGCATGCCTTACACATGCAAGTCGAACGGCAGCACGGGAGCAATCCTGGTGGCGAGTGGCGAACGGGTGAGTAATATATCGGAACGTGCC
>CAJCCO010000088.1 GCA_903960915.1 uncultured beta proteobacterium
CGACCCCAGTCCCAGCGCCCCCTTTGAAGGTGCCCGAAGCCGTGGTGGTCTCTGCAGCCTTCCCCAGCATTGAAGTCGCCCCCACCCTGGTTCCGCCACCAGGGCAGCAGCTCCCTGTGCTGGACATGCCGCAAACCTCTGCCTTGCCAGGCCTGCAAGGCACACCGGGCATGCCTGGTGTGTCTACGCCAAGTCGGTCGCCAGCAGCGCATATTGAAGCCTTCACGGTGCGGGTGCAGGCCGATTCGCGCCAGGAAGCCGCGGCCGGTCAAGCTGCCTCGGTGCTGCTGCGGCCCACCGAGGAGGGTGACTTCTGGCACCAGACCGTGCAGCAGCTGATCGCCCAGGATGCCATCAATGCCCTGGTGCGCGAGTTGGCTTTGCAGTCTCAGCTGGTGGCCCGCGACACCGACCAGTGGCTGCTGCGCGTGGAGCGCGAGTCGCTCAACCAAAGTGGCACCCGCGACCGCCTGGTCAGCGCTCTGCAAGCCGCCGGGCACGGCGTCAGCCTGGTGGTGGAGGTAGGTCGTGTGACCGACAGCCCGGCCCGGCGCAACGCCGCCGCCGCCGCCGAGCGCCAACTCGCGGCTGAAAAAATCATTTTTGGCAACCCGTTTGTGCAGACCGTGATGCGAGACTTTGGCGCGAAAATTGTGCCGGGTTCCATCAAGTCGGGCTAGTCCTGACGCGCCGTTTTCCACCCCTTCGATTTATCAACACAACTCTCAAGGATTTCCCATGTTCAACAAAGGACAACTCGCCGGCCTCATGAAGCAGGCCCAGGCCATGCAGGACAACATGAAAAAGGCGCAGGACGAGCTGGGCCATGTCGAGGTCACCGCCGAATCCGGCGCGGGACTGGTCAAGGTCACCATGACCTGCAAGCACGATGTCAAACGCATCACCATCGACCCGAGCTTGCTGGCTGAAGACAAAGACATGCTCGAAGACCTGGTGGCCGCCGCCTTCAATGCCGCAGTGCGCAAGGCCGAAGAGACTTCGGCCGAAAAAATGGGCAAGATCACCGCGGGCATGCCCGGTCTGCCTGGCGGCATGAAGTTTCCGTTTTGATGGCCCGTTGCGCCCGGTGCGTTTGAACCATGTCTGATGCCCATTCACTTGATGCCCTGATTCAGGCCTTGCGTCGACTGCCCGGCGTGGGCGTGAAATCGGCCTCACGCATGGCTTTTCATTTGATGCAGCATGACCGTCCCGGCGCCCAGGCGCTTGCCCGTGCGCTCCATGAGGCGGCCGAGCAGGTGCGCCACTGTGATCGTTGCCACACCTTCACGCAAGATGAGGTGTGCGCCACTTGCCTGGATACGCGGCGCGACGTGGGCAAGCTGTGCGTGGTTGAAACCCCGGCCGACCAGTCCGCTATTGAGCGTACCGGCGCCTACAAAGGGCTGTACTTTGTTCTGATGGGCAAGCTCAGCCCGCTCGACGGCATAGGCCCCAAGGACATTGGGCTTAAAAAACTGTTTGAACGTGCCTGCGACGGTCTGGTGCAGGAGGTGATTCTGGCCACCAACTTCACCGCCGAGGGAGAGGCCACGGCCCATGTCATCAGCGAAGGGCTCAAGGCCCGGGGTATCAGCCTAACGCGCCTGGCCCGTGGCGTGCCCATTGGCAGTGAGCTGGAGTACGTGGATCTGGGTACCATCGCCCACGCCTTGGTAGACCGGCGCTAAGTACAAACCCCCTCGGGATTGATCCCGATGCGCTGAGCCGCCTGGTTCGATAAGCTGTCGCTCACCTAATAAAGAGACAGCTTGAGACCGTACCGTGGAAAACTTTCCCATCAACCGCCGCTTC
>CAJCCO010000089.1 GCA_903960915.1 uncultured beta proteobacterium
AATGCAGCTGTCAGACAAAAGCTGCCATCAAGAGCCACAGCACCACAGCAACAGCACCGGAGTCGAACTGGACAGCCCGAAAGCTGACTGCCGTGAACGACTCCAATGGGTGGCGGTCTTCGATCAACCCAGCTTCATGACCGGATAGCGGACATTAAGATTTGGCCAGCCTGGCGGGTACTATGAATATCTAAATAATAGGGAGCGCGGCATGTACCAACTGCTAATGACCGGCTACATGGGCTGGACCGGGACCCGTGGAACGATGAATCGCACACGTGTCTTTGAATACACGGCCGACATTCTGAAGGAGCGATTCAAGCCGGGTGGCGTGATGGGCACACTTGACGTTGCTGGCGTGCGTGGCATCCCGGCGCTGTTCGCCGGTGAAACCTACGGGGACCAACCACAGTTCGTCCGCCTGGGGTCGATCACGAACGTAACTACCGTCGGCAATGACTACCAAGTCGAGTACGTCTACGACACGGATGTGCCGCCAATCACGCAAGCTCGCCTGATTCAACTTGCGCCTGAACTCGCCATCGAGGACTGGGAGTTCAGCCGCAACCACTGGGCTATCAAGGACGTGGACCTGTACCGCGTGCTTCTAAAGAGCGGCATCAAGCCACCACCGCGCGAGCCGACCGTTTTTCAACTGGCCCCACCGCCGATTGACGAGAATCTCATCTCTGTGATGATGCCCTTCGCCGCCAACTTCGCGGGTGTCTACACCGCGATACAAGGTGTCGCTGCCCAGCTTGGCATGACCTGTCAGCGTGCCGACGACATCTGGATTCACACACACATCATTCAAGACGTCGTCTCGCTGATCAGCAAGGCCAAGGTGGTTATCTGCGATTTGAGCGGCAGGAATCCCAACGTCTTCTACGAGGCGGGTATCGCGCATGCCATCGGTGCGGAGGTGATCCTAATTAGTCAGCACCAAACTGATGTGCCATTCGACCTCCAACACATCCGCTACATCAATTACCTGCCCAATGCGGAAGGGATCGTTGCGCTAGCAGCCAATCTGAAGCGCCGCCTGCAAACGGTGACCGGACGTTCGTGAGCGGCCGCTCCTGGCCCGAAGCTGAAGGCGCCTCAAGGCGGAAGTGGTAATCCGCCTTCAGGGCCAAAAGATCCAAGGTTTTGAGTTCACTCAGAAAAAAAGCTGACGTTCAGAAGCTCACCATCTCCGGCGATACCCGCCATAGCGACGATTTCGATAAGCGCCCTGTGTTCCTGTGGACAGAGAGGCGGTCTGCTCTTTGACATTTGGGGCCTTGCACTCCATACAGACTCGCCCGTAGCCGCCTGCGCCACCACCGAGGTTCTTATCAAAAAATCCAACGACGTCTTTCACAGTCTTGCACCTACTGCACTGCTTTGCATCTTTGTTGTCCAATGCCTGGGCCTGTGCCTTGATCCGATCGACGGACTCCGAACCAGTTGAGTCATCATCACTGACACCGGTACCGATCATCTCGTTGAGACATTTGTCCAGCGTTGCAACAGGATCGTCACCGAGATTGAAGCGGTTAACGCGCAAAAAGCGGTAACCATAGGACTCCAGCACAAACTGGCGCTCGACATCTTCAGGCTTGTAGTAACGCTCGAATGTTGCCGCGTTCACCTTTTCTCTACTCACAAAATGGTGCTCAAAACCATCGTATTCAATGATCAGATTGGAGACTTCTGAGCCCATGAACCGCAGAAGGAAGTCAGACTTGTATGCCGGGTGCTTGTAGGTGGGGTCGAGTTGCTTCAAGTAATCGCCCACTGGAAATTGTGCAATCAGCTCAATCTGATCGGCGTGCACCTGGAAGAAAGGGGTTGCCTTTAACCAGTTCAGGAGCTTTTTCTCCATAGGCGAAGATTGGTCCGTATCGGACTCTTCTGCGATGTTCTTACTTTCCAGCAGCCGCTTGTAATGCATCAGGGCTTGGCCGAGAGTGCCCTTATATTCTTCGGGCTCTTTCGACAGAACAAAGATCATGCCTTCCTTGGCACGCGAGAAGCCCACGTTTAGGCGCTGCGCCTTGAGGTTGTCGTTTTCATCTTCGTTGTCAGAAAGGCTCACCGGAAAGATGAAATTGAGCACATCCCTCTCTCGCGTGGCAACCATAGAGTAGATGATCATGTCGCGTTCCTCGCCCTGGCAAGTGTCAAACGAAAACACCTTCAATCGCAGTTTTTCCTCAAAAATCTGTCCCATCGCATGCCGGGACACCATGCCACTGATTAGCGCTACCTGTTCCGTGTTTGGGGTGATGATCGCAGCCGTTGGCGGGACGTCCAATTCAGCCATCTCCACCAAAATTTTGATGATGTGTTCAGCTTCAACAGAGTTGGTATTGCGCTTTGATTCAGCGCGTCCATCGTGTTTCAACACTTCGAACTGAATGACATCCTCCAGCGGGACAGAGCGAATCTTGATGGCTTGAAGAGCGCCACCGTAAAAATTCTTTGACGAATAGCTGATCAGTTCAGGATAACCACGAAAGTGCTTCCTCAACATCTCGGCGTGGTTGGCTACGAGTGAGACAAAATCCAGAACGGAGCGCTTGACGTCGAACCGCTGCAAACGATCTATCTTGTCCACTGCGCTGGTGACGTTCTGTCGGAAATGATCCTGCAAAGCAGACATGTAGCCCGAGTTGGTTACTTTGGAGGCCTGATGGCTCTTGACGTTACTGAACTGGCGTCTATCGCCAAAAATGACAACTTGCTTGGCGCGCAACATGGCCGGCATGGCCTGAGCCACAGAAACCTGTGAGCCCTCATCGATGATCAGGAGGTCAAAGACGCCCGTCTTGAGTGGAACAAACTCACCCAGTTCGCGGATACCTGCTATGACACACGGGAACGCATCTCGCAAAGTTTTGAATTGATCGACCGGAAACTGAGCCCTTTGTTTGATGACGCCGCCAAGGGCCTGCGCAGTTGCTCTGTTGTTTTCAGCAAAGTCGAGAAATCGGCTGTCCAGTCGATGAGCAAGGCGAGCAGTGTTGAGTGTTTCAAGCCGCGCCTTATCGCTCACAAAGTTAATAGCCGGCATGTCGTTGAAATAGACCTTGAGTTGGTGAGCGAGCAGCAGATATTCGGCAGCTTGAATCGCCAAACTTGCCAAGGGTTCGGACCTTGCACTTTCAAGTCGCACAACGGTTTCTGGCTCCAA
>CAJCCO010000090.1 GCA_903960915.1 uncultured beta proteobacterium
AGCGGCGCATCACGCATCCTTGCGTGGTGGCGATCACCGACGCCGCGCGCGGTCAGCTTTTCAGCGCTTAAAAACGCTCGTGCGGGTGCAGATAACGCCACTGGCCCGGTGCCAGTTGCGACAACGCCACGCGGCCCACGCGCAAGCGTTTCATGCTCAAAATTTGCAAGTCCACGCGCTCGCACACGTAGGCTATCAGCCCTGGGTGCACGCCCTTGAGGGCAAAACGCAGCTTGGACGAGCCCTCGCTGGTGCTGTTGAGGCTGACCTTGAGCGCAGGCAGCGCCCGCCCATCGCTGGCCAGGCCGTGGTTCAGGCGGTCCAGTGCGGCGGGGGGCACTTCGCCGGCCACTTCAACAATGATTTCCTGCTCCATCACGCTGGCGTCTTCGGTCAGCTTGCGCAGCACGCGCCAGTCTTGTGTGAACACCAACAGCCCGCTGGCACCGGTTTCCAGCGGCACGGTGGCGCTGAGCTTAGAGAAATGGCGTTTGAGCAGGCGCACACCTGAGGCGTCGTCCGCCGCATGGGTTTCGGGCTTGAGCAATTGTTGCGCCGGTTTGATGTGCCGGTTGGCCTCGCCCAGGGCGGCCAGGGTGTCATAGCCGGGTGGTTTGTGCAGCAGGAAGGTGACGTCGGTCTGCACCATCAGGCTGGCGTCGGGGTCAATGGTGACGGTCTGTTCGGCCACCCGAAACATGGGCTCTTCAATCACCAGCCCGTTGACGCTGACCCAGCCGCCGGCGATGTACTGTTCGGCCTCACGGCGGGAGCAGGGAATCATCTCGGCCACGCGTTTGGCCAGGCGTTCGTCCAGGCGTTTATCTGGGCGCACCGCTGTTTTGGCAGGCAGACGGGGGCGCGGCGCAGCAGTGCGCGGGGAGTGTGGGGGCGGTGCAGTCATTGGGGGTGAATGGTAACCGTCAGAATAAACCGGGCCGCTAGGCTAGGCCCGTCTGAAGGCGCGCCACATGCGCCAGCAGCGAGCGTTTGGCCACTGGCCACAGGCGCGCGGGCACATCGTCGTAGGCTTGCGCCACCCAGTCGTCCAGCGTGCCGTGGGGGTGCGCCTGCATCACACGCCAAATTTTGGCCTCGCGTTTCAGACGGTGGGCTTTGAGGTGGGCAATGGCCTGCGCGGCTTCGCCTATGACGTAACCGTGCGCGGGTAGGATGAAGTCGATCTTCAGGCTGTCGCAGGCCTGGCTCAGGGTGTCGAGCGAGTCGAGGTAGGCGCTCATGTCGCCATCGGGCGGATCGATCACGGTGGTGCTGCCGTTGAGGATGTGGTCGCCGCTGAACAGCAGGCCGTCCTCCAGCAGCACCAGGCACAGGTGGTTGGCGGCGTGGCCCGGGGTGTGAATCACCATCAGGTGGTGGGCCTGCTCGGCGGGCAGGCCGGGTGCGCTCAGGCTCAGCAGCTCCTTGTGCTGCAGTGCCCGGTCGGGCGTGAATTCACTGTTCGCACGTGCCGTGGGCTGCGAGGGCAGGCCCAAAATAGGGGGCGCCACCGTGCACAGGGCTTGCAGGGGTTTCGCGCCAGGGGAGTGGTCAGCGTGTGAGTGGGTGCAAACAATCATGCGAATGTCGCCGCCGGCTGCGCGCCAGAGTTTGTGCAGGTGTTCGGGGTCGGCTGGGCCGGGGTCTATCACCAGGTAGCCGGTACGCGGGTCGCCCACCAGGTAGCTGTTGGTGCCGGGGCCGGTCATGAAGCCGGGGTTGGGCGCGGTCAGGCGCATCACGTTGTGGAGCAAGGGCACGGGCCGCTCACTTTGCCAGTCCAGGCTGTGCAGCAGTTGCCCGTCGGGGCAGACCAACGCCAACTCGCCAAAGGGCGACTCGTGCTCCATGTAGCGCGCCTCCTGCCCGGCCAGCAGCCCGGCGCGCGGGCAACTCGTCCACAGCGGCAGCTCGGTGGCGGCGCAGGCGGCCAGCACGTCGTCAACCGTGGCATGGGTCTGCAACCGCGCCAGGGTGCGAATGGTAGGAAAGATGATGAAAAATTCGCCTGCTTCATGGCGCGCCAGCGCGTCGGCCGGGCGCACCCAGACGGGCTCGAACTGCTCGGTGCCATCGGCCACCGGGGTTTGACCGGGGGGCATGCGCGCCACCAGAAAGGGCACGTCAAAGCGCCGCGGCAGATCGCGGTCGGTGATCCAGTGCGCCAGTACAAAAACCTCATCAGCGGCCAGCGTCAGGCCGCGCGCGGCGCATTGGGCGACGAAAGGCTGGGCGCGGTCCAGCGCATCAATGTCGTCCTGGGTGGCCGCGCTGCCGTTGGCATGGCGCGCCAGCAAAATGCCGAGTTCTTCAAAGCTTTCGCGAATGGCGGCCACGGCTTGCGTCAGGTGCAGCGCGCTTTGCGTGGGGCGCTGGCGGGCCTGGGCGTGGCTGGCACCGTCCTGCGCATCAATGCCGCCGCCGGGAAAAACATAAGCCCCCGGGGCAAAGCTGGCACTCAGGGAGCGCCGCGTCATCAGTACTTCCAGGCCTTGCGCACTGTCGCGCAGCAGCAGCACGGTAGCGGCGGGACGGGTGGGCGCGGGTTCGCGCTGAAGGTGCAGGAGTTGGGTGGTGCGTGGCATGGCTGAATTTTGCCGTCAAAACCTGGACTGTGCCGCAACGCGGACTAAGCCGCTTCTGCGTAGATAATTCCGCGCATGCGAATCCCATTCACCAAAATGCAGGGCGCGGGCAACGACTTTGTGGTGCTCGACGAGACCGAGCACCGCCTGAACCTCAGCTTGGCGCAGTACCGCTTTCTGGCCGACCGGCATTTTGGCGTGGGCGCCGACCAGATTTTGTCGGTTCGGCCGTCCCCGGCGCCCGGCATTGACTTTGAATACGTGATTCACAACGCAGATGGCGCCGAGGTGGAGCAATGCGGCAACGGCGCACGCTGTTTTGCGCGCTTTGTGCGCGACCGCGGCCTCACCGCCAAAGACACCATTCGGGTGCAAACCCTTGGCGGCGTGATTGAGCCGCAACTGAGGGCGGACGGCCGTGTCACCGTCAACATGGGCGCGCCTGTGTTTGAGTTGGCCGACATTCCCTTTGACGCCACCGGCTTGCAAGCACTGGCCAGACAAGACCCGGGGGATGGGCCCAGCTGGCCCACCTGGACACTCGCCCCCGCAGGCACCGGGCCGCTGGCCGGGGTGTCGGTGGCCGTGCTGTCCATGGGCAACCCGCACGCCGTGCAATGCGTGGACGATGTGGAACGTGCCCCCGTGGCCATTCAAGGCCCGCTGATTGAGTACCACCCGGCTTTCCCCCGCCGAGTCAACGCCGGTTTCATGCAGGTGCAAAGCCGCAGCCAAATTCGGCTGCGCGTGTACGAGCGCGGCGCGGGCGAGACGCTGGCCTGCGGTTCGGGCGCCTGCGCCGCCGTCGTGGCGGGCATACGGCTGGGCCTGCTCGATGCCTGCGTGGACGTGCACACGCACGGCGGCATGCTGACCATTTCCTGGGCTGGTCTGGGCACACCCGTCATGATGACGGGCCCGGCCACCACCGTTTTTCATGGCGACATTGACTTACCGGACACCTTATGAACTCCACCACCTTTCCCCAGCCCATCACCGAAGACGACATTGCCAACTACCTGGGCAGCACGCCCGAGTTTTTTGAGCGCCACGCCGAACTGCTGGCCGCCGTGCACCTCAACAGCCCGCACAACAACCGGTCGGTCAGCTTGCAGGAGCGCCAGGCCGAGATGCTGCGCGACAAGATTCGGGCGCTGGAGCACCGCATCATGGACATGGTGCGCAACGGCACCGAGAACACCATTCTTTCGGACAAGCTGTTGCACTGGGCATGCGAGCTGTTTCAGGTGCAAGACACGGCCGCGCTGCCCGCGCACATAGTCAGCGGCATTCAAACCCGGTTTCAGGTGCCACAAGCGGGTATCCGTATTTGGGGCGCGGCCCTGGCCTGGGCCGAGGCCGATTTTGCCCAAGGCATCAGCGATGACGCCAAACTGTTTGCCGCCTCGCTGGCCGAGCCATTTTGTGGCGTGAACGCCGGGCTGGAAGTGGCCCAGTGGCTGGAGCAGCCCAAAGAAGCCAAGTCGATCGCCTTGCTGCCGCTGCGCTGGCGTGGGCCTGAGCAAGGGTTGGAGGTGTTTGGCCTCTTGGTACTGGCCTCGCCCGACGCCCAGCGTTTCACCAGCACCATGGGCACCGATTTTCTGGAGCGCGTGGCCGAGCTGGCCAGTGCCGCCCTGGTGCGCCTGAAGTAAGGCGCCTTTCATTTCAGATGCAGGCTCTTGCGGTGAATGCGTCTAACAGTCCTGCCACTTTGCCCAGTGACCAAGCCCTGACCGAGCTGTACCTGACGCATGTGCGGGTGGAGAAACGCCTGGCCCCGCGCACGGTAGAGCTGTACGCGCTGGACCTGCACAAACTGCAAACCCAGGCCACCCAAGCGGGCGTGGCGCTGGCGCAGGTGCAAAACCACCATATTCGCCGCTGGGTCGCGCAAATGCACAGTGCCGGGCGCAGCGGGCGTGGCATTGCGCTGATTTTGTCGGGCTGGCGCGGCTTCTACACCTGGCTGGGGCGCGAAGGGCGCATCAGCAGCAACCCGGTACAAGACGTGCGGTCGCCCAAGGCCGCCAAACCGCTGCCCAAGGCGCTGAGCGTGGACGAATCCATGCAACTGGCCGATTTTCAGAGTGACGACGACCCTTGGTTGGCCGCGCGCGACAGCGCTATCGTGGAGTTGCTCTACAGCAGCGGCCTGCGGGTGAGCGAGTTGACTGGGCTGGACGTGGCCGCCAGTGCCACGGCGCGCGGCTGGGTTGACCTGCAAGACGGCTTGGCCCATGTGCTGGGCAAGGGCAGCAAGCGGCGCAGCGTCCCGGTGGGGGCGCAGGCGCTGACCGCTTTGCAGCAGTGGATGCAATGGCGCGGTACGGGTGGCAGCGGGGCTACTGCCGGCGGTCAGCCCGCCTTATTTATTGGGCGTTACGGTACGCGCCTGACCGCCCAGTCCATTTGGCAGCGGCTGAAACGGCGCAGCCTGCAAGCCGGGCTGGCCGCCCCGGTGCATCCCCACATGCTGCGCCACTCCTTTGCCAGCCACCTGCTGCAGTCCAGCAGCGACCTGCGCGCGGTGCAGGAGCTGCTGGGCCACGCCAACATCAGCACCACCCAGGTTTACACCCGGCTGGACTTTCAGCACCTGGCCAAAGCCTACGACGCGGCACACCCCCGGGCCAAAATTAAATAGCCCCACAATCGACGCATGAAAATGATTCGATTAAGAGCCGGTAAAGAGCGCTCTCTGCAGCGCCGCCACCCCTGGATTTTTGAGTCCGCCATTGCCAAAGGGGCGGCTGACGCCGGTGAAACCGTGCGCGTAGAGTCCAATGAGGGCCAGTTTTTGGGTTGGGCCTCGTTCAGCCCAGCCTCCAAAATACGCGCCCGCGTTTGGAGTTTTGAAGAAAGCCAGCGCATTGACGCGGCCTTTTTCATCGCCCGGGTGCAGGCCGCCGTGTCTGCCCGCGCTCGCTTTGACATCAACAGCGACAGCCAGCGCCTGGTGCATGGCGAGTCGGACGGCTTGCCTGGCCTGATCGTGGACCGCTACGGCGACACCTTGGTGGCACAGTTTCTCTCCAGCGGTGCTGAGCGCTGGAAAGACGTGTTGGCCGATGCGCTCCTGGCCGCCACCGGCTTGAGCAAACTGTACGAGCGCTCTGACGCCAGTGGCCGCGCCCTCGAAGGCCTGCCCGAGCTGAGCGGCTGGCTGCGCGGCACAGGCGCGGTGGACTTGGTGCTGCGCGAGCATGACTGGCGCTTGGGCGTCAACATTGCCACCGGCCACAAAACCGGGTTTTACCTGGACCAGCGCGACAGCCGCCAGAAAATGGCCGCCTACACAAGGCGCCTGCAGTTTCAGCGCGTGCTCAACTGCTATTGCTACACCGGCGGATTCACGGTGGCGGCGCTCACGGGCGGGGCGGCACACGTCACGTCCATCGACTCGTCTGGCCCGGCACTGGCCCAGGCGGCAGCTAACGTGGCCTTGAACGGCTTTGAGGCCAGCCGAAACACCTTCATGGATGCCGATGTGAACGCTTCGCTGCGCCAATTTGGCGCCGATGGCCAGACCTTTGACGCCATCGTGCTCGACCCGCCCAAGTTCGCCCCCACTGTGGCGCATGCCGAGCGCGCAGCGCGCGCCTACAAAGACATCAACCGGCTGGCGTTCAAAATTTTGGCCCCCGGCGGCGTGTTGTTCACCTACTCCTGCTCCGGTGGTATCAGCGCCGACCTGTTTCACAAGATTGTGGCCTCGGCTGGCATTGACGCGCAGGTGGACGGCTTTATCACCGAGCGCCTGGGCGGCGCCCCGGACCATCCGATGACCATCTATTTCCCTGAGGGCGAGTACCTCAAGGGCCTGGTGGTGATGCGCAAATAAGCCCTGCAGGTCGCGGTCATATTTGGTCGCTACACTCCTCCCTTTTCCTACTCCCCCACCTGGACTACTCCACGATGAGCCTCATTCCCGTAACCATACTGACCGGCTTTCTGGGCTCGGGCAAAACCACGCTGCTCAAGCGCGTGTTGTCTGAAGCGCACGGCATGAAAATCGCCATCATCGAGAACGAGTTCGGTGAGGAAAACATCGACAACGACATCTTGGTGTCCGAAACCAAGGAACAGATCATCCAGATGAGCAATGGCTGCATTTGCTGCACCATCCGCGAAGACCTGCGCGAAGCCCTGCAGTTGCTGGGCTCTAAAAAGCGCCAGGGCTTGCTGGACTTTGAGCGCGTGGTCATTGAAACCACCGGTTTGGCCGACCCCGGCCCGGTGGCGCAGACCTTTTTCATGGACGATGAAATTGCCGAGAGCTTTTTGCTGGATTCCATTCTGACGCTGGTGGACGCCAAGCACGCCAACACCCAACTCAATGAGCGCCAGGAGGCGCGCCGTCAGGTGGGTTTTGCCGACCAAATTTTCATCAGCAAGACCGATCTGGTCAGCGCTGAAGAACTCGCCCCCCTGCAGCATCGCCTGAAGCACATGAACCCGCGTGCGCCGCAAAAAGCCGTGCATTTTGGCGAAGTGACCTTAAGCGAGGTGTTTGACCTGCGCGGCTTTAACCTCAATGCCAAGCTCGACATTGACCCCGACTTTCTGAAAGAAGACAGCCACGCAGGCCATGATCACCATGACCATGACGGTCATGAACACCACGACCATGGCCCGGACGAGGCCTGCGATCACCCCTCGCACCAGCAGGGCGGTGCGCACCACCACCATGACGACGATGTGAAGAGCTTTGTCTTCAAGTCCGACCGCGCCTTCGACCCGGCCAAGCTGGAGGACTTTCTGGGCGCCATCGTCAACATCTATGGCCCCCGCATGCTGCGCTACAAAGGCGTGCTGCACATGAAGGGTACCGAGCGCAAGGTGATCTTTCAGGGCGTGCACCAGTTGATGGGCAGCGACCTGGGACCGCCCTGGGGTGCCGATGAAAAGCGGGGCAGCAAGATGGTGTTTATTGGCATCGATCTACCCAAAGACATCTTTTTGCAAGGCATGGAACAGTGCCTTGTTTGACTAAATCGATGGAATGAACAGCTAATTGGCCATGTTTGTCTCGATTTTGCAACTGATGGGTTTTCGCCTTGTCAAACCTGTACACTCGCGCGCCAACGAAAGCCAGTAAAACGAGTCTTCCCCTACCCCTCACCGAGCGTTGACTGCCCCTGGCAGTCGACGCAGCCCAACCCCAACGCACGTCCGCAAGTACCAACCAATCGCAGCCCAAAACTGCTAGGAGGCCTCTAGTGAAAGCTCAAACCGGTAAAGCCAAAGTGGCGACGCACGCGACCCCTAAAGTGGCCGCCAAAGCACAGTCTGCCAGCAAAGCCGTCGCCAAGTCAGCCGCCAAATCGGTCGTCAAGGCCAAAGCGCCGGTTGCCAAGGCGAAAGCGGTGCTAGCCAAGGCCGTCATAGCCAAGGGGGTGGGTAAAGCGGTCAAGGGGGTTGCTCAGGCGGTTAAGAAACCCGCGGTGAAGGCCCAGGCGGCTAAACCCAAGGCCAAATTGGTGTTGTCCAAGCCACAGACTGTCGCCAAGTCTGGGGCTAAATCAGCGCTTAAACCGGTTGATAAACCTGTTGCTAAATCTGTCGTTAAACCTGTCGTTAAACCCGCCACCAAATCGGTGGCTAAACCAGCGGCCAAACCAGCAGCTAAGCCGGTTGCCAAAACAGTTGCTCAATCAGCAGCCAAACCAGCTGCTAAACCAGTTGCCAAGCCGATGCCCAAGGCCACCCAGCCCGTTGCGGCCAAACCGGTGGCTGTGAAAGCAGCGTCTCCCCAAATTGCCAAACCCGAAGTGGTGGCAACCTCTACCAAGAAAGCTTCCCCTGTGTCCCCTGTGAAATCTCCTGCCAAGTCTTCTGCCAAATCTCCTGCGAAATCACCTGAAAAGGCTGCCGTCAAGGCGCCCGTTGTGGCTGCGGTTGCCGCGCCTGTTGAATCCCGTCCTATTCCCATGACCAGCCCCCCGTCTCCCGTGCGGGCCGGTCGTCCGTCGTCCCGTCTGGCACAGCTCACCGTGCCTTCCATGGCGCAGTCGGTCGCCTCCACAGCGGCCAAATCCAGCTTTTCTAAAGACGTGACCGTGCCGCACATCGTGCCGCCACTGGCATCGTCCGTGAAGAAAGACCCCAAGCTGGCCAATAACTGGAAGCTCAAGCCGCTCGATCAGTTGACTGATGCAGACCTCATCGCCATGCCTGACGATGCGTACATGAATGACGTTCAGTTGGCGTATTTCCGCCGCAAGCTCTCCGTGCTGAAGCAAGAAATTCTCAGCAACGCGGGTGAAACCACCGAGCATTTGCGTGAAGACACCGTGGTGGTGCCTGACCCGGCTGACCGTGCCACCATCGAGGAAGAACACGCCCTAGAGCTGCGCACGCGAGACCGTGAGCGCAAATTGCTGAAGAAAATCGAGCAGTCCATTGGCCGCATTGATGCCGGCGACTACGGCTATTGCGATGAAACCGGCGAAGCCATTGGTGTGGGCCGCTTGCTGGCTCGTCCCACGGCCACGCTGTCGCTTGAGGCGCAGCAGCGTCGTGAGCTCAAACAAAAAATGTTTGGTGACTGATGGTGCGTTCTTGTGGCTTCCTAGTGAAGTTACAGGCATGCCCTTAATGCCCTGATTCCAGGTAATCACCCATGGTGGCCTCCACGCCTGACGCCGGACTGTTTACACGACTCGTCCGGCGTTTGTCCCTCTGGCTGCAACCGCGTGCACCACGTCGCTATTCACACTTTTCCCGTTTTCGCCAATGCAACGCCTGGTTCAGGCCACGGCGCGAGGTGTCGGCCCAAGCCCTGGAAACGCGTGCAAACCGCCAGGACTTGGTCCGCCGCCGCGAGTTTGAACACCTGCGCAGCTTGCGCGCCAGCGCAGTTTGGCCCCCGCCCGGCCTGGACAAAGTGCCTGCCGCAGTGGCGCAACCGCTGCCCACGCCGACGCCGACGCCAGCACCAGCACCAGCACCAGCAACCAGTGCAATGGCACGCGCCCAGACCCTGCAAAAAATTGATGCCATTGAGGCCCTCATGAGCCCTCAAAAAGCGGATGGCGGGGTGATCCTGCCTGCCGGGTCCGGGTGGGCGCTTGGCAACCCAAGTGCGGAGTCTCTAGGTGAGGGCGAAGGCGAAGACGCCGACGCAGACTCAGATGATGCGGCCACCCGCCTAGGTTCTGCGTCTGATCCATATCCTGCGAAACCGCCAAAGTCGGGGCCGGCCTGATGCCACCCAGGGCGCTGCGCGCCTAAAATTCCTGCTTCTTCCCACTGCCCAGCCCCTTGTTATCGAGCGGCTGGGCCCGATTTGAGTACCCATGGAACAATTTCACGGCACCACCATCATCAGCGTCAGACGCCAGACGCCGCAGGGCATGCAAGTCGCCATTGGCGGCGACGGCCAAGTCACGCTGGGCCATATTGTGGTCAAAGGCACAGCCCGCAAAGTGCGCAAACTCCACCACGACCGGGTGCTGGCCGGTTTTGCCGGCGCCACGGCCGATGCCTTCACCTTGTTTGAGCGCTTTGAAGCCAAACTGGAAAAACACCAGGGGCATCTGGTGCGCGCGGCCATTGAGCTGACCAAGGACTGGCGCACCGACCGCGTCCTGCGCCGGCTGGAGGCCATGCTGGCCGTGGCCGACCTGGAAGCATCGCTCATCATCACCGGCAATGGCGATGTGCTGGAGCCCGAACACGGCGTGGTCACCATTGGCTCCGGCGGCGCCTACGCCCAGGCCAGTGCGTTGGCCTTGTTGCACAACACCGACCTGTCGGCGCGCGACATCGTGAAGAAATCTTTGGAGATTGCTGGCGAGTTGTGCATCTACACCAATATGAACCACACGATTGAAACGCTATGACCCCCCAGGACATCGTTGCTGAGCTGGATAAGCACATTGTTGGGCAGCACCAGGCCAAGCGCGCTGTAGCCATTGCCTTGCGCAACCGCTGGCGCCGACAGCAGGTGGAGCCTGGCTTGCGTGCTGAAATCACGCCCAAAAATATCTTGATGATTGGCCCCACGGGCGTCGGCAAGACAGAAATTGCGCGCCGCCTAGCCCGTTTGGCCGATGCGCCTTTCATCAAGGTGGAGGCCACCAAGTTCACTGAAGTGGGCTATGTGGGCAAGGATGTAGACGCCATCATTCGCGATCTGGCAGAAATTGCGGTGAAACAAACCCGAACATCGGCTAAAAAGCTGGTGCAAGAACGCGCTGCAGATGTTGCCGAAGAACGTGTGCTGGATGCGCTGGTGCCCCCAGCCCGTGGTGATTTTGGCTCCGAGCAGGCCAGCGGGGGCGAGAGCGCCACGCGCCAGGCGTTTCGAAAAAAGCTGCGCGAAGGCCAGCTGGCGGGCCGCGAGATTGAAATCGAGCTGGCGCAAGCCGCGCCACAGCTCGAGATCATGGGCCCCAGCGGCATGGAAGAAATGACCGAGCAACTGCGCGGCCTGTTCGGCCAGATGGGGCAGTCCAAAAGGCAGAGCCGAAAACTTAAGATTGAGGAAGCTTTGAAGCTGTTGACCGACGAAGAGGCCGGAAAGCTGCTCAATGAGGAGGAGATCAAGACCCAGGCGATTCACATGCTTGAGCAAAACGGCATTGTGTTCATTGACGAGATTGACAAAGTCACCTCCCGCAGCGAAGGCGGCTCCGGGGGCGGGGCCGAAGTCTCGCGCCAGGGGGTGCAACGCGATTTGTTGCCGCTGGTAGAGGGCACCACCGTCAGCACCAAGTACGGCATGGTCAAGACCGACCACATCCTGTTCATTGCCTCGGGCGCTTTCCACCTGAGCAAGCCCAGCGACCTGATCCCCGAGTTGCAGGGCCGTTTCCCGATACGGGTGGAGCTGCAGTCTTTGTCGGTGCAAGACTTTATCGCCATCCTGACGCAAACCCATGCCTCGCTGGTGCGCCAGTACCAGGCTTTGCTGGCCACTGAAAACGTGCGCATCGAGTTCACCGACGAAGGCATTGCCCGGCTGGCGCACATCGCCTTTGAAGTCAACGAACGCACGGAAAACATCGGTGCCAGGCGTTTGTCTACCGTGATGGAGCGCTTGCTCGATGACGTCAGTTTTGATGCGGCCAGCCTGTCTGGGCAGACCATTTGCATAGACGCAGCCTACGTGGACCAGCGTCTGGCGGCCCTAAGCCGCAACGAAGACCTGTCGCGCTACATTCTTTGAGCGTTTGACCTAAAAAAAACCAGGGCTTCAAGCATCACTTTCACAAGCTGTGCTAAGTGCTTAATTTAGAACGATTTTGTCGTTTGATTGCTTGATAAAACGGCGCTAAGTCCTTGATTTCATTGAAAAAAATCTAGCAAGCCTGTTTGCGGTTGGTCATTTTGCTGATACAGTGCAAAAAAGTGCAATTTAGTGGTGAAAAGTGCTTTTTCTTTTCCATTTCGTTGCCGCTGTCTCAAAAGAAGGTCTTCTGCCGTGTTTCAAGGTGCTTCGTCACTCAGTCTAGATGCCAAAGGTCGTTTGTCTGTGCCGACCCGGCACCGTGACGTTTTGAGCGCCACGGCCGCAGCACAACTGACCATCACCAAGCACCCCCATGGCTGCCTGATGGTGTTTCCCCGCCCCGAGTGGGAGAAGTTTCGTGAGCGCATCAACACCTTGCCGATGTCGGCGCAGTGGTGGAAGCGCATATTTTTAGGCAACGCGATGGACGTCGAGATGGACGCCACCGGACGTGTGCTTGTGTCGCCCGAGCTGCGCAGTGCCGCCGGTATTTCGCGCGACACCGTGCTTCTGGGTATGGGCAGTTATTTCGAGCTTTGGGATAAGACAAGCTACGACGCGCAGGAAGCCAAGGCGATGCAGGGTGATATGCCTGACGTCTTCAAGGACTTCTCTTTCTGAAGGCCTGCGGTGAACACACCATGGAAACACACCACGGTATTGTTGGACGAAGCAGTGAGCGCTCTTTTCAGCAACCCGGACGCCCCCCCCAACGACCCGAGCGCCGCTGAGGGCACCTATGTGGATGCCACCTTTGGCCGCGGTGGTCACAGCCGGCTGATTCTGTCGCGGCTCGGACCCAATGGGCACTTAATTGCGTTTGACAAAGACCTCGACGCCCTGGCTGAAGCCGCCACCATCAACGACCCCCGTTTTTCCATTCGCCACCAGGCGTTTAGCCATTTGGGCGAATTGCCGACTGCCAGCGTAGCAGGCGTGCTGCTGGACTTGGGCATCAGTTCGCCCCAGATCGACAACCCGGCGCGCGGTTTCAGTTTCAGGTTCGAGGGTCCACTGGACATGCGCATGGACACCACCCGTGGCCAAAGCGTGGCGCAGTGGTTGCAAGAGGCGGATATAAATCAAATAGCGGAGGTGATTCGTGACTATGGTGAAGAACGGTTTGCTGGGTCCATTGCAAAGGCGATTGTTGCTCGCCGACAGGAACGGGGCCCTATTACAAGCACCACCGAGCTGGCCCAGCTCGTGGCTGACACGGTCAAAACTCGCGAGCAGGGCCAGAATCCTGCAACGCGCACATTTCAGGCTTTTCGGATTTTCATCAACGCCGAGCTTGAAGAGCTGCAACAAGCGCTAAGCGCCAGCCTGGAGGTTTTGCAGCCCGGCGGGCGACTGGTGGTGATCAGCTTTCACTCCCTGGAAGACCGCATCGTCAAACAATTCATTGCCAAGCATGCCAAGGATGAATACGACCGGCGCGCCCCCTTTGCCGTGCCCAAAATCATGAAGCTCAAGGCGCTGGACCGGCTCAAACCCAGTGCGGCAGAAGTGGCGGGCAACCCCCGCTCCCGCAGCGCCATCATGCGTGTGGCGCAGAGGATGGCGGCATGACCCGCCTGAATATTTATTTGCTGCTGGCCGTTTTGGCCAGTGCCTTGTACCTGGTGGGCGTGCAGTACGAATCGCGCCGCGTTTTCTCCGAATTGGACAAAGCCCGCACCCAAGAGCGACGGCTGGAATCGGAAAATGAGCGGCTCCAGGTGGAGCGCCGCGCGCAAGCCACCCCGTTGCGGGTGGAAAAGCTGGCCAAAGAGCAACTGCAAATGCGCACCGTGACGCCCGCCATTACCGATTACGTCATGGCCAATGGGGCGAGCGGCGCCAGTACAGTCAGTGCCGTCAATGGCACGCAGCCCGCCGTCAAGACAGGCGCTACGCCATGAGCCGCAGCATTGCCTACACCTCCAGCCCCTTGCTGGCCAGCCGCACCCCGGTTTGGCGCAGCAAGTTTGTGGTGGGCACGATTGCGCTGTGCTTTCTTGGCCTGGCAGGGCGTGCGTTCTACATCCAGGTGGTGGCCAATGACTTCTTCCAGAAGCAGGGCGAGGTGCGCTTTGCACGCACCCTGGAACTGCCCGCCAACCGTGGCCGCATTCTGGACCGCAATGGTTTGATCCTGGCATCGAGCGTGCCCGTGCCCAGCCTGTGGGCCAGCCCGGAAGAAATTGACGGCGACAAAGCCCAACTGCAGCAGTTGGCCAAATTGCTGGAAATGCCCTGGCCAGAGCTGGAGAAAAAACTCGCCGACGAAGACAAGACCTTTGTCTGGCTCAAGCGCCAGGTGGAAGAGCCCTTGGCGCAAGAGATCATGGCCCTGGGTCTGAAGGGCGTTTACCAGCGCAAGGAGTACCGCCGTCAATACCCCGAGGGCGAAGCAGCGGCGCACGTGGTGGGCTTCACCAATGTAGAGGACGTGGGGCAAGAGGGCATTGAACTCGCTTTCAACAAAGAGCTGGCCGGACACGCCGGCTCGCGCCGCGTCATCAAGGACCGCATGGGTCGCGTGGTTGAGGCGGTGGGCGAGACCATTCCACCGGCTGACGGCGCCGACTTGCAGCTCAGCGTTGACAGCAAAGTGCAGTTCTTTGCCTACCAAAAATTGCGCGACGCCGTCACCGTCAACAAAGCCAAGGCGGGCAGTGTGGTGGTGCTCGATGCCATCACCGGCGAGGTGCTGGCGCTGGCCAACTACCCCAGTTACGTGCCAGCCAAGCGGCAAAACCTCAGTGGCGAGCAGTTGCGCAACCGCGCCATGACCGACACCTTTGAGCCCGGCTCCGTCATGAAGCCTTTCACCGTGGGCCTGGGTCTGGAGACGGGCCGCATCACGCCGCAATCCCTGATCGACACCGGCAATGGCAAGTACAGCGTGACCGGCTCGGTCATCAGCGACTCGCACCCCAACGGCGTGTTGACGGTGGAAGGGGTGATCCAGAAATCCAGCAACATTGGCACCACCAAAATTGCCATGCAGATGCAGCCGCGCGAAATGTGGGAAATTTTCTCGCAAGCTGGCTTTGGCCAAAAACCACAAATCACTTTTCCTGGCGCCGTGTCGGGTCGGCTGCGCCCCTACAAAACCTGGCGCCCGATCGAGCAGGCCACCATGTCTTACGGTTACGGCCTCTCGTCTTCACTCTTTCAGATGGCACGGTCTTACACCGTGTTCTCCCACGATGGGCAGATCATTCCCGCCACCATCCTCAAAACAAACGAGCCTGCGGTAGGCGTGCGCGTGTTCTCCGAGCGCACCGCTGGGCAGGTGCGAAAAATGCTGCAAATGGCAGCTGGCCCCGGCGGTACCGGTCAGAAAGCGCAAACCATTGGCTACTCGGTCGGGGGTAAATCGGGCACCGCGTACAAACAGATTGGCAAGGGCTACGGCTCCGTCGGCAACCGCAAATACCGCGGTTGGTTCGTGGGCATGGCGCCCATTGAGAAACCCCGCGTCATCATTGCCGTCATGATTGATGAGCCCAGTGCCGGCCAGTACTACGGCGGTGCCGTGGCTGCGCCCGTTTTCAGTGAAGTGGCGCAGCAAACTTTGCGCATGCTGGGGGTTCAGCCCGATATGTCGGTCAAGCCGCAAATCGTGGCCAAAGAAGAGGTGGAGAGCTTTTAATGCTTGAATTCCACCTGCCCCAAGAAGCCGCCCAATGGTTGCGCAGCCGCGTGACGGGCACCCTGCAAACCGACAGCCGCTTAGTTCAACCCGGTGACGGTTTCATTGCCTGGCCTGGCGCCTCCACCGACGCACGGCGTTTTGTCAACAGCGCGCTAGCTGGCGGCGCCAGCGCCTGCCTGGTGGAGCGCGAAGGCGTCGATGCCTGGGCCTTCACCCACGGGGGCGTAGCAGCCTACCCGGCACTCAAAGCCGCCAGCGGCCCTGTTGCTGCGGCCTACTTTGAACAGCCTACCCAGGCGCTGGACGTGATGGCCGTCACCGGCACCAACGGCAAAACCTCGATTGCCTGGTGGCTGGCGCAAGCGCTGTCCAACCTGAAGCAGCAACCGGCCATACCCTGTGCGCTGGTAGGTACTTTAGGCATTGGCCAAGTGCCTACGCCAAGGGGTGCAAGTACCGCTGATGCGCCAGACGGTGAAAGTTTGCGCCAACTCGTGCCCACCGGCTTGACCACGCCTGACCCTGTGCTGCTGCAGGCCAGTTTGCGCCGCTTTGTCGACCTGGGGGTGCGCGCCTGCGCCATTGAAGCCTCGTCTATTGGCCTGGAAGAACACCGGCTCGATGGTTGCCAGATTCGCACCGCCATCTTCAGTAACTTCACCCAAGACCATCTCGATTACCACGGCTCCATGCAAGCCTACTGGCTGGCCAAGGCGCAGCTGTTCCAGTGGCCCGGTTTGAAGTCAGCCGTGATCAATGTGGACGATGCGCGGGGTGCAGAACTGGCACAGTCGTTGCAAGACCAAGACCAAGACCAAGATCATCCGATTGACGTGTGGACCGTGTCCGTGACCGGGCCGGCCAAGTTGCAAGCGCAAAACATTCGTTACGACGCACAGGGCCTGAGTTTTTCTGTGGTGGAAGCCCAGGCAAGCGAGGAATTGCACAGCCGCGTCATCGGTACCTACAACGTCAGCAACCTGCTGTGCGTCATCGCTGCCCTGCGTTCGCTGGGTGTGTCTTTGGCGGCTGCGGTGGACACCTGCCATGACTTGAGCCCGGTGCCTGGCCGCATGGAATGTGTGGGCGAGCCAGGCCAACCCTTGGCGGTTGTGGACTACGCCCACACCCCCGACGCTTTGGGCAAAGCCCTGGAGGCTTTGCGCACCTTGAGCCGCACCCGCGGCGGACAACTCTGGTGCGTGTTCGGCTGCGGCGGCGACCGCGACGCCTCCAAGCGCCCCCTGATGGGCTCCATGGCGGGGCTGCATGCCGACCAGATCGTGGTGACCACGGATAACCCGCGCAGCGAAAAGCCGCAAACCATCATCAGCCAAATTTTGCTGGGCCTGAGCGGTCACCCCGGCGTCACGGTGCAGGCCGACCGCGCCCTGGCCATTGCCCAGACCCTGGCCGAGGCTGGCCCCCACGACGTCGTGCTGGTGGCGGGCAAAGGGCATGAGGATTACCAGGAAACAGCCGGCCAACGCCAGCCGTTCTCCGACCTCGCGCACGTGCGGCAGGCCTTGCGCCATTGGGCAGCCCCAGCCTCTGTCGGAGGCCGCCATGCATGACAACATGATGACGCTTGACCAAGCCCAGCAGTGGCTGGCCGGCTCTCAGCGGGTGGGCTTGGGCAGCGTGCGCTTTTCCCGCGTGCACACCGATACCCGGTCCCTGGCCCCTGGCGACCTGTTCGTGGCGCTGCGCGGTGAACGATTTGATGCCAATGACTTTTTGGCCGAAGCCAAAGCCCAAGGCGCCGTGGCTGCTATTTGCCAGGGCGATGCCCAAGCGCAGCTGCAAGCAGCCGGCTTGCCGGGGCTGGTGGTGGCAGACACCAAAGCGGCGCTGGCCAGCCTGGCCACCCAGTGGCGCCAGCAATTCAAGTTGCCTTTGGTCGCCGTGACGGGCAGCAACGGCAAGACCACGGTGACGCAGATGATTGCCGCCATCTTGCGCGCCTACAAACCCCAGGCCTATCTCGCCACACAAGGCAACCTCAACAACGACATTGGCGTGCCACTGACGCTGCTGCGCCTGCGTGCGCACCATGAAGTCGCCGTGCTGGAACTCGGCATGAACCACCCCGGCGAAATTGCCGCTCTGGCCGCCATGGCGCAACCCACGGTGGCGCTGGTCAACAACGCGCAGCGCGAGCACCTGGAATTCATGGCCACCGTGCAAGCCGTGGCCGAAGAAAACGGCAGCGTCCTAGACACCTTGCCCGCCGATGGCGTGGCGATCTTCCCGGCCGACGATACCTACAGCGCGCTGTGGGCCAGCAAGGCGCAGCACTGCCGGACACTGCAGTTTTCAACGGCAACCATTTCTCAGGATCAGGACCAAGCCCAGCCTCCGGCCTTGAATACAAACCAGGTGTACTGTGAGCAAGCCACCTGGTCCGGTGACGCCTGGCAAGTGACGGCGCACACCCCGGCCGGCCGGTTGAGCTATGCGCTGCACATTGCTGGTCGACACAACGTCAGCAACTCCTTGGCAGCGGTCGCCTCCAGCTGCGCTGCCGGCGTTCCACTGGCCGCCATCGCCCAAGGACTGAGCGCATTCGAGCCGGTCAAGGGCCGCTCGCGCGCTGTGTTGGTTCGCCATGCCGGGCGCCTGATTACCTTGGTGGACGACACCTACAACGCCAACCCCGACTCCGTGCGTGCCGCGCTCGATGTGCTGGCCGATTTGCCCGGCCCCCGGCTGCTGGTGCTGGGCGACATGGGCGAGGTCGGTGAACAAGGCCCTGTTTTCCACGCTGAAGCTGGGGCACTGGCACGCAGCCTGGGTATTGAACAGGTGTTCACGCTGGGCGTTTTGTCACGCGCTACCAGCCAAAGCTTTGGCGACGGCCAGCACTTTGACACCCTTGATGCCTTGCAGGCCGCGGTGCTGACCGCGCTACCCCATTGCGCCAGCGTGCTGGTTAAAGGCGCCCGTTTTATGCAGATGGAACGGGTGGTGCAAGCCATCTCCGCGCCAGCTACTTCCACATTGAAAGAAACCCATGCTGTCTAACCCAAGCCACCGGAACCTGTCATGCTGCTGAGCCTGGCCCAATGGCTGCAAACCCTGGCGCCCGAATTCGGATTTTTCCGGGTCTTCCAGTACCTGACGTTTCGTGCCGTCATGGCGGCCATGACCGCGCTGTTGATGGGCCTGGTGGCCGGGCCTTTCGTGATTCGTCGGCTCACTGAACTCAAGATCGGCCAGCCCATTCGCGGCTACGGCATGGCCTCGCACATCAGCAAAAGCGGCACCCCCACCATGGGCGGTGTGTTGATACTGTTGTGTATCGCGGTGTCCACCTTGCTGTGGGCCGACTGGACCAACCGCTTTGTCTGGATCGTGTTGGTGGTGACGCTCGGCTTTGGTGCCATTGGCTGGTCGGACGACTGGCGAAAAGTGGTCAACAAAGACCCCGAAGGCATGCCCTCACGTGAGAAGTATTTGTGGCAGTCGCTGCTGGGCTTGCTGGCCGCGCTCTATTTGGTGTTCAGTATTTCCGAGAGCTCCAACTTGCGCGTGCTGGAGTTGTTTTTCAAATGGGTGCAGTCCGGCTTCGACCTGAGCTTGCCGCCTAAAGCTGGATTGCAACTGCCCTTCATCAAAGAGGTGAGCTACCCGCTGGGCGTGCTGGGCTTTGTGGTCCTGACCTACCTGGTGATCGTGGGCTCGAGCAATGCCGTCAACCTGACCGACGGGCTGGACGGCCTGGCCATCATGCCGGTGGTGATGGTGGGCTCGGCACTGGGTGTTTTTGCTTACGTCACCGGCAGCGCGGTGTATTCCAAATACCTGTTCTTCCCCCACATTCCCGGCTCGGGCGAGCTGCTTATTTTCTGCGCCGCCATGGCGGGCGCAGGTCTCGCTTTTCTGTGGTTCAACACCCACCCGGCGCAGGTATTCATGGGCGACGTGGGCGCTCTGGCCCTCGGTGGTGCCCTGGGCACCATTGCCGTGATCGTGCGCCAGGAAATTGTGCTGGCCATCATGGGCGGCATCTTTGTGGTGGAGGCCTTGTCGGTCATGCTGCAAGTGACCTACTTCAAGTACACCAAGAAAAAATACGGCACTGGCCAACGCATTTTGAAAATGGCGCCGCTGCACCACCACTTTGAGAAAAGCGGCTGGAAAGAAACGCAGGTGGTGGTTCGTTTCTGGATCATCACCATGCTCTTGTGCCTGGTGGGTTTGTCAACTTTGAAACTGAGATAAACGTGCAGCTGCTGCAAGACCAACACGTACTGATCCTGGGACTGGGCGCCTCTGGCCTGGCCATGGCGCGCTGGTGTGCGCGCCAGGGCGCCCGGGTCAGCGTGTTGGACAGCCGTGCAGCCCCGCCGCAGCTCGCCGCCCTGCAGCAAGAACTGCCCGAAGCGCGCGTGGTGTGTGGCCCGTTTGATGCCACGTTGGTGGCGGGCACCGATGTGCGCGCAGTCTTCAAAAGCCCGGGCCTGGCGCCCGCCGAAGTGGCCGGGTTGATGCAGCCAGCGCAAGCCAGTGGCCTGTGGTGCAGCGGCGAGTTGGGGCTGTTTTCGCAGGCCTTGGCCGCGCTCAAGAGCACGCGCGATTACGCGCCGCAGGTGCTGGCCGTGACCGGTACCAACGGCAAAACCACGGTGACGGCACTCACCGGTCAACTGGTCAGCCGGGGTGGAAAAACGGTGGCGGTTGCCGGCAACATTGGCCCGACATTGCTTGACACCCTAAGCGCCCACCTGGATGCCGACACCTTGCCCGAGGTCTGGGTGATCGAGCTGTCAAGTTTTCAGTTGGAAGGTGAAACCAGTTTCGAGCCGACTGCTGCCGCCGTGCTGAATATTTCGCAAGACCATCTGGATTGGCATGGCAGCTTGTCCTCTTATGTCAAGGCCAAAGCCGCGGTGTTTGGCGCCCACGGTTTGATGGTGCTCAACCGGGAAGACCCGCTGGTCATGGCCATGCTGCCCGAGCCGGTGCGCGTCAAGTTGCAGCGCCCACAAGTGCGCGCCCACCTGACCTTTGGCAGCGACATGCCGCAGCGCCCAGGCGACTTTGGTCTGGAGCAAGTCAACGGCATGGTCTGGCTGGTGCGTGCGTTGGAAGCCGATGAAACGCTGAAAAAGCGCCGGGGCGATGAAGAAGAAATTCATATTCAGCGCCTGATGCCTGCCGACGCCTTGCGCATTCGCGGGCGCCACAACGCCGTCAACGCCTTGGCGGCGCTGGCGCTGGCTACGTCTGCGGGTTGCGCGCTCGGCCCTGTGTTGTATGGCCTGCGTGAGTACCGCGGCGAGCCGCACCGTGTCGAGTCCATCGGCACCCTGCAAGACGTCGAGTTTTTTGACGACAGCAAAGGCACCAACGTGGGCGCCACGGTAGCTGCCCTACAGGGGCTGGGGGCTGACCGCAAGCTCATCGTCATTCTGGGCGGCGAGGGCAAGGGGCAAGACTTCTCGCCCTTGGCCGACCCGGTGGCCCGCTACGCACGGGCCGTGGTGTTGATTGGCCGCGATGCGCCACTGATTCGCGCCGCCCTGGCGTCTAGCGGGGTGCCGCTGCTCGACGCCGACACCATGGCGCAGGCCGTGACGGTGGCCAACACCAAAGCCCACGCTGGCGACGCGGTGCTGATGTCGCCCGCCTGCGCCAGTTTTGACATGTTTGACAACTACGAACACCGGGCGCGCGCCTTCTGCGCCGCATTCGCTGCGCTGGCAGAAGCCTCGGGTTCCATGGTGGAGATGGCGCTATGAGCACCTTGACCGAACGCCTGCGCGGCTGGCTGGGCGGCATGGGCCAACCCGCCAGTGATGCGCTGCCAGTGCGCCTGGGTATGTCGCGCGATACCGGCATGGCGTCAAGCCGCGCCATGGGCTACGACCAAGCGCTGGTCTGGGTCACCGTGGCATTGCTGGCGTGGGGCTTGGTGATGGTGTATTCAGCCTCCGTTGCCATGCCGGATAACCCCCGCTTTGCCAAGTACACCCACACCTACTTTTTGTACCGCCATGCCATGTGGCTGGTGATTGGCTTTGTGGCGGCGGTGCTGGCTTACCAGGTGCCAGTGGTCATGTGGGAAAAATCGGCGCGTGGGTTGTTTATCGTGTCTATCATTTTGCTGGTGGCGGTGCTGATACCGCATATTGGCAAGGTGGTGTATGGCGCGCGGCGCTGGATTGCGCTGGGGCCCTTCAGTTTCCAGCCATCCGAGTTGGCCAAGTTCGCTGTGTTGCTGTACGCCGCCGATTACATGGTGCGCAAGATGGAAGTGAAAGAGCGCTTTTTCCGCGCCGTCTTGCCCATGGGCGTGGCGGTGGCGCTGGTAGGCGTGCTGCTGCTGGCCGAGCCGGACATGGGCGCCTTCATGGTGATTGCCGTCATTGCCATGGGCATTTTGTTTCTGGGTGGCGTCAATGCCCGCATGTTCTTTTTGATAGCGACGATTCTGGTGGTGGCTTTTGCTTTGATCATTGCGTCCAGCGAATGGCGGCGAGAGCGTATTTTTGCCTACCTCGACCCGTGGAGTGAGCAAAACGCACTGGCCAAAGGCTACCAACTGACCCACTCGTTGATTGCGATTGGCCGGGGCGAGATTTTTGGCGTGGGCTTAGGCGGCAGCGTTGAAAAACTGCACTGGCTGCCTGAAGCCCACACCGACTTTTTACTGGCCGTGATTGGCGAAGAGTTTGGCCTGGTTGGCGTGGTCTGCGTGATCAGCCTGTTCTTCTGGTTGACCCGCCGCCTCATGCACATTGGCCGCCAGTCCATCGCCATGGACCGGGTGTTTGCCGGTCTGGTGGCGCAAGGCGTAGGCGTCTGGATGGGCTTTCAGGCCTTCATCAACATGGGCGTGAACCTGGGTGCCTTGCCCACCAAGGGCTTGACCCTGCCGCTCATGAGCTATGGCGGTTCGGCCATTTTGGTTAACCTGGTGGCGCTGGCGGTTGTGCTGCGCATTGACCACGAGAACCGACTCCTGATGCACGGAGGCCGCGTATGAGCGCGCCCACCAAAACTGCTTTGGTCATGGCCGGCGGCACGGGCGGCCATATCTTTCCGGGCCTGGCCGTGGCGCAGGCTTTGCGTGCGCGCGGCTGGTCGGTGCACTGGCTCGGCGGCAAGGGCAGTATGGAGCGCCCCAGCATGGAAAGTCGCTTGGTACCTGCGCAAGGCTTTGCCTTTGAGGCCATTGATTTTTCAGGGGTGCGCGGCAAAGGGGGGCTCACACTGGCCTGGCTGCCACTGCGCCTGCTGCGTGCGTTCTGGCAAAGCCTGCAGGTGCTGCGCCGGGTGCGTCCTGATGTGGTGGTGGGGCTGGGCGGCTACATCACCTTTCCAGCCGGTCTGATGAGCGTGCTGCTGAACAAACCCTTGGTGCTGCACGAGCAAAACTCGGTGGCTGGCTTGGCCAACAAAGTGCTGGCCGGTGTGGCCGACCGCGTGTTCACCGCGTTCCCGGGGGCCCTCAAAAAAGCCCGCTGCGTGGGCAACCCCTTGCGCGTGGCCTTTCTGGAGCAGGCTGAACCGGCCCTGCGCTTTGCAGGACGAAGCGGCCCGTTGCGGGTGCTGGTGGTGGGCGGTAGCTTGGGCGCGAAAGCGCTCAACGACATCGTGCCGCGCGCCTTGGCTCTGTTGCCCCAAGCGCAACGCCCGTTCGTCACCCACCAAAGTGGCGCACTGCAAATTGATGCTTTGCGCGCCAACTACCAGGCCGCTGGCGTGCAAGCCGAGTTAACGCCTTTTATTGACGACACCGCCCAAGCTTTTGCCGCTGCCGATTTGGTGATTTGCCGCGCCGGGGCCAGCACCGTGACCGAACTGGCCGCCGTGGGCGCCGCCGCATTGTTGGTGCCCTTCCCCTCTGCTGTGGACGACCACCAGACCCACAACGCCCGCTTCCTCACGGAACAGGACGCCGGTTGGCTGGTGCCACAAACTGAACTTAGCCCTGAACGACTCGCCCAGATGCTCCTCACCCTAGACCGCGCCCAGCTGCTGAGCTGCGCCCTAAAAGCCCGACAACTGGCACAAACCGATGCCACCCAGCAGCTGCTGGCGGCCTGCGAGGAGCTTGCCGTATGAAACACGCGGTCAAACACATCCATTTCGTTGGCATCGGTGGCTCGGGCATGTCGGCCATTGCCGAGGTGCTGCACACCCTGGGCTACACCATTTCAGGCTCTGACTTGAGCGACGGCGCCGTGCTGCAGCGGCTCGCCGGCCTGGGCATCACCACCTACAAAGGCCACGACGCAGCCCATGTGGCCGGCGCCGATGCCGTGGTCACCTCCACTGCCGTCAAGGCCGACAACCCCGAGGTGCAGGCAGCACGCGCGCACCATATTCCCATCGTGCCGCGCGCCATGATGCTGGCCGAGCTGATGCGCCTGAAGCAAGGCATTGCGATTGCCGGCACGCACGGCAAAACCACCACCACCAGCCTGGTGGCCAGTGTGCTGGTGCAAGCCGGGCTAGACCCCACCTTTGTGATTGGCGGACGCCTGAACAGTGCCGGTGCCAATGCCCGGTTGGGGCAGGGCGATTACATCGTGGTGGAGGCCGATGAGTCTGACGCCTCGTTCCTGAACCTGTTGCCGGTGATGGCTGTGGTCACCAACATCGACGCCGACCACATGGAAACCTATGGGCATGACTTCGGTCGGCTCAAGTCCGCATTTGTTGATTTTCTGCACCGCATGCCGTTTTACGGCACCGCCATTTTGTGCACCGACGACCCGGCCGTGCGCGACATCGTGCCGCAAGTGACCTGCCCCATCACCAGCTACGGTTTTGAAGAAGGTGCGCAGGTTCGCGCGGTCAATGTGCGCGCGGTGGACGGGCAAATGCATTTCACCGTGCAGCGGCGCAACGGCGTGGTGCTGCCAGACCTGGAGGTGGTGCTGAACCTGCCGGGCCGCCACAACGTGCTCAACGCCTTGTCCGCCATTGCGGTGGCCGTGGAGTTGAACATTGACGATGCCGCCGTGCAGCAAGCCCTGGCCGAGTTCCAGGGCGTGGGCCGGCGCTTCCAGCGGTACGGTGAAGTCAGTTTGAAAGAGGGCAGCTTCACGCTGGTGGACGACTACGGCCACCACCCGGTGGAGATGGCTGCCACACTGGCCGCTGCACGCGGCGCGTTCCCGGGGCGGCGTTTGGTGTTGGCGTTTCAGCCGCACCGCTACAGCCGAACCCGCGATTGTTTTGAAGACTTCGTCAAGGTCATTGGCGCGGCTGATGCGGTGCTGTTGGCCGAGGTGTACGCCGCCGGCGAGGCGCCCATTGTGGCCGCCGATGGCCGCGCCCTGGCGCGCGCCCTGCGCGTAGCGGGCAAGGTGGAGCCGGTGTTTGTGGACGATATCGCCGCCATGCCCCAGGCCGTGGTGGACAACCTGCGCGACGGCGATGTGCTGCTGTGCATGGGCGCCGGCTCCATTGGTGCCGTGCCCGCCAAGATCATTGACGTGCTGGCGGCCACGGTGCCCGCCACCGTGTCCTTCACCCAAGTGGGCAAAGGCGCATGAACCCCATGACCACTATCACACACAACTTTGGCAAAGTGGCCGTGCTCATGGGCGGCTTGTCCGCCGAGCGCGACATCTCGCTCATGTCTGGCCAGGGCGTGCTGGCGGCCTTGCGCTCGCAAGGTGTGGATGCGCATGCTTTTGACCCGGCAGAGCGCCCCCTCAGTGATCTCAAGGCCGAAGGTTTTGCGCGCTGCTTCATCGCGCTGCATGGTCGCTTTGGCGAAGACGGCACGGTACAAGGTGCGCTGGAGTTGCTGGGTATTCCCTACACCGGCTCGGGCGTGATGGCCTCCAGCATGGCGATCGACAAGGTCATGACCAAGCGCGTCTGGTTGGCCGATGGCCTGCCCACACCGCGCTACGTGCTGTTGCGCCGCGGTGCCTACAGCGCAGCCGACGTGGCCGCAGTGCCCGCCACGCTGGGCCTGCCGCTTATCGTCAAGCCGGCGCGTGAGGGCTCGTCTATCGGGCTGGTCAAGGTCATGCAGGCCGACCAAATGGCCGCTGCCGTGGCGCAGGCCGCGCAACTCGATGCCGACATTTTGTGCGAGCAGTTCATCAGTGGCGACGAAGTCACCTGCCCAGTGCTGGGCTCGGGCGCGCAGGCCCGCGCGCTGCCAGTGATTCGCATTGTGGCGCCCGGCGGCAACTACGACTACCAGAACAAGTACTTCACGGACACCACGAAATACCTGGTGCCCTGCGGTTTGCCCGAGGGCGAAGAAGCACATATCCAGGCCCTGGTGCTGCAGGCGTTTCGCGTGCTGGGTTGCCGCGGTTGGGCGCGCGCAGACGTGATGATTGACGCGAAAAGCCGCAAGCCCTACCTGCTGGAGATCAACACCTCGCCCGGTATGACCAGCCATTCGCTGGTGCCCATGTCGGCAGGCGCTGCTGGCATCAGCTACCCCGAGCTGTGCCTGCAGGTGCTCAGCCACGCCGCGCTGGACTATGTGGCTTCAACCCGTGAGAAGGCTGCGCCATGAAACAGCCCGTGCCTGTGCCCGCTGAAGTCAAACTCATGAACACCTTGGCCACGGCCTTGTTCGTGCTGTTTGCCGTCATGCTGGCGGGGGCGATGGCGAGTTGGGTGTTGAGCTTCAAGGCGTTCGCCATTCAGGGCATCACGGTGACGGGAGAGGTGAAGCACAACAACGCGGTCACCTTGCGCGCTAATGTGGCGCCACAGCTGAGCGGTACTTTTTTCACACTGGATCTGGGCCAGGCGCGCCGCGTCTTTGAAGCCGTGCCCTGGGTGCGTCAGGCCGTGGTGCGGCGTGAATTTCCCAACCGCCTGCGCGTGCAATTGCAAGAGCACAAGGCGGTGGCGTTTTGGGGGGCAGAGGGCGAATCGCGCCTGCTCAATACCTACGGCGAGGTGTTTGAGGCCAATGTGGGTGAAGTCGAACAGGACGGACTGCCGCGCCTCAACGGCCCCGACCTGCAGTCCGCCCAGGTGCTGGCCATGTACAGAAGTTTGCAAGAGATTTTTGACAATATGGACTTGTCGCTGGAGTTGCTGGAGCTCTCGGGCCGTGGTGGCTGGCGTGTGCGTCTGGACACCGGTGCGGCCATTGAGCTCGGTGGCGGCAGCGCAGAAGAAGTGCAGGCCCGCACACAACGGTTTTTAAAGACATTAACCAAGGTGAGTTCGCGCTATGGACGCAACCCCGAAGCCCTGGAAACCGCTGATTTGAGACATGAAAACGGTTACGCCTTACGCCTGCGCGGCGTGACCACGTCGGCGTTGGAAGTGCAGAAAAAGTAGCAGTGAAGAGCAGAAAACAGTAGTCATAGACCCAGAGGTGAAAAGATGGCAAAAGAATATAAAGATCTGGTCGTAGGCCTGGACATAGGCACCGCCAAAGTTATGGTGGTGGTGGCCGAAGTCATGCCCAACGGCGAGCTCAAGCTCGCCGGGCTTGGCGTGGCGCCCAGCAACGGCCTCAAGCGTGGCGTGGTGGTGAACATTGACGCCACCGTGCAAAGTATTCAGCAGGCGCTGAAAGAAGCCGAGCTGATGGCCGACTGCAAGATCACGCGTGTCTATACCGGCATCACCGGCAGCCATATTCGCGGCATGAACTCCAGCGGCATGGTGGCCATCAAGGACCGCGAGGTCAGCGCTGCCGATGTGGCGCGGGTGGTGGAGACGGCCAAAGCCATCAACATCTCCACCGACCAGCGTTTGCTGTTGGTGGAGCCGCAGGAATTCATCATCGACGGGCAAGATGTGAAAGAGCCGATCGGGATGAGCGGCATTCGCCTGGAGGCCAAGGTGCATATCGTGACTGGCGCGCAGACGGCGGCCGAGAACATCATCAAATGCGTGCGTCGTTGCGGCCTGGAAGTGGAGCAACTCATGCTTAACCCACTGGCCAGCAGCCTCTCGGTGCTGACGCAGGACGAGCGCGAACTGGGCGTGGCGTTGGTGGACATTGGCGCCGGTACCACTGACGTGGCCATCTTCACCAACGGCGCCATTCGCCACACCGCCGTGATCCCGATTGCCGGCGACCTCATCACCAGCGATATCGCCATGGCGCTGCGTACGCCGACCAAAGACGCGGAAGACATCAAAGTGGAAAGCGGCTTTGCCAAACAACTGCTGGCCGACCCCGAAACCCAGGTGGAAGTGCCCGGTCTGGGCGACCGCGGTCCACGAATGCTCAGTCGCCAGGCGCTGGCCGGTGTGATTGAGCCCCGGGTGGAAGAAATTTTCTCGCTGGTACACCAGGTCATGCGCGAGTCCGGCTTTGAGGAAATGCTCTCCAGCGGCATCGTGCTCACCGGTGGCAGCTGCATCATGCCCGGCATGGTGGAGTTGGGCGAAGACATCTTTTTGAAGCCGGTGCGCCGGGGTATTCCAAAGTACGCCAGCTCACTCTCCGACATGGTGGCGCAGCCTCGCGCAGCCACCGTGATGGGTCTTCTGGAAGAGGCTCGGCTGGCCCGTTTACGCGGTTTTAAAGTGGCGCAAAAGAACGGGTCCATGAAGACTGCGTTTGGTCAGATGCGCGATTGGTTCGTAGGAGCCTTCTAAACATGAAAAAAAGTCACTGTTTAGCCCGTGCCAGCCCGTTTATTCGCTGGCGATGTGCGGATCCTCCGACATAATTCACAGCACATAAAAAAGATTCAAATTTAAAATTTTCGGCAACTGCAAGTTTTGAACATTAGGAGAATAAAAATGCCTATAGAAATGATTGAAGAAGAGATGTTTAACCAAGGAACCCAGATCAAGGTGATTGGTGTGGGCGGTGGTGGTGGCAATGCGGTGGGGCACATGATTGACAGCGCCGTGCAAGGCGTGGAATTCATCTGTGCCAACACCGATGCCCAGGCTCTGACGCGCAGCGATGCGCACCGCATCATTCAGCTGGGCACCAGCGGTCTGGGTGCTGGCAGCAAGCCCGACAAAGGCCGTGAAGCGGCCGAGTTGGCCGTAGAAGATATTCGCGCTGCCATTGAAGGCGCGCACATGCTCTTCATTACCGCCGGCATGGGCGGCGGCACCGGCACCGGCGCCGCCCCCGTGATTGCCCGCGTAGCCCGCGAGATGGGTATTCTGACCGTGGGCGTGGTCACCAAGCCCTTCGAGTTTGAAGGCGGTCGCCGCATGACCAATGCCGACACCGGCCTGGCCGAACTCGAAGCCAATGTGGACTCCCTGATCGTGGTGCTCAACGAAAAGCTGCTTGAAGTGCTGGGCGACGATGTCACGCAAGACGAAGCCTTTGCCCATGCCAACGACGTGTTGAAAAACGCGGTGGGCGGTATTGCTGAAATCATCAACGTGCCAGGCCATGTGAACGTCGACTTTGAAGACGTGCGCACCGTCATGGGTGAGCCTGGCAAAGCCATGATGGGTACCGCCGTGTCTGCTGGCCCTGACCGCGCCCGCATTGCCGCCGAGCAAGCTGTGGCATGCCCCCTGCTCGAAGGCATCGACCTGTCGGGCGCCAAAGGCGTGCTGGTGCTGATCAGCGCGGCCAAGGGCTCGCTCAAATTGAGCGAATCCAAGATGGCCATGAACACCATCCGTGCCTACGCCTCGCCTGATGCGCATGTGATTTACGGCACCGCCTACGACGACAGCCTGGGCGACCAGATTCGCGTCACCGTGGTGGCCACCGGTTTGAGCCGTCAGGGTGCGCGCCGCGCGCCCAAGCTAGAGGTGATGCAAACCACCTTGCGCACCGGTACCGACAACGTGCCGTTCCAGGTGCCTACGCTCAACACGCCCACCAGTGCGGGCATGCCCTCGGCCATGCTGTCCAACGGCATGCCTTCAGGCGCAATGACCCAACCCGACTACGGCACCATGGCCACCCCCAGCGTCTGGCGTCACCGCGACCGCACGCAGGCCGCAGCCAAGGTAGATGCCCTGGCCTCTGGTGGCATGGACGACTTCGAGATTCCTGCCTTCCTGCGCAAACAAGCCGACTGATCGCCTGACCGGTCGTTGATCTGCGATTGATCAGAGATTGACCTAACGCAAAGCCCCTGCCTGGCGAACTCAGTTCGCTGTGCAGGGGCTTTGTTATGGGACGCTTGATAAGTGGTTCACCCGGTAAAATTAAACAGTGCTGCAACAACGAACTCTCAAATCCCTGACCCGCGCCGTAGGCGTGGGCCTGCACAGCGGCCAGCGTGTGGAGCTGACCCTGCGCCCGGCTGCGCCCGATACCGGCATCGTCTTTCGCCGCGTGGATTTGCCCGAGCCTGTAGACATTGCGGTATCGGCGCAAGCCGTGTCTGACACGCGCTTGGCCAGCACCCTGGCCAACGGCGATGCCAAGGTTCATACCGTGGAGCACCTGATGTCGGCTTGTGCCGGCTTGGGTGTAGATAACCTGTACGTCGACATCACCGCCGAGGAGGTGCCGATATTGGACGGCTCGGCCGCCTCGTTTGTGTTCCTGCTGCAAAGCGCCGGCATTGAGCTGCAGAACGCGCCCCGCCGTTTTATCCGCATCACCCGGCCGGTGGAGGTGCGTGAAGGCAGCGGCGCCACAGAAAAATGGGCGCGTCTGGAGCCGTATGAAGGCTACCAGCTCAGCTTTGAAATTGATTTTGACCACCCGGCAGTAGACGCCACCGGCCAGCGCGTGGTGTTTGACATTAGCACCGGTTCTTATTCCAAAGACATTGCCCGCGCCCGCACCTTTGGCTTCACCAAAGACGTGGAGATGATGCGTGCCAACGGGCTGGCCCTGGGCGGCGGGCTCGATAACGCCATCGTCATGGACGATTTCAAAGTGCTCAATGCCGAAGGCCTGCGCTACGACGACGAGTTCGTCAAGCACAAGATTCTGGACGCCATGGGCGACCTCTACCTGATAGGCAAGCCCTTTCTGGCCCGCTACAGTGCCCGCCGCTCTGGCCACGCGCTCAACAACCTGTTGTTGCGTGAGGTGCTCAAACGGACCGATGCTTGGGAGGTGGTGACCTTTGCAGACGCCAAGCTGGCGCCCCAAGGTTTTGCCCAGGTGGCGCGAGCCTGGTAGATCAGATCATGTTGATTCTGCGTTGGTTAATTTTCGCCCTGCTGCTGGCCTCGCTGCTGTCCTTTGTATTTTTTGCCTTCACAGGCGATGCGCGCTACAAACGCCGTGGCTTGTTCATTTTGAAGTGGACGGTTGCCGCGGCTTTGGCTTTCTTTGCGGTGCTCATTGTGCAGCGCGTGCTCTGAACCCGGTCTAGCGGCTTCGGCCCGCCTTGTACTTACCGCTGCCCGCACCGCCCACCCCATCAGCCTGCGCCAAGCGCGCCATGGCCTTGGCTGCATGGGCATGGGTGATGGCCAGGCCCAAGGCGTCGGCAGCGTCTGGCCCCGGCAGGCCGGGCAGGGCGAGCAGGCGTTTCACCATTTCCTGAATCTGGTTTTTGTCAGCGCGGCCGTAGCCCACCACCGCCTGCTTCATTTGCAGCGCGGTGTACTCGGCCACCGGCAGCTGGTTGGACACCAAGGCTGTGATGCAAGCGCCGCGCGCCTGGCCCAGCAGCAGCGTGGACTGTGGGTTGACGTTGACAAACACAATCTCCACCGAGGCGCCATCGGGCTCGTAGCGCTGCACCACTTCGCAGATGCCGTCAAACAGCACCTTGAGGCGTTCGGGCAGTTGCCCTTTGTCCACATGCAGGGTGCTGATGGTGCCGCTGGCCACGTAGCGCAGGTCTGAGCCGTCCACGTCGATCACGCCGAAGCCGGTGGTGCGCAGGCCGGGGTCAATGCCAAGAATTCTCATGCCGGCCAGCTCAAGGCAACTCGGCGTTGACCAAGCGTCCGGCAATAACGCCGGCGCGTTCGGTCAGGTAGCCCGAGTTGGGCAGTTTTTCAAAGTACTTGGGGCGCGGCAGCATCACGGCCAAACGCGCGGCTTCAAAGGGACTGAGCTGGGTGGCTGATTTGCGGAAGTAATGCTGTGCTGCCGCCTCGGCACCAAAGACGCCTTCGCCCCATTCCACGTTGTTGAGGTAAATTTCCAAAATGCGTTCCTTGCTCAGCAAGGCCTCCAGCGTGAGGGTCAGCACAAACTCCTGGCCTTTGCGTAACAAGGTGCGCTCGCCCGATAAAAACAGGTTTTTGGCCAGTTGCTGCGTGATGGTGGAGCCGCCCACCACTTTGGGTGGCCGGGCCGGTGCCTTGCCATTGGGGGGTGTTTTTTTGGCGGCCTTGGCCTCTGCCTTGGCATTTTTTTGCCAGGCTTTTTCAAGCGCTTCCCAGTCCACGCCGTCGTGGTTGGCAAAACTGTCGTCTTCGCTGGCAATGACGGCACGTTTGAGGTTGTCTGAAATCTTGTCATAGCCCAGCCACTGCTGGCGCCAGCGCAAATGCCCTTTCTCGGTGACCAGGCGCCAGGCCTCCGATCGCTCAAAGGCGGTGGACTGCGGGGCCAGCACGGCCATGGCCGCAATGCGCGCCACAAAGAACAGTTGCAGCGCCAGCACGGCCAGTGCCACCACAAGTAACCAGCGCAGCAGGGGTTTGGTGAAGGCCATGGCGAATCAGTTGATGCTGGTCCGCAACTCGGCCAGTACCTGTTGCGAGGGCGGGCGTACGCCGCGCCAGATTAAAAAAGCCTCGGCGGCCTGCTCCACCAACATGCCCAGGCCGTCGCGCCCCACCGCGCCATGTTCTTGCGCCCAGGTCATGAAGCCCTGTGCGGCCGGGCCGTACATCATGTCGTAGGCCAGGGCGCCGGGCTTCAGGGTGCGGGCCGACACCGGCACCTCTGCACCGCTCAGGCTGCTGGCGCTGGCGTTGATAAGCACGTCAAAACTGCGGTCAAAGCCCTGCAGGTCTTGGGCGTGTAACGCGGTGCCGTTCAAGTGGGCCAGGGGCTGGTGACGCGCCACCAGGTCAAGGGCCTTGGCCACGGTGCGGTTGGCCACGGTGATGCTGGCCGGGCGCGCCTGAATCAGCGGCCCGAGCACGCCGGCGGCCGCCCCCCCGGCGCCAATGAGCAACAGGTGGCGTCCGCTCAGGTCCAGGCCCGCGTTGTGCTGAATGTCTTGCACCAGCCCGATGCCGTCGGTGTTGTCGGCCAGAATGCCCTGCTTCTCAAAGCTCAGCACATTGCAGGCGCGCGCCAGTTGTGCGCGGGCGCTGGTTTGCGTGGCCAGCGCGGCGGCTTCAAACTTGAAAGGCACGGTGATGTTGCAGCCGCGCCCGCCTTCACGCATGAAGTCGATCAGGCCCGTAGCAAAGCCGTCCAGCGCAATCAGGCGCTTGCTGTAGTGCAGGGATTGGCCGGTGAGCTCGGCAAAGCGGGTATGTATCCAGGGCGACTTGCTGTGTTCTACCGGGTTGCCCATCACGCAGTAAAGATCCATGGTTGTAGCCGAAGAGTTGGAGGAAGGGGTGGGTGTGTGGGCGAGCGTGGTCATTGAGAGGTCAGGCTGGTTTCTAGTGTCTCATCGCGCGTGAAGCGAAAGCGCGACACCACCAAAATTTGATCGGCCTTGCGCTGCATCGCTTCGCTGAAGCGCCCAAACGGACCCGCGCTGCCGGCAATCGCCTCGGCGCGTTGGTCCAGCGCCGGGTTGCCTGAGCTTTTGGCAATTTCGGTTTTCAGCACCCGGCCATCGGCGTTGACGGTGATGACCATGGTCAACTCCCCGTAGAGTTTGCGCCCGCCGGACTCGGGAAAGTTGCGGGTGCCTCGCGTTTCAATGCGGCGGCGCAAATTGTCGTAGTACAGCGCGTACACCGCCTCACGCGTGGCCGGGCTGATGTAGCGTTTTTTGGGTCGTGCATTTTCTTCACGAATGCGCTCTTCAATTTCGGCCAGCAGCTTGGACAAGAGCCGCCGCTTCTCGGCCTGCGCTTTGGCGTCTGCCGACACCAGGGTTTGCTGGGGCGTGGGCTGGGGCAACGCGGCCAGTTGTTTTTTAACCTGCGACAAGAGCAGGGTTTGCTGCTCTTGCAGGGTTTGCAATTGGCGGTAGGTGGCTTCTTCGGCGTCTTCGCCAGGCTGTTGGCGCAGCGACGAGGGCAGCGGGCTGGTGGCGCGGCCTGCCTCAGCCTCGCCGCCGCCGGCCATGGAGGTTTGGGCAAGGGCTTGCGCCTTGGTGGGCTTGTCTTGCGTGCGGGCGTTCACCAGCACCACCTCTAGCGGCGTGTCTTCAAACACGCGGTTGAAGGTTTCGGGGTCGACCAACCGAACCGTGAGCAACACCCCATGCACCAGCAGGGAGGCCCCCAGCGCCAGTTGAAGTGGGCTCAAGGTCTTGAAGTTCACGGAGCCACAGGTTCTGAACTGGCCGGGTTGGCCGGGGCGGGCTCCTCGCTCATGTCCACGGCAATGGCAATGGGGCCTGCGGCATCGTCCTCGTCTTCGGCTTCTTCTGGTGCTGCCGGGTCTTGCGCTGTCGTGTCCAGACGCGCCACCACCGTGCCGCCAATGTCGAGCATCACCTCGTCAATGTCACCCAGCTTCACCCGCACCCGTGCGCCGCGCGGCAGGTCTTTGGCCCCCACCACCATCAGCACCAGCGGAATATCGTCGGCGCGCACCATGTTCTCTTTGAACACGGTGGCCTCGATCTCGGTCAAGCCTTGCTGCTGCACGTATTTCAAAATCCAGAAACGCTCTATGGCGTTCTGGTAGCCGTTGTAGGCGGAGTAGGCCGCGTCGAAACTGGAGATGATGGAGAACAGGTCTGCATCTTTCGGCTTGAACGGGGCCACCAGCGCGGCGGTCTTGCCGTGGCGCGCACAGGCAATGATTTGCCACTGGTTCACCAGGTCGGTGTAGCGCCGCAGCGGCGAGGTGCTCCAGGCGTAGCTGGGCACGCCAATGCCCGCGTGCGGCAGGGCCTTGGTGCCCATGCGCACCTTGACGCCGGGCAACAGACTGGCCTGGCTGCGGTAAATGCCGGGTACGCCCAGTTCTGCCATCCAGTTGCCCCAGGTGCTGTTGGCCAGAATCATGGCCTCGGCCACGATCAGGTCCAGCGGCGCACCACGTTGGCGAATGCTCAGACGCACCTCTTCGTGGCCTTGAGGCTCTTGGCTGTTGTTGCCCACCAGTTTGAAGTTGTAGTCGGGCCGGTTGAAGGTCTCGGGCTTGCCGCGCACCACTTCACGGCCAGCCTTCAGGTGGTTGGCCAGGCGGAAGAGAAACGACAGCGGGGCGCGTTTGTCATGCAAATGGGCGTGCGAGTTGCCCGCTGGCTGTTTGAGTTCTTCGGCGTGTTCAAACGCCGGGTTTTGCAGCCAGTCGGCAGTCACGATGGCGTCGAGTTGGTCATGGCGCAAATTGGCGGCAATGTGCACGCGCTCCAAGCGGGTTTCTCGCGCGGTGATCTCCAGCGTGGCCTCGTCCAGCGTGACGTACAAAGACACCGCTGGGCAGTCGCGGCCTTCTTGCAGCGTGTAGTTTTGCACCACGTCGTCGGGCAGCATGGTGATTTTGTAGCCCGGCATGTAGACCGTGGAGAGGCGGTTGCGCCCCAGCACGTCGATGGGGCTGCCGGGCAACACGGCCAGACCGGGGGCGGCAATGTGAATGCCCAGCACCACGCTGCCGCTGCCCAGGCCTTGCACCGACAGCGCGTCGTCAATCTCGGTGGTGGCAGAGTCGTCAATGGAGAAAGCGCGGGCGGTGGACAGCGGCAACTCGTCCTTGATGAGCGGCGCCTCCAGTTTGGGGAACGTCGTGCCCTTGGGAAAGTTCTCCAGCAAAAAGCGCTTCCAGTGGAACTGGTAGGGCGAGTCAATGGCCCCGGCTTTGATCAGCAGCTCCAGTGGCCCCAGCCGGGTGGCGCGCGAGGCTTCCACCACGGCCTTGTACTCGGGCGCGTTTTTGTCGGGCTTGAACAGAATTTTGTAGAGCTGGTCGCGTATGGCCTGCGGGCAAACGCCTTGGCTCAGGTCTTGCACCCAGGCCTCGGTTTGCAGGGCAATTTGCTTCTTTTTCTCGATGGCGGCCAGCGCCAGCGCAATGATCTCGGCCGGCGCTTTTTTGAAGCGCCCTTTGCCGGCGCGGCGAAAGTAGTGCGGCGCCTCAAATAAACGCACCAGCATGCCGGCTTGCTGCTCCAGTGTGGCGTTGGCGTTGAAATACTCGCGCGCCAGGTCGGCAAAGCCAAACTCCTCCTCGGGCGAGAATTCCCAGGCCAACTCCAGCTCAATGGTCTGGCTCAAGGCCTGAGCGGCCGCCAGCAAAGCGGCTGGCGCCGGTTTCTCAAACTTGAGCAAGATATTGGCGGCCTTCACCTTAACGCGCTTGCCGCTGTCCAACTCCACCTGCGCAGAGGACTCCGCCTCCGACAGCACCCGACCGGCCATGAATTTTCCGGCTTCTTCAAACAATAAAAACATGAGGCGCATTGTCCCAGTAAATCAGCCACCGCTCATGACGGGGCTGGTGAAGGCGTCTTCACTGGCGGGAAGAAGCTCTTTTTCGGGCTAAAAAGGCCAGAAAAGGATATGAAAAAGCCCCCGCAGCTTTGGGAGCCGGGGGGCGTTGGGGGAGATCGGGTGCTTAGGCCGGCAACCAGCGCAGGTTTTCGGCTGCTTCTTTCATAGCCGTCCTACAGGAGGCGGCATGTCATTCAAGTGCTCTGCGGTCGGTCAATTCAGGTTGTATGCGGCATAGAAGTTCACGTACTCACGGCCGGAAGGATCGCGTGCCCACAGGTGTAGTCCTGTCATGATGGCGAAGGTTGTGTAACCCGTGCTGCCCGATACGCAGTGCTTTTCACCGGATCCATTTGCGCAACTGATCGTGACCGTTCTTTTGGTCGAACCTACGGACTGTCCGTCACTGAATTGGGCCTTGGCACCACTTCCATCTGCGTTCGGGCCAGCTTTTCCGTATAACTTGACCTCAGTCGGTTTCAGGGCGCCGCTTGGCACTTCCCATGTGGGCGTGAGCAGATCGCTTGCTGGCAGCTTGGTGTAGCTGTTATTGCTTGGTGGTGTCGCAGTATTGGCCACAAAATTTGTCGTCAGGTAGCTCAGGCCAGCCGCATCCAGTTTGGACCAAGCCCGGGTACGCATCTCGGCAATGGTGTTAGCGCGGGCGCGGGTCTTGTAGGGCTGTGTGGCCAGCACGTTGTTGTTGCTGTCGTAGTATGTGAAGACCCATAGGCTTTGGTTGCCATATTTGCTGATCTGCTCTTCAGTGGCGTCCTCCGAGGTGAAAAATAGTCCGGTTTCCCGGGCTGCAGGATGGCTAGCGGTGGAGGTCGCATTCTCATACTCGCTGCGAATACGTACGAAGCTGGTACCGCTTGGCACCATGGTACTGATTGTTGAGGCTAGTGACCCGTCACTTTGCACCGGTTGCCGAGATGCATTGAGTTTGGGAAAATCCATGCCATCCGAGCCACGGATCATCGTCAGCGTTTTGTCCTTGGGCGTCGTGATCTTGACATAGGCAACACCACTTATCAGTGGTACCTTAAGGGCGTAGCCAGTGCTGTAATAGCTTGAAGGTACATCGTTGACAAAGGTTCGGATCTGTTGGTAGGCCGATACGCTGCCGCCGTAGGCGTACTCATTACCGATCAGCTTGAGCTTGTCATCGGTATCTTTGCGCAACACAAAGGTGTCGTAGGTCTCATTGCCTGCACTGTCTTTCGACTTGTAGCCAGCCACGATGTCACCGTTCTCACGCGTGAATTCGTAACTGCCTTGGCTGAACTGCACGCCGGTGGCACTCTCCTTGAACAGGCTCCCGAAAGCGCCATTGCCACTGCCGTCGCGACCGACGGCATTCCCATTGCTCTTGAAGTTGCCTGGGTTGTTGCCAAAAAAAGCGGTCTTGCAGGCGTCGGCCACTACGTTCGCAGCGGTGCCTGTGGCTAGGTCGTTGTTGATGGCCGAATCAACACGGGTCGCAAGCGGCAAAGCGTAACAACGGGTCAGCTGTGCCAAAAAGGATGTGATCCGGTCAGCGGTACCAGCGACAACCAGCTTGTTCTTGTCAATGCTAGGGAGAACGGCCACGGCGGTGGCTTGGTCAGCGCTGCTGAATTGAATCGAATCTGGTTGTGCACCATCGGCCTGCTGTTGCTTGATACTGATCTCAATGTTGCTGGCCGTTGTGCTGGCCGGAATGACGGAGATTTTGATGGAGTCAAGCAAGCGGTCGTAACCCGCACCATTGACTGTAAAACTGCCGGTAAGTGGGTTGGTGCCGTTCGTTTCCGTCGCAGTGAGGATCGGGCCAAGAAATTTCTGCACCTCATTGACCTTGTCGTTCACATTCGGGGCCGTCAGGATGGCGCGTTTTTCTGAGAGTTCTGCACTAAGCTTGCTGGGATCGCCCGACGGGCTCAACCTGGCTGCAATCAGGTTAGTGATGGGGGTGATATTGGCTGTGGCGGTGCTGCCTGTCACGCTGGCAATCACGCTGACCAATGATTCGCTGGCACCGTCTGCCCCGGGTCGTTTCGCTGTCAAGACAAAGGGTGCGGTGGCCTTCAGGGTTATGGCGTAAAAGCCATCTTTCCCAACGGCAGAACTCGTACCTACGATATCTCCAGTGCTGTCGGTGACAGTGACGATGGCATCTTCAAATGCGGCGCCGGTGGCAGCTATTCCAGATAGCACGGTCTCCGTGGAACCCCCCATTTCCCCACCAGGGGATGCTGTCGACCCACCCCCGCATCCATACAAACCCAACGCCACCGCGCTGGCCGTGCCCAGCATAAGCTGTTTCAAAATAATATTCATAAACACTCCCTGATTGATAGTTGATTTCAGCCGTTCCACGCCGGCTTTGACGATTGGCATCGCTCTACTTTTGAAGACCGAGGAAGGTTAACCAGCCGCCTAAACGTTGGCCATCCCCTGAACATGGGAGCGCGCCTTGTCATTTGTCCAAGGCGCTGCGCTATGCTTGACTGCAATAAAAAATATTCAAGGGAGGGTGCGCATGTGGCACGTTTTGGTGGTCGAGGACGACCCGGACATGAGAAATTTCTTCTCGGCTAGCGTCACGCGTTGTGCCGATTTGCAGCTGAGTGCTAGCGTTGGCAGTGTGGCGCAAGCCATCGCCTGGCTTGATGCGCATGGCCAGGCGGTGGACGTCCTTCTGGTGGATTTGGGGCTCCCTGACGGCAGCGGACTTGACGTGATTCGCCATGCCACACGCATCAACCTGACCTGTGAGTCGCTGGTGATTTCCATGTTTGGCGATGAAGACAATGTCTTGGCCAGCATAGAAGCTGGCGCCCTGGGGTACATCCATAAAGACTCCACCCCGGACGATATTGCCCAAACTATTTTGGACATGCGTGGCGGTGCCTCACCCATTTCGCCCATGATTGCACGCCGCGTGTTGGCCAAGTACCAGGCCGATCACCGTGAGCGTGCGCGTGAAAAGCTCAAGCAAACCCTCGACGCCAACACGGCACAGCATCTGCTAACGCCGCGTGAGCATGAGGTGCTGGACTTGATTTCCCGGGGCTTCTCTTACGCCGAGGTAGCTCGCCTCCAGGGCCTGAGCATGCACACCGTGCAATCACACATCAAGAATCTATACGGCAAACTGGCTGTGCATTCCAAGAGCGAAGCGGTGTTTGAGGGTACCCGTATGGGGCTGCTCAAAGTGCGTTTTTGATGAGGTGCCTACGTTTTTTTCTGAGTTGCTCATGGCGACTCTTATGGCTTGCTTTGCTGCTGCCAACGCTTGCACCGGCACAAGTTTTGGTGCTGCGCAGTGCGCAGGCCGAGATCACAGTGGACGGGGCAACTACGCAGAAATTTGTGACCTTGCCATTTCTTTGGGAGCGCGAAATAGGTCTGCAGTCAGGCCGCTCGGTTTTTGACATTAATTTTTTACTGGAGCCAACGCCAGAACATCGTTATGCCATGTCCTTACCGCGCCTGGCTAACGGGTACGAAATCTCGCTCAATGGTGTGTTGCTAGACCGATTTGGAGATACCTCGCAGCACTATTTGTCAGACGCCAAACTGCCGCGTTTGCTGGTGATTCCGCCAGGTGTTCTGGGTGTTAAAAATAACTTACATATTGTTCTTCGCAGTGACTCAGGACGTCAAAGTGCACTGGCGGCAATTACGGTTGGACCGCTGGAGCAAGTTGAAGCTGCGCACCATTCGCTGTGGCTGTGGCGGGTGTGGGGTCGGCAGATGGTGGCATTGTTCAGTGCCGTAATAGCGTTGATCGGTTTAGTGTTGTGGATATCACAAACCACTGACGCACCTGACGGCACACTATGGCGCGATCGCATTTATCTCTATGGCTGGCTTGCCGAGTTGTTCTGGACTTTTCGCGTTGCCGATTCTGTTCTGGAAAGTCCCGCGTTTACTTTGATATGGTGGACCGTGATGTCGTCTCTGGCGCTAGGGGCCTGGGGCTGCCTGACTATCTTGTTTTGTATGGAGGCCATTGGCTGGGGCAGGGCGCCCGCAATGCGAGCGGTACGGGTCTGGTTGGGCCTGTTGATGGTGTGCGGATTGATGGCCGCTCCAGCGGGGTGGGTTTATGGCCGACCACTGGTGCTCACGCTATGGTATGGCGCGCTGGGCACGACCTTTCTAGTGTTTGGCCTTGCCATGGCGGGGGCTTCCCTACGACGCGGTGCTGCGCTTAACTTGCGGTTGCTGTCATTTGCCGTTCTGTTCAATGTGCTCATCGGCATGATTGACCTGTACCGATTGCGCATTTCTCCCTCAACCGAGGGCAGTACCAGCTTGTATTTTTCCTCGGTGCTGTTCGGCCTGGTTGCGGGGTTCATTGTCATCATGCGCTTTCGCACTGCAAGCCAGCAGGCGCGTAATTCGACACGCAACCTTAACGAAATCGTGCGTCAGCGGGAAGCTGAATTGCACCATAGCTACCAACAATTAGAGCAAATGGCGCGTGAGCAAGAGCGTGCCACTGAGCGCACGCGCATCTTGCGCGACATGCATGACGGGGTGGGGGCTCACCTGAGCACGGCTATTCGCCAACTGGAGTTTGGCCAGGCCAGTCGGACTGAGGTACTGCACACGCTGCACGACTCTATGGACCAGCTCAAACTCACCATTGACGCCATGAACCTGCCCCCAGGTGATCTGACCGCCTTGCTGGCCAATCTGCGCTACCGGCTGGAACCCCGTTTAAAAACGGCGGGCATTGAGTTGCTGTGGGGTGTGCAGCAAGTGCCGCTACTGCCCTGGCTCGACGCTGCGGCCATGCGGCATGTGCAGTTCATTGTTTTTGAGGTCATCTCCAACGCCTTGCAGCACGCGCGCGCAACCCGCTTGGGCATTGAGCTGTGTGGCACACCGGAGGGTGGGGCACGGTTGAAGATGACGGACAACGGCTGCGGCTTTGACCTTCATAACGTCAAACTCCAGGGCCTGAGCTCTCTGCGCTCGCGCGCCAAGGCGCTTAAAGTGCAGCTGCACTTAAGCAGCGTTCCAGGCCAAACCGTAGTGCAGATCAGTTGGTCTTTACCTGGCCAGCCCGCGGCCTTGGATGCGGGTGAATATTGAGTGTTAACCGCCCGGCTTGGCTGGGCTAGCTGGTGCAGCAGGCCGGTACAGGGCGCAGATTTTGTTGCCGTCTGGGTCGCGCAGATAGGCCAGGTAGAGTTTGCCTACCGAGCCTTCGCGCCAGCCGGGCGGACCTTCGCAGGTGGTGCCGCCGTTGGCAACGCCTGCGGCGTGAAAAGCGTCTGCCTGCTCGGGGCTGGTCATGGTAAAGCCAATGGTGCCGCCGTTGCCGTGCGTAGCCGCCTCGCCATTGAGGGGGGTGGTGATGCCAAACGAGCCGGTGGCGGTGCGGTAAAAGTAGCGGCTCGCCAAGCCACTTTGGTTGTAAACCCCGGGCTTGATACCCAAGGTACCCAGGAGCGCGTCGTAAAACGTGCGCGAAGCCTCTAAATTATTAGACCCAAGAATGACGTGACTGAACATGCGAATCTCCTAGTTTGACTTGTGTTGCTCTTGTGTTGCTCTTGCGTAGCTTATGGAGCGGGCCGATGGTACGGCAAGCGCGCAAGGGCTGGCGTCGCTCAGGTTGCTCAAATCTCAGGGTGCTCAATTGCGGGTGCTGAAACGCAGAGTTGGTGGTGTTTAGGACAAGCGCCTCCAAGTCAAGCGCCAAAAATATTTGGTGAGTAGCACTAAAGTGCTACGATTTAACACCCCTAGGAGAGCGCTGTATGTCCACAACCACCATCAGAATTGAAGACGATCTCAAAGCCCGCATCGCCGCCGCCGCCCAGCATGCTGGCAAAACTGCCCATGCGTTCATTCTGGACGCTATCTCCCAAACCGTCGAACAAGTAGAGATGGACAATGCGTTTAATGCAGTGGCCGACCAGCGCTGGGGCACCATTCAGGCCAGCGGCAAAACTGTGTCGTGGGATGACGCAAAAGCTTACCTCGCCGCGCGGGCGAATGGCGAGCCAGCCCGTAAGCCCACCGCCCGCAAAATGGTCAAGTGAATCAGCGCATGACTCGCATTGAGTTGGCCCCAGAGGTCTTTGACGACTTTGATCGCTTCTTTGAACACATCGCCCAGTTTGACGCAGACTCTGCGCCCCAGCGAATTGGCGGCATTCTGGAAGCCATACAAATACTGACCCACAGCCCTCTGATTGGGCGGCCAGTGAAAGGTGGAAAACGCGAACTCGTCATTGGCCGCGCTGCGCGTGGTTATGTCGCGCTTTACTGCTATTTGGCTGAGATTGACACAGTGTTTGTGTTGGCTGTGCGGGCGCAACGGGAGGATGGGTTTAAGCGCGAAAAAGGGGTGTAGCGTGGGTGAGGTTGGCGCTAGAAGCTATCAAATAAATAGCGAATGGGTATTTGGGCGCCAAGCCACATGAGCTGCTGCGGCGCCTATTTGCCGCATGCGTCCCCTAAAGAGTGCCAAAGACCAACGCACCCCACCCCACCGGCCCCCGCGCGGGCTTGGCGAGATAATCCCCCGCATGGCTCAACAATTCGGAAAAATTCATCTTTGGCGGCGCGTGTCGCCCTGGCTGGCGGGGTTTGACGGCCCGTTGGCGTTTGCGGTGTTTTTGCTGGCCTGCGTGGGCTTGCTGACCATGTATTCGTCGGGCTACGACCACGGCACCCGCTTTGAGGACCATGCCCGCAACATGCTGCTGGCCGGTTTTATTATGTTTGTGGTGGCGCAGGTGCCGCCGCAGCGGCTGATGCAGGTGGCGGTGCCGCTGTATGTTTTGGGAGTGGCGCTGTTGATTGCGGTGGCGGTGTTTGGCGTGACCAAAAAAGGGGCGCGGCGCTGGCTCAATGTGGGCATCATCATTCAGCCCAGCGAGCTCTTGAAAATTGCGGTGCCGATGATGCTGGCCTGGTGGTTTCAAAAGCGTGAAGGGCAGTTGCGGCCCTTTGACTTTGTGGTGGGTCTGCTGCTGCTGGCCTTGCCCATTGCCCTGATCGTTCGACAGCCCGACCTGGGCACCGCCATTTTGGTGTTGTCGGCGGGGTTGTCGGTGATCTTTTTTGCCGGTTTGTCCTGGAAATGGATTGCACCACCGGTGATTTTGGGGTTTCTGGGGGTGGCGCTGGTGGTTGGTTTTGAGCCGCAGTTGTGCGCAGACGGTGTGCGCTGGCCGGTTTTGCACGACTACCAGCAGCAGCGCATTTGCACCTTGCTGGACCCGGCGCGCGACCCGCTGGGCAAGGGTTTTCACATCATCCAGGGCATGATTGCCATTGGCTCAGGCGGCTTTTGGGGCAAGGGTTTCATGCAGGGCACGCAGACCCACCTGGAGTTCATTCCCGAGCGCACCACCGACTTTATTTTTGCCGCTTTCTCTGAGGAGTTTGGCCTGCTGGGTAATTTGCTGCTGATTGCCGGCTTTGTGTTTTTGGTGCTGCGCGGCTTGACGATTGCATTGGAGGCGCCGTCGCTGTTTTCGCGCTTGCTGGCGGGCAGCATCACGCTGATTTTTTTCACCTACGCTTTTGTCAACATGGGCATGGTGAGCGGTATTTTGCCGGTGGTGGGCGTGCCGCTGCCTTTCATTAGTTACGGCGGTACTGCCATGGTGACGTTGGGGCTGGGGCTGGGTATTTTGATGTCCATCGCCAAGTCCAAGCGGCTGGTGCAAACCTGATGGCCGCCACTGAGAAATTTGCCGTGGCTATTGTGGGGGTGGGCAATATGGGCGCGGGCATGGCCACGCGTTTGCTGTCCCTGGGATGGTCGCTTCATGTGCATGATGTGGACGCCGCCCGAATGAGCGCCTTGGCCGGCTTGGGGGCGCAACCGGCGGCGAGCGCTGCGCAGGCCGTGCAGCAGGCCCAGGCGCTGATTGTGTGCGTGGTGGACGCCGCGCAGTCTGCCGAGGTGCTGTTTGGCGCGCAAGGCGCCGCACCCGCCATGCAGCCCGGCCAGTTGGTGATGCTGTGCCCCACGCTGGCGCCGGAAGAAACGCAGGCCTTGGCCAGCCGCTTGGCCGAGCACGGCCTGCTGGTGCTGGATGCCCCGATGTCGGGTGGCCCGCTGCGCGCCCGCGATGGCAGCATGAGTTTGATGGTGGCCGGGGCCGATCAAGCTTTTACGCAATACGGCGCGCTGCTGAACGCGCTGTCTTCCAAGGTGTTTCGCATCAGCGAGCGGGTGGGGGATGGCTCGCGCACTAAGCTGGTCAACAACCTGCTGGCGGGTATCAACCTGGTGGGCGCGGCCGAAGCCCTGGCCCTGGCACAGCGCCTGGGGCTGGACCCGGCGCAGACGCTGGGGGTGATTGAGCAGTCCAGCGGGCAAAGCTGGATTGGCTCCGACCGCATGCAGCGGGCCCTGGCGGGCGATTGGGCGCCCCGTGCGCGCATGGCCCTGCTGGAGAAAGATACCTGCCTGGCCGTGCAAGCGGCACAGGGCGTGGGGTTTGAAGGTCCCTTGGGTCTTGCCACCCGCGATGTCTTTGCCCAGGCCAGTGCCGCAGGCCTGCAAGACCTGGACGATGCGGCGCTGTTGACGTGGTTGCAGCGCCCGACTTGACCTTGTTGGACTGACGGGGTCCATGACGTGCCTAAAATGGCTGCATGATTTCACGCGAACCCACCCTTGAACGCCTGGCTATTGCCAAGTCCTTGCTCTTGACCCCGTTTGGGCTCGACGAGTCTCACCTGACCCGCGCCTTGGCCGAGATCAAGGCGCACCGGGTAGACGAGGCGGACCTGTACTTTCAATACACCCGCAGCGAGGGCTGGAGCCTGGAAGAGGGCATCGTCAAAACCGGCTCTTTCAGCATTGACCAGGGCGTGGGTGTGCGGGCTGTGAGTGGTGAAAAAACCGCCTTTGCTTATTCCGACGATATTTCCGAGGCTTCCTTGCTGGATGCGGCGCGCACCGTGCGCTCGATCTCCACGCCCGCCCCGCAGAGCCGGGTCAAGGTGGGTAAACCAAAAGTTGCGGCGGCGCGCTCCTTGTACCGTGGGCTGGACCCCATTGCCACGCTTGACAGCACCACCAAGGTCAAGCTGCTGGAGCGGGTAGAACAACTGGCCCGGGCCAAAGACCCGCGAGTGGCGCAAGTGATGGCCGGTTTGGCCAGTGAATACGATGTGGTGATGGTGGCGCGCGCCGACGGTACGCTAGCCGCTGACGTGCGCCCGCTGGTGCGCTTGTCGGTCACCGTGATTGCCGAGCAAAAAGGCCGGCGCGAAGTGGGCTCTGCCGGCGGCGGTGGCCGTTTTGGGCTGGCGTATTTTGACGACGCCATGATTACCCAATACGTGGACGAGGCGGTGCGCGCTGCGCTGACCAACCTAGAGTCTCGCCCGGCCCCCGCCGGTGAAATGACCGTGGTGCTTGGCCCCGGTTGGCCCGGCATTTTGTTGCACGAAGCCATTGGCCACGGCCTGGAAGGTGACTTCAACCGCAAGGGCTCCAGTGCTTTCAGCGGGCGCATTGGCGAGCGCGTAGCCGCCAAGGGCGTCACGGTGCTGGATGACGGCACCCTTGCCGACCGCCGTGGCTCTCTCAATGTGGACGACGAAGGCAATACCAGCCAGCGCAATGTGCTGATTGAAGACGGCATTTTGAAGGGCTACATCCAGGACGCCATGAATGCGCGCCTGATGGGCGTGGCGCCCACCGGCAACGGCAGGCGTGAGAGCTACGCCCATGTGCCCATGCCGCGCATGACCAACACCTACATGCTGGCGGGTGACAAAGACCCACAAGAAATTGTGGCCAGCATCAAACGCGGCCTGTACGCCACCAACTTTGGCGGCGGGCAGGTGGACATTACCAGCGGTAAGTTCGTGTTCTCGGCCAGTGAAGCCTATTGGGTTGAAAACGGCAAGATTCTGTACCCGGTCAAAGGCGCCACGCTGGTGGGCAGCGGGCCTGAATGCCTGAAGCGCGTGCGCATGATTGGCAACGACATGAAGCTCGACAGCGGTGTGGGCACCTGTGGCAAAGAAGGCCAGAGTGTGCCCGTGGGCGTGGGTCAGCCCACCTTGCGCCTAGACGGCCTGACGGTGGGCGGCACGGCGTAAGCTGGCAGGCCCAAAACCTGTGCTACATTGCAACGCATGAAGACAGCCCGTTTTTACTTTAGCTATTTTTGGTTCTCAAGCGCCTGCGGCGGTAGAGAGTTCTGAACGTACCTAAACAAAACGTCCTGATCTTCCAAAAACCGCCGGCTCCCCCCGGCGGTTTTTTTATGCTTTGTCGACTTTATTCATTTGACTTGAGGAGCTACACCATGACCACCCCACCCAATGCGCACGGCACCGACACCTGGTATGCGTCCACGCAGCCGACAGACCGCACCAGCCAGACCGACGACGCACGCATCAAGGACATCACCGTGTTACCCCCTCCCGAGCATTTGATTCGCTTTTTTCCAATTCACGGCACGGCGGTGGAGTCGCTGATCAGCGTTACGCGCCAAAGCATTCACAACATCATGGCCGGCCAGGACGACCGCATGCTGGTGATCATTGGCCCCTGCTCTATTCACGACCCGGTGGCGGCGCTGGAGTACGCCCGAAAGCTCAAGGCCGTGCGCACGCAATACGCTGACACGCTTGAAATTGTGATGCGCGTGTACTTTGAGAAACCCCGCACCACCGTGGGCTGGAAAGGCCTGATCAACGACCCCTACCTGGACGAGACCTTCCGCATTGACGAAGGCCTGCGCATTGCGCGCCAGCTGCTTATAGAGATCAACCGCCTGGGCTTGCCCGCCGGCAGCGAATTTTTGGATGTGATTTCGCCCCAGTACCTGGGCGACCTGATCTCCTGGGGCGCCATTGGCGCGCGCACCACCGAGAGCCAGGTGCACCGTGAGCTGGCCTCGGGCCTGTCGGCGCCGATTGGCTTCAAGAACGGCACCGATGGCAACATCAAAATTGCCACCGACGCGATTCAGGCCGCAGCCGGTGGCCACCACTTTTTGTCGGTGCACAAAAATGGCCAGGTGGCGATTGTGCAGACCAACGGCAATCCTGACTGCCACGTGATTTTGCGCGGTGGCAAGGCCCCCAATTACGACGCTGCCAGCGTTGCCGCGGCCTGCCAAGACCTGGTGGCGGCCAAGCTACCGGCCACCCTGATGGTGGACTGCAGCCACGCCAACAGCAGCAAAAAGCACGAGAAGCAGCTTGAGGTGGCGCGCGACATTGCCTCGCAAGTGGCGGCTGGCTCAACCAGCGTGTTTGGCGTGATGGTGGAAAGCCATCTCAACGCGGGTGCCCAGAAGTTCACCCCCGGCAAGGACGATGCCGCCGAACTTGAATATGGCAAGAGCATCACCGATGCCTGCCTGGGCTGGGACGATTCCTTGGCCTCTTTGGCGGTTTTGTCAGACGCCGTCAAGGCACGCCGGGCGCGTTAAGCACCCGCTTCAGCGGCGTTCTTAAGGGCGCCGCGCTTGCAGGGCCGTGAGCAGCTTGGCGTGGATGCCCCCAAAGCCGCCATTGCTCATGCACACAATATGGTCGCCCGCCCTCGCCTGAGCCAGCACTTGGGCGACCAATTCGTCAATGGAGGCACCCACCTGGGCTTTGGCGCCCATGCTGTGGAGCACCTCATGGGCGTCCCAACTCAGCCCGCCGCTGTGGCAAAAAGCCAGGTCGGCGTCTTCCAGGCTCCAGGGAAGCTGCGCTTTCATGGTGCCGAGTTTCATGGTGTTGCTGCGGGGTTCAAACACCGCCAGGATGCGTTGATGCGGCCCCACTTTGCGGCGCAGGCCGTCCAGCGTGGTCCGAATGGCCGTGGGGTGGTGGGCAAAATCGTCATAAACCGTGATGCTGCCGCCCGCGCAGGCAACCGTGCCACGCACTTCCATGCGCCGCTTGACGTTATGAAACTGCCCCAGCGCCTGGGCTGCCCGTGCGGGCGACACGCCCACATGCTCGGCCGCGGCAATGGCCGCCAGCGCGTTGAGCTGGTTGTGTACACCGGTCAGCCCCCAGGTAACTTGCGCCACGGGCTTATCCTGGTAATGCACCGCAAAGTCATGCGGCTCACCGTGGGCGGTGAAGTCGCTCACGGCGGCCCCAAAGCTGCGCACCTCGCTCCAGCAGCCGGTGTGCAGCACCCGTGCCAGACTTTCTTCCAGGCCGTTGACCACCACGCGGCCGGTGCTGGGCACAGTGCGCACCAGGTGGTGGAATTGGCGCTCAATGGCGGGCAGGTCGTCAAAAATGTCCGCGTGGTCGAATTCCAGGTTGTTGAGCACGGCAGTACGCGGGCGGTAGTGCACAAACTTGCTGCGCTTGTCGAAGAAGGCGGTGTCGTATTCGTCGGCCTCGATCACAAAAATAGGACGCTCGGCCGCTGCAGGGGCTGACGCGCCCAGGCGGGCCGACACCTCAAAATTCATGGGCACGCCGCCCACCAAAAAGCCGGGTTGCAGCCCGGCGGCTTCCAATATCCAGGCCAGCATGGCGGTGGTGGTGGTTTTGCCGTGGGTGCCAGCCACTGCCATGACGTGGCGGCCTTGTAAAACGTGCTCGGCCAGCCACTGCGGGCCGCTGGTGTAGGGCAGACCGGCGTCCAGAATGGCTTCCATCAAGGGGAATTTAGGGGTGCCATCGGCCAGTTGAGCCCGGCTGACCACGTTGCCCACCACGAACATGTCGGGCTGCAGGTCGACTTGCTCGGCACCAAAGCCTTCAATCAACTCAATGCCCAGGGCGCGCAGTTGGTCGCTCATGGGAGGGTAAACGCCGCTGTCGCAGCCGGTGACTTTGTGGCCCGCCTCGCGCGCCAGAGCGGCCAGGCCACCCATGAAAGTGCCGCAAATACCAAGTATGTGAATGTGCATGGGAGGTGATTTTAGGGGGTGGGTAAACGGAAAATTGGGCTAATACGGGCAAAATGCAGGCCCATGGATACCCTGAAATCTGAAATAGCCGCCCAAGCGGCGCGCATGGTGGTGGAGGAGGGGCTGGAATACGGTCCGGCCAAGCGCCATGCCGTCAAGCAATTGGGCCTGCCCAGCCGCACCCCGCTGCCTGGCAATGATGAAGTGGAAGACGAGGTGCGCGAGTACATTGCGCTCTTTTGTGCCGACACGCAGCCCGCAGAGTTGCTGGCGCTGCGGCGTTTGGCGGTGGTCTGGATGGAGCGAATGGTGGCCTTTCGCCCGTACCTGGGGGGCGCGGTGTGGCATGGCACAGCCACGCGTTTGTCTGACATTTACATACAACTGTTCTGCGATGACAGCAAATCTGCTGAGATCGCGCTAATTGACCACCGGGTGAGCTATGTGCCGCGCTCGGTTATGGGCTTTCACGGCGAGTCGGTGGAGGCTTTGAGCGTGCATGCCTTCAGCCCTGAGTTGAAGGAGGAGGTGGGGGTTCACCTGCTGGTGTATGACCTAGATGATGTGCGTGGCGCCTTGCGTCCGGATGCCAAAGGCCGTACGCCACGCGGTGATTTGACGGCAGTTCGGCGTTTGTTGCATGATGACCGGCTATGACTGAAGCGCAATCACCCACAGTTCCGCGTCGTCGCTGGCTCGTTGGCACGGTAGCGGCTGCGGCCGCGCTGGCTGGCGCGGGTCTGGCCTGGCGTATGCAGGCGGGGCGCACGGGGCCGGCCCCGGTAGCGGTGCCACCTTTGCCTGCAGGTTTTGATCTCTGGCAGCTGAACTTCACAAGCCCTGAGGGTGCTAGCGTGAAGATGGCCACATTTCGCGGACACCCCTTGCTGCTGAATTTTTGGGCCACCTGGTGCCCGCCGTGTGTAGAAGAACTTCCTTTAATTAACCGCTTTTATACTGAAAATGCAGCCAAAGGCTGGCAAGTGCTTGGTTTGGCGGTAGATCAGGCAGACCCTGTCAAACGCTTCCTGGACAAAATGCCGCTTAAATTTTCAGTGGCTTTGGCCGGAATGCCCGGCATTGAGCTGAGCAAGTCCTTGGGTAACTTAACTGGAGGCTTGCCTTTCACGGTGGTGATTGGCGCTGACGGCCAGATTGCACAGCGTAAAATGGGCAAAATCTTGCCGCAAGATTTGCAAGCGTGGGCTGCGCTAACTTGAGCGGTTTGCGGGCCTTAACGGGCACGTCAAAGCCAGTAGGTGCGCCCCGGCGACCATCTGGCTTATTTCAGTCTCCCTAGACTACGTGTAAAATAAAAGAAGTTGGCCACAAATAAGTGGTGATTAAGGTAAATTTGCCTATTGTTACTTTAAGCAGGAAGGGAACCTCATGGATCTTAGAAAACTCAAGACGCTGATTGACCTGGTGTCGGATTCCAATGTTTCGGAGCTGGAAATTACCGAAGCCGAGGGCAAAGTAAGAATCGTCAAGGGCGGTGGCGCTATGGTTCAGCACTACGCTATGCAGCAAGCACCCATGGGCATGCCCGCCATGCAGGCCATGCCTGCCGCGGCAGCGGCGCCTGTGGCAGTCGAGCCTGTTGCTGAAGAGCTTGTTCCGGTGCACGCGGTCAAGTCACCCATGGTGGGTACTTTTTACCGTTCTTCCTCGCCTGGTGCCAAAGCCTTTGTTGAAGTGGGTGACACCGTCAAAGCCGGAGAAACTGTCTGCATCATCGAGGCCATGAAGATTCTCAATGAGATTGAGTCGGACAAATCGGGCACCGTGACCCAAATTCTGTGCGAGAACGGCCAGGCGGTTGAATACGGCCAGCCCTTGTTCGTGATTCAGTGACCTGAAACGGCATCCCCCCATGTTCAAGAAAATTCTGGTTGCCAATCGGGGCGAAATCGCCCTTCGAATTCAAAGAGCCTGCCAAGAGCTTGGTGTGAAGGCGGTCATGGTGTATTCCGAGGCTGACCGAGACGCCAAATACGTCAAGCTGGCTGAAGAAGCCGTCTGTATCGGACCTGCGCCCTCGGCCTTGAGCTACCTCAATATGCCCGCCATCATTGCGGCCGCTGAGGTGACCGATGCCGAGGCGATTCATCCGGGTTATGGTTTTCTGAGCGAAAACGCCGACTTTGCGGAGCGGGTTGAGAAAAGTGGTTTCCAGTTCATTGGCCCTACCCCCGAGTCGATCCGCATCATGGGCGACAAGGTGTCGGCTAAGCAAGCCATGATCAAAGCTGGGGTCCCCTGTGTGCCAGGCTCTGAAGGCGAGTTGCCTGACGACCCGACGCAAATTCGCCGCATTGCTAAATCGGTGGGTTACCCGGTCATCATCAAGGCTGCCGGCGGCGGCGGCGGCCGTGGCATGCGTGTGGTGCATACCGAAGCGGCCCTGATCAATGCGGTCGCCATGACCAAGGCCGAAGCGGGCGCCGCTTTTGGCAATCCGGCGGTTTATATGGAGAAATTTCTCCAAAACCCGCGTCACATCGAGATCCAGATTCTGGCCGACAAGCACAAGAATGCGGTGTATCTGGGCGAGCGCGACTGCTCCATGCAGCGGCGCCATCAAAAGATCATTGAAGAGGCACCCGCACCGGGCATTCCACGCAAGCTGATTGAGCGCGTGGGCGAACGTTGCGTAGCAGCCTGTAAAAAAATTGGCTACCGCGGAGCCGGCACTTTCGAGTTTCTGTACGAAGACGGCGAGTTCTACTTTATCGAAATGAACACCCGCGTCCAGGTGGAGCACCCAGTGACTGAAATGATCACGGGCGTGGACATTGTCAAAACCCAGATCATGGTGGCTGCGGGTGAGCGCTTGCCGTTTACACAAAAGCAGATTCAGATTCGTGGGCATGCCATTGAGTGCCGGGTGAACGCCGAAGACCCGTACAAGTTTGTGCCCTCGCCCGGGCGCGTCACCATGTGGCACGCGCCGGGTGGTCCAGGCGTGCGGGTCGATTCACACATCTACACCAATTACTTTGTGCCGCCAAATTACGACTCCATGATTGGCAAAATCATTGTGCACGGCGACACGCGCGAGCAGGCTTTGGCCCGCATGCGCACCGCCCTGGGGGAAACTGTGGTGGAGGGAATCAACACCAACATTCCGCTGCACCGTGAGCTGATGGTGGACGCCAAGTTCATGAGCGGCGGCACCAACATCCATTACCTTGAAGAGTGGCTGGTCCACCACAAGCGTTAATACAGGCGCTGCATGTTTGAACTGTGTCTGATGTGCCCGGAAGACCGGGTAGAAACTTTGAGTGATGCGCTCGACGCGCTCGACGCTTTAAGCGTCAGCGTGGAGGATGCCGACGCACAAACCGATGCCGAGCAGGCCTTGTTTGGTGAACCGGGTATGCCCCCTCCCAAAGAAGGCTGGCAGCGCTCGAGGGTGCTGGCCTTGTTTGCCACGCAAGCACTGGCGCAGGAGGCCCTTGACTTGCTGCAAGCCCAGGACTTTTTTGCGACCTGTGCCCTGCTGGAGCTGCGTGAAGTGCCCGAACAGGACTGGGTGCGTTTGACGCAATCCCAATTCACACCGGTAGACATCACGCCTGAGTTCTGGATTGTGCCGACCTGGCACGAGCCGCCAGCGCAAGCCCGCGTCATCATTCGGCTTGACCCGGGGCTGGCGTTTGGTACCGGTACGCACCCAACCACCCGCATGTGCTTGCGCTGGATTGCCAACCACGGCGCTGGTTCGGCGCACGCACTGGGCCGTGTGCTGGACTACGGCTGTGGCTCTGGCATTCTGGCTATTGGCGCGGCCAAGTTTGGTGCGCTTGATATTGACGCCGTGGACATTGACGAGGCTGCTGTTGAGTCGACGGTGCTCAATGCACAGGCCAACGCAGTGCTGTTGAAGGCCGGCTTACCTGACGCGGTGTCTGGTACCTACCAGACCGTGTTGGCCAATATTCTGGCAACCCCCTTGAAAGTGCTGGCGCCCTTGCTGTGGTCGCGCGTGGCACCGGGCGGCGCCTTGGTGCTGGCAGGCATTTTGGAGCGCCAGGCCGAGGAGCTCAAGCAGGCCTACGCGCCTTACTGTCAATTGAATGTGTCTGACCAAGAAGATGGTTGGATACTGATGACGGCAGCCCGCTAAGTCGACTGAGCGGGGCCTTTTTTCAGCCTGCACCTCATGAGTCTAATTACGCGCTGCCCCGGTTGCGAAACTAGCTTCAAAGTGGTTCCAGATCAGCTACGGCTGTCTGAAGGCTGGGTGCGCTGCGGGCAATGTGAGCTGGTGTTTGATGCCGCTCTGCACATGCAAGTGCCAGAAAACGAGGCACCGCCGGTTGCTGTTGTTGTGCCCCCGCCCCCCCTGATCACCCCGATTCCCCCGGCTCCAACGACGACCCCGGATGAGCCCGTAGTGCCTGCTACAAATCCAGTAGCAGAGGATGTGCCCCCGCTGGCGGCCATGCTGACCAAAGCGGCGGCAGTCGATTGGGAGACTGAGTTGGCCCAGGCCGCCCCTCCCGCCCGAGCGGCCGACATTACTTTTTTGAGCGAGGCGCTAACGCAGAGTCGATGGCACAGCCCTTGGGCACGGCGTAGCTTGGCGGGGTTGACCGTTGCCTTGACGCTGCTGTTGATGGGACAGCTGCTTGTACAGGAGCGGGAGAGACTGCTGGCTTGGCAGCCCGACTTATTGCCCATAGGCTTGGCCGCTTGCAGCGTATTGAACTGCACCATTGCGCCGCTGAAACATATTGATTCGCTGGCCATTGAGAGCTCTTCATTCACCTTGATCGCTGGCGACACGTACCGCTGGGACTTTGTGCTGAAGAATACGGCCAGCGCAGAGTTGGCGTTTCCCGCCATTGAGCTGAGTTTGACCGACAGCTTGGACCGCGTCTGGATGCGCCGAATATTTCTTCCGCAAGAATTGGGCGTCTCGTCGCCCGTGTTGCTCCCTGGCGCAGAGTGGAGCAGTTCCATCGCGCTAAAGATCAAAACCGAAGGACAAAGCGCTGACCAAGTAGCGGGTTACCGCATTCTTGCCCTTTACCCCTGAGATTCCCATAAAAAAAGCCCGATGTTTTACAACATCGGGCTTTTGGTGCAAACGCTGAAGTTATCAGGGTTTGCTTGCCGTTGGAAACGGCCAAGCTGCTTGCGGGTTCAGAGTTGTCTGAGCTGCAGGGGCAGGTTTGGAAGCAGGCGCAGCCTTTGCGGCAGCGGGTGCTTTCGCGGCTTTCTTGGCGGCTGGCTTTTTAGCGGCTTTCTTGGCGGCTGGCTTTTTAGCAGCGGGTTTCTTGGCAGCAGCAGCTTTCTTGGCTGGCGCTTTTTTAGCGGCAGCTTTTTTGGCTGGAGCGGCTTTTTTGGCCGGTGCTGCTTTTTTAGCGGCTGGCTTTTTGGCTGCTACGGCTTTTTTGGCTGGCGCTTTTTTGGCGGCAGCTTTTTTAGCTGGAGCGGCTTTTTTGGCCGGTGCTGCTTTTTTAGCGGCTGGCTTTTTGGCTGCTACAGCTTTCTTGGCTGGTGCAGCTTTTTTAGCTGGAGCGGCCTTTTTGGCTGGAGCAGCTTTTTTAGCAGCTACTTTCTTGGCTGGAGCGGCTTTTTTAGCTACAACAGATTTCTTCGCGGGAGCGGCCTTTTTTGCGACCGGTTTTTTTGCAGTTGCCATCATTTTCTCCTTGATCAATTTACAAAGAGCACTTCATGCGAGTTGGAGTGCACGAAGCGATTCATGGTGTTGGGGTCAATCCCAGCACCATGAACTCGGGTACACAAACCACCACTGCCCTTGGTAGGGCAGTCAGTCGTTTGTGGAATTCTTGTTGTCATATATAGAGTATTAATCCCAGGAAAGCGCGCCACCCGATTGGTACTCGATAACACGGGTTTCAAAGAAATTGCGCTCTTTTTTCAGGTCAATCATTTCGCTCATCCAAGGGAAAGGATTTTCCTCATTCGGGAACAGGGGCTCCAGACCAATTTGCGTCGCGCGCCGGTTGGCGATGTAGCGCAGATAGCCTTTGAACATGGAGGCATTCATGCCCAGCACGCCGCGGGGCATGGTGTCTTCGGCATAACGGTACTCAAGCTCAACCGCTTGTTCAAACAGACCCTTGATTTCAGCTTTGAACTCGGCAGTCCACAACTGGGGGTTTTCCAGTTTGAGCTGGTTGATCAGGTCAATGCCGAAATTGCAATGCATGGACTCGTCGCGCAGGATGTACTGGTACTGCTCGGCAGCACCCGTCATCTTGTTTTGCCGACCCAGAGCCAGAATTTGAGTGAAGCCGACATAGAAGAACAGACCTTCCATCAGGCAGGCAAAAACAATCAGGGACTTCAGCAGCGTTTGATCGTTCTCGGGTGTACCCGTTTGGAAAGCCGGGTTCATGATGGCTTCAATGAATGGAATCAGGAACTGGTCTTTGTCGCGAATCGACTTGACTTCGTTGTAGGCGCTAAATATCTCAGCTTCGTCCAGACCCAGGGACTCCACGATGTATTGGTAAGCGTGCGTGTGAATCGCTTCTTCAAACGCCTGACGCAACAAAAACTGACGGCACTCTGGTGCGGTGATGTGGCGGTAGGTGCCCAACACAATGTTGTTGGCGGCCAGCGAGTCAGCCGTGACGAAGAAACCGAGGTTGCGTTTAATGATGCGACGCTCGTCTTCAGTCAGACCGTTGGGGTCTTTCCACAGAGCAATGTCGCGCGTCATGTTGACTTCTTGCGGCATCCAGTGGTTGGCGCAGCTCGACAGGTATTTCTCCCATGCCCATTTGTACTTGAAGGGGACGAGTTGGTTAACGTCGGTCTTGCCGTTGATGATGCGTTTGTCCGCAGCATTGACGCGGCGGGCGGGAGCAGATTCCAGCGGGGTGTTTTGCGCAGTGCTTGCAGCGTTGGTGGGCTGCATTATGGGTCGCACAGCGCCGTCATGCAGTGTTTGAACAGGCGCCGAATTAAAAGACGGCTCTTCACGGCTGGTGGGTAAGCCGCCTGCTAAAGGCAACGACGGTGTGGGCTTGACTTCTTCGTCCCAGGTCAACATATTTTATTTTCCAATCAGCGGATTATGAGAGCAGTGAATTGAATTGAAAAGTATTCATTCAATTCACTGCTGATTTGTTTTGTCGAGTGTTGTGTTGCAACATCGAACAGCGCTTGAGTCGACGCCTTATTGGCACGACTCGCACGTTGGATCGTCCACACCGCAGAACTTGATGTCGGTGGCGGGGCCTGAAGCCATTTGCAATTTGGCTGCTGCTGCTGCTGCATCGAGTGCGCTCATGCCACTCGCCGCACTGGTCGTTTCCTGACCTGACGAAACTGAGTTCATTCGCCCTGCAGTCACGGTAGATTTTTCAACGTGCGTTGCAGACATGGTGCGCAGGTAGTACGTGGTTTTCAAACCGCGAATCCAGGCCAGCTTGTAAGTGTCATCCAGCTTTTTACCCGAAGCGCCAGCCATGTAGATATTGAGCGACTGTGCTTGGTCGATCCATTTTTGACGGCGAGAGGCGGCTTCAACGAGCCAACGGGTTTCAACTTCAAAAGCGGTGGCGTACAGCGACTTGATTTCTGCAGGCACCCGATCAATGGGGGCGAGCGAACCATCAAAGTGCTTGAGGTCCATAACCATCACGTCATCCCACAGCCCCAGGCGTTTGAGGTCTTTGACCAGATAGCCGTTGATGATGGTGAACTCGCCCGACAGATTGGATTTGACGGACAGGTTGCCAAAGCAGGGCTCAATGGACGCGTCCACGCCAATGATGTTGGAGATGGTGGCGGTTGGCGCAATCGCGGTGCAGTTGGAGTTGCGCATGCCGTCTTTGGCAATTTTTTTGCGCAGCGCGTCCCAGTCCATGGTGGATGAACGGTCAACTTCAACGTAGCCACCGCGCGCAGTGGCCAGCATGTCCAGCGTGTCGATGGGCAGAATGCCTTTGTCCCACAAAGAGCCCTTGTAGCTGGAGTATTTACCGCGCTCGCGGGACAACTCGGTAGAAGCCCAGTAAGCGTAGTAGCAAATGGCTTCCATGGATTGGTCGGCAAATTCCACCGCAGCGTCGCTGGCGTAGGGAATGCGCAACTCATACAAGCTGTCCTGGAAGGCCATGACGCCCAGACCCACCGGGCGGTGGCGCAGGTTGGAGTCACGTGCTTTTTTGACGGCGTAGTAATTAATGTCAATCACGTTGTCGAGCATGCGCATGGCTGTCGTGATGGTCTTTTGCAGTTTGGTGTGGTCCAGCGCACCGTCCTTGATGTGCTGAAGCAGGTTGACTGAGCCCAGGTTGCATACGGCGGTTTCAGTGTCGCTGGTGTTCAGTGTGATCTCGGTGCACAAGTTGCTGGAGTGCACGACGCCAGCATGCTGCTGAGGCGAGCGGACATTGCATGCATCTTTGAACGTGATCCAGGGGTGGCCGGTTTCAAACAGCATGGTGAGCATTTTTCGCCAGAGGTCGGCGGCCGGCAGTGTGCGCGCTGGCTTGATCTCGCCGCGTGCCGCCTTTTCTTCGTAAGCCACATAGGCCTTTTCGAAGTCGGCGCCAAACAGGTCATGCAAGTCTGGCACGTTGCTGGGTGAGAACAGGGTCCATTGCCCTTTTTCCATCACACGGCGCATAAACAGGTCGGGGATCCAGTTGGCCGTGTTCATGTCGTGGGTGCGGCGGCGGTCATCGCCGGTATTTTTGCGCAACTCCAGAAATTCCTCGATGTCGAGGTGCCAGGTTTCCAGGTAGGTGCAGACCGCACCTTTGCGCTTGCCGCCTTGGTTCACGGCCACGGCCGTGTCATTCACCACTTTGAGGAAAGGCACCACGCCTTGCGACTCGCCGTTGGTGCCCTTGATATGGGAGCCCAAGGCGCGCACGCGGGTCCAGTCGTTGCCCAAACCGCCTGCAAACTTGGAGAGCAGGGCGTTTTCCTTAATGGACTCGTAAATGCCGTCCAGATCGTCTGGCACGGTTGTCAAATAGCAGCTGGAGAGCTGTGAGCGCAGGGTGCCGCTATTGAATAGTGTGGGCGTGCTGGACATGAAGTCAAACGAAGACAACACTTCGTAAAACTCGATGGCCCGCGCTTCGCGGTCAATTTCGTTGAGCGACAGGCCCATGGCCACGCGCATGAAGAAGGCCTGGGGCATTTCAATGCGCGACTTGCCGATGTGCAGGAAATAGCGGTCATAAAGGGTTTGCAGACCGAGGTAATCAAACTTCAGGTCGCGGTCGGTCTTCAGTGCAGCGCCCAAGCGCTTGAGGTCAAACTGCAGCAGTTTCTCGTCCAGCAGGTCGTTGTCCACGCCTTTCTTGATGAAGCCGGGGAAGTAGTCTATGTAGGCTTGTGCCATGTCGGCCTGCACCACATCTTTGCCCAGAATTTCTTTGGCAATGGTGTGAAACAGCAAGCGTGCGGTAGCGTAGGTGTAGTCGGGATCTTTTTCGATCAAGGTGCGAGCAGCCAGTACCGAGGCTTTGTACACCTCGTCCATCGGCACGCCGTCGTACAGGTTACGCATGGTCTCGGCCATGATGGGTTCGGGTTTGATGTCGGCACCCAGCCCGGAGCAGGCTGCAACGATCAGGCCTTTGAGGCGGTCCAGGTCGAGCACAATGCGTTCGCCATTGTCCAGGGCGTGCAGCAGCGGGGCTTGTGGCGCATCGGCAGTCATCTTCTTGGCGCGTTCTTGTGTCCGCTTTTCGCGGTAAAGCACATAGGCGCGCGCGATTTCGTGGTGGCCACCGCGCATCAGGCCGAGCTCTACCTGGTCTTGCACATCTTCAATGTGAAAGGTGCCGCCACCGGGGCGTGAGCGCATCAGCGCGCGGATGACGGCTTGGGTCAACCCGTCCACCATTTCACGAACGCTGGCGGAAGCCGCGCCCTGTGTGCCATGCACAGCCAGAAAGGCTTTCATCATGGCGATGGCGATTTTGTTCGGTTCAAAAGGAACTACCGCGCCGTTGCGGCGGATGATTTGGTACTGTTGGAGCGCGCTCACGTGGGCGTGGCTTTCGCTGTCAGTGCCGTTTTGCGCAAGGTAGCTGGCATGAGATTCGGAGTTTGTGTTCAAGGCGGTTTGCATTTGTGTCCTTGTCAATGACTGTGTTTGATTTTGTATTTGGTCCCTGACAGTTGCCTCGAATTTTGCGTCGGGCAACCTGTTTTTTTGTGAGTAGCAGACACTATATATGGGGTCTAAAGTGAATTCAAGCCACTACCCCTAGTGTATAGGCATCATTTGGGGAAAAGTTTGAAAATGTGGGATTTCACCCAAAAGAATGCGACAGAAGTCGCTTTTGAAACCGGATTGAGCGCTAACCAAGACCCGTTGCGACAGCGCTTTGCAAGGGTGATTTATTTTTTCCGCGCGGGAAGAAAAATGACATCGGGAAAGTACCCATTGGCTAAGCCAAGGGCGTCTTGTAAATGCGCCCAATTGAAACCAGCACCCGGGTCACCCTTGCGTCCTGGCGCTATGTGTTCATGCCCTGCCAGGTGCGCAATGGGATAGTGCTGCAGCAGTGCCGCAACCAAGGCAAACAGCGTTTGATACTGGAGGTCCTCAAAGTCTTGGCCCTCCAGGCCTTCGAGTTCAATACCGATGGAGTCGTCGTTGCACTGGCTGCGGCCTCGGTAGCTGGACACGCCAGCGTGCCAGGCGCGTTCATCGCAACTCACAAACTGCACCAATTCGCCCTGGCGCCTAATAAAGAAGTGCGCCGAAACCTGCAGGCCCCGAATCGTCTGGAAGTAGGGGTGTTCGTCCCAGTCCAGCCGGTTCGTAAACAGGCGCTCTACCTGGTCGCCACCGTACTGGCCAGGCGGCAGGCTGATGGAATGCAACACCACCAGGTCCGTGGTCGCGCCAGTTGGGCGTGGCCCGAAGTTGGGAGAATCAACCCGAGAAGCGAACTGGTACCAACCGTCCCGCCACAGCAGTGGAGTGGGCCATGTTTCTAAGGGTGCCATTCAATGCTCTGCCAGGGCCAGGTGATCGGCGCTGCAATACCGCCCGAGCTTGCCTTGGTGTGACTCGGACTGCGGCAGGTGCACACCACAATGGGCGCACTGCACCATATCCAATGGTGTGGCGACAGGCTGCTTAGGTTCAGCCTTTCCCTGGCGACGTGGCCCGTGAGCCCGACTGGAGCGCCACAGCCAGACGCCTACAAGCACCACGACCAGTAACAGCAGCAGCTTCATGCCACCCGCCCCAGAATCACTTCCAGCACAAAGCGTGAGCCCACATAAGCCAGCAGCAACAGCCCAGACCCTATATAGATAACACGCACCGCGCGCCGCCCACGCCAGCCGAAGCGGGCACGTCCCATCAACAAAATGGCAAACACCAGCCAGGACAGGAGGGAGAACGCCGTTTTATGGTCCAGTTTGAAAGGCGCGACCGTGCCATACAGTTGTTGACTGAACAAGAGGCCGACGGCCAGGGTTGCGGTCAGCAGCACAAAGCCTGTTCCCACAAAACGGAACATCAAGCGCTCCAGCGTGAGCAGCGGGACGCCACTGTGCGGGTCGGCGCCTCGGCGAATTTGTGCTTCAGTCCGCGTCATGAACCAGCCATGCACCACCGCCGCAGCAAACAAACCATAGGAAGCAATGCCCAGCGCCCAGTGCAGAGGCAACCAGGGCGAAGCTGTCGCGTGCAGCGCGTTGCCAGGAAAGGCGAGCGCGAGCCACATGGCCAGCGCCCCCAGGCCAGACAAAGACCAGCGGGCTTTGAGCATGGGAAACACATGACTTTCCACCGCGTAAATACCGGCGGCCAGCCAGGCGGTGAAAGACAGGGCCGGGGCAAAGCCAAACCGAGGTGATTCTCCCCATAAACCCCAGAGCAACACCAAACCGTGCAGCACCCAAGCCAGCCAGAGGGTGAGGCGTGCCCACGAACTGCCGAATCTGGACGCGCCCAGCGCCGAAGCCACATAGGCGCTGGCGGCGCCCACGGCCAGAATCAAAGCGGTTGGAGAAGCACTGGCTAAAATCATGGCTGCAGTTTAGCGTTTTGCCGGCTGCTTTTTTTGACGGACGGCCTTGTCTGGCCCCCGTTCACCGGAATCTCTCCTATGGCCTCCGCTCTTACCGACAAACTCTCCCTCCTCGTCCGACAAATCCGGGGGCAGGCTCGCATCACCGAGTCCAATGTCTCCGACATGTTGCGCGAGGTACGCATGGCCCTGTTGGAGGCCGACGTGGCGCTGCCCGTGGTGCGCGATTTCATCGCCCGCGTGAAAGAGAAGTCGCTCGGGCAGGAAGTCTTGGGCTCACTCACCCCAGGCCAGGCACTGGTCGGTATTGTCAATAGAGAGCTGGCCGCCACCATGGGCGAGGGCATCAGCGACATCAACCTGGCCGCCCAACCCCCAGCGGTCATTCTGATGGCGGGTTTACAGGGCGCCGGTAAAACCACCACCACCGCCAAGTTGGCCAAGCACCTGATTGAGAAGCGCCATAAAAAAGTGCTCACCGTCTCCGGTGACGTGTACCGTCCGGCCGCTATTGAGCAGTTGAAAACTGTTACGGCCCAAGTGGGCGCCGAGTGGTTTCCCAGTAGCACCGATCAAAAACCGGTAGACATTGCCCTGGCCGCCCTGGACTACGCGCGCAAGCATTACTTTGACGTGTTGTTGGTGGACACCGCCGGCCGGCTGGCCATTGACGAGGCGCTCATGCACGAGATCAAGGCCCTGCACGCGGCCTTGAACCCTGTGGAAACCCTGTTTGTGGTGGACGCCATGCAGGGCCAGGATGCCATCAACACCGCCAAAGCCTTCAAAGACGCGCTGCCGCTGACCGGCATCATTTTGACCAAGACCGACGGCGACTCGCGTGGCGGTGCCGCCTTGTCGGTTCGTCAGGTAACCGGGGCGCCCATTAAATTTGCTGGTACCAGTGAAAAACTTGACGGCCTAGAAGTGTTTGACGCCGAGCGCCACGCCGGCCGCATCCTGGGCATGGGCGACATTCTGGCTTTGGTTGAACAAGTTACCGCCGGGGTGGACATGGCGGCGGCCCAAAAGCTGGCAGCCAAGGTTAAAAGCGGCGCCAGCTTTGACCTCAACGATTTTCTGGCCCAGATTCAGCAAATGAAACAAATGGGCGGCTTGTCCAGCCTGATGGACAAACTGCCTGCTGCCATGGCGGCCAAAGCCGGGCAAATGGACATGGGCAAGGTAGAGAAAGACATCAAACGCAAGGAAGGCATCATCTACAGCATGACGCCACTGGAGCGCCGCAAGCCCGACCTCATCAAAGCCACCCGCAAACGCCGCATTGCCGCCGGTGCAGGCGTTCAGGTGCAAGAAGTTAACCGCATGCTCAAGGAATTTGAGCAAATGCAGGACATGATGAAGAAGATGAAGGGCGGCGGCATGATGAAGATGATGAAGCGCATGGGCGGCATGAAAGGCATGCCCAAAATGCCGTTCTGATTGATCCGCTTACGTGGGCAGGGTGGCCGTCATAGCATCCTGACGCAGCAGCACTTCGCCGCGCAGCGTAAACGGCCGCGCTTCGGAGATCTTCACATCCACCAGTTGCCCCACCAACCTGGGTTGCCCCACAAAATTGACCACGCGGTTGCACTCGGTGCGGCCCATCAGCTCGGTGGCGTCGCGCTTGGAGGCACCTTCTACCAGCAAGCGTTGCACCGTGCCCAGGCGGCTCTCAGAAATGGTTTTAATGTTCTGGTTGATGACGGCTTGCAGGTGCTGCAGGCGGCGCAGCTTGACCTCGTGTGGCGTGTCGTCCGCTAGATTGGCGGCGGGCGTGCCGGGGCGTGGGCTGAAGATAAAGCTGAAGGAATTGTCAAAGCCAACGTCGTCAATGAGCTTCATCATCTTGTTGAAGTCGTCCTCGGTCTCTCCAGGGAAACCCACAATGAAGTCGCTGCTCATGGCCATGTCAGGGCGAATGGCGCGCAGCTTGCGCACCGTGCTTTTGTATTCCATCGCCGTGTAGCCGCGCTTCATGGCCATCAAAATACGGTCCGAGCCGTGTTGCACCGGCAGGTGCAGGTGGCTCACCAGTTTGGGCAGCTTGTCGTACGCGGCAATCAAGGAGGGCGTGAACTCATTGGGGTGGCTGGTGGTGTAGCGTATGCGCTCAATGCCTGGAATGTCGGCCACGTACTCCAGCAAGGTGGCAAAGTCGGCCTTCTCGCCGCCCGCGCCTGCACCCACCATGGGGGCACGGTACGCGTTGACGTTTTGGCCCAGCAGGGTCACCTCTTTCACGCCCTGATCGGCTAAGCCCGCCACCTCCACCAACACGTCTTCAAACGGCCGGCTCACCTCTTCACCGCGGGTGTAGGGCACCACGCAGTAACTGCAATATTTGGAGCAACCTTCCATGATGCTCACAAACGCGGTAGCACCGTCCACGCGGGCCGGTGGCAGGTGGTCAAATTTTTCAATCTCTGGAAAGCTGATGTCCACCTGCGATTTGTTTTGGGCCTCGCGCTGCGCCAGCAACTGCGGCAGGCGGTGCAGGGTTTGAGGGCCAAAAACCACATCCACATAAGGCGCACGCGCAATGATGGCGGCGCCTTCCTGGCTGGCCACGCAGCCGCCCACGCCAATCAGCACGCCTTTTTTCTTCAGGTGCTTGACCCGGCCCAGGTCCGAGAACACTTTCTCCTGCGCCTTCTCACGCACCGAGCAGGTGTTGAACAAAATCAGGTCGGCCTCTTCCACGTCGTTGGTCGGCTCATAGCCCTGCGCGGCTTGCAGCACATCGGCCATCTTGTCCGAGTCGTACTCGTTCATCTGGCAGCCAAAGGTTTTGATAAAGACTTTTTTAGACATGGTTTTTGACATGGGGTTTCACTTCAGGGGGCTTTGAATAAAAAGCGGGAAAACAGCGCACTAGGCAGTGGCAAGCAGGCGCGTAGCCGCCATGGGCCACGCCGCACCGGCTACCGTTTTACAGGCAGCGCAGGTGGGTCGGGTAGGCTGGGTTGCCCCTGCCACGGGGTAGCACCCAGGCAGGCGGCAGAAAAATACGAGAGGGCCGCAGCAGCGGCAAAGTGAGGCAGCGTTTCATGGTGTGTATCCAGAGGCTGGTTGAAGAACAAAGGCGTCCCAGTGTAGCAATAGCCGCTCAGCCATGCCCATCCACCGCATAGCCACGCCCTACCCAAAGACCGCGCCGCAGAGTAAAGTGCACAAAAAGTGGGCCCACCAGGGGTTGGACCCTATGAAGTTAACAGCGGCCAACCACGGCAATACACCTTTGGTGGGCGCAGACGCCGTATTGAACTGGTTGCAGCAATTACCTTGAGCAGCATGCACACAAAACGTCAATTCTTAAAGTCCGGTTGGCAAACCGCCGTCTGGGGAGCGGCTACCCTGGCTTTCCCGGCACGGGCTAACGCAGATGCTTGGGGAATGCAGCAGGGTTTTCCAAGCGGCTGGGGTCCGGCTGGGCAATTCCCGCGCTGGGAGGCTTACCCGGCTTACCGGGTGGGCAACTATTCCGGCGGCTTTGAGAAGATGTTTCGCCACCACACCATCGCCGCAACCCCGCAGGCCAGCGAGTTGTTGATAACCCCCCGTGCGGTCAACTACCCTTGGGGCTTGGCGCGGCGCACCGTCACTGATTACCTCAACCAATGGCCAGTCACCGGTTTGCTGATTGCAAGGCACGGAAAAATTTGGTCTGAAGACTACCGCATGGGCCGCAGCGCCGACCAGCGCATGACCAGTTGGTCCATGGCCAAAAGTGTCACCGCCTTGCTGTTTGGCATTGCGCTAGACCGGGGCCTGATTAAAAGCCTGGACGATAGCCCGCAAGACTATGTGCCCACCTTACAGGGCAGCTTGCTCGGGCAGATCAAGATGCGCCACCTGCTCAACATGTCCAGCGGGGTAGATGTGCTCCATGAGCGTGACCCCGTGCGCATTGACGTGCCGGCCCTGCTCGGCTCGCCCTATGCCCGCACGGTGGGCACTGACCTCGAGCAAGTGGTGCGCAACTGGCGCGGCGTGCTGGAGGCGCCGGGCACGCGGTTCAATTACAACGAGCTGTGCCCGCTCACCCTGGGCATGGTGATTCGTGCGGTCAGCCAGATGAGCCTGGCGCAATTTGCCCAGCACTATTTATGGCAGCCCATGGGAGCCGAGGCCGACGCTACCTGGCTGACCGATGCCAAGGGCCACGAATACAACTGCGTCGGTTTTGCCGCCCGCCTGCACGACTGGGCGCGGTTGGGGCAATTGGTGGCCCAGCAAGGCCAGATGCAAGGCCGCCAAATCGTCAGCCGCGCCTGGCTTGACGACTGTGCCAGCCACGGCCCGCAAGACCAGCAGGTGCGCTTTGGCACCATGCGCCCCGATATGGGGTACAAAAACTTCTTCTGGCACCCGCGCCCCCAAGGCGCCTGGCTGATGATGAATGGCCACCACGGGCAACGTGTGCTGGTCGACCGGGCCAGCCAGACCGTGCTGGTGCAAACCGCCGTCAGCCATGACGGCCCCTGGCAACGCGAGCTGTTCGCCTTGTTTGAGGCAGCGGTCAAGAGCTGAGCTTTCAGTCAGTCCTCGAAACATAGAATACCGATCTACACGGGGCCGTCATGACACCACAACTACGACCTGAGCGCTTCAAAAAAGAGGTTGCCGCACTGGTTTTTTCACTGGCATTTATTTTGGTGGACTGGCTGAGCTACATCCACCCTATTGGGCACCTCAACATCACGCCCTGGAACCCTCCGGCTGCGCTGGAGGTGCTGTTTTTATCTTGGGCCGGCATGGTTTGGATTCCCTGGGTCTATATCACCCTGGGTGTGTCCGACTGGTTGATTCGGGGTGCTGCCATTGCCTCGCCAGCGGTGTTTTTGGGTAATTTGGTGTTGGTCTTGTGCTACGCCGGCATTGCAAAAACCTTGCGCGGCGTGCTTCGTGGCCAGCCCAATTTACGCGACAGGTTGGAGGTTGTGCTCCTCAGCGCCGTCACGCTGATGGGCGCATTGGTTACTTCTTTTCTGTACGTCAGTGTGCAGACCCTGATCAAGACCTTGGCGCCGAGCGATTTTTGGGAAGCGATTTACCGTTTTTTCATAGGCGACTTGCTGGGCATGATGGTTTTGCTGCCCTTGGTGTTTCTGTTGATGGACAAAAAGCGCCATCCCCAATACCGCCAGATGTTGCGCAGTTTTAATTTTTGGATCTTGATGGTGGGCTTGTTGGTTTGCATGGCCTTTATCTTTTCGCTGCCGATTGACTTGCAGATGAAGTACTTCTTTCCCTTGTTCTTTGCCATTGGCCTGATCGCAGCGGCGCACTCCCTGCCCGGTGCCACCCTGGCCGCTGCGCTTGTGCAGTTGCCTCTGGTGTTCAGCGCCACCCAGCCAGGCGTGTCCCCCAACATGCTCATCGACATGCAAATCGTCATGCTGACCCTGTCATTGACCGGGCTCATCATTGGCGCGGTGGTGGACGAGCGCATGCGGGCACAAGAGCGGCTGCGTGAGAGTCTGCAACTGGTGGCCGCGGGTGAGCTGGCTGGCTCGTTGGCTCATGAACTGCATCAACCCATGAGCGCGCTCAATGCCTATGCGGAGTCTGCCTTGCTATTGGCCGATAGCGAGGCGTCAGGCAAGTTGCCCGATGCGCGCAACCAATTGCTGCAGACGCTGCGCCTCATTGCCAATGAAACTGTTCGGGCGTCTGACATCGTGCGCGGCCTGCGTAGCTTTTTTATATCGGGCGTCTCCACACTGCAGCGCACCAGCGCACTTCAGATCGTCACCGAGTGCATGGCACGCCTCGAACCCAAGGCGCTCTTGTCGCAGGTGAGCATTCACATGGAAGTCACAGGCCAGCAGCACGATGTCCTGGTTGACGCGGTACAGATCAGTACCGCCTTGGGCAACTTGCTGAAAAACGCTATCGAAGCCTCGCCCGCAGGCGCCCGCGTGCTGGTTAGGGTGGCGGGGCAGCGCCAGCACATGGTGCACATCAGTGTTATTGACCAAGGTTTACCCCTTTCGCCAGAGGAGATTGACCAAGTCTTTCGACCTTTCTACAGCCAGAAAAAAGAAGGTCTGGGGCTTGGCCTGTCAGTGAGCAAGTCCCTGGTTGAAAACAACGCAGGGATATTGCGCTACCAGGAAAAGCCCGAGAAATGCTTTCAAATTATTTTGCCCACCCGGGCGTTAAGCGATGAGTAACAGTCAGCTGGTCTGCATCGTCGATGACGACCCCTCAGTGCGTGATTCTCTGTCGTTGATGCTGGGCCTCAAAGGCTTTGACTGCCGCACCTACGCCAGCAGCGAAGCCTTTTTAAGTTCGCCACCCCAGCGTCCCGCCTGCCTGATTCTCGACTTGCGCATGACCGGGCAAGACGGCCTGGCGCTGCAAAAGCAACTCAAAGAAATGGAGCAAACCGTCACCCTAGAGGTCATCTTTTTGACCGCTTATGCCGATATTGAAGTCATGCGCCAGGCTTTTTTGAATGACGCCATTGATTTTCTTGAGAAACCCGTCGTGCTGCCCCGCTTGCTGGAGGCACTGGAAAAAGCCTTTGAGCGCTTGCACACGTCGCACCAAAACCAAACCGTGGTCAAGGGACTGGAGTTGCTCACACCGCGTGAGCGCGAGGTGCTCAAGGCGGTGGCGCTTGGCCATAACCACCGTGAAATTGGTCAACTGCTGGGCATCAGTCCCAGAACAGTTGAGGTCCATAAGGGACGCGTGATGGAAAAATTGGCGGTGAAAACACTGGCTGAACTGCTTCGTCTGATCATGACGGCAGCCAACAACAAGGCCCTTTAACCGCGTTCAGAGCGCTGCTATAAGGGCTAGCCCTTACGGCGTGTTTCGAATTTTCAAAGCCAGGCATTTCTCCTAGAGTCCAACGTAACGGATTCAAGGAGGAGGGCAATGAAAGCTAATTTACGGAATATTTTGGGCACCTGTCTGGTGGTCGCTGGCATCGGCACCCCGGTTGTGTCCACATTCATTACCTTAGGCAGCGTGTCGCCGCCGGGTATTTTGGTGTTCAGCTTGGTTTGCGTGGTCTTTGGCTACCTGCTGGTGGAAGACCTCAGCGCATAGCCCTAAGTAGACAGTGCCCGGTTTTTGGCTTTACTGGTCTGTAATCAGCCGTTTGCCCAGACTCAGCACCTCGTCGGTCCCGTAGCCCAGCCGCTCATAAAAGGCCAAAGCTTGCGTATTGGTATGGCGCACCTGCAGGTTCAGCTTGGGGCAACCGACTTCTAGCAGCAGCGCTTCGCCATGCGCCATCAGCTGGCGTGCATAGCCGTGGCGCTGGTGCGCGGGGGAGACCGCCAGATAATTCACCCAACCGCGGTGCCCCTCATAGCCAAACATGGCGCTGGCCATCAATTCGTCGTTGACCTCCCCCACCAAAAACCATTCAGGCTGCATCGTTAGTTTGCGGTCAATATCGAGCTGCGGGTTGTTCCAGGGACGTGTCAGCGCGCAGGCATTCCACAGCGCAACGACGAGGTCTAAATCTTGGGATTGGTAAGCACGGATTTTCATGGGTGGTGGTCGGTGAACTTGGGGCCGCTTATTTTGCCGAAAAAAATGCAACTCCCCCGCAGAGAGTCGCGTCTTATCCCAATTAGAAGTGGTACTGAACTTTGCTGAAATCACTGATTGCAAACACATACAGAATCAACAACTCCTCTTCATTCACATTGTTGATCTGGTGCCGGGCGTTGCCAGGTATGAACAGCATTCTTCCAGGGTCTACGTTATGCACCACCTCATCAATGGTGACCGTTCCGCGGCCGGACAGGGTGAAGTAGGTTTCAGGCTGTGAATGGCTATGGGGCTCGAGCGATTCACCTTTTCTGAGGCGAACGACGCCCATCGTCATGTCGTTCTGGCACCCGGAAGCGCTGCCGAGTAGCTCCTTCCATTGCGCTTGGCCTCTCAGGGCCACCTGATCGAGTGGCCAGCCACGCCAGTCAAGTTCTGAGAGGTGTTTGGAGGCGGTTTGCATAACAAAGCTACTTTCATCAGTTAGTTGCTGTTATTTTAGAAGGGCAGCAGGTGCCCACGACTTCGGGCCGGGATGGCCCTAACGGCTACAAAGCCACCAGCCGATTCTCTCGATGTCGCGCCAGGGTGTTCGCCAAACAACGCGGCCTGCGAAGCCTGCTTTGGACGATTGAAACCGGAGCCGCTCAATCTGATGTTGCTTGAGGCAACAAAAAACCCGCTAGGCCTGTAAGGGTGCGGGTTTTGAGGGTTCCTGACGCTGTCTGAAACCGAATCTTGGTGGTGATAGGTGGATTTGAACCACCGACATCAGCATTATGAATGCTGCGCTCTAACC
>CAJCCO010000091.1 GCA_903960915.1 uncultured beta proteobacterium
AACGCGGTCGCCACGCTTGGTGTTTTGAGCGAAGTCTTGCCAAGGGTTGGCGCGGCACTGCTTCATGCCCAAGCTGATGCGGCGCTTGTCTTCGTCGATCTCGAGGACCATGACTTCGACTTCGTCACCCAAAGCAACGATCTTGGAAGGCGCGACGTTCTTGTTGGTCCAGTCCATCTCGGACACGTGCACCAAACCTTCGATTCCTGGCTCCAGTTCCACAAATGCACCGTAGTCGGCGATGTTGGTGATCTTGCCAAACATGCGCGTACCTTGGGGGTAGCGGCGGTTGACGCCCATCCAAGGATCGTCGCCCATTTGCTTGAGACCCAGGGACACGCGGTTTTTCTCGGTGTCGAATTTGAGGATCTTGGCCGTGATTTCTTGACCGGCTGTGACCACTTCCGAAGGGTGGCGAACACGGCGCCAGGCCATGTCGGTGATGTGCAGCAGGCCGTCGATACCGCCGAGGTCCACGAATGCACCGTATTCGGTGATGTTCTTGACCACGCCATGCACCACAGAACCTTCTTTGAGGGTCTGCATCAGTTTGGCGCGCTCTTCGCCCATGGAGGCTTCCACCACAGCACGGCGTGACAGCACGACGTTGTTGCGCTTGCGGTCGAGCTTGATGACCTTGAATTCCAGGGTCTTGTTCTCGTACGGAGACAGGTCTTTGGTAGGACGTGTGTCCACCAGTGAACCGGGCAGGAAGGCGCGGATGCCGTTGACCAGCACGGTCAGGCCACCCTTGACTTTGCCGCTGGTGGTGCCGGTGACGAATTCGCCGGTTTCCAGGGCTTTTTCCAGGCTCATCCAAGAAGCCAGGCGTTTGGCGGTGTCACGCGACAGGATGGTGTCGCCGTAACCGTTTTCGATGGACCCAATGGCCACCGACACGAAGTCACCCACTTGGACTTCGATTTCGCCCTTGTCACTTTTGAATTCTTCGATTGGCACATAGGCTTCAGACTTGAGGCCGGCGTTAACCACCACAAAGCTGTGCTCGATACGAATCACTTCAGCAGTGATCACTTCACCTGTGCGCATTTCTGTGCGCGTCAGGGATTCTTCAAATAGGGCGGCAAAAGATTCAGACATGTTGTTGATGCGGCGTTAACCGCATAGTAGTTTGCGGTGTTACCCGCGGGTTCGTTTGTTGAACCACATCAGCAGTGCGCCAGGTGCAGCGCGAGAAGTCTGGTGTGGACCGGTTGCAAAAACAAAGCGCTGTTGAGGCGCCTGCTTTTGACTTGTTGCGCCGTTTCAGCTTGCGTTGAACGGCTGCGTACCCTGCCACCAGTTCAACACCAGATCTATCGATTGTTCAATCGTCAGATCTGAGTTGTCTAGCAACCGGGCATCTTGCGCTGGCGTCAGAGGGGCGACGCTGCGGTTTGAATCACGGGCGTCGCGGGCTTCCAAGTCAGCGCGAAGAGCGGCGAGTGTAGCCGAAATACCCTTTGAAATCAATTGTTTATGGCGTCTTTGCGCCCGTTGCGCGGCACCTGCCGTCAAAAATACCTTGAGCGGTGCTTGCGGGAAGATAACGGTGCCCATATCGCGCCCATCGGCCACCAGACCGGGGAGCTGGCGAAAGCTGTGTTGCAGCGCCAGCAGGGCCGTGCGGACCTGCGGCAGTGCCGACACCTTGGAGGCGTTCATGCCCGCCTCTTCGGTGCGAATGGCGTCGCTCACGTCTTGGCCGTTGAGCAGCACCTGTTCACCCACAAAGCGGATGGACAAGGTGGGCACCAGGGCGGCAATGGCGGGCTCATGGTGGGTATCAAGGGCCAGGCCTTGTTGCAGCGCAGCCAGGGCGGTGATGCGGTACAGCGAGCCGGAGTCGAGCAGGTGGTAGCCCAGGCGCTGGGCCAGCGCGGCGGCCAGGGTGCCCTTGCCCGAGGCGGTGGGGCCGTCGACGCAGATGACAGGAATGGCGTTGGGTGCGGCCTGTACCAGCGAGAACAGCGCCTCAAAGTAGTCAGGATAAGTTTTGGCCACGCACTTGGGGTCTTCAATGCGCACGGGCAGACCGGCGGGGTTGAAGGCGGCCAGCGAAAAGCACATGGCCATGCGGTGGTCGTCATAGGTGTGAATGCTGGCGGCTTGCCAGTCGGCGGCGCTGGCGGGTGGCGTGACGCGGATGAAATCCGGGCCCTCTTCCACGGTGGCGCCGAGTTTGCGCAGTTCACAGGCCATGGCGGCCAGTCGGTCGGTTTCTTTCACGCGCCAGCTGGCAATGTTGCGCAGGGTGGTGGTGCCCTGGGCATACAAGGCCATCACCGCCAGCGTCATGGCGGCATCGGGTATGTGGTTGCAGTCCAGGTCGATGGCTGTTAGCGGCCACTGGCCACGGGAAATTTCAAGCCAGTTGGGCCCGCTCTTGACCTGGGCGCCCATCATTTGCGCGGCTTCGATGAAACGGATGTCGCCTTGAATGGCGTCGGCGCCCACGCCTTCAATGCGCAGACCTGGCTGTCCGGTGGCGGCCGTTGCCAGCGCGCCCAGAGCGATGAAATAGCTGGCGGAGGAGGCGTCGGCCTCTACGTGCAGCGTGCCGGGCGACTTGAACTGACTGCCCGCGGGAATGGTGAAACGCTGCCAGTCCTGGCGCTGCACCTGAATGCCAAAGCGTGCCAGCAGTTCCAGCGTAATGTGAATGTAGGGCCGGGAGATCAGCTCGCCCACCACCTCAATCACGATGTCTTGCGTGGCCACCAGGGGCAGCGCCATCAACAGGGCGGTCAGAAACTGGCTGGAGACATCGCCACGCACCCGAATGGGCGCGTCCAGACGCAAGTGGGGCTGGCCAATGTGCAACGGCGGGTAGCCGTCTTGGCCAAGGTAATCAATCTGGCAACCCAACTGGCGCAAGGCATCGACCAGGTCGCCAATGGGGCGTTCATGCATGCGCGGCACGCCGCGCAGTTCAAAGTCGCCACCCAGCACGGCCAGCGCCGCGGTGAGCGGACGAATGGCCGTGCCGGCGTTGCCCATGAAGAGATCAGCCTTGAGGGGCGGGAGCTGACCGCCCAAGCCGTCAATGACCACCGTGTGCCCACTTTGCCGCACACCGCAGCCCAGTTGGCGCAAAGCGGCCAGCATGACGCGGGTGTCGTCCGAGTCGAGCACGTCGTGCAAAGTGGTGGTGCCTTGGCTCAACGCCGACAGCAGCAGCACGCGGTTGGAGATGCTTTTTGAGCCAGGCAACACCAGCGTGCCGCTGGCGTGGAGCAGGGGAGGGAGGTCGATAAAAGCGGTAGAGAACATTAGGTGGGCCCCGTCTTCTGCCACTGGGCACGGGTTTGGCTGGCCGTTTGAATCAGGTGGACCAGGGCTTCGGTGTTGTCGCTTTGCAGCGCGTGATCGAATGCCTGAAGCTGTTGCTGAAAGCGCTGAGACTGGGCCAGCAATTCGTCGCGATTGGCCCGCATGATGTCGCGCCAGACGGTGGGGTCGCTGGCGGCAATGCGTGTGAAATCTCTGAAACCCGGCCCGGCCAGCGCCAGCAGCTCTGCGCTATTGGGCTGGCTGCTGATGGCGTTCATGAAGGCAAAAGCCAGCATGTGGGGCAAGTGGCTGACGGCGGCAAATGCGGCGTCGTGCGCTTCAGGGGTCAGGTTCAGCACACGGCTGCCCAGCGCGGTCCAGACATCCCGCGCTTGTTGCAGCTGCGCGGGGGTGTTTTCTGGCAAGGGCGTGAGAATGACTTGCTTGTCTTGGTACAGGTCTGCCAAGGCGTTCTCTACGCCAGCGACCTCTCGTCCGGCGATCGGGTGAGCGGGCACCAAGTTGCCAATTTTTGCGCCCAGGCCCAAGCGGGCAGCGGCCACCACGTCGCGTTTGGTGGAGCCCACGTCCATGACCAGGGTGGTGGCCAAAATTTCAGGCGCAATGGCCCTGAGCGTGGCCTCGGTGGCGGCCACGGGAACCGCTACCAGCACCAGGTCTGAGCCTTGTGCAGCTTGGGCTGCAGAGGTGGCGGCCACGTCAATCACGCCGAGTTCAAGGGCGCGCTGGATGGTGCGCGCCGAAGCACTGAAACCCACCACACGTTTGACGGCACCGGCTTTTTTAAGTGCCAGTGCAAACGAGCCACCCATCAGGCCGCAGCCAATGAGACCGAGTTGTTCAACCATGAGAGGCCTGTGCACGGTTCATCATTCCCCCGCAGGATAGGCGCCCAGCACCTTGTAAAAAGCACACAAGCCTTGTAGCTCTTCCAGCGCTTGCGCCACGTTGGGCTGCGAGGGGTGGCCCTGAATGTCAATGTAGAAAAAGTATTCCCATTGGCCCGAGCGCGCTGGGCGCGACTCAAAGCGGGTCATGGAGACGCCATGGGTTTTGAGCGGCATCAGCAGGTCATGCACGGCGCCGGGTTTGTTGGGCACCGAGACGATCAGGCTCACGCAGTCCTTGCCGCTGGCGGCGGGTACGGGCAGGGTTTGCGGCAGGCAAACCACGGCAAAGCGGGTGCGGTTGAAGGCGTCATCTTGGATGGCGTGCGAGGCGGTGTGCAGACCAAACTCGCTGCCCGCGCGCTCACTGGCAATTGCCGCCCAGGCTGGGTTGGTGGCAGCCAAACGGGCGCCTTCGGCGTTGCTGGAGGCGGCGCGCCGCTCGACATGCGGCAAATGGGTGTTGAGCCAGCCCTGACACTGGGCCAGGGCCTGCGGGTGGGCGTAAATCGCTTCAATGTTGTCCAGCGAGGCCGACAGGCGCAACAGGTTGTGGCGCACCAAAATACTGGTTTCGCCCACCACATGCAGGGGCGAGTTGAGCAGCAGGTCGAGTGAGCGCGAGATCACACCCTCGGTGGAATTTTCAATGGGAACCACGCCAAACGCGGCACTTCCAGCGGCTGAGGCACGAAACACCTCGTCAATGCTGACGCACAAAACGCGCTCAATGCTGGAGCCAAAAAACTTCAGCGCCGCCTCTTCACTGAAGGTGCCTGCTGGCCCCAGGTAGGCAACGCGTTGCGGCGCTTCCAGCGCGCGACAGGCTGACATGATTTCACGCCAGATGAAGGCCACGCTGCCGCCTTTGATTGGACCGGGGTTGTGCGACTGCAAACCGTGAATAACCTGGGCTTCGCGTTCAGGGCGAAACACGGGCGAGCCGTCACCGCGTTTGACCTCACCCACCTCGTGGGCCAGGCTGGCGCGGCGGTTCAACAGGGCCAGCAGTTCCAGGTCAACGGCGTCGATGCTGGTGCGAAGTTCAGAAAGGGTTTTTGCCATGGTGTGTTCCAGGGTGACTAGCGGCTTTAACCACCGGTTTTTTCAAAATCGTGCAGGTAGTCCACCAAGGCCTGCACGCCGGCCAGCGGCATGGCGTTGTAAATACTGGCGCGCATGCCGCCAACGGATTTGTGGCCTTTGAGCTGCAACAGGCCGCGCGCTTTGGCGCCGGCCAGAAAAGCATCGTTCAGGCGCTCGTCGCGCAGGTAAAAGGGCACATTCATGCGCGAGCGGCAGTGCGGGTCTACCTTGTTGTAGTACAGCTGCGACTGATCAATGGCCTCATACAGCAGGGTGGCTTTGGCGATGTTGCGCGCCTCCATGGCCGCCATGCCCCCTTGGCGCTTGAGCCACTGAAACACCAAGCCCGCTATATAGATAGAGTAAGTGGGCGGTGTGTTGAACATCGACTGGTTGTCGGCCACGATTTTGTAGTCGAAGGCGCTGGGACAAATGGGCAGGGCGTGACCCAGCAGGTCTTCTCGCGCCACCACCAGGGTCAGGCCAGCAGGCCCCAGGTTTTTTTGGGCGCCGCCAAAGGCCAGCCCCACGCGCGACCAGTCCACCGGACGCGAGGCCACGTGGGAAGAAAAGTCGATGACCAGGGGGGCATTGCAGCCCAGCGCTGCAAGGTCGGGCAGGGTGTGAAACTCTACGCCGTGAATGGTTTCGTTGGTGCAGACCTGCACGTAGCTGGCCTTGCTGCTGAGCTGCCAACTGGCCGGCTCGGGCAGGCTGGTGTGGCCGTTGGGGGCGCTGCTGGCAGCCAGTTGGGCGTTGCAGTATTTAGTGGCTTCTTGCAGTGATTTTTGGCTCCAGCTGCCCGTCACCACAAAATCGGCCGTACCCCGGGCGCCGGGCGCCGCAGTACGGGCCGACAGGTTCATGGGAACGATGGCGTTTTCAGCCAGTCCGCCACCCTGCATGAACAGAATTTTGAACTGCGCTGGAATAGCCAGCAGCTCGCGCAAGTCGGACTGAGTTTGCTGGTAAATGGCGCCGAACTCCGGGCCACGGTGGCTCATTTCCATCACGCCCATGCCACTGCCGTGCCAGTCCAGCATGTCAGCCGCCGCCTCGCGCAAAACCTCTTCGGCGATGGCGGCAGGTCCGGCTGAAAAATTGAAGGGTCGGCTCATGTCGGTCTTGGCAAGAAAAAGGTGGCGGCCCCTGACGGCAAAGTATCGTGATGGGTGGATGCGTTGCGATCAGGCGCTGGGCGTGCCGTCCTGGCTGTCTGGATTGGGGTTGGCGTCCGCGTCGGTATCGGTATCGGTATCAGCATCGGCATCCGTCACCGGGTTGGCGTCGTTTTCAACGATACGTTGCACACCGCTCAGTTTGGAGCCGTCGTCCAGACCAATCAGCGTCACGCCTTGGGTGGCACGTCCCAGTTCACGAATCTCACTCACGCGGGTACGCACCAGCACGCCCTTGTCGGTGATGAGCATGATTTCATCATCGGCATGCACCAGGGTGGCGGCGACTACCTTGCCGTTGCGCTCGGACTGGGTGATGGCAATCATGCCCTTGGTGCCGCGACCGTGGCGGGTGTATTCAGTGATGCTGGTGCGTTTGCCATAGCCGTTGATGGTGGCCGTGAGCACGCTTTGCAGTTCGTCCTCGGCCACCAACATGGCAATCACGCTTTGGCCGTCTTCGAGCATCATGCCGCGCACGCCGCGGGCCTGGCGGCCCAGTGGGCGCACATCGTTTTCATCAAAGCGCACCGCTTTACCACCGTCCGAGAACAGCATCACGTCGTGCTTGCCGTCGGTCAGGGCTGCGCCAATCAGGTAGTCACCTTCGTCCAGGTTGACAGCAATGATGCCGCCTTTACGCGGGTTGTTGAATTCGTCGAGCGCAGTCTTTTTGACGGTACCCATGGAGGTGCCCATGAACACATACTGGTCGGCGGGGAAGCTGCGCTTGTCGCCTGTCAAAGGCAGGACCACATTGATTTTCTCGCCCTCTTGCAGCGGGAACATATTGACGATGGGGCGCCCGCGCGAGCCACGCGAACCCTGCGGAACTTCCCAAACCTTGAGCCAGTAAAGCCGTCCGCGGTTGGAGAAACACAAGATGTAGTCGTGGGTGTTGGCAATGAAAAGCTGGTCGACCCAGTCGTCTTCTTTGGTGGCCGTGGCTTGTTTGCCGCGTCCGCCACGCTTTTGCGCGCGGTACTCGCTCAAGGGCTGGCTCTTGATATAGCCGCTGTGCGAGAGCGTCACCACCATATCGGTCGGCGTGATCAGATCTTCGGTGCTCAGGTCGTAAGAGCTGTGTTCCACCAGGCTGCGGCGTGCGCCGAGTTTGGTCTGTCCGAATTCGTTTTTGATGGCCGTCAGCTCTTCGCTGATGATGGTGGAGACGCGCTCGGGCTTGGCCAAAATGTCGAGCAAGTCTTCAATCTCACCCATCACTTCTTTGTATTCGGCCACGATCTTGTCCTGCTCCAGGCCAGTCAGGCGTTGCAGGCGCATTTGCAGAATTTCTTGGGCCTGGGTGTCTGACAGACGGTACAGGCCGTCGCTGCCCATACCGAATTCCTTCTCCAGGCCGTCTGGCCGGTAGTCATCCGCATTGATCGCGCCACCGTCGGAACGGGTGCGGGTGAGCATTTCACGCACCAGCTTGCTGTCCCAGGGTTTGGTCATCAGCTCCACCTTGGCCACCGGGGGGGTGGGCGCGTTGCGGATGATGGCAATGAAGTCGTCAATATTAGCCAGGGCAACCGCCAGGCCTTCCAGCACGTGGCCCCGTTCACGCGCCTTGCGCAGGTTGAAAACGGTGCGCCGTGTCACCACTTCGCGGCGGTGCTGCAAGAAGACTTCAATCAGGTCTTTGAGGTTGCACAACTTGGGCTGGCCGTTAATCAAGGCCACCATGTTCATGCCAAAGGTGTCTTGCAACTGGGTCTGTTTGTACAGATTGTTAAGCACCACTTCAGGCACTTCACCGCGCTTGAGCTCAATGACCAAACGCATGCCGGACTTGTCCGATTCGTCTTGAATGTGGCTGATGCCTTCAATCTTCTTCTCGTGCACCAGCTCGGCCATGCGCTCTTGCAAGGTCTTTTTGTTGACCTGGTAGGGCAGCTCGTCCACGATGATGGCCTGACGGGCACCCTTGTCGATGTCCTCAAAATGGCACTTGGCGCGCATCACCACCTTGCCGCGTCCGGTACGGTAGCCGTCTTTCACGCCGTTGATGCCGTAAATAATGCCCGCCGTAGGAAAGTCAGGCGCCGGCACGATTTCCATCAAATCGTCAATAGAGGCTTCTGGATTGCGCAGCAAGTGCAGGCAGGCATCAACCACTTCATTCAAGTTGTGGGGCGGAATATTGGTGGCCATACCCACAGCAATACCGCCCGAGCCGTTGACCAGCAAGTTGGGCAGCCGGGTGGGCATGACCAGGGGTTCTTTCTCTGAGCCGTCGTAATTGGGGCCGAAGTCAACGGTTTCCTTGTCCAGGTCCGCCAACAGCTCATGGGCAATTTTTGCCAGACGGATCTCGGTGTAGCGCATGGCTGCCGCGTTATCGCCGTCCACAGAGCCGAAGTTACCTTGCCCGTCAACCAGCATGTGGCGCATAGAAAAGTCTTGTGCCATGCGAACAATGGTGTCGTACACCGACTGGTCGCCGTGCGGGTGGTACTTACCAATCACGTCACCCACAATACGGGCGGACTTTTTGTAAGCCCGGTTCCAGTCGTTGTTGAGCTCATGCATGGCAAAAAGAACCCGGCGGTGAACCGGCTTGAGGCCGTCCCTGGCATCTGGCAGGGCGCGTCCCACAATCACGCTCATGGCGTAATCTAGGTAGCTGCGGCGCATCTCCTCTTCAAGGCTGATGGGCAGGGTTTCTTTGGCGAACTGTGTCATGGGGCGGTCAGTACAAGGGCATGTGTCAAAGGCAACCCCCGATTCTAAGGGGCTTGGCGCGTTGTACCTGAGCGTCTAAAAACAAGCATTTAGGGACCGTTTTTTCCACTCAGCCCTCGAGTTTTTGATTAAAACCACAGATATCCCTTGTCGATGTGGCACAATATTCTCAGAATTTAGGTGATAGGCATCTAAATTTTCCTGATATCAATCGCAGTCCTTCTGCGTATTTTCTCTTTAAGGAGAACCATGAATAAATTCAACAAACTGTCCTTGTTGCTTGCAACTGCCGTACTCGCTACTGCTGCCGGTGCGCAAACTATCGACAACTGGCGCAGCACGTCCGGCGATGTCGTGAAAAACACGACAGGCCTGTGCTGGCGCAGTTCCGCTTGGACCCCAGCTACTGCTGCACCTGGTTGCGATGGCGCCATCGTGAAAGCTGCTGAGCCAGTAGCTGCTCCAGCTCCAGCAAAAGCACCAGCTCCAGTGGCTGCACCTGCTACTGCTACTGCACCTGCACCTGCACCTGCAGCGGCTCCTGCGCCAGCTCCAAAAGCTGCTCCAGCCCCAGCTCCAGCCCCAGCCACTGCAACCAAGGTCACTTACGCCGCTGACGCGTTCTTTGACTTTGACAAAGCTGTGCTCAAAGCCGAAGGCAAAGCCAAGTTGGACGACCTGGTCTCCAAAGTAAAAGGCATCAACCTGGAAGTCATCATTGCCGTGGGTCACACCGACGCAATCGGTACCGATGCTTACAACCAGAAGTTGTCTGTCAAACGTGCTGATGCTGTCAAGGCCTACCTCGTGTCCAAAGGCATTGAGAAAAACCGCGTTTACACCGAAGGCAAAGGCGAGAAGCAGCCAGTGGCTGACAACAAGACCAAAGAAGGTCAAGCCAAGAACCGCCGCGTTGAGATCGAAGTTGTTGGAACCCGCGCTAAGTAAAGCTCAGCGCTGCCGATCCCAAGCAGCCCTTGCGGCTGCTTACAAAAAAACCTCGCTTCATGCGGGGTTTTTTTATGACTGAATTTGCCCGCCTGAAAAGGGCCACGCGGACTGCACAGAAAAGAATTGAAAACCTACCGATAATCCAACGATGACTTCAACTCTGAACGCTGACCCCGCCGAGCTGGCCAAATTCTCAGACCTTGCCCATCGGTGGTGGGACAAAGACGGTGAATTTCGGCCCTTGCATCAAATTAACCCGCTCCGTCTGGAATGGATAAACCAGTTGAGCCCGGTTCATGGGCAGAAGGTGCTGGACGTGGGTTGTGGCGGTGGCATTCTGGCCGACTCCATGGCACATCGGGGTGCGCAGGTAACAGGTATTGACCTCTCGACCAAAGCGCTGAAGGTTGCGCAACTGCATGCGCTGGTGGCGCAAACGCCCAACCTTCACTACCGTGAAATAAGTGCCGAAGCCATTGCGCTGGAGCAGCCCGCAAGTTTTGATGTTGTCACGTGCATGGAAATGCTCGAGCATGTGCCAGACCCGTCCTCCGTTGTGCGCGCTTGCTCCGAATTGGTCAAACCCGGTGGTTGGGTTTACTTCTCAACCCTCAACCGCAGTCCAAAATCGTTTTTGTTTGCCATTGTTGGCGCCGAGTATGTGCTGAACCTGCTCCCGCGCGGAACCCACGAGTTCGCCAAAATGATCAAACCCAGCGAACTCGCCGCGTATTGCCGTGATGTCGACCTAGAACTCAAACACACCAAGGGCATGGCCTACAACCCCTTCACGCAGCGTTATTGGCTGAACGAAGACACCAGCGTCAACTACCTGTTTGCCACCCAAAAACCGCTTGACAGCGCAGCTTGAGGGAGAAAAACCATGTTTTCAGATATTCAAGCGGTGTTATTTGACCTTGACGGTACCCTGATTGACAGCGCGCCAGACCTCGGTGCCGCCGCCGACAAAATGCGAACCGACCGGGGCTTGCCCTCCTTGCCGCTTTCAGACTACCGGCCCATGGCCGGTGCCGGCGCGCGCGGCATGCTGGGCATCGCCTTCGACGTCAAGCCCGAGCATCCTGAATTCAACGCTTTGAAGGAAGAGTTCTTTTTAAACTACGAAAAATCCTTGACGCAAAGCACGTTTGCCTTTGACGGCGTCAAGGAATTGATTGCCCACCTTGAAGTACTGGACTTGCCCTGGGGTGTTGTGACCAACAAATCCGTGCGCTTTACGGCCCCCTTGACCCGCGCGATGCCCCTGTTTGATTCGGCGCGCACCATCATAAGCGGTGACACCACCCCCTATGCCAAACCCCACCCCGAGCCGCTGCTTGAGGCGGCCCGGCAACTTGGCATTGCCCCCGAGCGCTGCCTGTACGTGGGCGATGACGAGCGCGACATCGTGGCCGGCCTGGCTGCCGGCATGCGCACCGTGGCAGCCAGCTATGGCTATCTTGGCCAAAAAGCGGACACAGTAGAGTGGGGCGCCCATGCCACGATAAATTCCCCAGAAGCCCTCTTGCAATTGCTCATACCGGACTAAAATACGGGTCTTGGGGCTGCACTGGTTTCGACGTGGGTTCGGACGCGGTTGTGGTGCATGTCGAGCTGAATGTGCTCGTAAATCAGATTCAAAAAAACTAACTGCAAACGACGAACGTTTCGCACTCGCTGCTTAATTGCCAGTGAGCTTTACAACAGCAGGCCGATAGGCTGGGCAAGGGGTACTTAACGCAAGTTAAGTATTCCAGGCTGTAAAGATAATTTTATCGGCTGGCTCCGGGCTGGGTACCTTAACCCGGGGCAAGAAAATAGGGTGCTGGCGTCCTGTGTAGCGTGTGGCTGCGCGACACAGGTGGCGAGACTCAAATCAGACCACTAAACATGTAGATCTGCCCGAACAAGGCTTGCGGACGCGGGTTCAAATCCCGCCAGCTCCACCATACCCTCCGATAAAGGCCGCTAAGGATAACCACTTAGCGGCTTTTTTCTTTGGTAAATCAAAGACTTACAGTATAGTAAGCGCTAACGAGGGCTATTGACTGCCAATGCAAAAACGGGGAACATGGCGGGGAATAAACCGGGGTCAATGGTGTTTTTTGTGAATGTTCCCCGGTTTTCCTTGGAAAAAACCCATGCTGACCGATATTAAATGCCGTAGCGCTAGCTGTTCCCCGGAGAAGAAACGGGCGCGGTTCACCGATGCTGGTGGCCTGTATCTAGAAGTAAGCCCGGCAGGTTCAAAGCGCTGGTTTTGGAAAACCTACTCTGACGGTAAAGAGGGGCGCATGGCCTTTGGCAAATACCCTAAAGTATCCCTGACAGCGGCAAGATCAGCCCGTGACGCGGCTAAACTACAAAAATCAGAAGGCATCAACCCGGTGCAAGCTCGTAGGTTGCAAAAGCTGAAAGCAACCCGCAACA
>CAJCCO010000092.1 GCA_903960915.1 uncultured beta proteobacterium
CGACAAGCCGCGTTGGCTGGTGCTCAACAAGCTCGACATGATTCCGCTGGAGGAACGGGCCGCTGTGGTGAAAGACTTTGTCAAACGCTTCAAATTCAAGGGCCCGGTGTTTGAGATTTCGGCCTTGACACGGGAAGGTTGCGAGACGCTGATCAAAACCATTTACCAGCACGTGAAAGCCCAGCAAAAAGCCGAGCAAACACCTGAAGTGATTGATCCGCGCTTCTCAATTGACCCTGAATAAATCAAACCGCTGAAACAGGTCCCCCAATTTCAGCAAGAAACTTTCTATTTTCGACAGGGGTTATAGGCCTGAATGACAACAGAAACCGCTTCAATTGTGTTGCGTGATGCCAAACGTATCGTCGTGACAGTGGGCTCCAGCCTGGTAACGAACGACGGGCGCGGGTTGGACGAGGCCGCCATTGGTGAATGGTGCCGGCAACTCTCCCTGCTGGTGCGCGCCGGACGGGAGGTCATCATGGTCTCCAGCGGCGCCATTGCCGAAGGCATGAAACGCCTGGGTTGGACCACCCGGCCGCATGAAATTCATGAGTTGCAGGCCGCCGCCGCCGTCGGTCAGATGGGTTTGGCCCAGATGTATGAAACCAAGCTTCGAGAAAATGGCCTAGGCAGCGCCCAGGTGCTGTTGACCCATGCTGACCTGGCCGATCGTGAGCGGTACCTCAACGCCCGCTCTACCCTCTTGACGCTGCTGAAGTTGGGCGTGGTGCCGGTGATCAATGAAAACGACACCGTGGTCAACGACGAAATCAAATTTGGCGACAACGACACCCTGGGCGCCCTGGTGGCTAACCTGGTGGAAGCCGATGCCCTGGTGATTCTCACCGACCAAAAAGGGCTGTTCACCGCCGACCCCCGCAAGGACGCAGGCGCCACCTTTGTGCATGAAGCCAAGGCGGGCGACCCCAAACTCGAAGCCATGGCCGGTGGTGCCGGCTCCAGCCTGGGACGGGGCGGCATGATTACCAAAATCTTGGCTGCTAAACGCGCCGCAGGCTCGGGTGCTTCAACTGTTATTGCCTGGGGTCGTGAGCCCGATGCGCTGGTGCGTCTGGCCCAAGGCGAGCCCATTGGCACCTTGCTGGTAGCGCAGACTCAAAAAATCCAAGCCCGTAAACAGTGGATTGCCGACCATTTACAACTGCGTGGTTCGGTCACAGTCGACAAGGGCGCCATCGTTAAGGTGCGCGATGAGGGTAAAAGCCTGCTACCGATTGGCATGACCGGGGTGGAGGGCGATTTTTCACGCGGCGACGTGATCGCTGTGCGCGATCCCCAGGGGCTGGAAATCGCCCGCGGTCTGGCCAATTACGCCAGCACGGAGGCCCGGCTCATCTGCCGCAAGCCGTCCGCTGACATTCAAAAATTACTGGGCTATGTGGCCGAAGCCGAAATGGTGCACCGGGACAACCTGGTACTCACGCGCTAGTCCAAAATTAATTTCAAACGCTGTTTCAAACAGCGTTTGAAATCCGTGCAAAACGCGTTTAAAACGCGTTCCTAGGAGTTCCCCTGCTGCGAGTTGGTGCCGCCATGTTCTGCACCTTGAAACACGTCAGCGGCAGGTATATCAAAGCCTGCCCCCGATTCAGCTTCATTGTCCTGGCTGAGTGGCGACTCCTGCAATGGCTCGTGCTCTTGTAGGCGTGTGCCTTGGCGCAGAAAGCGGTTTCTGGTTTCGTGGCGTGGCAAGTAGCGCGCCAGTTCCGTCAGCGCCATCTCGTAGACCCCGCGTTTGAACTCCACCACCGCGTCCAGCGGCACCCAGTAGTCGTTCCAGCGCCAGGCATCAAACTCAGGATGGTCGGTGGCACGCAGGTTCAAATCCCAGTCGTGGCCTACCAGCTGCAACAAATACCAGATTTGTTTCTGGCCTTTGTAATGGCCGCGCGCATCGCGGCGAATGTATCTGTCCGGCACCTCATAGCGCAACCAGTCGCGGGTACGGGCAACGATGCGAATATGCTCCCGCAGGAGCCCCACTTCTTCATGCAGTTCTCGAACCATGGCCTGTTCGGGGGTTTCGCCCCGGTCAATGCCACCCTGCGGAAACTGCCAAGAGTGAGTACGTATACGCTTGCCCCAGAACACTTGATTTTTCTGGTTGAGCAGGATGATGCCGACATTGGGCCGAAAGCCGTCCCGGTCAAGCATAATCAAACCCCAATTTTTAAACTGCGTCCATTATGCACAGCGCAAGCTATGCATCAAGGGGCATCACCCTCGGATACCTCCAGAAATTTGCCATGAAAGCTTCTCAATTTTATATTTCCACCCTCAAAGAAGCGCCTGCGGATGCTGAGGTAGTGAGCCACAAGCTCATGATGCGCGCCGGCATGATCAAAAAATTGGGCGCTGGTATCTACAGCCTCATGCCCATGGGCTTGCGCGTGGTGCGCAAGGTTGAAGCCATCGTGCGCGAGGAGATGAACCGCGCCGGCGCTGTCGAAATTTCCATGCCGGTCATCCAGCCTGCAGAGCTCTGGCAGGAGACCGGGCGCTTTGAAAAGATGGGCCCCGAAATGTTGCGCATCAAAGACCGGCATGACCGCGACTTTGTGGTTCAACCCACCAGCGAAGAGGTGGTGACCGACATCGCGCGCCAGGACATCAAGAGCTACAAGCAACTGCCTAAAAACCTCTACCAGATTCAAACCAAGTTTCGCGATGAACGCCGCCCCCGTTTTGGCCTGATGCGCGGGCGTGAGTTCATCATGAAAGACGCCTACAGCTTTGACCGTGACCAGGCCAGCGCCAAAGCCAGCTACCAGGTCATGGCGCAGGCCTACCGCCGTATCTTTGACCGCTTTGGCCTGACCTACCGGGCCGTGGCCGCCGACAGTGGCGCCATTGGTGGCGACCTGAGCGAAGAGTTCCAGGTGATCGCCGCCACCGGCGAGGACGCCATCGTCTACTGCCCTGACAGCGACTACGCCGCCAACATGGAAAAAGCCGAGGCGCTGGCGCCCCAGGCAGCGCGCCCCGCGCCTACGCAAGCCATGACCAAAACCGCCACCCCTGGCAAAAGCACGTGTGCCGATGTGGCCGAGTACCTGAACGTGCCCTTGAAGCAAACCGTCAAATCGTTGGTGCTGACTACGGAAGAAAAGAACGAGAAGGGCGAGGTCGTCAAAACCCAGGTCTGGCTCTTGATGCTGCGTGGCGACCACGACATGAATGAAGTCAAAGCCAACAAGGTGCCCGGCATGGAAGGCGGATTCCGCTTTGCCACCCTGGAAGAAATTGACGAGCACTTTGGCTGCAAGCCCGGTTACCTGGGCTTAATCAACCTCAAGAAGCCCGTCAAAGTGGTGGCCGACCGGGAAGTGGCCGCCATGAGCGACTGGATTTGCGGCGCCAATGAGCCCGACTTTCACATCACCGGCGTCAACTGGGGCCGTGATCTGCCCGAACCAACCCTGGTGGCCGATATTCGCAACGTGGTGGCGGGTGACCAGTCGCCCGACGGCAAGGGCGAGTTGGCGATTGAGCGGGGCATTGAAATTGGCCATGTGTTTTACCTGGGCACCAAATACAGCCAGGCCATGAACGCCACCTTTCTGGGTGAAAACGGCAAACCGCAGTTCATGGAAATGGGCTGCTATGGCATCGGCATCACGCGTCTGCCTGCCGCCGCCATTGAGCAAAACCACGACGAGCGCGGCATCATCTGGCCCGACGCGCTAGCGCCTTTCACGGTCGTTTTGTGCCCCATCAGTCCCGACCGTTTCCCCGACGTCAAAGCCGCCGCTGACCAGCTCTACGCCGACCTGCTGGCCGCTGGGGTGGACGTGATTCTGGACGACCGGGGTGAGCGTCCCGGCGCCATGTTTGCCGACTGGGAATTGATTGGTGTGCCGCACCGCGTCACCCTGGGCGACCGCGGCCTCAAAGAAGGCATGGTGGAGTACCAGCACCGCCGCGATGCAGCTGCTACCTCGGTGCCCGTGGCCGATATAAGTGGCCTGATTCGGTCTCGCTTGAACGTCTGAAAGTGGCGATGAGGGCTGCATGTTTTTGAAGAAAATCAGCCTTTATCCTGTCTTGACCGGGCTTTGCCTCTTGCTGGCGTGGCCGCTGGCCAGGGCTGGCGCGCAACCCGAAGAGCCCTTGCTTGATTCGGTGCGCACCGCCTTAAGCTCGGCCATTGCCCGCCAAGCGCCGCCCCAACCCGAGTTTGCCAACCTGCAGGCGCGTGCTCAGTACGAGCGCTGGCTGGCCAAAATGAGCGAACGCCTCAAGCGGCAAGACGCCGATGCCGCAGGGCGGCAAGAACTGCTGCAGACCATTTGGTATGAAAGCCGCCGAGCCGGGCTGGAGCCCTCGCTGGTGCTGGGCTTGGTGCAGGTAGAAAGTAATTTCAGGCAGCACGCCATTTCAAGCGCCGGGGCGCGTGGCTATATGCAAGTCATGCCGTTCTGGACCCGCTTGCTGGCCGACGGTGATGCGACCCAGCTGTTTCACCTGCAGACCAATTTGCGGTTTGGCTGCGTCATCCTGCGCCACTACCTAGACCGCGAGCAAGGCAATCTCTTCATGGCGCTGGGCCGCTACAACGGCTCTCGCGGACAGGCGCCATACCCGCAAGCGGTGCTTGCGGCCAAGAAAAACTGGGATTTTTGAAACGGGCCCAGTGCAAGGCCTAGGCCCCGCAAGCTCAGGGCTTGGCCGCTAGCGCCTGCTGCAACTCGCCGTTTTCGTACATTTCCATCATGATGTCCGAGCCGCCAATGAACTCACCTTTGACGTAGAGCTGCGGAATGGTGGGCCAGTTGCTGTAATCCTTGATACCGGCGCGAATCTCCGCGTCTTCCAGCACGTTGACGGTGGTGACCCCTTTGGTTTCCACGCCGCACGCCTTCAAAATTTGAATGGCGCGGCCTGAAAAGCCACACTGGGGAAAGCTGGCCGTGCCTTTCATGAAAAGCACCACTTCATGAGATTTCACCAGTTGGTCAATGCGTTGTTGTGTGTCGCTCATATGCTTAACTCCTTCATAAACTGAATATTCGGATTATTTCACTTCCTGCCACTGCCCGCCCGAGCAGCGCTCAATCCCATGCAAGTCGCGCCTCGACTGTACTTGGCTGAAGCCCGCCGCCAGCAGCAACTCGCGCACGGCGCTGGCCTGGTCATAGCCATGCTCCAGCAGCAGCCAGCCACCGGCTTGCAGATGCGCTGGCGCCTGGGCGGTAATTAAACGCAGGTCGCGCAGGCCATCCACACCAGAGGCCAGCGCCTGCAACGGCTCATGCCTGAGCGCGGCCAAATGGGGGTCCTCGGCGGCAATATAGGGCGGGTTGGAGACGATCAGAAAAAATGGCGCCGTACCGGGCGGTATGGCCGCCAGCCAGGCACCCTGGCAGAACTGCACGTTCAGGTGCAGACGGTGCGCGTTGGCCTGTGCCACGGCCAGTGCCTCGGCGCTGAAGTCGCTGGCGTAGACCTGTAACGCGGGCCGACTGGCTTTGAGCGCCAGCGCAATGGCGCCGCTGCCGGTGCCCAGGTCCAGCACACGCTGGGCCGCATTGGACGTGTCAAGGTGGGTGGGGAGGGCTGCAGCGGTCGGCAGCAGCGCGAGCGCCCATTCCACCAGCGTTTCGGTGTCCGGCCTGGGCACAAGCACGCGGGCGTCCACGCACAGGTCCAGTCCAAAAAATTCCTTATGGCCCGTCAGGTAGGCCACGGGTTCGCCGTTCAGGCGGCGCTGCACGCCGGCCTCAAACACCACTGCGGCCGGGAGGGGCAGGTCGTCGCTGTCGTGAGCCAGCAGCCAGGCACGGTCGTGGGTGGGCCTCTCCAGGGCGTGCAGCAACAGCAATTGCGCATCGAGTCGGTCCAGCCCAAGGGTCTGGGCGTGGCGCAGGGCTTGCGCCAGGGTGGTTGCGTGCGCGTCCATGGTCAGGCTTCAGGTACCGGCGCCCACTTCGAGCGCGGCCAGTTGCTGCGCCGCCTCATAGGCTTGCAGGGCTTGGATTACATCCGTCAAGTCGCCCTCCATGATGTAGAGCAACTTGTACAGCGTGAGATTGATGCGGTGGTCGGTCAGCCGGCCTTGGGGGAAGTTGTAGGTGCGAATGCGATCACTCCGGTCGCCGCTGCCAATCAGGCTCTTGCGCTCGGCCGCGTCTTTGGCAGCGCGTTCGCTGCGGTCTTTTTCTTGAATGCGGGCGGTCAGCACCTTGAGCGCTTGTGCCTTGTTGCCGTGCTGGCTGCGGCCGTCCTGGCATTCCGCCACGATACCGGTGGGCAGGTGGGTAATACGCACCGCCGAGTCGGTCTTGTTGATGTGCTGGCCACCGGCTCCACTGGCGCGGTAGGTATCAATGCGCAAATCAGCCGGGTTGATCTGGATCGCCACCGCCTCATCGGGCTCGGGCAGCACGGCCACCGTGCAGGCACTGGTGTGGATGCGGCCCTGGGTTTCAGTGGCCGGCACGCGTTGCACGCGGTGCCCGCCAGACTCGAACTTGAGCGTGCCGTAGGCGTTGTCGCCTTCAATGCGCAGCACCACTTCTTTGTACCCGCCCAGTTCACTGGACGACTCGCTCATGATTTCGGTTTTCCAGCCCTGGCGCTCGCAAAAACGGCTGTACATACGCAGCAGGTCGCCGGCAAACAGGGCCGACTCATCACCACCCGTACCGGCACGAATTTCCAGAAAGGCGTTGCGCGCGTCATCCGGGTCTTTGGGCAGCAGCATGCGCTGCAATTCGCCCTCTAACTGCTGCAACTCGGCGCTGGCGCTGTCAATTTCTTCTTGCGCCATCTCAGCCATGTCGGCATCGCTGGCCGAGGCACTCAGCATGGCCTGCGCTTCAGCCAAGTCGGCCTCGCGCTGTTGAAAGCGCACCCAGCGGCCAGCCACCGAGGCCACCTCGGTATGCTCGCGCGAGAGCACCAGAAACTGCGCCATGTCCTTCATGATGTCCTCGCGCGAGAGCAAAAACTCCAGCTCTCCGAGTCGGTCGGCGTAGCGGGCGAGTTGTTGGCGCAAAAAGGGTTTCATGGGCGGTTTAGGCAGTCAGGTAGCAAGCAAAAAGAGAAAAACGGGAGCGGCTAGGGCTTTAAGGGGTGGGCAAGAGGCCGCGCTGTGCAGCCATTGTTGCCTGGGTGTTTTTTGCAGGCCACCCCTGCTGTTGAAAAGACCCGCCAGAAGAGGCCAGAGCAAGAAAAGAGTGAACGCCGCTAACGCTCTTTGCGCAAAAAGAAATGTTCAATCGCCGTGCCAGCCCGTTCACGCGCGGACGCGTCTGCGGTGTGCAACTCCGCCATGGCGCCGTGCAGCATTTTTTGCGTCAACCCGCGTGATAAGGCTTCGAGCACCGCCTCCACGTCTTCGCCTTTGGCCAGCAGTTTGCGGGCGCGGTTGACTTCAGCCACGCGCCAGGCGTCGGCCTGGGCGTTGAGTTGCTGAATCAGCGGTACCGAGCCGCGTTGGTCCACCCAGTGCAGAAAACTCAGCACACCGGCATCCACAATCGCCTCGGCCTGCGCCACGGCGGCCTGGCGGCTGGCCTGTGCGGTTTGCACCACGCTGGCCAAGTCGTCCACGGTGTACAAATACACGTCTTCCAGGGCCTGCACTTCGGGTTCAATATCCCGGGGCACGGCCAGGTCCACCATGAACATGGGCCGGTGTTTGCGCCGCTTCAAGGCCCGCTCCACAGCCCCCAGGCCAATCAGCGGGAGGGTGCTGGCAGTGCAACTGATGACGGCGTCAAACTCGTGCAGCCGCTCGGGCAGGTCAGCCAGGCGCATCACCTCGCCGCCAAAACGTGCGGCCAATTTCTCTCCCCGCGCCAGGGTACGGTTAGCCACCGTGATCAATTTCGGGTTTTTGGCGCTGAAATGGGTGGCGCACAACTCAATCATTTCGCCGGCGCCCACAAACAGAATTCGCGTTTGGCCCAAATCTTCAAACAACTGGCCGGCCAAACGCACGGCGGCGGCGGCCATGCTGATGGAGTGGGCGCCAATCTCGGTGGACGTGCGCACCTCTTTTGCCACGGCAAACGAGCGCTGGAACAACTGGCTCAGCGTGGTGCCCAGGGCACCGGCAGCCTCCGCGGCACGCACCGCATCTTTGAGTTGACCCAATATTTGCGGCTCGCCCAGCACCATCGAATCGAGCCCGCTGGCCACCCGAAACGCATGGCGCGCGGCCAGGCCGTCTTGCAAAATGTAGGCGTGGTTGCGCAGGGTAGATGTGGAAACGCCCCCAGCTTGGGCCAACCAGTCCAGCGTGTGTTCCAACTCGGCATGGTCGCCCGCGCAGTAAATCTCGGTGCGGTTGCAGGTGGAGATCAAAGCGGCCTCTGGGCGGCGGGCCAAAGAGTCGCGCAGACCGCGCAGGGTGGGCTCAATCTGGTCAATGGCGAACGCAAACCGACCGCGCAAATCGAGCGGTGCGGTCGTGTGATTGATGCCTAATGCCCAGACTGCCATGGATGAGATTATAAAATCAGCCCAGGTTAGCCCTATTTTGGGTTAACCAACCTGCTGAATTCCCCCTTTTTTACCGCGACTGCACCACCAAAGTCTGTATGGGTCCTATTGATCTTCTTTTGCATGTGTTGAACTTTTTGGCCCCGGCTTTGTGGACAGCCCTCGCGGTAGCGCTGTTGTCGCGCTGGGTGATAAAGCAAAAGTCCTCTGCCCTGACGCTACGCAAGCAGGTGGTACTCAATTTTTCAGCGTCTGCCCTGGCGCTGGTTCTGGGGCTGTGGTGGTTTGGCAATGACGGCAAGATGGCCACTTTCAGTGCCATGGTGTTGGTTTGCGCCACCAGCCAGTGGCTCATGCTGCGCGGCTGGCGGGCCTGAACCCGCCAGGGCGCTCGCCACAGGGCTTACTTACCCGCCTTGAAGGTGCTGAAGGTGCGGGTCTGCACCCGGCGCACATCTTGTGGCAAAGCGTCTGGCGCCACCATGGTTTTGGTGGCTGCCGCGTCCAAGAAGATGGACTTGTTCTCGGCCACATCTTTTTTAACAAACTTCAGCGACGCCGCGTTGGGGTTGGCGTAGAACACCTTGTTGGTCAGTGAGGCATGCACTTCGGGGCGCATGATGTAGTTGATGAACAGGTGGGCGTTCTCCACATGCTTGGCATCTTTGGGAATGGCCATGGTGTCAAAGAACAGCGTGGCGCCGGTTTTGGGCACCAGCGCCTCAATCACCACCGGTACTTTGCCTTTGGCTTCAAGCGCCCGGCTGCGGGCAATGTTAATGTCGCCAGAGAAACCCATCACCAGGCAGGTAGCGCCACTGGCCATGTCTTCGATATAGCCTGAAGAAGAAAAGCGGGTCACCGAGGGGCGAATGCTCTTGAGCAACTTGGCGGCTTCTGCGTAGTCGGCTGCGTTGCGGCTGTAGGCCGGCTTGCCCAGGTACATCAGTGCGGCAGGCAGCACTTCAGAGGCCGAGTCCAGCACGCTCACGCCGCAGCCCTTGAGCTTGCTCACGTACTGGGGGTCAAACAGCAAGCTCCAGGCGTTCTCTGGCATGGGGGTGCTGCCCAGCGCGGCCTTCACCTTGTTGACGTTGATGCCAACGGTGACATAGCCCCACAACCAGTCCACCAGGTGGGCGTTGCCGGGGTCCAGCTTGGCAAGTTGCTCCAGCAAGCCTTTGTCCAGGTTGCCCCAGTTGCTCAGCTTGCTGCGGTCCAACTTTTGCAACAGGCCGCCTTCAATTTGGGTTTTGGCAAAGTGCGAGCCCGGCACCACAATGTCGTAGCCGGTTTTGCCAGCCACCAACTTGGCGTGCAGTATTTCGTTGTTGTCATAGGTGTCGTAACGCACCTTGATGCCGGTTTCTTTTTCGAAATTCTTGATCGTGTCTTCGGCAATGTAGTCAGACCAGTTGTAAATATTGAGCACCTTGGGCTCGGCTGCGCGGGCCAGGCCGCAGCAAATCAGGGCCGTGGTGGTCAATGCCCAACCCAGGTGTTTTAAGTTCATCGCCATGGAGAAAGTCCTTTAATAAGAGGTCAAAATGATAGCAAAACAAGCGCCATCAGGCCACCGTTTCACGCTACGCAATAACCCCTAGGCTATTACGCCAAGTTGCTCAGGGTTCAAGCTGGTGGGAACAGGTCCACCCGGTCGGTGATGATGCCGTCGGTGCCCAAGTCCAACAGCCGCTGTACCGCCCAGGCGTCGTTGACGGTGTAGCTCAGCATCCTGAAACCCGCGCTGCGCGCCTGCGTCACGCTGGAGCGGTCCCACAGTTCATGGTTGCAGACAATCGCCACGCAGCCCAGCATCAGGGCGGTTTCCAGCCAGCCGGTCCAGAGCGTGTCGAGCAACAGGCCGCGCGGCAAATCAGGGGCGGTGTCGCGTGCGCCTTCCAGCGCCTCAGTCTCAAATGAGGTGAGCAGCGGCGCCACAGCCGCACCCTGCCACAAGCGCGCCGCGTGTTGCGCCACCACCTCGCCCGTGCGGCGCTCCAGCCCGGTGGTGGGCTTGATCTCAATGTTCAGCGCGTGCCCATTGGCGCGGCAAAAGTGGGCTATGTTCTCCAGCGTGGGCAAAGGCTCCCCCGCAAAAGCACGCGAATGCCAGCTACCGGCGTCGAGTTGCGACAAGGCGCCCCAGGCATGCTCTCCCCCCACGGTACTGGCGGGCGCGCCCAACAATTGTGGCCCATTGCTGGTGCGCGTCAGGGTGTCGTCGTGCAGCAAAAAAGGCACCTCGTCGGCGCTGAGCTTCACGTCACACTCAAACATACGGTAGCCATGGCGGGCCCCCTCGCGAAACGCCGCCAGTGTGTTCTCGGGCGCCAGCTTGCCGGCGCCGCGGTGCGCCACCCAGCGCGGGTAGGGCCAATGGTCAAAGCTGATGGGTTGTGGCGTGGGCTGGGTCATGGTCGGGCTCTGGTTTCTGTTGCTTTTCAGGTTATCCCTGAATCTAGCAGACCCTGACGCCCCCAAACCCCAGCCACTCCTCCTTGCGATTTCTCAAGCTGTGCGTGTCCAGAAATGGGCCAAAGCTGGGCGGCAGGTGTCCACGCCTGCGGTAGGTGAATGCTGCGCTGCAGTAAAATCGCCTCCCAGCCGGGCACGACCGCAACCCCCTTGTTTGTTACGTTCAGGCTGTCACTACAGAACACGATGAACGCCCCCATTCTGCTCAATCAATTGACGCCCGATAACGCGCATCTGCACCAGGCACATGAACGCATTCGCGAAATCCCGTACAACTACACCTCGTTTTCAGACCGCGAAATCGTCATCCGGCTGCTGGGCACCCCGGCGTGGGAGCTGCTGAGCCAGCTGCGCGACGAACGCCGCACCGGCCGTTCCGCCCGCATGTTGTATGAGGTGCTGGGCGACATTTGGGTGGTGCAGCGCAACCCCTATTTGCAAGACGACTTGCTGGACAACCCCAAACGGCGAGGCCAATTGGTGGGGGCCTTGCACCACCGCCTGAGCGAAGTGCAAAAGCGCCGCACCCCAGATGCCGACCAACTCCGCGATAGCCTGGTGGATGAACTGCTCAAGGCTGCCAGCCAGGCGGTCGAATCCTTTGACGCCGCTTTTGTGGAAACTGCCGCCTTGCGCCGTAAGGCACAGCGTGCGTTGGCCCGCCTGACGGCCAAGGACAACATTAAATTTGACGGCCTGAGCCGCGTCTCACACGTTACCGACGCCACTGACTGGCGCGTGGAATACCCGTTTGTGGTGCTCACGCCGGATACAGAGGTTGAAATGGCGGCCTTGGTCAAAGGCTGCGTCGAACTGGGTTTGACCATCATCCCGCGTGGCGGCGGTACCGGGTACACCGGCGGTGCTATTCCGTTGACCTGGAAGAGCGTGGTCATCAACACCGAAAAACTGGAAGCCATGACCGAGGTCGAGATGGTGACCCTGCCTGGCCTGGACCAGCCTGTGGCCACCGTCTGGACTGAAGCGGGCGTGGTGACGCAGCGCGTGGCCGATGCGGCCGAGCGCGCCGGTTTTGTGTTTGCCGTGGACCCCACCTCGGCCGAAGCCTCTTGCATTGGCGGCAACATTGCCATGAACGCGGGCGGCAAAAAAGCCGTGCTGTGGGGCACCGCGCTGGACAACCTGGCCTCCTGGCGCATGGTCACGCCACAGGCCGAGTGGCTGGAAGTGACCCGCCTGAACCACAACCTGGGCAAGATTCACGACGCGGCCATGGCCAGCTTCGAGCTCAGGTATTTCAAGGCCGACGGCAAAAGCCTCATTCGCATTGAGCGCCTGGATATTCCTGGCAAAACCTTCCGCAAAGAAGGGCTGGGCAAGGATGTGACCGACAAGTTCCTGAGCGGCCTGCCAGGCATTCAAAAAGAAGGCTGCGATGGCCTGATTACCAGCGCCCGCTGGATCGTTCACCGCATGCCCGTGCACACCCGCACCGTTTGCCTGGAGTTTTTTGGCAATGCGCGTGACGCTGTGCCCAGCATTGTGGAGATCAAGGACTTCATGTTTGCCGAGCAAAAGCGCACGGGCGTGTTGCTGGCCGGGCTGGAGCATCTGGACGACCGCTACCTCAAGGCCGTGGGTTATGCCACCAAGTCCAAGCGCGGCGGGCTGCCCAAAATGGTGTTGGTGGGTGACATTGCCGGCGACGACGCAGACGCCGTGGCCCGCGCCACCTCTGAGGTGGTGCGCATTGCCAACTCGCGCAGCGGCGAAGGCTTTATTGCCATCAGCCCCGATGCGCGCAAGAAATTCTGGCTCGACCGCAAACGAACCGCTGCCATTTCGCGCCACACCAATGCCTTCAAGATCAATGAAGACGTGGTCATACCGCTGCCGCGCATGGCCGAGTACACCGATGGCATAGAGCGAATCAACATCGAACTCAGCCTGCGCAATAAACTGGCTTTGTGCGATGCGCTGCATGTCTTTTTCACCCAAGGTAATTTACCCCTGGGCAAGCAGGACGACGCCAGCGCCATTCCCTCAGCCGAACTGCTGGAAGACCGCGTGGCGCAGGCGCTGACGCTCATTGGCAGCGTGCGCACCCAGTGGCAAGACTGGCTCGACCAGGTCGACCCCCTGTTTTCCCAGTTGCAAGACCACAGCCTGCGCGCCAGTTGGAAGGCCCAGTTGCGGACCCCCTTGGCCAATATTTTTGCCGGCTCTTCCTTCGAGCCCATCATGCAGGAGTGCGTGGCCATTCACCAACGCGTGCTCAAAGGCCGTGTCTGGGTGGCTTTGCACATGCACGCCGGCGACGGCAATGTGCACACCAACATCCCCGTCAACAGCGACGACTACGACATGCTGCAGTCGGCGCACGGCGCGGTCAAACGCATCATGGCGCTGGCGCGTTCGCTAGACGGCGTGATCTCGGGCGAGCATGGCATTGGCATTACCAAACTCGAATTCTTGACCGACGAAGAGCTGCGCCCGTTCACCGAATACAAGATGAAGGTCGACCCGGAAGGGCGCTTCAACAAAGGCAAATTGCTGCGCAATTCAGCACCTACCGCGCATTACACCCAGGGCTTGCAGGCTGACTTGACCAACGCCTACACCCCCAGCTTTGGCCTCATGGGCCATGAGTCGCTCATCATGCAGCAAAGCGACATTGGCGCCATCGCCGACTCGATAAAAGACTGCCTGCGCTGCGGCAAATGCAAGCCGGTGTGCGCCACCCATGTGCCGCGTGCCAATTTGCTGTACAGCCCTCGCAACAAGATTTTGGCCACCTCGCTTCTGGTGGAAGCCTTTTTGTATGAAGAGCAAACGCGCCGCGGCGTGAGCATCAAGCACTGGCAAGAATTTGAAGACGTGGCCGACCACTGCACGGTGTGCCACAAATGCCTGTCTCCCTGTCCGGTGAAGATTGACTTTGGCGATGTCTCCATGAACATGCGCAACCTCTTGCGCAAGATGGGCAAGAAGCGGTTTCGTCCGGCCGGCGCGGCCGCCATGTTCATGCTCAACGCCACCAACCCCGAGACCATCCGTCTAGCGCGTTCGCTCATGGTCAACGTGGGCATCAAGGCGCAGCGCATGGCGCATGACGTGCTGAAAGTCATTGCGCGCAAGCAAACCAAGGCGCCTCCAGCATCGCTGGGCACCGCACCGCTCAAAGAGCAGGTCATTCACTTTGTGAACAAAAAGCTGCCTGGTGGCCTGCCCAAGAAAACCGCGCGCGCTTTGCTGGACATTGAAGACAAAGACTACGTCCCCATCATTCGCAACCCGCAAACCACCACGGCCGAAACCGAGGCGGTGTTTTATTTTCCAGGCTGTGGTTCGGAGCGCCTGTTCAGCCAGGTGGGCCTGGCCACCCAAGCCATGCTCTGGCATGCGGGCGTGCAAACCGTGTTGCCGCCAGGTTATTTGTGCTGTGGTTACCCGCAACGGGGCTCGGGCCAGTTCGACAAGGCCGAGAAAATGATCACCGACAACCGCGTGTTGTTTCACCGCGTGGCCAACACCCTGAATTACCTGGACATCAAGACCGTGGTGGTGAGCTGCGGCACCTGTTACGACCAGCTGCAGGGCTATGAGTTTGACAAGATATTCCCCGGTTGCCGCATCATCGACATTCATGAATACCTGCTGGAAAAAGGCATCACCTTGCAAAGCGCGGGCTCCTTCCTGTTCCACGACCCTTGCCACAGCCCCATGAAATTGCAAGAGCCGATCAAGACCGTCAAGGCCCTGCTGGGTGACAACATCATCCAGTCAGACCGCTGCTGCGGGGAGTCTGGCACGCTGGCGCTGAACCGCCCCGATATATCCACCCAGGTACGCTTTCGCAAGGAAGAAGAAATCCTCAAGGGCGAGGCCCAGTTGCGCGATCAAGGCCTGCTGGGGGCCAAAGAGAACGTCAAGATATTGACCTCTTGCCCGGCCTGCTTGCAGGGCCTGAGCCGTTTTGGCGACGACCTGCAAAACGGACTGCTCGAAGCCGACTACATCGTGGTCGAGATGGCCCGACAAATTCTGGGCGAGCAGTGGATGCCCGACTACGTCAAAGTCGCCAATGCCGGCGGCATTGAGCGCGTGCTGGTGTAACGGCCATGACGCAAGCCGATTGCCCCCTGTGCACCTCAACCGGCGGCGAGCTGGTGTTTCAGGGCGCGCAGTTTCGCGTCATTCGGGCGGATGAGCCCGGGTTTCCGGCCTTTTACCGAGTAGTCTGGCGTCACCATGTGGCCGAGATGTCAGACCTCAGCCCCACCGAGCGCAGCTTGTGCCTGGCCGCTGTGAACACCGTGGAGTTGGCGCTGCGCCAGCACCTGCAGCCCCGCAAAATCAACCTGGCCGCATTGGGTAATATGGTGCCCCATCTGCATTGGCATGTGGTGGCGCGCTTTACCTGGGACAGCCATTTTCCGGCGCCGGTATGGGCGCCCGCTGTGCGTGAGGTAGACGCCCTGGCCGTGGCCGATGTTGTGGCACGGCGCGCGGCCATGGAGCAAGACATGCAGCGCGAGCTCTCAGCGCTGGTTTTGGTTGAGTAAGTCAGCTAGTTTTTCAATTTCTCGAACAGGCGGTTTTATGACGGTTTCCAAAGCAGGTTTGAAATCCGGTGCCCCAGCGCCCCAGTCCATCACCGTGCACAGCCAGTCGCGCGTGCTGGAGGTCAGCTTCTCGGACGACACCTTGTTTCGCATTCCATTTGAGTTGATGCGCGTGTACTCGCCCTCGGCTGAAGTGCAGGGCCACGGCCCCGGCCAAGAAGTGCTGCAAACCGGCAAGCGCGAGGTCACGCTGACAGGCCTGGAGCCCGTGGGCAACTACGCTGTGCAGCCCGGGTTTTCAGACGGCCATGACACCGGCATTTTTTCCTGGGACTACCTGTATTTTTTAGGTTCGCAGCAAGACCGGCTCTGGGCCGACTATGAAGCCCGGCTGGCCAAGGCCGGCGTAGGGCGAGACGCCCCCATGATCGACAAGGCGGCCCACGGCTGTGCCAGCCACTGAGCCCCTAGCCGTTAAATCAGCAAAAAGTAACCGTTCACGGTAGCCAGAAAGCCCAGGCTACCCAGCAGCGTCCCGACATAAAAAAGCGCCGGGATCGAGCCAATCATGGACACCGACAACAACACGATGGCAATTTGCAGCATGCCCTCGGCGTAGTCAAACCAGGGGTCCTGGCGCAAAGCGTGGTCGCGCGTTGCCTCGTGGCCCTTGGCCTGCACCATCAGCTCCTTTTTGCCTTCCTTGTTCTCCGGCTCAGACTCGTAGCGCGCCACGGTTTTTTGGTACTCGTCTATCTTCTTCTGAAATGCTTCTTTGGCCGGGGCTGGCATGCCGGGTTCTTTCAGCAACTGCAGTTCCATGTCTGCGGCGGCAATTTTCAGAGAAGTCTGGCGAATGGTCTTGGCTTGGTAAAACGAATAGGCATTGGCCGCCAGAATGTTCTCCTGCGTCGACTCTTTGGCGGCGTTGGAGCCCCCCAGGCTGGCAAAGGCCAGCACCATGGCAAAGACCGAAATCGTCAGCGCGGTACGCGTTTTGCTTTTGTCACCCATGGCGTCTTCCACCAGTTCCGAGGTTTCATGTGCTTCCAACTCAGCCTCGTATTTTGTTCAAAAAATTCTTCTGGAGTGCGCCTTACAATCACCACCGTGTTGGGGCGTTAGCTCAGTTGGTTAGAGCAGAGGACTCATAAACAAGTTAAGAACTTAAGTTGTCTATAAATCCTCAATGAAATCAACAGGTTACAGCGCCACAGTTGTCAAAATTTGCTTCCACACCGCTTCCACACTTTGCTGAAAATTTAAGCAGCATTTTTGGGGCCTAAAAGGGGCAAAGTACAATCAGTTTTTCGGGCCTATAGCTCAGTTGGTTAGAGCAGAGGACTCATATTTTTCAAATGTGCCTTACGCGTGGAAACTGTGTAAGGGATGGTGTCAAAGTCGGCGAAAGCTAAGTGCAGCGATGCATATGCCAACGCCGAGCCAAGCTTGGTGAGCAATCACCTTGAAGGTGTAGAGACTTGACGGCACCCACCTACGGCGCAAGCTATGGTGAAGGCAAAGTCCAGGGAGTAGTGAAAGCTGCACAAACCGGAATCCTTTGGTCCCAGGTTCAAGTCCTGGTGGGCCCACCAATAGTGAAAAAGCCACTGATTTCGGTCAGTGGCTTTTTTCATATTAGAGAGTAAATTTCTTCTCCCGAAACAGAAACCAGTGAATGCCACACTGAGCCGTTATATAGTCCAGACTCTTCAAACATACGATTGCAGAAGACTGCCTGGTGATGTACCTGGCCGAGCCCTGGGCGTCGTGTGATTGCCGACTGTTGCGCCAGGAACAGCACATCGCCGTGGCCAGTCCCGAGCTTTGGTCAGACGGCCAGGCTCCGAGCTTAGGCAAAGCCACCTTGCTGCACATCCTGGCCGGAGCCAAGCGCTTGCCGGTGTGGGAAAACTGGCTGGCCGCCAAGGGCTTGCGCCTGGTCGATGCCCGCCCGGGCATCGCGTTTTCCACCATGGACCAGGCGATCAACGCGGCGGTGTCTGGCGCCGGCGTGGCGGTGGTCGACGCGCCGATGGTGGAGCGAGACCTGCGAGAACACCGCCTGCGCCGGCTCGACGAGCACGAACTCATCGGCCCGCAGGGCTACTGGTTTGTGGAGCCGCGTGAGCGCGGTGTGCAAGATGCCGCTCACAGCGCCGTGGTGGCGCTGTTTCAGGCTTGGCTGTTGGCGGTCAGCCGGGCTCAGTAGGCGGGCACGACCACGCCGCGCCCGGCGATGGCCAGGGGGATCGTGGCGTAGGTGGTGGCACCAAATACACGGTCGGCCAGATCGACCGCGACCGCAGGGTTGGGCGCCGCCAACTCGTCGGCCAGCGACGCAGGTGTGACACTGCCGGCATTTTTGTCGTAGTAGAAAGCGCCGCCTGCTGAGGTGCAGGCATTGGTGGGCGCATAAGTGATATTCGACGAGCTCGCCGCCTCAAGTGTCGGCCTCCACTTCCCAGTCGTATCGTTGAAGCTGATGTTCTGACGCTGGAAAAAGTCTTTCAGGGTATGGCTGCTGCCCGGACCAGCCCAGTTGCAAATAAAGCCCTTGATGGTACCGGTGCTGCTGGCAATGTCATCACCGTAGCCGAAGTAAGCCTCACCGTCTCGCGCCTCGGTCGTCGAGTTGAAATTCAAACCGATATTGAAGACGCGGGTGTTGCCATCGTCTAGTCCTGCCTGCCAGCCAAAGGTGTAATTACCTTTCATCGTGGTCGGGTCGTAGACCGCGCCAAAGCGGTTGAAGTTATTGGCCCAACCCTTGGTGCCGCTCCATTTGCCGGCCGGGTCTCGTTGGCCGTCACTAGAAAAATTAGCATAACTGGTGGCCAGAGGCGTGGCAGTGCCGGCACCGCAGTAGTTACCTTCGCGGTGCACCAAGGTCATCGCGGTACGCGTGGTGCGTGTGTATTTCAGGGTCCCGACGTCGACCGTGCCAGGCGCTTTTCCATTGCAATTTTGCAGGTCAGACCCGCCCCGGGTCACCGCGTAGGTGAGCAAGCCGCTGTACTCATTCTTGCTGGCACCTGGCGCGTGGCTCAGGCGGATCTCGGCATTGCGGGTGCCCGAGCTGTGGGTGAAGCTGAAGGCGACTGAGTAGCTGTAAGAGCCAGCCACCGGTTGCGAGATCGTGGCTGTGGTGAAGGCCACGTCCGGGCTGAAGGCGACGTTCATTTCCGCCTTGAGATCCACCGTGGCGCCAACTGCAGGCAGGCTTTTGCCAGCGGTGTTGGCCACGTTGATCAGGCTGGCCAGCGTCATCAGGCTGGTGTTGCTGCGCAGGGCCACGCCGTCCATACGGGCGTCGAGCTGCGCCGCAGCACAGGCCCAGTCGGTGGCGGTATCGACCGCGGTCCAGATGCCGACGTCGCCGCTGGGCAGCGTTCCGTCCTTAGGCGGATTCCCAGCAACCCAGTCCGGGTGCCCCTGGTACAAGACCGTCGGCCCATAGCAACCGGCATTGACCGGTGTCTTGAGGAACTTGTCGGCCTTGAAATCGACACCGGCACGCGGGGTGCTGGTGCCGGTCAGCAGGGCATTGACCGCATTGGCAGACTTCAGGTAGCGGGGTGACCGGGAGGCTGCCGCCTGAGCGTCGGCCATCGGCAACAGTCGGCCGGCTGCGGCCCCTGCCGCACGCAGGTCGCCCTGGGCCAAAGCCAGTGCCAGTGCGCGAAACCGGACTGATGGCGCGGCCTGGGCAAGCGTTATCGACGTGCTTTCCATACCCACCGGTGAGGCCACGGCCAACCCCGCCGGGAACACATTCGCACCATCAATGGCCGAACTCGAAGTGCTGGGGGTGCTGGAGGATGCACCGCCTCCACCGCACCCCGCGAGACAAAGCAGCAAGGCTGCGCCCAGGGAAGACAAACCGACCATCGACAACGGCTTCATTCACCTACTCCTTTCAAGGTTAATAGAATTCTCAAACGGCAGTTGAGATTTGTCAATATGGTCTTTCCCAATCGCCATAGACAAGACACAAGCTGCTGGTCGGCGGGGCTTTCCGCGGGCGAGCGCCTATGATGCGAGGTTGCCTGCGCCACCCAAACCCATGCCCCTACCTGACACCGATCCCCCCCGCCTGCCCCAGCCCCACCACGCCCACCAGATCAGCATCCGGGGTGCCCGCAC
>CAJCCO010000093.1 GCA_903960915.1 uncultured beta proteobacterium
CCCTGCGCTGGTCACGCTGGCACCGGAGTGCACGTTCCATGTCGCAAGCTTTTCTAAGATGGCGTTGCCAGCGATGCGTGTCGCGTTTGTCAGGGTGCCGTCACACCGAATGAAGCTTTTCGAGTCTGTTCGGCACAGTCTCAACGTTGGCGGACCGTCACTGCAGGCGGAGGTCGTCTGCCGATGGATACAGGCAGGATTGGCCGAGGAGCTTTGCCAATGGCAGCGTGCCGAGATTGATCGCAGGTGGCGTATCGCGGCGTCAATGCTACCGGACTTCGTGTCCGCGAAAGCCATTGCGGCGCCCTTTGCCTGGGTCATGCTTCCCAACGAATGGCGATCGTCGGACTTCGCGGGTCACTTGCGCCATCAGAACGTCATTGTTATTGAGGCTCGCCACTTCGCGCTGGGGCGTGCGAGCTCACCCGATGCAATCCGCATCTCGCTGACATCGCCATCATCGGAGGCGACGTTAAGACAAGGCCTCGATATCATTCGGCAAGTACTCGACTCGGACCCGCTTCCTGCCCCGCTTTATCGATAGCTGCGTTAATTTGTATGCACTTCCTACGTCGTCGCAATACCATTCCACTGAATGGAATTGGCGCGCCGGACTATCAAACCAACAGACGTGAGAGCCAGGGCTTAGATCAGTTCAAATTAAGTACAAAAATTATGTCGAAGAGCACTTATCAGGGAAACCATACTTAGGGTGCAACCGTGTCAGTGGAAAAGACCGTGATGTCAACCATTGAAAATTTGGGTTCACCCTAGCCAACCCTGTGGATGCAGTTGTTAAGTTGGGTGAGCTCAGAAAACGCTACTTTGGGCTTAATCGTCCCTGTGAAGATCGGGGGTCCAAGCCTGCCGACAAGGCCGTGCCGCACACAATGATGACGCCGCACAGCAGCATCCACCAACTCACGCTTTCGCCCAGAAAAATGATGCCGTAGATCACGGCAAATACCGGTATCGCAAAGGTGACGGTCAGGGAGCGGGCGGGGCCTACGTTTTCAATCAGTCGAAAGTACAGCACGTAAGCCACACCGGTACACATGACGCCCAGCGCCAGCATGGCCAACCAGGCATGGGTGCCGGGTGCTTGTGCGGGCCAGAGCCACCAGGTGGGCAGGGCCAGTCCGAGGGAGGCGCCCAACTGGCTGCCGGTGGCCGTTACCAAGGAAGGCAGGCCGCCCAGGTAGCGTTTGGTGTAACTAGCGGCCATGCCGTACGACACGCAAGCCAGCAGGCAGGCCAGCACGGCCCAACCGGTGGCCAGGCCTGAGGCGTGGGGTTGAAAGCTGGCTTTTTCCCAGGCCAGCAAGGCAATACCCAAAAATCCGATGACCAGACCCAGAATGCGCAGGCCGTGGGGCCGGTCTTTCAGCCATAGCCAGGCAATCAGGGCGCCAAACAGCGGCACGGTGGCGTTCAAAATGGACGTCATCCCGGTGCTCAGTGAGAGCAGGGCAAATGAAAAGCAGGCAAAGGGCAAAGCCGAGTTGATCAGGCCGACCAGGAAAGTTTTTTTCCAGTGTTGGCGCAACTGCTGCCCCAGCCCTTTGTACAGCAGGATGGGCAGCAAAAACAGCGCGCCAATCACCACCCGACCACCTACCGTAGGCACCACGCCAAAGTCATGGCCAGCCAGGCGCATGAACAAAAAAGACGAGCCCCAAATGGCGGCAAGGGCCAAAAAATCTCTGAGCCAAGGTTGCGTGGGGCTGGGTGAATTCAAGGCGTACTTTGTAAAAGGCTTCTCTGGAAGCCAGGGTGGGTTGCTGCTTAGAAGGCGACACCTTCGAGTTGCAGCAGGGCGATTTTGCGATCGAGTCCACCGGCATAACCGGTCAGGCTGCCGCTGGCGCCGATAACGCGGTGGCAGGGCACGATGATACCCAAGGGATTGCGTCCCACGGCGCCACCCACTGCGCGCATGGCGGCCGGCTTGCCCAGGACTGCGCTCAAGGCGCCATAACTCGTGGTGGCGCCAAAGGGAATAGCCAGCAGAGCGCGCCAGACGGCTTGCTGAAACGCGGTGCCCACGCCCAAGTCCAGCGGCAGATCAAAGCGGCGCCTTTGCCCTTGCCAATAGGCGGTCAACTGTTCCTCAGCTTCTTTGAGCAAGGGGTGCTTGGGTGCCTGCTGCCAGTGCGAGCTGTCGGGCAGGTGGCGCTGCTGGGCAAACCAGAGTCCTGCCAAATGCGTTTCAGAGGCCGCTAGCAAGAGCGGCCCCAAAGGGCTGTTCACGGTGGTTTGCACCAGGTGGTTGGAGAACTTCATAGAACACTCTTTCTCATGCGGAGTAGGTACGGTTAAATGGTTAAGTTGGGTAGGGTAACGGTAGCCGTGGCCGTAAGTGAAGCGTGCGTTCAAGCGGTTCATGGCAATTCAGCCCAGGCACGAATCACGGCATAACTGCGCCACGGTTGCCAGGCCTGCGAGGCGGCCAGCGCCTCTTTGGCCGCGTGTTTACGGCCCTGCAAGCCCAGTGCTTTGTGCAGCGCTACGTCACCCGACGGGAAGGCGTCAGGCCAGCGCAGCGCGCGCATGGCTATGTACTGTGTCGTCCAGTCACCAAGGCCGGGCAGGGCCAGCAAGGCCGATAGCGTCTTGTCCAGATCGGCCCCGGGGCTCAGCTGCAAGGTGCCAGACACCACGGCCTGCGCCACCGCGCCAATAGCTTTTTGCCGCTGTTTGACAATGCCCAATTGACCCAGCGCGTCCGGGCTTGCCGCAGCCAATGAGTCGGGGCTTGGAAACAGTCGATTCAGCCCGGCAAAAGGCGTCTCCAGAGGTTCGCCAAATTGTTGCACCAGGCGTGCCACCAGGGTGCGTGAGGCCGCCACGGTAATTTGTTGGCCCAGCACCGCGCGCACCGCCAGTTCAAAACCGTCAAGCGTGCCCGGCACGCGCAAGCCGTCACCTTGCGTAAACCGCGCTTGCAGCAACTCGTTGATGGCCTGCGGGTCGGCGTCCAGGTCGAGCCAGGCGCGCACCTGGCGCATCACGGCCGGCACCACGTCGCGCAGCGAGTCGCTGATGAGCAGTTTCACTTGGCATTGCGCTTTGTCAAAACGCGCCTCTACCCAGCCGCTGTAGTGCTGGCCGCCTGCGTTAACGCGCAGCGTTTTGTGCAGGCCTGGCAGGGGGCCGGTGGCACTGACCGACTCCAGGCCGGCGACCTGGCGCAGACCAAAAAAGCGCAGCATGGCGTCTACGTCATAGGGCGGGCGGTAGGCCAGTTTGACGTGTAGCCCCAAGCCGGCCTGCGCACCACCGTGGTGGCGGCGCAGGGCAGTGGGCTGCATCCGGTAGTTGTCGCTAAACACCGCATTGAAACGGCGCACACTGGAAAAGCCGCTGAGCTGCGCCACCTGGTGCATGGGCAGCGTGGTGTCGGTCAGCAGCTGTTTGGCACACAGCAGGCGCCGGGTTTGCAGGTATTGCAGCGGCGAGACGCCCAAGTGGGCTTCAAAAATACGCCGCAAATGCCGGTCACTCACCCCGAGCTGGCGTGCCAGTGCCGCGATGCCCAATGCAGGGCTTGCACCGGCGGGTGGGGTGTCGAGCAGCCGGGCCGCTTGCAGAGCCAGAATGCTGGAGCTGTCCTGAATAGACCAGCCCCGACCGGCCTCGCTCAGTCCCCAGGCCGGCAGCCCTGGCGCCAGCTCCGGGCGGCAGCGCAGACAAGGCCGAAAGCCCTGCTGCTCAGCTTGCGCGGGGTGGCTGAAAAACCGGCAGTTGTCACGCTTGGGCGCACGCACCCGGCAGACTGGGCGGCAGTAAATGCCGGTGGAGGTGACGCCGATGAAAAAGCAGCCGTCAAAGCGCGCGTCGCGGGCCTTGAGCGCCAGGTAGCAGGCGTCGTCGTCCGGGCGGCTGGTCATACGAGGCACGCGAGGTTGCTGGGGCAAGTGGTGCAGGCTGGACATGGCTGGCATGATAGACCGGGCTGGCGGTTTGATCTGGGGTAAACCTGGCCGTATTCGGACATGTGACTCAAGCGTTTGCAGCGTCTGACGGGGGGAGGGGCCGCCTACAATCGGCCGCACCTTAAAAGTCAGATTGCCGACTTACAAAACCAACTGTCTGCGCAACTGACAGGACATAACCCAGAGAGCCCACCATGCAGTTATCCGCTTCCATTTTTAAAGCCTATGACATTCGCGGCGTGGTGCCCAGCACCATTGACGACGCGGTGGCTGAGGCTTTGGGCCGGGCCTTTGGCACGGTGGCCTGGGCGCAGGGTGAGCGCGCAGTGGCCGTGGGCCGAGACGGGCGCCTCAGCGGCCCGAACTTGAGCGCTGCGCTCATGCGGGGTTTGGCTGCCGCCGGTTTGCAGGTCATCGACGTGGGCATGGTCACCACCCCCATGCTGTACTTTGCAGCCAACACCCTGTGCCGCAGCGGCATACAGGTCACGGGCAGCCACAACCCCAAGGACTACAACGGCTTCAAGATGGTCATGGCCGGCCGTGCCATTTACGGTGAAGACATTCAGGCTCTGCAAGCCATGATGACCCAGGAAACCTGGACCTTGCAAGCCGGAGGCAGCGTGCGCCAGCATGACGTGCTGGGCGCTTACACCGCGCACATAGTGGGCGACATTCGCTTGAGCCGCCCCATGAAGATCGTGGTCGATTCTGGCAATGGCATCGCCGGCGCGTCCGCCCCCGCCATTTTGCGGGCCGTGGGCTGCGAGGTGATTGAGCTGTTCAGCGAGGTCGACGGCAACTTTCCCAACCACCACCCCGACCCCAGCAAGCCCGAGAATTTGCGCGACCTGATTGCCGCCTTAAAAAACAGCGACGCCGAGCTGGGCCTGGCGTTTGACGGCGATGGTGACCGCCTGGGCATCGTCACCAAAGAAGGCCACAACATTTACCCCGACCGGCAGATGATGCTGTTTGCGCAAGACGTGTTGAGCCGCGTGCCAGGAGCCACCATCTTGTTTGACGTTAAATGCTCACAGCGTCTGGCGCCTGCCATTGAGGCCGCTGGCGGCAAGGCCTTGATGTTCAAGACCGGTCACTCACTGATCAAGGCCAAGATGCGTGAGATTGACTCACCGTTGGGCGGCGAGATGAGCGGCCATATCTTCTTCAAGGAGCGCTGGTTTGGTTTTGACGATGGCACGTACGCCGGTTGCCGCCTGCTGGAAATCTTGAGCCGCTCACCCGACGCCAACGCCGTGCTCAACGCCTTGCCCAGCAGTTTTTCTACGCCTGAGCTCAATGTCAAATGCGCCGAAGGCGAGCCCCATCGGTTGGTAGCGCAACTGGTGGCGCAGGCGCATTTTGCCGAACCAGCGGTGGTCAACACCATTGACGGTTTGCGCGTGGACTGGCCCGATGGGTTTGGCCTGATACGCGCCTCCAACACCACGCCCGTGCTGGTACTTCGGTTTGAGGGCCACAACGCGCAAGCGCTGGCCCGCATTGAGGCCGAAATGCTGGCCTTGTTGCGCACCGTCAAACCCGGCGCCCAATTGGACGAGGCGGCGCATTGAGGGTATTGATCGTCAAGCTCAGTTCGCTGGGCGACGTGATCCAGACCTTGCCCGTGCTGCACGATCTGGCCGCGCGCTTTCCCGGGGTGCAGATGGACTGGGTGGTGGAAGAAGCGTTTGCCGATTTATTGCGCCTGGTGCCAGGCATTGGCCGCGTGCTGCCTTGCGCGCAGCGGCGCTGGCGAAAAACGCCTTTTTCCAGCCAGACCCGCGCCCAATGGCGCCAGTTCTGGCAAGACTTGCGGGCGCAGCCGTATGACGTGGTGATCGACTTTCAGGGGCTGATCAAATCAGCCCGTGTGGCGCGTGGCGCGCGCCTTAGCACCCAGGGCTTCAGCGTGACCTATGGCAACCGCAGCGAGCTGTGCGCCTACGAGTGGCCGGTGCGCTGGATGCTGGACCGCACCGTGCCCATGGAGCGCCGTTTGCACGCCGTGGCACGCTACCGCCTGCTGGCCGCCCGCGCTTTGGGCTACGAGACAGACCCGCTGCTTCAGCAGGCGCCGGTCTACCCCTTGGTCAGCGACCCGTCAGCGCGCCAGCCGGCCGTTTTTCTGGCGCACGGCACCACCCGGCTTGACAACGAATGGCCAGCGCAGGCCTGGCTCACCTTGGGCCAGCGCTGTATCGCCTCGGGTCTTCAGGTATGGATTCCACAAGCCAATGACCGTGAGCAGGCCTTTGCCGAGCAACTGCAACGTGGCTTGGGCGCGCAAGCCCATCTGCTGCCGCGCACCGGTTTGGCAACCCTGTTGCCCATGATGGCCAGTTGCTGCGGCGTGGTCAGTGTGGATTCTGGCCTGGGCCATCTGGCCGTGGCGCTGGACTTGCCCGTGGTGCAAATCTTCAGCCAACCCCGTGCCTGGCGCGCGGGTCCTGTGGGCCAGGCGCACCAGTGCGCGGTTGGGGGCGAGCATGTGCCCGGCGTGCCCGAGGTCTGGGAAGCCTGGCAGCGTTGCCTGGCGCACCAGCCCGGCCAGCCCTCCACTGAGCAAACTGAGCAAGCTGATCAAGCTGATCAAGCTGCGTCGTCCCATCTACCCGATTCAAGCGCAGGCCCCAACCTATGACGCGTTGGGCCTACAACCTCTTCATGTGGGCCTTGGTGCCCTTGCTGCGCCTGCGTCTGGCGCGGCGTGGCCAGGCAGAGCCGGGCTACTTGCAGGCGGTTGACGAGCGCTTTGGCCGCTACAGCACCACACCGGCATCATCCACGTCACTGGCACCACAGGCATCGAACCCTGGCCCGCTGATCTGGATTCATGCGGTCTCTTTGGGCGAAACCCGCACCGCAGCCCTTTTGCTGGCTGCGCTGCGTGCGCAGTTACCGGGCATGCGCCTGTTGCTCACAAACGGTACGGCCACCGGCCGCGCCGAGGGCGCCCAGCTGCTGCGCCCGGGCGACCTGCAAGTCTGGCAACCTTGGGACACCCAGTCGGCCACGCGGCGGTTTTTGGCGCACTTCCAGCCTAGCCTGGGGCTGCTGATTGAAACCGAAGTCTGGCCCAATCTGAGTGCTGCTTGCCAGGACTCTGGCGTGCCCCTGGTGCTGGTCAATGCGCGCTTGAGCGAAAAATCCATGCGCCAGGCGCTGCGTCTGGCTTGGCTGGCGCGCCCGGCATTTGGCGCCTTGACCGCTGTCTGGGCGCAGTCCCCAGCCGATGCACAACGCCTGCGCCAAATCGGCGCGCCCGAGCCGCAGGTGCTGGGCAATCTTAAGTTTGACGCCCAACCCGATGCGCAGCAACTGGCCCAGGGCAAAGCCTGGCGGGCACGCAACGCCCGCCCGGTGTTGTTGCTGGCCAGTGCGCGCGAGGGCGAGGAGGCGGCCTTGTTGCGCACCTTGTCTGCTTTATCAGCGCTTCAAACGCCTTTGCCGGACGTGCAGTGGCTCATCGTGCCGCGCCACCCGCAACGGTTTGCCGAGGTGGCCGCGCTGATTGAAAGCCAAGGATTCAAGGTGTCGCGGCGCAGTCAGTGGGTGGATGGGCCGACGCCAAAAGACGAGAGTCCAAGGACACTCTGGCTGGGCGATTCGCTGGGGGAAATGGCGCTGTATTACGGCTTGGCCGATGTGGCCTTGCTGGGCGGCAGTTTTGAGCCCTTCGGGGGGCAAAACCTCATTGAGGCTGCGGCCTGCGCTTGTCCGGTGGTGATGGGGCCGCATACCTTCAACTTTACCCAGGCCGCCGAATTGGCCGTGGCCGCAGGTGGGGCTCAGCGGGTGGCTTCATTGGCGCAGGGCGTTGAGACTGCTTTGGCGCTGGTACAAGCGCCTGCGCAACGCGCCATCATGGCCAACGCAGCCATGGCCTTTGCCCACGCGCACCGTGGCGCGGCGAGGCAAACGGCAGAGGCTTTGCTGCGCTTACTTCGCCAGCAGTGAGTTGATGCTTTGCAGGTCGTCGGCCTTAAGCGTGCCGCTGGCTTGACGCAACTTGAGGCTGCCCACCAGCACGTCGTAGCGTGCCTTGGCCAGTTTGGCTTTGGTATCAAACAACTGGCTTTGCGAGTTCAGCACGTCAATGTTGATGCGCACGCCCACCTGGTAACCCAGCTTGTTGGCGTCCAGCGCACTTTGGCTGGAGGCCTCGGCAGCTTCCAGCGCTTTGACCTGGCCCTGACCCGAGAGCACGCCAAAGAAGGCCGTACGGGTGGCCTGGGCCACGGTGCGCTGGGTAGCGTCTAAATCGGTGCGGGCTTTGTCTTCCAGGGCCAAGGTTTCCTTGATGCGGTTCTGGATGGCATAGCCGGCAAACAAGGGCAGGTTAAAGGACAGGCCAATGGAGGCGGAGTTGGTGCGCGATTCAGCGCTGGAGGTCGCGCTGCCATTGTTCTGCGCCACGCCGTAGCTGCCGGTCAGGTCCAGAGTGGGGCGGTTACCGGCTTGGGCTTTTTGGGTTTCCAGGGTGGCCACATCCAGCGCCACCTTGGTTTGTCTGACGGCAGGGTGCGCGGCTTCAGCCTGGCCTACCCAGGTGTTCACATCAGCGGGTAACAGCTTGGGAAGTGCCAGTGGCAGGCTCAGCGGTTTGGGCTGGGTATTGCTTTTTCCCACCAGTTGGTCGAGGGCCATTTTTTTCACCAGCAGGTCATTTTCTGCGGCAATTTCTTGAGCAATCACCAAGTCGAAGCGGGCTTGTGCTTCACGCGTGTCGGTGATGGTGGAGGTGCCGACCTCAAAGTTGCGTTTGGCAAATTCCAACTGCTCGGCGACGGCCGTTTTTTGTGCCTTCACAAAGGTCAGGCTGTCTTGCGAGGCCATCACGTCAAAGTAGGCCTGGCTCACCCGCACGATCAGGTCTTGGTCAGCCACATCGAGTTGGGCTTGAGCAAGTTCAAACTGCTTTAGGCTTTGCGCGTAGGTGATTCTGTTAGCAGGGCGGTACAGCGGTTGCGAGGCACTGAGCGTGGCCGATTGGGTGTTGTAGTTGGGTTTGATGGCCGTTGAAGAGCTGTCCAGTCCCACAAAGGACGACGACATGGCCAGTCCCACCGTGGGCAGAATCGAAGCCCTGGCTTGCTCTGCCTTGGCCAGCGTGGCGTTGTACTGCGACTTGGCCGATTGGTACGAGGCATCAAAGCTGCGCGCCGCATCGTACAAATCCACCAGGCTTTGCGCCCGGACTGGTGCGGCCAGTGCCGCACTGAGAGCCACAAGCAGGGGGAGGAGTTTGTACGTGTTCATGAAATGCCTTGGTATTTTTGGGTAATCGACGAATAAATGGAGGGGCAGCTTGGGCGCTCAGAAGCCGAGAGGCTCAGTACCGCGCCACGCTGGGGTCAACTTCTGCCGACCAGGCGTTGATGCCACCGGCAATATTGGCCACATGGGCAAAGCCCTGGGCTTTGAGAAAGGCGGCCACCTGCATGCTGCGCCCACCGTGGTGGCACAGGCAGGCAATGGGTTGTTCGGGGTCCAGCTCGGCCAGCCGCAGCGGAATCACACCCATGGGGATGGTCAGCAAGTTAAAACCGTTGGCCTTGATGCTGGCCACCGCCAGTTCGCCGGGTTCGCGCACATCAAGCACCACGGGTTCCCCGTGGGCGCGTGCAGCAGCGAGCCAGTCAGGCAATTCAGAAGGTCGGATTTGGGTGATCATGGGCAGAGGTTTCAGGCGCGGTTAGTGCAGTAAAGCTGTAGTTCAGAGGGTCAGATATTCAGAACTTCAAAATTTGAAATGCGAGGGCTCAGGAAAATTTACCAGGCGGGGTGCCACGGTGTCCCAGGCTTGGGCGGTGCTGAAAGCGGCTTCGCCATGGCGGGTGACCACCGTGGCGCGCATGACAGGCTCTTCACCCACAACAGCCACCAAACGACCGCCCACCTTGAGCTGGCTCAGCAATGCTTGTGGCACCTCGGCCACCGAGCCACTGAGCACAATCACATCAAACGGTGCATCTTGTGGCGCGCCCTGCGAGCCATCGGCTTGGCGTACTTCGGCGTTGTGAATGCCGGCTTTTTGCAGGTTGGCGCGAGCCAGCTTGGCCAATTCAGGGTCGATTTCCAAAGAGATCACGCGCTGGGCGCGGTGTGCCAGCAAGGAGGCCATGAAACCGGAACCGGTGCCAATTTCGAGCACTTTTTCATGTTTTTGCACCGTTGCATCTTGCAACAAGCGGGCTTCCACCTTGGGGGCGAGCATGAACTGGCCTTGGCCCAAGGGAATTTCCATGTCAGCAAAAGCCAGCGCACGGTAAGCCAGTGGCACAAAATCTTCGCGCTTGACCACCGACAGCAGGTGCAGCACGTCAGCATCCATCACATCCCAGGGACGGATTTGCTGTTCGATCATGTTGAAGCGGGCTTGTTCAATGTTCATTTTTTTTACTCCAGGGGGTATGTTAGCCTATTCTTTGAATTTTACCCGGCTGAAGCCGGTTTGCCATTCCAAACGCGGCCAAGCCATTGCGCCAGATCATCCATATAGCAGTACACCACGGGTACCACCACCAACGTCAGCAAGGAAGAGGTGATGACGCCACCGATAACCGCTTGCCCCATGGGGGCGCGCATTTCAGAGCCTTCGGTCAGCGCAAAGGCCAAAGGAATCATGCCGAAGATCATCGCCAGCGTGGTCATCAAGATCGGGCGCAGTCGCACCTTGGCCGCCATCAGCAAGGCCTCCTTGCGTTCCATGCCGGGGGTTATGGTGCCGTCGGCGTGCTGCACGGGCTCACGGGCCCGAATGGCAAAGTCCACCAGCAGGATGGCATTTTTAGTGACCAGCCCCATCAGCATGACGATGCCAATGACCGAGAACATGGAGAGCGCCGAGTTGAACATCATGAGCGCCAGCACCACACCAATGAGTGTGAGGGGCAGCGCTGTCATCAGCGCCAGCGGTTGCAAGAAACTCTTGAACTGGCTCGCCAAAATCATGTAAATAAACACAATAGCCAGCACCAGTGCCGAGATGGCGTAGCCAAAGGCTTCGGCCATGTCTTTGGTGGAGCCGCTGAACTTGTAGCTGTAGCCCTGGGGCATGGCCAGGCTGTTCATGACGGCGGTGATGTCTTTGGATACCTCGCCGGTGGACCGACCCGACACATTGGCGCTTATAGACACCTCGCGCATCAGGTCGCGCCGGTTGATCTGGTTCGGGCCGGTGGATTCTTTCACCTGTGCCACCTGGTTCAGGCGCACGACGCGCGCGCTACCGTCGGCCTGGCTGCCTACGGTAAAGGGCATCAGGTCCAGGTCTTGCGGCCGGGTGCGTGATTGCGGCGCCAGGCGCACGTTGACGTCATAGGTCTGGTCGTCTGGCGCGCGCCAGTTGCCCACGGTTTGCCCGGCCACCAGCGTGCGCAGGCTTGCGCCAATTTGTGACACATTGAGGCCCAGGTCTGAGGCCACATCGCGCTTGATTTCAACCTCCAAGGTCGGCTTGTCAGGCTTCACGCTCGAATCCAGGTCCACCAGTCCGGGAATGACACGCAGTTTGTCGAGTGCCAGTCGCGTCAGACGCTCCAGTTCTGCCGTGTCAGTGCCTTTGATTGAGAACGAAATTTGCTTTTGTCCGCCCACGGAATCTAGCAAACCCACGTGGGTGACGGTGATGCCCGGCACCTGGCGCAGGCGTTCCCGCAGCTTGATGGACATGTCGTCCACCGTCAGTTTGCGGGCCTTGCGGTCTACCAGGCGAATGTAGAGGCTGGCGTACATCTTGCCCTGGGCGTTGCCGGTGTTGATGGTGGAGAGGGTGTAGCGCACTTCAGGGAATTCACGCACGATGCCTTCAACCTGCCGCGCCTTTGCCTCGGTCACTTCCAACGAGGAACCCACCGGGGTGTAGAAGGTTAGCGAGGTCTCCGAGAAGTCCGACTTGGGCACAAACTCGGTGCCCAGCAGTGGCACCATGAATACGCTGCCAACGAAAATGCCTAAGGCCAGCAACACGGTGACCAACGAGTGGCCCAGTGACCAGCGCAAGATGCCTTGGTAGGTGTCGGCCAAGGATTCGGTGGCCTGGTCAAACCAGCCCGTGACGCGCCCAATGGTTCGGTCGTACCAGGTCTTGGGCTTTGCGTGGGCACCATCGCGGCCATGGTGCTCAATGCTGGGGTCGTGCCAGATGCTCGACAGCATGGGGTCCAAGGTGAAGCTGACAAACATCGAGATCAACACGGCCACCACAATGGTCAGGCCGAATTCATGGAAAAACTTGCCGATGATGCCGCCCATGAAACCAATGGGCAAAAACACCGCCACGATAGACATCGTGGTGGCCAGCACGGCCATGCCAATTTCCTGCGTGCCGTCCAGCGAAGCCTGGAAAATCGACTTGCCCATTTGCACGTGGCGCACGATGTTCTCGCGCACCACAATCGCGTCGTCAATCAGCAAGCCCACACACAGGCTCAGCGCCATCATGGTGATCATGTTGATGGTGAAGCCCAGCATGTTCATGAAGAAAAACGTGCCAATCAGGGCAATAGGCAGCGTCAGGCCGGTGATCACGGTGGAGCGCCAGGAGTTCAGGAACAAAAACACGATCAGCACCGTCAGCAGCGCGCCTTCAATCAAGGTGCTGCGCACGTTGGCCACAGACACCCGAATTTGACGTGAGCCGTCGGTGATCTGCTCCAAACGTACACCTGGGGGCAGTTGCTTTTGCATCTCAGCCAGCGTTTTTTGCAGCCCGTCGACCACGGCGATGGTGTTGTCGTCCTGGGTTTTTTGTACGTTGATCAGCAGCGTGCGCTCGCCGTTGTAAAGCGCCAGGGTGTCAATTTCCTGCGCCCCATCAGCCACGCGGGCTACTTGCTCAATGCGGACTGGCGCACCATTTTTGCGCGCCACGATGATGCGGCCAAAATCTTCCGGCCGGTCCATGCGGGCTTGAATCTGAATCACGCGCTCCTGCTCGGCGGAACGAATGGCACCCACCGGCAAGTCCTGGTTCTCATTGCGCACGGCGGCCACCACCTGGTCCGGGGTGATGCCAAAGGACTCCATCGCACGCGGGTCCAGGTAAATGTTGATCTCGCGCTTGGTACCGCCCACCACCGTGACCGAACCCACGCCGCGCACATTTTCCAAACGCTTCTTGAGCGTTTGTTCTGCCCAGTTGGTCAGGGCCACCTCACTCAAGGGTGCTCCCTGGCTGGCCTTGTCGGGCAGCACCGCGACGGACCAGATGGCGCGCCCGGACGGGTCAAAACGCAACACGCGGGGCTCTTTCACCTCGGTGCGCAGCGTGGCGCGTACGGCGGCCACCTTTTCGCGCACATCGTCCGCGGCTTTGCGCCCGTCAATGTGCAAACCAAATTCAATCACCACCACCGACTGGCCTTCGTAGCTGCGCGAGGTCAGGGCGTTGATGCCGGCAATCGAGTTGACGCTTTCTTCAATTTTTTTGGAAACTTCACTCTCCACAATCTCGGGCGCCGCGCCGGGGTAGTCGGCAATGACCACCACCACGGGAAAGTCGATGTTGGGGAACTGGTCCACCTGCAAACGCTGCAGGGAAAACAGACCCAGCACCACCAGGGCCATCATGACCATGGTGGCAAAAACCGGGTTTTTAAGGCTGACTTGGGTAAACCACATGGGGGGTGCCGCCTTATTTCGTCGGGGTCAAAGTAACGGGCGTACCTGCCGCCAGGCTACCGGTGCTGCCGCTGAGCACCAGTGTGTTTTCTGGCACACCTTGCACAGACACCAGGGTTTGGCCGCTGGCCTCACCGCGCAGACCCAGCACAACGGGCAGGTGCACCACCAAGTTCTGGTTGATGGCCTGCACATACGGTTGTGGTTTGTCGGTGCGTACGGCACTGATGGGCAAGGCCAGCGTGCGCGTGCTGCCGGTGCGCAGCTTGCCTTGCACAAACATGCCCTGGCGCAAGGGCACACTGGCCTCTACTGCGAGATACACCAATACCGCGCGGCTGCCTGCAACGGTGTTGGGGTTCACCCGCACCACCCGGGCTGAGACTGTTTGGGTGCTGCCTTCCATCGTCAGGCTGGCCACTTGCCCGGTCTTCACTGCCAGTGATTCGGCGGCGCTCAAGCTGGCTTCCAGCTCAAGGCGGCTCAGGTCCACCACTTCCACAAGGCGGGTGTCCACTGCCACGCGCTCGCCGGGCTGGGCCAGGCGTTGGGCTATCTGGCCCGCAATTGGGCTGCGCAAGACCGTATCGTCAAGCGACTTGACCGCCAGCTCTGCCCCGGCCTGGGCCGCACGGTAGTTGGCTTCAGCTGCCGCCAGCGATGACGAGGACGACTCCAGCGCCGTTTTAGAAATAAAGCCCTGGTCTACCAGCGAGCGGTTGTTGTCAAAACTGCGCTTGGCAATATCCACCTGCGCCTTGGCCGACTCTGCTTGCTGCTGCGCCTGGCGCACACGGGCCTTAAATTCAGTGGCATCAATGCGGGCAATGACCTGGCCGGCTTTGACGAAGTCTCCCTCGCGCACGCTCAAGTCTTGCAACTCACCCGCCACACGGGCTTTGATGAACGCCGAAGTAACCGCCTTGAGCGGGCCGGAGACAGGCAGGCTCTGCGCCATGTCCAGGTTCTGCACCTTCACAACATCCGAATCGGCCAGCGCCACCACCGCCTGTATTTTTTGGGCCGCTGTTTGCGTATCAAGCGCTATTTTTTGCGCTTTGCGTGCGTTCCAGACGCGCAGTCCACCCGCAGCCAGCAGGGCAAGAATCATTAAGGAGATAAGCCATTTCAACCAAGGTTTCATAGTCGCAGCGATCAGGAAAAGTAATTAGGTGGACGAAAGAGGGGTGGGGGCATCGCCTAGGCAAAGCCCCCGCAAAATGATGTCAATCTGGGTGGCCAGGTATTCCTCGGGCACCAGTCGGGTGCTCTCCGGGCTGTACGCCCCCATGGAATGTTTCCACATGGCTAGAAAAAGCATGGGCGTCAGCACAATGTAGACGCCGTATTTCATGTTGATGGCCCGAAATTCACCGCGGTCCATGCCGCGTTGCAAGATGCGCTGGATCAACTGGTTGCCGGGCTGCATTACTTCTTGTTGGTAAAAGGTTGCCAGGTCGGGAAAGTTGTGGGCCTCGCTCATCATCAGCTTGATGATGCCGGAGGCCTGGGTCGAGCCCAAGCGCTCCCACCAGGTGGTGAGGGCGTAACGCAGCATGTCGGCCGTGCTGCCTTCAAAATTTTCCAGTTCTTCGTTCCACTCGGCGAACCGGCCGCTGATATTGGCCCGCACCACCGCCTTGAACAACTCTTCCTTGCTGCTGAAATAAAGAAACAGCGTGCCCTTGGAAACGCCGGCCAGTTTGGCCACTTCTTCTACCCGTGTGGCAGCAAAGCCCTTGTCCACAAACAAGGTCAGCGCCGCGTCCAGTAACTCGCCCGGACGCGCCTCCTTGCGCCGTTCGCGCTTGGCTTGGAGCCCGTCTTGGGCGTTACAAAGGAGTTTGGAGAAAACCATGAAATTAATGACTGATTGGTTATTAGTGTAGCTTTGGCCGCTCAAAGGTGTCAATGAATGCCCTGCAAAACCCCTGTGAAGTTGTGTAAATTTAGGGCGCTTGTTCCCAAGGGCCTGGCCTTAAAGTCCATGCAAATGCATGGGGTTGCGGGCCATGACCTGCAAGGCGCTGGCGGTAATCGTTAGTATTGGCAACCGCGACGGCCAAGGGGGCCGGCGCACACGGCCATGGAAAGAGACTATCTTGAACAAGCTTGAAACCATCACCCTGGGCGGGGGCTGCTTTTGGTGCACCGAGTCGGTGTTTGTCGACGTTAAAGGCGTGCAAGACGTGGAAAGCGGCTATTGCAACGGCCTGACCGAGCATGTCACCTACGAGCAGGTTTGTACCGGCCGCACCGGTCACAACGAGGTGGTCAAACTGGTGTTTGACCCCGCCGAGATCAGCTTGCGCGAGATTCTGGAGATCTTCTTTGTCATTCACGACCCCACCAGCCTGAACCGCCAGGGCGCAGACGCCGGCACCCAGTACCGCAGCGGCATTTACTTCAGTACGCCAGAACACCAAGCCATGGCCAACGCATTCATTCAAGACGTCACGCAGCAGGCGGTATTTGACCGACCCATCGTGACCGAGGTGATGCCACTGCACTACTACGTGCCAGCCGAGGACTACCACCAGGACTTCTTTGCCAACAACCCCAACCAGGGCTATTGCGTCGCCGTGGCCGGCCCCAAGGTCGCCAAGTTTCGCCAAACCTTTGCCCGCTTGAGCAAGCAAGCCAGCTAATCGGCTATTGGCAATTTTTCGATATTTTTGATTCGATCCGATCCGATCCGATTCGATTCAATTCAATTCAATTCAATTCAAATTAATTGAGATTCATACCAGCGACCAGATGCGTCACATTGTGTTTCATCATGTGTAAATAAGTGTCGGCTGGCTGATTGGCACCCGACAAGGCATCCGAGTACAGGCTGGCCCCTACCTTCACGCCGGTGTCTTTGCTGAGCTGTGTCAGCAGTTGTGGGTTACTCATATTCTCAACAAAAACAGCACGAATTTTTTCGCGCTGAATTTGCCTGATGAGTTGGGCGACCTGTTTGGCGCTGGGTTCTGAGTCCGTGTTGATGCCCTGAGGTGCCAGAAACTTGACCTGGTACTGTGCAGCGAAGTAGCCAAAGGCCTCATGCGAAGTAATGACCTTGCGCTTGGAAGGCGCAATGGCTGCTAACTGTTGTTGGGTCCATGCGTCCAGAGCTTGCAATTCTTTGACATAGGCCTCGGCATTGCTTGTGTAAATGGCCGCGCCGCTGGCGTCCAATTTACTCAATGCGGCAGCGATGTTGCGCACATAAAACACCACATTCAGCGGGTTTTGCCAGGCATGTGGGTCAAGGGATTCATGCGCGTGGCTTCCATGCGCTTTATCAGCAGCCATGTGCCTTGCTTTCACGCCCTTGGAGGCCACCAGAATTTCACCCTTGTAGCCTGCTGATTGGGCCAGTTTGACCGCCCATGGCTCAAAGCCCAGGCCATTGGTGACCAGGAGTTGGCTCCTCAAGATGGTTTTGGCATCTGCCGGACGTGGCTCAAACACATGCGCATCCTGGTCCACCCCCACCAGTGTGTGAACGACCAACCGCTCACCTCCTACAAAACGCACCAAGTCACCCAGAATGCTGAAAGTGGCCGTGACCTGAAGCTTCTCTTGGGCATGGGCAGTTGATGACAACAGGCCCAAAGTGGCTAGCGCGAACAGTGTCAAGGCGGTCAATAATTTCTGGGAGAGTTGGTGCATGAAACATCCTGGTTAAAAAAAATTGGGCGCCGAAAATGGCGCTGATGCAAAAAAATCAAATCGCAAGCACTTAGGCCAATCGGTGCGTTCTGGGCCAAATGCGGGGTAGCCAGCCGCCTGGGGCCAGTAGCAGCGACACCAAGTACAGGCCGCCCGCGCAACAAATGATGGTGGGGCCAGAGGGTGTATCCAAGTGGTAAGACAGCAGCAGTCCCAGGTAGGCTGCCGTCGCTGCCTGCGCACTGGCATTGAGCAACTGCGCGCCAAGGTTGGCATGCCACAAGCGCGCAGACACGGCCGGTAACATCATTAATCCGACGGCCATCAGCGTGCCCAGGGTCTGAAATCCGGCTACCAGGTTGATCACGACCAGCACCAAAAAAACCTGATGCCAGACCCAAGCACGCCCACCTCTTGAAGATGCGGCATTCAAGAAGACCCCATCAAAACTCTCCAGCACCAGTCCACGGTACATGGCCGCCAAAGCCAGCACGGTGACACTGGCAACCCCGGCAACCATCAGCAAACCCTGGCTATTGACGCCCAGCGCACTGCCAAATAACAAGTGCAGCAGATCGAGTTGACTGCCACCGCTTGATACCAGCAAGACCCCAAGCGACAGTGCCAGCAGGTACAGGGCGGCCAGACTGGCATCTTCCTTGAGGCGGGTAGATTGACTGATCCAGCCCGCCAGCGCAGCCACTGTCATGCCAGAGAGCACGCCGCCCATCGCCATGGCTGTGAGCGATAAACCCCAGCCCATGAAGCCAATGGCCACCCCCGGCAGTACCGCATGGCTTAAGGCATCCCCCAAGAGGCTCATGCGCCTGAGCGTTAGAAAAACCCCCAGTGGGGCAGCACTTAGCGACAGGGCCAGTGTGGCCACCAGAGCGCGGCGCATGAATGAGAATTCTGCAAAAGGTGCCCACAGCAGTTGGTGCACCTGCGAAAGCAGGTCCGTCATGACATGACCTGCTGCAAGGCCTGCGCATCGAGTTCACAACTGTCGGCCAACTCATCCCATGCCTCTGTCATGGTGTGGGCTCGGTGCAAATTGGGCTCCGTCAGCACCGCTTTCGTGGCCCCCCAGCTCACAACCTCGCGCGCCAGCAGCAGCGTTTCTGGAAAATACTGGCGAACTTGCGCTTGATCATGAAGTACCGCAATGACCGTGCGCTGTTGTCGTTGCCACAACCGCAGCAATTGCAGCAAGTCGTTGCAGGTTTTGGTGTCGATGGCGTTGAACGGCTCGTCTAGCAACAAGAGCTGCGCATCTTGCATCAACACACGTGCAAACATGGTGCGCTGCAGCTGCCCACCCGACAGTGACTCCAGGCTGCGTCGCTCGAATCCTTCAAGCCCGACGGCCCGCAGTGCCGCGTCAGCTCGTACCTGCATGGCCGTTGTGATAGACCCCCACGCGCCTGCGCCGCCCCAACAACCCAGCAGCACGCAGTCGCGCACATTGATGGGGAAACTGCGGTCAATGGCATTGAATTGCGGCAAGTAAGCAATGTGCTTGGGCGCAATGCTGACTGTCAGGGCCCCATGGATTTTTCCACCCTGAAGTGGCAACAACCCAGCGATGCTTTTCAGCAAGGTGCTTTTGCCTGAGCCATTAGGACCAACCACGGCGGTCATAGAACCCGGACAAAAATGTCCGCTCACATGGTGCAGCGCCGGGTGCGCCTGGTAGGTCACCGTTAAATTGTCCAGCCTCACCATGGGGCGACTTCCAGCAGGGCCCAGCCTACGCCAGCCCACAATATAAGTAGTAGGGGTAATACGCTCAAAATACGCCGTGTAGCTGACCAGGCGAGCACACTGCGCGCGGGGCTTGGGGCGTTGCCAGGTCTGTGGGGCGTGTCGTGCATCTTGTCGTGTGCCATGAAGACCCATGTTTAGGGGGGGATGAAATACACCAAGCTGCAGTCATAATGCAACTAGATTGCGGTATAGTTTAATGCAACTTGGTTGCGATAATGATTTCTAAGAATGATTTTTCTAATTAAAGAACCTGATTGATGGCTCGTCAGACCTCCACACCAGATAGCGCAGCTGATCCGATAGATGCCTTGTTATCGGCCCACGGACTGCGGCGCACCACTGCGTCGCGCTTGGTGCTCGGGTGGCTGTTGGCCCATGCCGACACCAGTTACACCCACGCGCAGTTGCAGTCAGCTTTGCAAGGAGAGCACGCGCTGGATCAGGGCATTTCACTGGACCGCGTCACCCTGTACCGGCTGATTGACAGACTCACGCAAGTGGGCTTGCTGCTTTGTTGGGTAGATACCAACCGAGTGCGACGCTACCAGGCCATGCCGGCCAGCGTGCATGCCATACCGCACTTTGAGTGCCAAAGCTGCCACCGAGACAGCCCCCTGGCGAGTGCCCTGAAAGCCAGTGCACAAGACTTAGAGCGCGCCGCCCAGACAGCCATTGAAGCACTGACGGTGTTGGGTTACCAAGGTATGAGTTTGGACTTTGCCGTACGCGGCGTCTGCATTGATTGCGCCACTGGCACGGAGTCCGCTGCCCCATGATTCAAACGGTGCAATTGCATTACCGATATGGCGTTGGCCCCGCGCTGGTCTTTCCAGATGTCGACCTCGTGCAAGGCGCGGTGTTGCTGCTCACGGGACCGTCGGGTTGTGGTAAATCGACCTGGCTGGCCTTGGTAGCCGGGCTGATGGCGCCCACGTCGGGCGCTTTGACGGTGGCCGGGCAGGCGCTTGGTGGCCTGAAACCTCGGGCGACTGACGCCTGGCGCGCGCAAGCCATCGGTTTTTTGCCGCAAAAACTTCACCTGAGCGCTTCCCTCACAGTGGCCCAAAATATGTCCTTGGTGCTGTGGGCCTGCGGCCGGCCTGATGACCCAGCCCGCATTGCCACCGCTTTGCGGGCCTTGGGCGTTCAAGACCTGGCACAGCGCTACCCTGCGCAGTTGTCGGGGGGGCAGGCGCAGCGTGTGGCGCTGGCGCGCGCGGTTCTGCTGCAACCGCGTGTCATCCTGGCCGATGAACCCACCGCCAGTCTGGACGATGCCGCCGCCGCCGATGCCGTGGGCCTGCTGCTCAGCACGGCCCGCACGCACGGCGCCACGCTGGTGATTGCCACCCACGATGCCCGGGTGAACGCCTACCTTGCCGCCAGCGACCCAGGGCCAGCCGGCGTACAGAGCCTGCGCTTGGCGGCGCGTGGCGCCCTGAAAGACACCGTATGAAAACCCTGGCCATGAGCTGGCGTTACCTTTGGTCGCGACCCTTGGGCACCGCACTCAACGTGCTCTTGCTCAGCCTGAGCCTGGCCACCATCACGTTTTTGATACTGCTGAGCCACCAACTCAGCACCGCCTTTGAACGTGACCTGGCCGGCATTGATGTGGTGGTGGGCGCCAAAGGCAGCCCCATGCAACTGATTTTGTCGGGCGTGCTGCACCTGGATGTGCCCCCGGGCAACGTGCCCATCAAAGAGGTGGAGGCGCTCCAGTCCCACCCCCTCGTAGCGGGCGTGATCCCCATCAGCCTGGGCGACAACTTGCGCGGCTTTCGTATCGTGGGCACCTCACCGGCCTACCTCACGCTCTACCAGGCCGAGTTGGCGCAAGGGCAAATTTGGCGTGAGCCCATGCAAGCGGTGCTGGGCGCCACGGCAGCGCGGCAGCTCGCTCTGAAGTTGGGCGACCGTTTTGTGGGTTCGCACGGCCTGGGCACAGGCGGCCATGCCCACGGTGACAACGCCTACCAAGTCACTGGCATTCTGGCGGCCAGTGGCGGTGTGCTGGACCGGCTGATCCTGACCGACACCGCCTCGGTCTGGCGCGTGCATGAAGACGCCACAGCGCTGGACGACGAAGACCGCCAGATTTTGGCTGACGAGCGCGAAGTGACGATGGCGCTGATTCAGTACAAATCCCCCCTGGCTGCGCTGACCTTTCCCCGTTTTGTGAACACCACAACCAATCTGCAGGCCGCAGCGCCAGCGCTTGAAATTACCCGCTTGCTGAACATGCTCGGCATTGGCACCGATGTCTTACGCGCCCTGGCCGGCGTGTTGCTGTTGACCGCCGGCTTGAGCGTGTTCATTGCTTTGTGGCACGCGGTGCGTGAGCGAAGAGGTGACCTGGCCCTGTTGCGCATGGTGGGCGCGCCGCCGTGGCGAATTGCCTCGCTGTTGTTGTGCGAGGCCTTGTGGCTGGGTCTGCTGGCTGCCGCTTTGGGGCTGGCCTTGGGACAAGGTTTGACGGCTTTGCTGGGCTGGTTTTTGAAACTGGATAATTCGATGTTGTTGGGTGGGCTGGTGTGGCCGGCTCAGTTGGGGTGGGTGCCTGTGTTGGCGCTGGGGGTGGCCGGATTGGCCGCCCTGGTGCCGGCGTTGGGTGCTTACCGTGTGAGCGTTCTGGATCTTCTTCAATCAAGGTAAATTATGAAAAACACATTACTGGCCCTGGTGGCCTCCCTGCTGTTTGCCACATTGGCTGTGGCGGCCAATGGCCATGGCGACAAAGAAATCAAAGCCGATATTGAGCGCCATCGTGCCATGGCCGCCGCGCATGAAGCGGCCG
>CAJCCO010000094.1 GCA_903960915.1 uncultured beta proteobacterium
ATCCGGCACATGCACCCATTGCTGGCGCATCTCCCCTTGCGTGGCAATGCCTTGAGGCCAGTGCGCCACCAAGGGCACGCGAATGCCCCCGGCCATGGGCGTACGCTTGTAAAAACGGTAAGGCGTGTTGGACACCTGGGTCCAGCCTGTGGGATAGGCCGCATAGGTGTGTTCAGAGCCGATCTGGCCTTGTGCCAGCAAGCGCTGAACCAACGCTGCGTCTTCAGGCAAACCTTGCCGGCGGTCGTTCAGGTTGGCAACGCCTTCGGGGCCGCCAATGGAGTTGGCGCCGTTGTCCGAGGTGATCAAAATCAGGGTGTTGTCCAACTGGCCGGATTGCTCCAAAAAGCCAATCAGCTTGCCTACGTTCTGGTCCACGTTGTCTACCAGCGCGGCATAGCACTCCATGTAGCGGGCAAACAAGGCTTGCTGCTCGGGATTCAGACTGCTCCACTCTGGAACGCCGGGGTTGCGAGGCGACAAGGCCGCATGGGGCTCCACCAGCTTCATGGCCTGTTGCCTGCCAAAACGGTCTGCCCGCATGGCGTCCCAGCCGGCGTTGTAGCGGCCTTGGTAGCGCGCTAAATCGACCGGTTTGGCATGAAGCGGGGTGTGCGGCGCCTGAAAGGCCAGCCAGCTCAGGAACGGTTTGTCGGGCGCGCAGGCGTGGTGCTCCTTGAGCCACCCTATCATTCGCTCGGTGTAGTCGTCGGTGACAAAGTAGTCTGCCGGGTAAGTGTCCACTTGGGCGAGCTGGTTGCCCTCCATCATGCGCTCAGGCTGGAAGTAGCTGGTCTCGGCGGCCAGAAAACCATAGAAGCGATCAAAACCACGTTGCAAAGGCCAGGAGCTGCGGTCACCCGCCGCATGGGCATTGCGGTCATAGGTGTTGTGCCATTTGCCCACCGCCATGGTGGCATAGCCCTGGCCACGTAACAACTCGGCCAAGGTGGGTGCATCGAGCGACATCTCACCACCCTTGTAGCCGGGAAAGCCGGGGTTGTTGTGTGTGAGCCAGCCGCAACCCACAGTGTGCGGATTTTTTCCGGTCAGCATGGCCGCCCGGGCCGGCGTGCACATGGGCACCGTGGTGTAGCCGGTAAAGCGCAGACCTTGCTCAGCCAATCGGTCAATGTGGGGCGTTTCGATCTCGCCACCAAAACAACCAAAGTCAGAAAACCCCAGGTCGTCCAATAGGATGATGATCACATTCGGACTGCCTGCCTTCGCTCGCACCGGTGGGTCCCAATGGGGTTGCGATTGCGCCAGGGTCTTGCCCATTTTTCCAGCGAAGCCTGTGGCTGGATCTGCGGATTTAAGGCCATCGGGAGCGGGGTTGTAAGCAGTCATGACACCTTCTTGAGCTCAGGAAAAAGGAATGGCGCAGGATCGAGCAGTCCCTGTGCAGGCGCTCATAGTAAAAAAAACAGGGTGAAAATTTCTGTCAAAGGCGAGACAAAAATCGGATGCATCCCGGCACGGCGACCACTAGGCGCCAGTCTTGAACGAGAGACTTGGCTCAGTGACTGGCGCGCGCCGTCAAACCCGTGGTGTCCGTGATGAGAATAGACGAATAGCTCAGGTTGATGAGCGCTTCACTTTTGAGTTGTTGAATGGCAAGGTTGACGCGCTGGCGGCTAACGCCCAGCCAGTCAGCCAGGTCTGCCTGAGAAATTTTCACATCCAACAAAATGCCATCAGGTCGGACATGTCCATGCAGTTGGGTCAGCGTCAGCAACAGGCGCGCCAGTCGGGCTTCCAATGGCATAGAGTGGTCGGCAGACAAGCGCTCGTAAAGCAGTCGACTCCTGAAAGCCAATTGCAATTCAAAGGCGCGACCCAGTTGCATATCGAGGGGGCGAAGTTCTCGAATCAAGGAGCCTGGTGTGACCAGCACAATCGTTTCATTCACCCGCGCCGTTAGGTCATTGGAATGGGGCTGACCATCCACCAGGCACATCAGCCCGGCAACATCGCCAGGCCGCAAAAAGTGAATCAAGTGACGGTGGCCGTCCGCACGTACGCGACTGTTCTCCAACGATCCTTCAACCACCAGCCCTAAGCAATCAAATGCTTGACCTGTTCGTATTAGGGTTTCCCCTTTACCCAAGTGGTGCAACTTGCTTCCCGCAACGATTTGGTCGAGTGTCTGAGGCAGACATTCGCCAAAACCCATGCTTCGTCCCAACAATAAACGGGCCATGGTTCGCAGGGCGTGCTGCCGGTTTTGTGTCGTTGTTTTGACAGAATCATTTGTCTCCATCTTCTTAGACTCCAAAACTTCTTCGACAACTTATAACAAGCTGGTGATCCAGGCAATTTAACAATGACACTTCAACAAACCTACGACTTTATTGTAGTGGGCGCCGGTTCTGCAGGCGCCGCTGCGGCGGCTCGTCTGTCGCAGGATGGTCAACACAGCGTGCTGTTGTTGGAGGCCGGGCCACTCGATACCAATATCTGGACTCGCCTGCCCATGGGCGTGGCCAAGGTGCTTTCGCAAGGCAAGTTGCTGCGCCATTACTTTACCGAGCCCGATCCGCAAATGAAAAACCGCAAGATCTACTGGCCACGCGGTTGGGTGGTGGGCGGCTCATCCACGGTCAACGGCATGATCTGGGTGCATGGTACGCCGCGTGAATATGACTTGTGGGCGCAGGATGGCTGTGCCGGTTGGGACTACGCCAGCTTGCTGCCTTGGTTTAAAAAAATAGAGGCCTACGCCACGGGTGATGCCCGGTACCGTGGTGTCGATGGCCCCGTGTCAGTAACTGAATTTCAACCCGTTGATGCCTTGCCCGATGCTTTTCTGGATTCAGTCGCTGCGGCTGGCGTGGCACCTCGTGTCAAAGACTACAACGCCCACGGTTTCGGCGGCAGTTACTTGCAATTCAACACCCGCAATGGCGTGCGCTGCAACACCCGAATGGCTTATCTGGACCCGGCCGCAGGCCGCCCCAATTTGACACTGGTCACCGACGCCCTGGTTAGCCGCATCACCCTGAAGGACAAACGTGCGCAGGGTGTGCAAGCCAAAGTGGCCGGGGTTGAGGTGAGTTTTCAAGCGCGCCGCGAGGTCATCCTGTGTGGCGGAACTTTCAACAGTGCGCAACTGCTGGAGCTCTCGGGCATTGGAAACCCCAGCGTACTTGCCGCAGCCGGTGTGCCCGTGCTGCATGCCCTGCCAGGCGTGGGTGAAAACCTTAGCGAACATGTCTACAGCCCTGTGGTGTACCGCACCAAACCAGGGGTCAGTTGGAACAAATCGCTCAGCAGCGTTGCGGGGCAATTGCGTTTAGGCGCGCGCTGGCTGCGGCACCGCGATGGCCCCCTGTCGGCCACCTCCATCACGGCGCAGGCCTTTGTGCCGATGCAGCCGCAGGGCAAAGACGCGGAGCTAAAAATTCAAATCCAACAAGCCAGCACCGCAGGCAACCGGGGCGCGGGCAAGATTGAACTCGATGCGTTTGACGGCGTTACGGTGGCCTCGTTCCAGATTCGACCCCGATCGCGCGGCCACTCGCATATTCAAAATGCCAACCCAAGTGCAGACCCTGTCATGGTGTCCAACCATTTCACACACAGTGAGGACATTGAGGCCTGCCTCAAAGCCTTGAAATTATCTCGGCAGATTGCCCAATCAGGGCCCATGGCTTCCTGGCTGCAAGAAGAGTTGCGTCCAGGACCTGCCCAGTCCAGTGATGAGGCCCTGGTGGACTATTTACGCGCTACAGGGGCCACGGCTTACCACCCGGTTGGTACCTGTCGTATCGGCACAGATCCACAAACCTCTGTGGTCGACGCGCAATTGCGCGTACACGGAATAGTGGGGTTGCGCGTGGCCGACGGCTCAGTCATGCCAACGATTGCATCCACCAACACCAATGCGATTTGTATCGTCATTGGCGAGCGAGTCGCTGATTTCATTCTGCGCGATCTGGCCTAAATTTTTTCTTAAACCATAAAAAGGAGACATCCCATGACCCACCCACAACAACGTCGCCACTTCCTACAGACGGCCGTCGCCCTGAGCGCCAGTTCATGGCTGTCAGGACTCCACGCACAAAGTCTGCCCTCGACCCTGCGTATCGTCGTGCCTTTGCCCGCCGGCGGTGGTGTCGATGTGGCCGTGCGCATATTGGCCGAACAAATGGCCAAAATAACCGGCAGCAATGTGGTGGTAGAGAACAAGGTGGGTGCCGCCGGTTTGATCGCGGCCCAGTACGTCAATGCCGGCCCCGGCGATGGCTCGGTCCTGTTCTACGGCCATGCCGGATTGCTGACGGTGCAGGCCATGTCGGGTCGCCTGAATTTGCTCAAAGACTTCAAGCCGATCACCAAGGTGAGTGCTTCGGCCCATGTGTTGGCCGTGCCTGCCAGTTCGCCCTTCAAAACTCAGGCCGAACTGATTGCGGCCATTCAGGCCAAACCCGGCAAATACAACCTGGGCAGTGGCGGCAATGGCTCACCGACCCATTTGATGGCCGAACGGCTCAGCGACTTGGTGCCTGGTGGTTTGAAATTCACCCATATTCCGTTCAAGGGCAGCATCGACGCCATGGTGGCCATGTTGACCGGCGACATCGATTTTTCATTTGTGCTGCCCGGGGTAATCGTTGAACACCTGAAGACCGGCAAGTTGCGCGCCTTGTCAACAACGGGCGCCACCCGCCTGGCTGCCCTGCCGCAAATTCCCACGGTCGCCGAAGCGGGCGTACCAGGCTTTCGCGATGAGCCCTGGGGCGCCATTTTGGTCTCCAGCAAAGTGCCTGATGCTACGGTGGCGCGTTTGTTCGATGCGGTCAAAGCCAGTGCGCAAAGCCCTGAGTTTTCTGGGTATGTGCTCAAAACCGGGGGAACGCTGGAGAACTCCAAGTCGCCAGAAGCGCTTACCCAAGAGTTGCGTCAGGCACTGGAATCAGAAAAGGTGCTGGTGCAGCGCCTGGGCCTTAAGTCAGAGTAAGCCCGCTACTCTCGTCTCCCCTCCCCGCCCCACCCCCCAAGGCCTCTGTCTTCGGGGGTGGGGATATACCTGTCAAGACACTAGGACAATGCGTGAACAATCCCAAGCATCCGACCGACCTTCCATTTGAGGGGCATATTGAACGCCTGTTTGCGGACTCCACACCATGGTGGCCTGAGACCAAATCTGAGCGTGTCCACAACAAACCTCATGTGGTCGTGATCTATCTGGACGACCTCGGATTTTCAGATTTAGGTTGCTACGGCAGTGAGATTGCCACGCCCCATATTGACGCATTGGCCGAGCAAGGTTTGCGTTTTGTGAACTACACCACAGTGCCCATGTGTTCTCCGGCGCGTGCTGCGCTGCTGACTGGGAAGAACCCCCACTCCGTGGGCTGCGGCTGGATTGCACATGCCAACCCTGGCTTTCCGGGCTACAACGGAGAGATCTCTGACGATGCGCCCACCTTGGCCGAAATTCTGAGTGATGAGGGCTACACCACCATGATGGTGGGCAAGTGGCACAACACCTGGAGCCATAACGTTTACGAAGGCGGCGACCGCAGCTCCTGGCCCTTGCAACGGGGGTTTCAGAAGTTCTATGGTTTCCTGGACGCAGAGACCAATTATTTTCATCCGGATCGCCTGTACGAAGGCAACCAGTTGCAGGAAATAGACAGCTACCCGGAAGGCCACTTTGCCACAGATGACTGGACGCAGCGGGCAATTTCCTGGATGAAGGAGCACCACGCCAGCGACCCCGAGCACCCGTTTTTCTTGTATGCGGCGTTTAACGCGCCCCACATGCCTTTGCAAGCCAAACCGGAAGACATGAGCAAGTACCGCGATAAATACAGCGCCGGTTGGGACGCGATGCGTCAGGCCCGTTTTGCGCGGCAACAAGCCATGGGTCTGCTCGATGAGCGGCACCAGCTTTCACCCTTGCCGCCGGGCGTGGCACCCTGGGAGGCACTGACACCGGAAAAGCAAGAACTGTTTGCGCGTTACATGGAAATCTATGCCGGCCTGGTGGACAACATTGACCAGAACGTGGGGCGAATCGTCGACTTTTTGCGTCAGTCGGGGCAGTTGGACAACACCATTTTTGTGCTGTCTTCAGACAACGGTGCCAGTGCGGTGGGTGGACTTGACGGCACCGCCAATTATGTGGACCAGCGTGAAGGCGTGCCCGGCAATGTCGCGCAGGCCCATAGCCTGGCCAAGGGCGATAAATTAGGAAACGACGACACCCTGTGCGCTTACCCGACTGGGTGGGCTCAGGTGTCAAACACTCCGTTTCGGTACTTCAAACGCACGCCCTTGAATGGGGGAATTCGCGTCCCCTTCATTCTTCATGCGCCAAAGTTCATTGCAGACCCGGGGGCCATGCGGCGCGAGTGGATTCATGTGACCGATGTGACCCCCACCTTGCTGGCTTTGTTGGACATCAAACGCCCGCAGGTATTCAAGGGAAAGAGCGTTCGTCCTGTGGATGGTGTCAGTTTCGCCACCATGGTCGGCGCGTCTGAAGCACCCTCTCAGCGCCACCAGCAGCATTACGAACTGGAAGCCAACCGCGCATACATCCGGGACGGTTGGAAGATCGCTTCGCTCCAGCCGCGTGGCGGAAAAATTGAAACACTGGACAACTGGATGCTGTTCAACCTGAACGCAGATCCGTGCGAAGTGCATGACTTGGCCGCCCAGTTCCCCGACAGAGTGGCCGAGCTGGCGCAGGCTTTTGACGATGCCGCGTGGGCCAATTACGTCTACCCCTTGGACAACCGCGCGCTGGAACGCGCTATCACGCTGCCGCCATTTTTGGCCGACACCGTCAATCGCCCCCGCACTTTTTACCCTGGCAGCCAGACCATCAGCCGCGTGGTGGTGGGGCCATTGATTGCTGACAGAAATTTCACCATCCGCAGCCGCTTTGATTGGCAACCGTCTCAAGAAGGCGTGATATTTTCTATGGGAGAGGCCTTTGTGGGTCTGGTGCTGTATGTGATGGCGGGCCGGGTTCACTTTGTGTTTCAGCGCTGGATGAACCCTCTGGAGCTGCCCGGCGTTTTGTTAGCCCCGGGCGCTCAGGACCTGGTGCTGGATTACCAGGCCTTAGGGCAGCGAAAAGGCCAAGGGCGCTTATTGATCAACGGGCAAGAGGTGGTGCCGTTCACCGGCATGTCGCCTACCGTGATGGGCGTTCACTACGAAGGGGTGGATGTGGGATTGGACCGCCGGCAACGCACCTCCTCGCGCTACGCAGACCGTGGCACCTTTGCGTACACCGGACAAATTCACAGTGTGGAAGTGGTCCCCGGTACGCAGGCCCCGGGTTCTCTCAGCAACACCCTGGCCACCCAATTGCACAAACTGCGTGACTGATTGCGCGCTGAATTCAACATTTTCAAGAAGACAAGCATGTTAGACACATTGATCAAAGGCGGTACCGTGGTGGACGGTACAGGTCGGGAGCCGTTCATCGCTGACATCGGTTTGCGAGACGGAAAAATTGTGGCGGTAGGTCACATTGATGAGGCGGCCAAACAAACCGTTCAGGCCCATGGCTTGCACGTCATGCCGGGCTTTGTCGACATCCATACCCACTATGACGGTCAGGCGTCGTGGGACGAAACGTTTGCACCCAGTATTTACCACGGCATCACCACGGTGGTGATGGGTAACTGTGGCGTGGGTTTTGCACCGGTACGACCTGGCGACCGCGATGTGCTCATTGACTTGATGGAAGGCGTAGAAGAAATTCCAGGCTCTGCCCTCACGGAAGGCATGAAGTGGGACTGGGAAAGCTTCACTGAGTTTGGTGAATCGTTGGATGCCATGGCACATACCCTGGACTTCATGACCTTGGTGCCGCACGATTGTTTGCGACTTTATGTGATGGGTGAGCGTGCCGCCAAGGGCGAACCCGCACGACCCGAAGACCTCACCCAAATGCAAGTATTGCTCAAGCAAGCCTTGCTCAACGGCGCTGCCGGACTGGCGATGGGCAGCACCGAAACCCACCGTACTGCGCAAGGTCGCATGACCCCCTCATTCGAGGTTGACCCTAACGAACTCAACGCCCTGGCCAGCGTCCTGCGCGATTTGCCCTACCGCGTGATTCAGGGCATCAGCGACTTCGCCAGCCCGCGTGGTGCGCCAGAAGAAGAAAAAGCCCGCTTCGACAAAGAGTACGCCAAATTAGAAAATATGGCCCGTGTCGCCGGTCGCCCTATCTCCATCACATGGATGGACCGCGTGATTGCGCCGCATCAATCGAAATGGCTGGGTGAGGCATCACTGGCCAGCGTGAGCGAAGGCCTTGATGTGCGTCTGCAAGCCTCGCCCCGTGGCATTGGCGTGTTCAATGGGCTCGACACCACGATGAACTTGCTGGCTGCCTTCCCAACCTACCAAAGCCTGGCGCATTTGCCAGCGTCAGAGCGTGCTGCGCGTTTGCGTGAGCCAGACGTGCGGGCCAAAATTCTGGCTGAAAGTCCAGTGCGCCTGTCGGTAGAGGGCTCTTCGGTTCCCCCCTTGGCCGATTTTGTCGTGGCCAACTTCGAGAAAATTGCCTTCAACCTGTTTCCCATGCTGGCCGACGCTTCTGGCAGCATGGACTACGAACCCTTGCTGTCCTTGTCTTTTGGGGCACAAGCCAAGGCGAAAGGCTGCTCTGCAAGAGAACTCATGTATGACCACTTGGCCATGGGGGACGGTACCAACCTGGTCTATTTCCCTATCCACAATTATTTGCAAGGATCATTAGATCGGGTGCGTGAGATGCTGCTGCACCCGCAAGCCTTGTGCGCCCTCGGAGATGCTGGCGCGCATGTCGGTACGATTTGCGATGCCAGTGTCTCCACCACCATGCTGGCGCATTGGGCCGTACAACGCACCCGGGGCGAGAAGTTGCCCTTACCTTTCGTTGTTCAGATGTTGACTCAGCGAAATGCGCGCTACATGGGCTTGCAGGACCGCGGCACGCTGGAAGTCGGCATGAAGGCTGACCTGAACCTCATCGACCTGGACAAACTGGCCCTGCCCTTGCCTGAAATTGTGCGCGACTTGCCGCAGGGGGGGCGGCGCATGTTGCAGAAATCACGCGGCTATGTCTCGACCTGGGTGTCAGGACAAGCGGTGATTGAAAACGGGGAGATTACCCAGGCCCGTCCTGGGCGCTGGACGCATGGTCCTCGCGGCTAATGCGCAATTAACTTTTTGTGAGGTATTTCAATATGAACCGATGGATGAACCGACGCACCTTGGTAGCTGCCGCCAGCATGACGATCACGCTGCTTTCTGGCAACGTAGCCCAGGCACAAAGCAGTTTCCCTGACCGCCCTTTGAAAATTATCGTTCCGCTAGCGGCAGGAGGCGCGGCAGATGTGGGTGTGAGGGCGCAGGCGCTAGAGCTAGAGAAACGGCTCAAACAACCGGTGGTGGTTGATAACAAACCCGGAGGCCAGTTCTTGATTGGTGTGCAGGCGTTGTTGAGTGCGCCAGCCGATGGCTACACCTTGCTGCACTTGAATGCGGGCATGGTGGCGGTCCAGGCCGTCCAAAAAAACTATGACATCACCAAGCAGTTGATGCCCTTGACGCTTTCGGGTGAAACCCCCATGGTGCTGATGGTCAACCCGAACTCCAGCTACAAAAGCATGAAGGACCTGCTGGCGTATGCGCGAGCCAACCCGGGCAAGGTCAATTACGCAACACCAGCGGTCGGCTCCATTGAGCACTTGAAAGTGGCGCAAATGGAAAAGGTCGGCGGCTTCACGGCCATGAATGTGCCCTACAAAGGGGGCGGTCCTGACATGCTTAAAGCAGTGATCGGCAATGAGGTGGACTTCACCATTGCGCCGGCCATTTTTGCCGCCCAATTCGCACCCAAAGGCATGGTGCGCGTGCTCGCGGCAATGGAAAGCACGCGATTGAAAGACTTCCCCGACGTGCCCACGATGGCCGAGTCTGGTCTGAATGTGTCGCCCTTGCGGATTTGGGGCGGCTTTGCGGTTCATCCCAATACACCAGCCCCAATTGCTGAGCGCCTGTTCAAGGAGTTGTCGGCGGTGGTGGTGTCTGCACCCATTAGTGCCAAGCTAGTGCCCTTTGGCATGATCCTGCAGTCCAGCAACTCGGCAGATGAATTTAAGCGTCAGATCAGCGATGAGGCCGTTTGGATGGGTGATCTGGTCAAAGGTCTCAACCTGCAATGACCAACGGTTGGGCGCTTGATGGGGTGTTGTGGTTTGCCGTTTTTGCGACGGTGTTCTTTGCAGCCCTGATTCGCGCCTTGACCGGTTGGGCATTTTCAATTCTGTGCGTTCCCTTGCTGAGTTTGTGCCTTGACCCTAGTACGGCGATTGTGCTGACCCTGTTGCTGGCATTGGCGGCGACCGGGAAAAACCTCAAGGGAATCGGTAGCCAGGTGCAAATGGGCACATTTGTCCCCATTTTGGTTTCAGGGATGCTCGGAGTGCCCCTGGGCTACGGGATACACCAGGGTTTGCCGACCGCTACGTTGCGTCTCATGATGGGATTCCTGGTGGTTGCCCTGTCGCTCGCTATGGCGCTTATCAGGTCGCACCCAAGACCTCTGAGCCGGGGCTGGCTGCTTGCGGCCGGATTGGCCTCGGGTGTGATGGGTGGGCTGTTTGGCATTGCTGGACCACCCGTTGTTCTGCTTTTTCTGGCAACAGCCACCGACATGCGTGAGGCGCGTGCCACCTTGGGGCTTGGCCTGTTTGTTGTCAGTGGGTTAGCTGTGCTGTTTTACAGCGTGGGGGGCTATGTCGATGGCCACGTTCTGCTCCTGGCCCTGTTGGCCATGCCCGCAGTGCTGTTGGGCGATACGTTAGGTAACCGCTTGTTTAACCGCTTCCCGAAGTTGGCCTTCAAAGGCTTGAGTGTGGCAGTGACCTGTGGGGTAGGCCTGGTGAATCTAGGCTTGGCTTTTCGCGGGTGAATCAGGCCGGCTGGACAAGACCTGCAAATCGTTGTCCTTGGCGAAATTCATGCAGAAGTCCCAGGCCATGACTTCATGGTCGCGCAAGTCAGGGTTGAGCACTACGCAGCTCACACCGTCCAAGGCGGTCGGCACGCACCAGGGCGAATAGCCCAGATGGCTGCCCGGCTGTGGGCCGCCAGGGCGAAACTGGCTCATGACACCCGCCAAGCGCTCGGCCCAGTCGCTCGGGCGAAAGGTACGCCCGTCTTGGGTACGACCCAAAATAATGACTTCCTTGACGGGTATTGGTGGCATCGGGTAGATGTGTGGCGGTAATGCGCCGCAGGATGTTGCGACGCACAAGAATTCTAACCTGCGCATAACGGGACCCCGTCTCTTCCCGCGCATCACAGTGATGCCACATCATCAGTAATTGACACGGTCAACGGCCATCAAATGCCCTGGCGATCAGCCTAGAATCACACTTCAACGGCCCAACCTACGTTGGGCCGCTTTGTTTTTGTGAAAACCTGGAGTTTGAACCCATGAACGCCGCCCTGCCCCTGATTGAAGCCGCTTCCCCCCACGTCATGACCACCTATGGCCGTCTGCCCATCGCCATGTCACACGGCCAGGGTTGCCGCATCTGGGACGTCAACGGCAAGTCTTATCTGGACGCGCTGGGCGGCATTGCCGTCAACACCCTGGGCCACAACCACCCGCAACTGGTGCCGGCCTTGCAAGACCAGGTGGCCAAGCTGATTCATTGCTCCAACTATTACCACGTGCCCAATCAGGAGGTGCTGGCCAAGAAGTTGGTCGAACTCTCGGGCTTGAGCAACGTTTTTTTCTGCTCCACCGGTTTGGAGGCGAACGAAGCCGCCTTGAAGCTGGCGCGCAAGTTTGGCCACGACAAGGGCATTGAGCGCCCCGAAATTGTGGTCTACGAGAAGGCCTTTCATGGCCGCTCCATTGCCACCCTGAGCGCCACCGGCAACCCCAAAATTCAAGCGGGTTTTGGCCCATTGGTGGAGGGTTTCATCCGCGTGCCGGTAAACGACATCGCCAGCCTCAAAGCAGCCACCGCCGGCAACCCCAACGTGGTGGCGGTGTTCTTTGAAGCCATTCAGGGCGAAGGCGGCGTCAACCCCATGCACATGGACTACCTGAAAGACGTGCGCCTACTGTGCGACGAGCGCGACTGGCTGCTCATGATTGACGAGGTGCAATGCGGCATGGGCCGCACCGGCAAATGGTTTGCCCACCAGTGGGCCGGTATCAAGCCCGACGTGATGCCACTGGCCAAAGGCCTGGGTTCGGGCGTGCCGATTGGCGCGGTGGTGGCCGGCCCCAAAGCCGCCAATATCTTCCAAGTGGGCAACCACGGCACCACCTTTGGCGGCAACCCGCTGGCCATGCGCGCCGGGGTTGAAACCATTCGCATCATGGAAGAAGCCGGCCTGCTGGACAACGCTGCCCGCGTGGGCGCCCATTTGAAAGACGCGCTTAACAAAGCTTTAGCCCAAGAACTGGCCAGCGGTGCTGTGAAGGAGATTCGTGGCCAAGGACTGATGCTGGGTATTGAACTGGCGCAGCCCTGCGGCGCGCTGGTGGGTCAGTGCGCCGACAACGGTCTGCTTATCAGCGTCACCGCTGACTCGGTGGTGCGCTTGGTGCCACCGCTGATCCTGACGCTTGAACAGGCCGACGAGATCGTCGCCATTCTGTGTCCCTTGATTCAGCGCTTGGTGGCCAAGGCCTGACCCGCCTTGTCCTTGCACTTGCCCCCTGATTGCCTACCTGCACTGCGAGCCTCCCGGATGAAACATTACCTCCAATTCAGCGACCTCAACGCCAGCGACTACGCCTACCTGTTTGAGCGTGCCGCCCTCATCAAGAAGAAGTTCAAGGCTTACGAGAAGCACCAGCCCTTGAGCGACCGCACGCTGGCCATGATTTTTGAGAAAGCCTCCACCCGCACCCGTGTGAGCTTTGAGGCCGGCATGTACCAAATGGGTGGCAGCGTGGTGCATCTGACCACCGGCGACAGCCAGTTGGGCCGCTCCGAACCCATTGAGGACAGCGCCAAGGTCATCAGCCGCATGGTCGATCTGGTGATGATTCGCACCTACGAGCAGACCAAGATTGAGCGCTTTGCCGAGCATTCCCGCGTGCCCGTCATCAACGGCCTGACCAACGAGTTTCACCCCTGCCAAATATTGGCCGACATCTTCACCTACATAGAACACCGCGGCTCGATTGCCGGCAAGACCGTGGCCTGGGTGGGCGACGGCAACAACATGGCCAACACCTGGCTGCAGGCCAGCGAGATTCTGGGCTTCAAGGTGCACTTGAGCACCCCCGGTGGCTACGAGGTGGACCAGTCGATTGCCGGCATTCGTTCGGCCGAAAGCTACGCCGTGTTCAAAGACCCAATGCAGGCCTGCGCCGGTGCCGACCTGGTCACCACCGATGTCTGGACCAGCATGGGCTACGAGGCCGAAAACGAGGCCCGCAAACTGGCCTTTGCCGACTGGTGCGTGGACGCCGACATGATGCGTGCAGCCAAGCCCGACGCCCTCTTCATGCACTGCTTGCCCGCACACCGGGGCGAGGAGGTGCAAGCCGAGGTCATCGACGGCCCGCAGTCGGTGGTCTGGGAAGAGGCTGAAAACAGATTGCATGTGCAAAAGGCGCTGATGGAATATTTGCTGCTGGGCCGGCTCGGGTGAACCACGCCTCCAAATGAGCGTTTGCCAATGAGTGCCTGCCTATGAGCGCCTGCACCAGTTGCGGCGCCTGTTGCGCCTGTTTTCGGGTGGACTTTGCGGTCTACGAACTTGATGACATGGGCGGGCATGTGCCTTCGGGCCTGGCCGATGAAATCAATGGCAGCACGGCGCGCATGCGCGGCACCGACAACGTGCCGATTCGCTGCGCTGCGCTGACCGGGCGTGTAGGCGACGCGGTGGGTTGTGGCATTTACGAATGGCGCCCCTCGCCCTGCCGCGAATTTGCAGAAGGCAGCGAGGCCTGTGGCCGGGCTCGGGCCAAGCACGGCCTGGCCTTGCTTTAGATTTCAAGTATTTTTGAGGCTTGTTGGGATAAACCGACACCATGGCTTTTTTGAAGGTGTTAACTTTGCACCGCCTTTGATAGCAAAAAGTGGAACGGCAACTCAGTTTGCCCCCTGTTTACCGCCCTTTTCACCCCCTGTTTACACCTTGAGAGAACGCTGATGATCACCCTAGCCGACTGCCAACAACGCGACGCCACAGACCCCCTGCGTACGCTGCGCGACCAATTCACGCTGCCTGCAGGCGTGATTTACCTCGATGGCAACTCCCTGGGCGTGCTGCCCAACACAGCGGCGGCACGGGTGGCGCAGGTGGTTACCCAGGAATGGGGCCAGGGCCTGATTCGCTCCTGGAACACCGCCGGCTGGTTCAACATGCCCCAGCGCATGGGCGACAAAATTGCCCCGCTGATTGGCGCGGGCCCCGGTGAAGTGGTGGCCACCGACACCACCTCCATCAACTTGTACAAGGTGCTCAGCGCGGCCCTGCACATGGCCGCCCAGGACGCGCCGGGACGCAAAACCCTGCTGAGCGAGCGCAGCAACTTCCCCACCGACCTGTACATGGCCGAAGCCCTGTGCCAGGAACGCGGCTTCACATTGAAACTGGTGGAGCCTGAAGAGATAGCCGCCAGCCTGAACGCCGATGTGGCGGTGCTGATGCTGACCCATGTGAACTACCGCACCGGTGCCATGCACGACATGGCGGCCGTGAGCGCCGCTGCCCATGCGGCCGGCGCTCTGGTGGTGTGGGACCTGGCCCACAGCGCCGGCGCGGTGCCGGTGGCTTTGAAAACGGCAGGGGCCAACTTTGCCGTGGGCTGTGGCTACAAATACCTCAACGGTGGCCCGGGCGCACCGGCTTTTGTCTGGGTCAACCCGCAACACGCCGAGCGCTTCTGGCAACCGCTGGCAGGCTGGTGGGGCCACGCCACCCCCTTCGATTTCACGCCCGATTACCGCCCGGCTCCCGGCATCAACCGATACCTGTGCGGCACCCAACCCATTTTGAGCATGGCCGCGCTGGAATGCGGTCTAGACACCTTTGCAGCCGCCGCACCGCAGGGCGACATGCGCGCCTTGCGCAGTAAATCTTTGGCTTTGACCGACTGCTTCATGGACCTGGTGGACGAGCGCTGCAGCGGTTTTGGCCTGGGCCTGGCCACCCCGCGCGAGCACGCGCAACGCGGCTCGCAGGTGTCGCTCACACGCGACAACGCCCCAGCCAGTTCAGGAGGTTCGGGCGCCTTTGCCATCATGCAGGCCTTGATTGCACGCGGCGTGATTGGCGACTTCCGCGCCGGCGACGGCCAGCGCCATCTGGACATTCTGCGCTTTGGCTTTACGCCGCTGTACATCGGGTTTGAAGACGTCTGGCACGCCGTGGAGCACTTGCGCCAGGTGCTCGAAACCCGTGAGTGGACTCGCCCCGAGTTCAACCAGAAACACTCGGTAACCTGAGCATGGGCTGCCCTTACAACGCCGAGGAATCGGCTCAAGCCGTGACGCAACCCAAGGCCGCCGAGGCCATCGTGCAGGAAGAGAAAGCCCAGCTCGACTTCAGCCAGTCCATGAGCTACGGCGACTACCTGCACCTGGACGCCATTCTGAGTGCGCAGGCGCCCCGCTCACCCGACCACAACGAGATGCTCTTCATCGTGCAGCACCAGACCAGCGAACTCTGGATGAAGTTGATGCTGCACGAGCTGGGCGGCGCCATTCGCCACATTGCGCAGGATGAACTGGGTGCCGCCTTCAAAATGCTGGCCCGCGTGAGCAAAATCATGGAGCAACTGGTGCACGCCTGGGACGTGCTGGCCACCATGACACCGCCCGAATACAGCGCCATTCGGCCTTTTTTGGCCAGCTCTAGCGGGTTTCAAAGCTACCAGTACCGCTGCATCGAGTTCTCCTTGGGCAACAAAAATGCCGCCATGCTCAAGCCGCATGCCCACCGGCCGGACCTGCTGGCCCTGGTGCAGGCCCGCTACGAAGCCCCCTCGCTCTACGACGAAGCGCTGCGCCTGCTGGCCCGCCGCGGGTTGGCCGTTCCCGCCAGCCATACCGCCCGTGACTGGACGCAGCCTTATGTCGCCAGCGACGCGGTAGAGCAAGCCTGGCTGCAGGTCTACCGCAAGCCCGAAGACTATTGGGACCTTTACCAACTGGGCGAAGAACTCACAGATCTGGAAGACGCCTTTCGGCTCTGGCGCTTTCGCCACGTCACCACCGTGGAGCGGGTCATTGGCTTCAAACGCGGCACCGGTGGCACCGGCGGCGTGAACTACCTGCGCAAGATGCTCGACGTGGTGCTGTTCCCGGAGATCTGGACGCTGCGCACCAGCCTGTAAGCCACGGCTCGCTGGTCTTTATGACTTATTCAGGCAACTCGGCGTCTGCGAAAACGGCCAACTCGGCCAGGTCCACAATCTCGAACTTGCCATAGGCCAAGCTGATCAAACCGCGGGCTTCCAGTGCGCTGAGCAAGGCATTGGCGGTTTGGCGTGAGCAGCGCGCCAGGCTGGCCAGCCTGGCCTGCGTCACGTGCAGGGTGGCGGGGTTGGCCTGGAGCTTTTGCTCCCGCGCCATCAGGTACAGCAGCTTGGCCATGCGCTGCTCGGGCCCCACCAGCAGCGACTGCCCGGTCCACTCGGTCAACAAGCGCATACGCCGCCCCACCTCGCCAATGATGAAGGGGTATATCTTGGGGTTTTGCGCGCAAAACGTGCGAATTTCAGCCGTGGGCCACGCAATGAAGCAGGCGCCTGCGCTGCTGTAAAAGTCATTGTCTGGCGGCGTGTCCATGAAGCAGGCCAACCAGGTCGCCCAAGACCCAGGCGACACGTAGCTGAGCACCACCTCTTTGCCGGTGGCACGGCGGGCCACAATCTCGATGTGCCCCTCCACCACCAGCCGAAAGCGCGTGAGCGGTTCGCCGGCTGCCGACAGCAAGGTGGGCACCTGAAAACGCTCCACGCTGGCCAACTGGCTCAACTGGCCCAGCGCCTGGTCGCCCAGGCGGCCAAAGGCTGTGGTTTGCAAGTGCGCGTAAATATCTTCAGGGGATACAGGGTTTGTCATGAGTGCCATAGCGGGGGTTTGTCAGCTAGCCGACATTCACCGCGCGGTTGTTTGTTTATGCTTCGGGTTGAGCTTACCCGCGATTTATCGTCGGCCTATGTTCCGTTAAGTGTGTGCCAGACTATTTTCCCGAGGTGGTTTACCCATGAGTCTCATTGTTTATGCCATTCCTTTCTTCCTGGCCTGTATTGCGCTGGAGATGCTCATTTCAGTGCTGAAGAAGCGCAAGGTCTACCGCTTTCACGACACCGTCACCAGCCTGAACATCGGCTTCATCAGCGAGACCATTCGCGTACTCGTCAAGCTGCTCACCGTGGTGGTGTATGCCGTGGTGCTGGACAAAGTGGCTGCCTTTCAGTGGGACATCAAGAGCCCTTGGGTCTGGGTGCTGGCGTTCTTCATGTACGACTTTTTTTACTACTGGGCGCACCGCAGCGGCCATGAGATCAACCTGCTGTGGGCCGCGCACGTGGTGCACCATTCCAGCGAAGACTACAACCTGGGCACCGCCTTGCGCCAGTCGTCCACCAACCAGGTTTTTTACTGGATTTTTTACCTGCCCATGGCCATCGCCGGCATTCCGGTGAGCGTGTTTGTCACCATTGCCTTGATCAGCGCGCTGTACCAGTTCTGGTCGCACACCCAACTGGTGCCCAAGCTGGGCTGGGCCGACCGGGTGTTTGTGACACCGTCCAACCACCGCTGCCACCATGGCCGCAACGACTACTGCCTGGACAAGAACTACGGTGGCACCCTGATCATCTGGGACCGCCTGTTTGGCACCTACACCGAAGAGCGCGATGACGAGCCCGTGGTGTACGGCACCTTAAAACCCCTGCAAAGCTGGAACCCGGTCTGGGGCAACCTGAGAAATTATGTGGCGTTGACCCGCGACACCCTGGCCACCGCCGGTTGGCGCAACAAGCTCATGCGCGTGTTTGCGCCCCCGGCCTGGACGCCCGAGGGGCAGCCCGTTGAAACCGTAGATATGCGCCACTACACCCCCTTTGAAACCCCATCGACCCGCCTGCAACGCGTTTACGGTGTGTTGGGCAGCGCGACGGTGCTGGCTTTGGTGGTGCATTTGCTGCTGGTGGCGGCTGACCTGTCCATGGGCGCGCGCATTTTGTACACCGTGCTGATTGCCTGCAACACCGCCTGCCTGGCCTGGGTGTTTGAAGGCAAATCGTGGGCGCTGGCGCTTGAAAGCCTGCGCAACACGCTCACCCTGGGTTCGCTGACTGCCGGGGTCTGGTTCAGCCCGGTGGCCCCCAAAATTCAAATCGTGGCCGCGCTGGTGCTCTTGCTTTCTTGGGCCTTGTTGTGGCGTATCAACCGTGAACGGGTGGCCCAGGCCAACCTGCAGGCGGTGCCGGCGGTACGGGCATGAACTGGCAAGCCTTGTTCGACGGGCTGCTGGCTGCGGTGGCGATCTGGGTGGTTTTGAAACCCGCGCAGCATCTGCCCGCCATGCGCCTGGCTTGCCTGCTGCTGGGCAGCGCTGCCGTGCTGGGCACCTTGCGTTTTTCTGGCGTATTGCCTTTGCCGCCTTTGCACCAATTTGTGTCCATGCTGGGCGCTGGTGTGGGCCTGCCTTTGCTCGCCATTGCCGTGGTCTGGCCGCACAGTGCCGTGGCCACCGAGCGCCGCTTTACCTGGATTTTTGCGGTGATCGCAGCCGTTATTTGCATTCTTCTGGTGCTGATGGTGCAGTTCAAGCTCTGGACGTCTGTCTGCGCCATTGTGTCGGCACTGGGCATTGTGGGCTCGGCCTTGGCGCGCAAGCGCTGGCCGGTGCTGGCGGCGGGTCTGTGCATTCTGTTCGCCCTGTTGGCCTTTGCCGCCCAGCTCCGCGCTGGCCCCTTGCTGCCAGGTGAGTTTCTTCACATCGGCTTGGCCCTGGGCCTGTTGCTGCTGGGCCGGTCGCTTGCGCCGGCGGTGCCCCAAACGGCGCAATGATGGTCTGGGCTTGGGCTTCGGCCTAGGCTTGAACTTGAGCTTAGACCTTGGCGTAAAGCCAGGGCATGTCGAGCAAGCGCTCACCCAAAATTTTCAGGCTGGCATCCCGGCCCCAGCGCAGCCAACCGGTGGCATGAAAAATTTGGCCGTTGCGCATGGCCCTGGCCTGCACCCGGGCATTGCGCTGCCAGCGCTTCACGGCAAAACGCGCGAGCAAAGCCGTCATATCCCGGCGCTGATCGGCCGCTTGCGCCAGCGCCAAACCCAGTTCATGCGCGTCTTCCACCGCCATGCCGGCGCCTTGCGCCAGATACGGCAGCATGGGGTGCGCCGCATCGCCCAGCAGCGCCACCCTGCCCCGCGCCTGCTCCAGCGCGTTGCGCATGGGCGCCCTGAAGTTCAAGGCCCATAAGCGCCAGTCGGGCATGGCCTGAACCAAGTCTTGCAAAGTTGCGCAGGTGCCCGCCAGATGGGCTGCCAAATCAGCCGCATTGGCGCTGTGGTCCCAGTTCTCGGCCGGGCCATTCATTTGCCCATGCACGATGGCCACCACATTGAGCCACTCACCCCCGCGCACCGGGTACTGCACCACATGCAACCGGGGCCCCAGCCAGGCGGTGACCTGTTGAGAGCGCAAATGCACCGGCAGAGTGCTTTGCTGCACCAGTCCCCGGTAGGCCAAATGGCCTGTGGCCACGGGGGCGCCGTCACCCAGCAATTGCTGGCGCACCTGGCTCCATAAGCCGTCAGCGCCCACCAAGACGTCACCGCTCATGTCGCTCAAAGCGCCTTGCCCGTTGACCCATTGCAAGCGCACTTGGTCAGCCTGCTGTTGAAAACTCTGAACCGCCTGGTTCAGGTGCAGCTGTACCGAGGGGTGTTCTTGCACGGCGGCCAGCAGCACGCCATGCAGATCGGCCCGGTGCACCGTGGCATAGGGCGCGCCATAGCGCGCCACGGCCGTATCGCCCAGTCGCAACACCCCCAGCTCAGTACCTGACACGGCGCTGCGGACCTGCAATCTTTCAGGAAAAGCCGCCACGCGGGCCATGGCCGCCTGCAGGCCCCAGCCGTGCAAAAGCCGCATGACATTGGGCCCCAGTTGAACGCCGGCCCCCACCTCCGCAAAAACGGGCGTGCGCTCAAACAAGGCCACCCGCGAGCCCGCGCGCGAACAGGCCAGGGCCGCCGCCAGACCGCCAATACCGCCGCCCACAATCAAGGTTTGCCGTGAAGTTGGAAGGTTCATAGCCGCTGATTTTGCCTTGACCGACCAAGCAGTTGCATGACGCAGGTCATCCCTTCGCCCATCAAGGCGATGTCCATGGCCGGGTCAATGGCCAGGTCAATGGCATATTAATGGGCATGGGGGTGTCGCGGCTTGGGGTAGTCGGCCAGTTGGCAGGCACGCCGGTAGGCTTGCAAGGTTTTTTGCGCCAAGCCCAGCACGCTGACCTGGCCGTGCTCGCCAACCGGGCGCACCGGCCCTGAAGGGTGGCCGGTCAACAGTTCAATGCCATCAAGCACGTGGTCCACCGTGTACACATGAAAAAGCCCTTGAGCGACTGCCTCTTGCACCTCGTGTGCCAGCATCAACTGGCGCCGCGTGCGCCCGGGAATCAAAACGCCTTGTTCCCCGTTGAGGCCGGCGGTTTTACAAATTCGAAAAAAGCCTTCAATTTTTTCGTTCACCCCATCTACCGGCAGCACCTCCCCGTGCTGGTTCAATGCGCCGGTGACGGCAATGCCCTGCTGCACAGGCAAGCCTGACAGCGAGGACAGCAAGGCATACAACTCAGCACAAGACGCGGAGTCGCCCTCCACGCCGTGGTATTCCTGCTCAAACGCCAGCGAGGCATTCAAGGCCAGTGGCGCCAACTGGCAAAACAGAGCGCTGAGGTAGTGCTGAAGTATCAGCACCCCCTTGTCGTGCACAGGGCCGGAGAGTTCCACCTCGCGCTCGATGTTGAGCAGGCCGCCTAGCCCGGCAAAGGTGCGCGCTGTAACGCGCACTGGAAAACCAAAGCGGTAATCACCCAAATCTATCTGGGTCAGGGCATTCACCTGGCCGATGGCCTGACCGCTCAGGCTGATCAGGCGGTCGCCGTCGGTGATGGACTCTTGCAAACGCTGGTCCGGGTAGTCGTGCCGCAGGCGGCGGGCCTGCAAGGCGGCATCAATGTCAGGCGGCATGACCAGCGTGCCAGCGCGGGCCAGGCACAAGGCGGCGCTCTCTACCACCAGCGCTTCCGAGTGCGAAAAAATGGCGCTCTGGCGCGACTGGTCATCCACCTCGCGGTGCGATTCTTCCAGCAACTTCGCCACCGCCGGCGCATTGAAATGCGGCAAACCCAGGCGCTGGCAGGTGTGCGCCACAAACACGGCCGAGGCCTGGTAGGTTTGCGCGCTGGCCAAAAAACTCTCCACAAAATCTACCTTGACGCGAAAGTGCCGGGAAAAAGCCGGGTCGGCCTCTTGCACTTCGTAGTAATGCAGGCCCGAGCTGATCAACACGATCTTCACGTCCAGGTCTACTGCTTCAGGCTCCAGCGCCACCGTGGCCATGGGGGTCATCAGGGCGGCAGGTTCCTCTATTTGCAGGCGGCCGTTGCGCATGAAACGGCGCAGCTTTTCCCACACCAACTCGTCACTGACCAGGTCACGCAGATGAAGCATCAAATAACCACCATGGGCTTTGAGCAAGCTGCCAGCCCGGATGCGAGAGAAATCGGTCACCAGCGCCTCGTCCTGCTGCTGGTACTCAATGCTGCCAAACAGGGTTCTGAACGACGGGTTGTTTTCAAGAATTACCGGCGCCCCGGTTTGCCCTTCGTTGTCTACCACCAGGTTGACGCGGTAACGCAGCAGCGCAGCGGCCAATTCTTCCTGGCGGTATTCATCGTCTTCCTCGGCCACCCGAAACAAATCGAGCTTGTCCAGCACATCGTTTTGCAACAACGCCAGGTAGTTACCCAGCTTGCCCGAGTCCTTGATCTGCTTGTTCAAACCCAGGCGAATCTCTTGCAGTTCCCGCGCCAGCAGCGGCTTGACCACCTGGCGGCGCAAAGCGGCCAGCCCCTCATTCAAAACCCGTTCCATGGGGCGTATTTTTTCAAGGTAGCGGGCAATTTCGCCACGCAGTTCTTGCTCGGCCTGGTCTACCCGCACCCGGCGCTCCTTGGGCAGCGAGCGCGCATGGTTTTCAGTCAACGCCTGGCCCTTCTCATCCAGCAGGGTGAACACCAGATGACCGTTCTCGCGAAACAGGGCAAAGCTGCGGGCCTCGGCAAAGGCATCAAGTTCGGCATAGGCCTTGGCTTCTTCGGCTTGGTAGGCGTTCTCAAGCCGCACGCTTTCCAGCTTGAACTCCTGCCCCTCCAACCGCTGCGGAATTTCCTTTTGCAAGGTCTTGCAAAGTTGCAGCAGCAGCTGACGCAGCAAACGGCCCTCGCCCGGTGGCAGCCGCAGCGCCAGCGGTTTTTCCGGGTTGTCAAAGTTATGCAGAAAGCACAAATCGGGCGGTACGGCCTTGCCCCGGGCTACGGCCTGCATTTCCTGGCGCAGCAGCGAGGAGCGCCCACTGCCCTCCTCGCCCAGCACAAACAGGTTGTAGTCGGGCTGGGTCATCTCTAGGCCAAAACGCGTGGCGCTGGCGGCGCGCTCCTGCCCAATCCAGGGCAAGGGGTGTTGCAGTAATTCGGAGGAATCGGTGAAACCGAGGCGGGTGGGGTCTATGGCAATGCGCAATTCATGCGCTGCCAGTTGGGTCAGTTTGGTCAGTTTGGCCAGTTTGGATAGGGTCATGCGTGGGCGCCCAAGGGGCAAAACGATAAAAGACAGAGTCAGACAGTTTTGTCCATTTGTCTTTTCGAAGCTTGACATCAATCAGCTTGGCCCTTGACAACCCGGGCCACCATGGCATTAACCGCTTCGCACCTTCTATTCACCTTCTTTGCACCCTTTTTTACAACCGATACCTGCCAAGGAGCCGACCTAATGCATGACGACCCTGTGCCCGCCACCTACCACCCGTCTATTTGGCGGCGTTCGCTGTGGATGCTGGTCATGGCCCTGGCTTGGCAGGTGGCCAGCACGGTGATGTTTGTCATGGCGGTTTTGCAATGTCTGCTGATTTTGCTGAACCGCGAACCTAACCCGCGCCTAAAAGCCTGGGGCAGAAGCCTCGGGCTGTACCAAAGCAGCATCAGCCTCTATCTCAGCTTCAATACGGAAGAAATCCCCTTCCCCTTTAGCGACTGGCCCACGGCTTGAACAGCGCGCTGGCTAGCTGCAGATGCGCTGCGTGAATTGCAAAGTAAAGCGGTGATGCAAAAGTTCAAACCGCCTTCGCCAAGCGCGCAATGCCTTCCCTGATTTTGTCCACCCCTACGGTGGCAAAGCTCAGGCGGAAGCTGGCCAGGTCGGGGTCGTGGGCGAAGAACGGGGCGCCGGGCACAAAGGCGACGCCTTGCTCGATGGCGCGTTTGGCAAATTCGCCGGCATTGGCGCTTTTGCCGTGGGCGCCGGTCAGGCGTGCCCAGAAGAACATGCCGCCCTGCGGTTGGTTAAATTCAACGGCGTCACCCAGTTCTTCGCGCAAGGACTGCGCCATTACGCGGGCACGCTCGGCGTAGGTGCTGCGTACTTTGGCCAGCGTTGCGTTTAGGCGATTGAGCGTGAGGTAGTGCGCGGCGGTGGCCTGTGTGAGGTTGCTGGTGTGGGCGTCGCTGAACTGTTTGCACATGGTGGCGTTGGCCAGCAACTCGGGGGGCGCAATCATCCAGCCCACGCGCAAACCAGGCGACAGGATTTTGCTGAAACTGCCACAGTGCGCCAGCCAGTCGCGGCTGCCCGCTACTTGGTCGCTCAGGGCCAGCAGGCTGGCGGGCGGCGGCTGGTCAAAGTACAGCTCGCCGTAGGGGTCGTCTTCCACCACCAGGGTTTGCGTGCGCACGGCAATCTCCAAAATACGCTGGCGCCGTGCCAGGCTCAGGGTGGCACCGCTGGGGTTACCAAAGGTGGGAATAAGGTAGACCAGCTTGGGTTTGTGTTCTTCAATCAGCTTTTCAAGTTGGTCCACGTTGACGCCATCGGCATCAATAGGCGCGCCAATGATGTGGGCGCCGTACAACCGAAAGCACTGGATGGTGGCTAAAAAAGTGGGGGCTTCGACAATGACTTTGTCACCGGGCGAGATCATGGTTTTACCAATCAGGTCCAGCGCCTGTTGGCTGCCGGTGGTGACGATCAGGCCTTCAGGGGCGACCGTGGCGCCCTTGGCCGCCATGAAGGCGCTGATGCCCACACGCAGGGGTTGGTAGCCTTCGGTGGCGCCATATTGCAGCACCGGGCCGGGGTTGTCGGTGAGCACGGCCTGGGTGGACTGCTTAATGCCTTCCGCGTCAAAAAGCGCGGGGTCGGGAAAGCCGCCGGCAAAGCTGATGATGCCGGGTTTGCCCAGCAGTTTGAAGAGTTCGCGGATGGCGGAGGTTTCAACGTTTTTCAGGCGATCTGCAAATTGCATGGGGGTCTTTCATATCTGGGGCTTGCCATTATTATTCAAGCCCACCACCTCTTCCTTCTCATCCCTCCAGATTCATGAAACCTGATGCCATTGAAAGCTTTTTTGCCACGCTGAAAGCGGCCAATCCGATGCCAGTGACCGAGTTGGCCTACAGCTCGGTGTTTGAGCTGCTGACCGCTGTGTTGCTGTCTGCCCAAGCCACCGACGTGGGTGTGAACAAGGCGACGCGCAAGTTGTTTCCGGTGGCCAACACCCCACAAAAAATTCTGGCCTTGGGTTTGTCCGGGTTAGAGGGCTATATCAAGACCATTGGGCTGTACCACAGCAAGGCCAAACACCTGCTGCAAACCTGCCAGATCTTGGTGGAGCAGCACGGTGGCGTGGTGCCTCGCACGCGTGAGGCCCTGGAGGCTTTACCCGGCGTGGGCCGCAAGACCGCCAATGTGGTGCTCAACGTGGCGTTTGGCGAGCCCACCATGGCGGTGGACACACACTTGTTCCGGCTGGGCAACCGCACCGGCTTGGCACCGGGCAAAACGCCTTACGCGGTGGAGCTCAAACTGCTCAAACGCATACCGCCCCACTACTTGGTCGACGCGCACCACTGGTTGATTCTGCATGGGCGCTATGTCTGCCAGGCGCGCACGCCGGCTTGCTGGCAATGTGGCGTCAGCGCCTTTTGCGACTTCAAACCCAAGACGCCGCACCCGGGTTAAAGCGGACTTGAAGCGGGGCTTCAGTGCTCCAGCAGCGTCCAGCCGCCAAAAGCAGGCGCCTCTGCGGGCCACTGCGTGGCCTGTTCCAGTTGGCGCAGCCCCTGGCCCAGCAACAGGGCCGCACGAATGACGCCAGCATGGGTAATCCAGACGGTGTCTTGCCCCGTGCTGTGGGTCTCGTCCCAGGCCTGACCCACTCTGGCGAGAAGCTCGTTCACGCTTTCCACCTCGCCAAAGCGGTGGGTGCCGAAGTTGTCGGTCCAGCGGTCAAAGTGTTCTTTGGGAATATCTTGCCAGCGCTGTCCTTCCCAGTGGCCAAAGTTCATCTCGGCCAGCCGGTCATCGGTGCTGCAGGCCAGATCGGGCCGGAGCTTGACCAGGCTTTGCGCCAGTTGCGCACAGCGCTGCAAGGGAGAGGCTATCAACTGCACGCCGGGCGGCAGCGCCAGGGCCAGTTGCTCGGCGGCCACCTGCGTGGCCTGCCCATCGGCGGCCATGTTGGTGGCGCCATAGCAAACGCCGGCGGCTACCAGCGGTTGTGCGTGGCGCGCCAGCCAGAGTTTCATGAAGCTGCTTTCGCCGTTAAAGCTGTCATGGTTGTCATCGTTTTCATTGCATTTACAGGGCCAGCGCCAGGCCTAGGTAAAAAGCCAGCTCGCACACTTGCTGGGTGGTGCCCAGGCAGTCGCCGGTAAAACCTTGCAGACGCCGCTTGAACCAACGGTACATCTGGCCCCAGGCCAGCGCGCTGGCCAGCAGGGCCAAGCCCACGGCTTTGAGCCAGTCCAAGGCAGACAACTCAAGCGCCATCACGTTGAAGGCGTACTGGGCGGCCACCAGCGGGGCCAGCGCCAGCGCACACCACAGCCCGGCGGCGGCCAGGCTCCAGCCCGTGATCTGGTCGGCCAGCGGTTTGGACTTGGAGCCTGCCACGTCGCCCACGTGCGCCAGCAGCCGAATCAGCAGCAAAGGCCAGGTACGCGACACCACGTGCGCCATGAACAAGGCACCGGCCAGCAAGAGCGGGCTGACCGCGCCAAGCAACGCCAGCAAGGCCACTTTGGACAGCAGCGCCAGCACCACGGCAATGGCACCAAAAGCGCCCACGCGCGAGTCTTTCATGATGATGAGCGCACGCTCCCGGTCCAGGGTGCCACCCAGACCGTCGGCCACGTCAGCCAGACCGTCCTCATGGAAGGCGCCAGTCAACAACACGCCCCAGGCGGTACCGAGTACCGCCGCCACCAGGGGCGCGTAGGCGTTGTGGGGCAGCGCCGTTTGCAGCGCCCAAGTGAAGGCGGCCAACAGGGCGCCCACCAGCACCCCCACCCCTGGGAAATGCGCAGCGCTGGCACGCAACATGGCCGGGCTGAAGCCCACCCAGTCGGCCAGTTGACCCGTCACCGGAATGCGGGTGAAAAACTGCACCGCCAGCAGGTAGTGCCGAATAAATTGGCGCATAAAACTCATCATGCTTTTTAGCTCACCATGCTGTTCATGACAGCGTCAGGCTGTCACTGCTTTTTTCAGACACGCCAGCCGACTCAAAACTGGCCATGTCGCGCAGAATAGCGCAGGCCGACTGCAGCAGCGGCCAGGCCAGCGCTGCACCCGAGCCCTCGCCCAGGCGCAAGCCCAAATCAAGCAGCGCCTGCACGCCCAGGTGCTGCAGCATGAACTCGTGACCGCGCTCGCCCGAGCGGTGCGCAAACACACAAGACTGCAACACCAGCGGCTGCAGGGCATGCGCCACCAGCACCGCAGAGGTGGCAATAAAACCGTCCACCACCACCACACGGCGCTCGGCGGCAGCTTGCAGGACTGCGCCCACCATGGTGGCAATTTCATAACCGCCCAATGCGGCCAGTGCGGCCAGCGGCTGCTGGGCCGTGGGGTGGCGCGCCAGTACCTCGCGCAGCACCTCGGTCTTGCGCAGCACCGCAGGCGCGTCCAGCCCGGTGCCTGCGCCCGTGCATTGGGCAATGTCCAGCCCGGCCAGTCGCGCCAGTAACAAGGAGGCCGCCGACGTGTTGCCAATGCCCATCTCGCCCAAGAGCAAGGCGTTGCCGGGCAAATTTTTGACCAGCGCTTGCCCGTAGTGCAGCGCCTGAAGGCATTGGTCTGGCGTCATGGCGGCCTGGGCCGAGGAGTCGGCCGTGCCGGCCTCACCGCCTGGCACTTTGCACACCAGCAAGCCGGGGCGTTGGCTGCCTTCAGGCAAGCCCGCCAGAAAGTCGTGGTTGACCCCGCAGTCCACCACGGTCAGCGCAATGCCGTGCTGACGCGCCAGCACGCTCACAGCAGCACCGCCGGCCAAAAAATTCTCCACCATCTGCCAGCTCACGTCACTGGGAAAGGCCGAAATACCGCGTGCGGTCAAACCATGGTCACCCGCAAACACCACCATTTGCGGTTGCACCAGCACGGGGTGCTCAGTACCCAAAATTTCCCCCACCTGCAAAGCCAACGCCTCCAGCCGCCCCAGTGAGCCCAGCGGTTTGGTTTTGTTGTTGAGTTTGTGCTGCAAGGCCTGCGTGAGTGCAGGGACGCGCAGGTCGGTGAGGGTGGGCAGGGCGTTGTTCATGGGGGTCTTGGTGGGTTGTTGGGGTTTAAAAAATTGGCAGGATGGACTGCCACGGCCCTCGGCCTCGCAGTGACGGCGCCCCGTCATTGCGAGCGAAGCGCGCAAGCATTCTGTCATTGCGAGCGAAGCGCGCAAGCATCCCGTCATTGCGAGCGCAGCGCGCAAGCGTCCCGTCATTGCGAGCGCAGCGCGCAAGCATTCCGTCATTGCGAGCGCAGCGCGGCAATCCAGGCTGTTGCTTACTAAATTCACGCTGCATGGTCTACCAAGGCGTCTAAAACACCGGGCGTGAAGTGCTCCGCGATGAAGGCTGCCAGGCCGTCGAAAACGGTGTCGAGCGTTGCTACGGGTTGCTCTAGCTGGTGGCCAAAGAGGGCTTGTAAAACGCCGGGGTCTTCAAACAGGCCGTGCAGGTACAGGCCCAGCACGTTGCCCCTTGCGTTTTGCCAGGCCAGCCCACCGTGTAGCACGGCGTGGGCTACATCGCCGCTTTGTGCCATGGCGGGGTGCTGAGTGGTTTGGCCGTGGTGAATTTCATAGCCAGACACCGGCACGCCAGCCAGGGCCGCCCAGGGCGAGGTCAACGTGCCCTGCTTATGGGGTTCAAATTGTGTGTGAAATTGCGCGAGGAATTGCGTCTGTATGTGGCGCACAGTTTTATCAGGCTCAAACAGCGTGACCAGGGGCAGCAAACCCAGGCCAGGCGCATTGCCGTCAATGCCATGCGGGTCAATCAAGGCCTCGCCCAGCATTTGCAGTCCGCCGCAGATGCCCAGCACGGCGCCACCTTGCGCGGCATGGCTGGCAATGGCCGCGTCCAGCCCCTGGCTACGCAGCCAGGCCAGGTCGCCACTGGTGTGTTTGGAGCCCGGCAGGATGATCCAGTCGCTGGGTTTGAGCGCCGCCAATTCGACCGGACTGCGCACCCACTGCAAGCGGGTACCGGGGATATTTTTCAGCGGCTGAAATTCATCGAGGTTGCTCATGCGCGGGTAAGCCACCACCGCCACGGTGCGCTTGACCGCACCGGGTGCCGTGCTGCGGTCGTCAAAAACACCGTCTTCTTCTGGCAGGCCATGTTGCCACCACATGGGCAGAGTGGCCACGGTGGGCACGCCGGTGAGGTCTTGCAGCATGCGCGGTGCCGGCGCCAACAGGCTGGCGTCACCGCGGAACTTGTTGAGTACAAAGCCTTTGATCAAGGCGCGTTCTTCCACCGGCAGCAGTGCCCAGGTGCCGTAGAGGTGGGCAAACGCGCCGCCGCGGTCAATGTCGGTCACCAGCAGGCAGGCGGCGCGGGCGTGCAGTGCCACGCGCATGTTGACGATGTCGCTGCTGGCCAGGTTGATCTCGGCGGGTGAACCCGCGCCTTCAATCACCACCACGTCGTTCTCGGCCATCAAGGCATCAAGCGCGCGGGCAATGTGCGGCCAGACGTGTTCGCTGCGCTCGCGCCAGCCCATTTGCGTCAAGGCCGGGTTGACTTGTCCCATCAGGATGACCTGGCTGTGCGTGTCGCGCTCGGGCTTGAGCAGCAGCGGGTTCATGCGCACTTCGGGCACCGCGCGTGCGGCCAGTGCCTGAAAGTACTGGGCGCTGCCAATCTCGCCCTGCCCGTTGGCGCTGGCTACCACGCGCGCGTTGTTGCTCATGTTCTGCGCTTTGAACGGCGACACTTTGAGGCCTTGGTTGGCGTAGTAGCGGCACAAGGCCGTGGTGACCCAACTTTTACCGGCTCCGCTGGTGGTGCCCAGCACCATGACGCATTGGGCGGTCATGGCAGGCCTACTGGACTAAGTTTGCGGTTGCGGTTCATGGCGTATCACTTTGAATGGGGCGAGCCAACACGTCTCGCAAGGCATCCTGAGCTTCTGGAGGCAACACGCCCAACCTAAAAAACCCGGGCAAGCCCAGGGAGCTGGCATCACGCAATTTGATGCCGGCTTGTCGCAATCGCAGGGGGTCGATGGGCAGTTGCGGGCGAGCGCATAGGAAGTTGCTCTGGCTTGGCAGTACCGTCCAGTTAAGGGACAAGAGTATGGCTGTGAGGCGGTCTTTCCAGACTTGCAAAGTTTGACGGCTTTGTGCCAGCCAGGCCTGGGTTGGGGCTTGCACCCAGCACTGCAACAGGGCAAGTCCGTGTGCACCAATCGGCCAGGAGGGATTGAGGCTTTCAAGGGTCTGAATCTGGGACTGGACTTCATGCACCGGCCCTGTCGGTGCAATGGCATAGGCCGCGCGCACGCCCGTCATTCCTAGGGCTTTGTTGGGTGTCCAGAGTTGCCAGACTTTGGCCAGGCGGTGTTGGTTTAAAGAGCACTCGCCTTGCAAGCGCAGCGGTTCGTAAGCCCGGTCCAGAACCACCAGGGATATGGGGGTTTTGGCCAACGGCTCAGCATCGTCCAAGCAGGCCGGCCAGGCGCCATGCGCGGTGCCCAGTGGGCTGGAGGGCTCGCAGGCCCAGACCAGGTTTGCCTGGTCATGGTCCTGGGTCAGGTTGAGCCCCCAGGCCTGGGCGGCCAGCGCATAGTCGCCATAGGCGCGCTCGGCTACGTAAACCTGGGCTTGACCTTGGGTGCGAAGGGCTACAGCCGCTGTCATGCGGAAAATGAACTCACTGGCGCTGCCCGCCAACAAAATGCGATCGCTGGCGACGCCATGAAAATCGGCCAACTGCTGTCGCAGCCCGTGGTAACTGGGGTCCGGGTAATGGCTGGCATCGGCCTGCTGTACGGCTTGGCTGGCTGCAAGGTAGGGGCCGCAAGCGTTGCTGTTGGTAGAAAAATCATGCCGGGGCACGCCAAGTGCATCAGGTCCGCCATGGGTACGGCTGTGTGTTGCGTTCATGGTCAGAGCCCTGTGCGCCAGAGCAGCTCAAAGTGCGCAGACAGGCCCAGCACAGCAAGAACGGCCAGACCCAAAAACCACCCAACGGCCCGGGCAGCCAGCTGAATGGCTTGCTGGGTGTGTGAGGCTTGTGCGGCCTGGCCCTGTGGGTTGAGCGTGTAGACCTGCGGCTTTTGAAGGCTGATGTTGAGTGCCAAGGCCATGGCTGCCATTGGCCAGCCGCTGTTGGGGGACGGGGTTCGGCCGGCCTCGGCGCGCAAGTTGCGCAAATCACGCAAGCGCCACAGGTGCAGGCCACTGGCCACGCCCATCAGCAGCCACGCGGTCAATCGAGCAGGCAGCCAGCTGAGTGCATCGTCAGCCCGGGCGGCCCATTTGCCGGCCCATTGCCAATTGCGGCCCTGGTAGCTGCCGGGATAACCCCACATGGCATCGGCCGTGTTGGCGAATCGGTACATGGCTGCGCCGGGTAAGCCTAAAAGCAGAAACCAAAAAATTGGGGCAATCACCGAGTCATTGAGGTTTTCGGAGAGCGACTCGATGACGCTCTCGCGCACCTGAACCTCACTGAGTTGGGTGACATCCCTGCTTACCAACCATTTCAAACGTTCACGCCCCCGCGCCAGGGAGCCCTCGGGCTTGGCACTCAAGGCCTGTTCAACGGCCAGGGTTTCATGGCGAAGCATGGCCCAGGCCATCATGGGTTTGAGTAACAGGCCCAGTAGCACACCCGCGGCGGCAAGATGCGCCCATGTTCCCTCGCGAGCCAGCGTGATGAGCCCGTGTTGCAAACCCCAGGCAGTCAGGCCCACCAAGCCCATACCCACCGTCCATGCCAAGGTACCTAGGCCAAAAGCCCGAAGGTCGGCCCGCTGCCCAGACTGGCCCCTTTGTGCATAAAGGGCACCTTGTTGGGCCACTTTTTGTAAGTGCCGGCCAGCCCAGGCCAGGTAGTTTCCCATCCACACGACCGGGTGCCAGCTGGAACGCGGCTCTCCCAGCGCACGGTCTACGGCAAATGCCACCAGCAGCGCCAGCGCAAAGCTCCACGCCAGTGAGGGGATGGTGTTCAGCCAGGTCATGGGCCCTGCTCTTTGCTTAGTCTTCTATGCCGCGTTGAGCGGGAATACCCGCCTTGAAAGCATGTTTGACCATGGTCATCTCGGTGACTGTGTCTGCCAACTCAATAATTTCAGGGGGGCAGCGTCGACCGGTGAGCACCACGTGGACATGGCTAGGACGTTTGCGCAAGGTATCGAGTACGTCGTCCAAGGGCATCCAGCCGTAGATCAGCGGGTAGGTGATTTCATCCAGCGTGACCATGAAATAGTCGCCGCTCATGATGGCTGCCTTGGCTTTTTCCCAGCCATTGCGTGCCAATTGGGCCGAATTTTCGAGGTCATGGCTTTTCCAGCTAAAGCCGTCACCCAGACCCTCAATCGGCACGCCTAGTTGCTCAAACATGCGGTGTTCGCCAAAGCGGGCGGTGGGCACCTTCATGAATTGGAATATTTTGACGGCCTTGGCGCGGCCGTGTGCCCGCAAAGCCAGGCCAAAGGCGGCGGTACTTTTACCCTTGCCGTCGCCGGTGTTGACAATCACCAGCCCACGGCGTTCGCCCTCGGCTTTTTCGTAACGCTTTTCGGTCGGTGGTTTTTCAATTTCCATAGGAATTCCTTGCTTAATGGGTTTTGGGCAGCGCGACCCAATCGTTTTCAAGCGCCTTGATGATGATGCGGTGGTCAAACACTTGCTCCAGCGCGCGGTGTGTCTCGGGTAAGTGGCAAGCCCCTTGGTGAATGACACGCCCCAGGGCCATGATGACCATTTGGTCGGCCTGCAAGGCAAAAGATATTTCATGCAAAACGCTGACCACAGTCTTACCTTGCGCCACCAGGGTGTGCACCACATCCAGCCAGTCGGCCTGGTGGGGCGGGTCCAGGTTGGCCAAGGGCTCATCCATTAACAAGACCTGGGCTTGCACGGCCAGGGCCCGGGCAATCAGCACGCGCTGACGTTCTCCTCCCGACAGACTGCCCAAGGTTCGGTCACGCCATTGCCAGGCTTGCGTAGCTTTCAATGCCTGCTCTACGGCGGCATGGTCGGCAGCACTGGGCGCAGCCAGCCAGCTTTGGTGGGGCAGGCGCCCCAGCATGGTCACGTCGATCACTTTCAGGTCATCGCCGCCAGCCTCACTTTGACCCAGCCAGGCCAGTTGTTGGGCACGCAAACGGCTGGGCATTCGCGCCATGGGCTGACCCAACAGCGAGACCCTCCCACTGTGCGCAAGCAGGCCTGCAAGCACCTTGAGCAGGGTCGACTTACCCGCCCCATTTGGGCCGACGATGCTTATCCAGCTGCCTGCGGGCAGGTTCAGGTCAATGCCGTGCAGCACCTCGGTGTGGCCGAGTTGGGCGCTGACCGCGTGTACCTCAAAGGCCATATGCGGGGTGGCGGTATTCATAACCCACCGCCAGAAGACAAGCGCCGGTTGCTGTGCATCAGCCAGAGCAGGTAGCCACCGCCCAAGACGGCGGTCAGCACCCCCACCGGCAGTTCCTGGGGCGCAATCAACCAGCGTCCCAGGGTATCGGCCGCCAGCAGCAGCACGCCCCCCATCATGCTGGAGAGAAGTATCAAACGCCCGTGGGTTGATTTGACGACCGAGCGCACCAGGTGGGGTGCTGCAAGACCCACAAAAGCAATCAACCCCGTTTGCGCAACGGCCGTGGCGGTGCTCAATGCCAACACCGCCACCAGTGCCACGCGCATTTGCGCCAGGGGCAGTCCCAGACTTATCGCAGTGGCCTCACCCAGCGACAAACCGTCCAGCACTTGGCTGAGCATCCAGGCCGCCACCATGCCCACCAGCCAGACCATCAACATCAAGGCGCAAGCGTTCCAGCCGACAAAGCCAGTGCTGCCCAGCATGAAGGCCTGCATGGCCTGCATCACATCAGGCGCCATCAGCATGGTTAAAGAGGTCATGGCGCCCAGCACCACACCGACGATCACGCCCGCCAGCAAAAGGCGAAGGGTGTGCTGAACCCCTTTGGCCAGTACCAGGGTCAGCATGACCGAGCCAACCGCGCCAACGAACGCGGCCCCTGTCAGGCCCAGCCGCACGATCCACTCGGTCGCAAATGGCGAGACCCCGAAAAAAACCAGTGCGAGCGCCACACCCAAGGACGCCCCGGAGGCGCTGCCCAGCAGGTAGGGGTCGGCCAGCGGGTTCCTGAAAAGCCCTTGGGCTACGGCGCCTGCCAGCCCGAGCAGTGCACCAGCAGTCCAGGCCCCCAGGGTGCGCGGCAGGCGGATATCCCAAACAATTTGCAGCGCGACCGGATCGTGGTTGAAATTGAGCACACTGTCAAAACCCGTGCTGCCCACGCTGGCTCCGGCCAACAACAAGAGCAAACTGGCCAGCATCAGCCCCGCACCCATCCAGACAGCCGGACTGATGGTTTTTGGGGAGTTATTCATCGGGCCTTGTCCTGCAGGCATTGCGCCATGATGCGCGCACCTTCCGCCATGCGCGGACCCGGCCGCACCAGAATGTCAGCCTGCTCAACACTGAACTGGCAGACTCTTTTTTCTTTGATCGCCCGAATATTGGCCCAACCGGGGCGGTCTTGCATGCCGGTATGGTTGCGGTCCCCAATCATGATGATGTCTGGGTTGGCGCGCACCACGAACTCTGGGTTCAGCTTGGGGAACGGGCCCATGCTGGCCGGCAAAATATTTTGGGCACCCAGCCGCTTCAAGGTTTCGCCAATAAAGGAGTTCTCGCCGGCTCCATAGGGTGCACGGTTGACTTCAAAATACACGCGGCTGTTTTTGACCTTGGCCGGCAAGGACTGCGCGGCAGCAGAAACGCCGGCGTCTATTGCGCGCCAGACACGCTGGGCGTCGGGCACGTCAAGCACCTGCCCTACTTTGTCGAGCAGCCTTTTGACATCGGCATGCGACTTGGGCTCCAAAGCCACCACCTTGAGGCCCAAGGCGCGCAGGCGCTCACTGGCGCGTGAGGAGGTTGCCATCAGCACCACGTCGGGTTTGAGGGCAACGATAGCCTCAATATTGGGGTCAAGCCCACCGCCGACTTGGGGCAAAACTTTTAAACTCGCAGGAAAATTGGAGTACCTATCGACCCCAACCAGACGTTGGCACTGGCCGAGTTCACACACCATTTCGGTCAGCGATGGCAGCAAACTGACAATGCGCTGCGGCGGCTTGTCAAAACTGACAACAACGCCCCGGTCATCTGTGACCTGCAGCGCACAGGCGGCGCCCAGGTGAAAGAACATGGCAAGCCAAACCAGCGCGTATTTATTGGCTCTGTTCACGGCGAACCTTTCACGCGTAAAGGCAGCCCGGCCACCATCAGGGTGACGCGCTCGCATTGCACAGCCACTTGCTGATTAAGCCGACCCAAGGCATCGACAAAGGCCCTGACTTCGGCCCCCATGGGGATGACGCCTAATCCAATTTCATTGCCCACCAGAACCACTGGCCCAGGGGCCTGTGCAATGGCCTGCGTCAAGGCAAGAACCGCCGCATCAACCGTGTGAGACGTTGGAGCGGTGGGCGATTCGTTGTCGTGCATGGGCATCAAGTAGTTGGTCAGCCAGAGGGTCAGGCAATCGACGACGACCAGGGTGTTGGCGTCGCTGTGCGCCAAGATGGCCTGCGCCAATGCCAGTGGCTCTTCCACCGTGCGCATGCCCGGCACACGCTCTGCGCGGTCGGCCTGGTGACGGGCTATGCGCACACGCATTTCATCATCCCAGGCCTGTGCGGTTGCCACCATGACGGCTTGGTGGTTAGAGGCCAAATCCAGCCAATCGCGCGCCAGCAGCTCTGCCCGGCGAGACTTACCGCTTTTTTGACCGCCAAGAATCAACTCGCTATGAACCCCCGGCTGGGCTGCGCGGCGTTGGGTTGGCGCGTGGTTTTCAGGCATGGGTTTGGCTCCAGTTCATCACGATGCGGTGAAGTTGGGCCAGACCATCGGTCAAGGCTGCAGGGCCCGGTTGCAATATGTCGGGCGACTTGATCTCGAATAGCTGCTGGTGTTTGACCGCATTGATATTTTCCCAGCCCGGTCGGGCGGCCACTTTTTCGGGGCGGAATTTTTTCCCGCACCATGAGCCGATGATGATATCGGGGTTGCGGCGAATGATTTCACTGCCGTCGGCAATGATGCGGTTTTTACCCAGCGATTGCACGGCCAACTCGGGGAAGCAGTCGTCGCCTCCTGCCATACCCATTAACTCTGATACCCATTGAATGGCGCTGATGTGGGGCACGTCCCACTCTTCAAAGAAGATTTTGGGGCGTCGTGGCAAGCTGGCAGCGGCTTGCTCAATGGCCGCCATTTGTTGCTGCATGGCTTCAATTTTTGCCAAGCCCTGCGCGCCCTGCCCCACCATAGCGGCTACTTGGTAGAGCATGGAAAATATGTCGGCAATGCTGCGCTGGTTGAAGATCGTCACTTGAACGCCCTGGCGAACCAGGGCGGCGGCGATGTCGGCTTGCATGTCAGAAAAACCGAACACGGCATCGGGCTTGAGTTCCAGAATCTTGTCGATCTTGGCGCTGGTGAATGCACTGACACGGGGTTTTTCTTCCCGCGCACGGCGCGGTCGCACGGTGTAGCCTGAAATGCCGACGATGCGGCTTTCTTCACCCAGAAGGTAAAGCCATTCGGTGGTTTCTTCGGTCATGCAGACGATGCGCTGCGATCCCAGAGAAAAAGGGTAAATCATGCCCATCTCAAAGCTCCCCCGTTGTCGCAAAAAGAGCCGCCGTAGCCGCTGGGCTGGACGCGAACCAGGCGTGGAAGTAGCTGGCGCGGATTGAGCCCTGCTGGTACAGGGCCTCGCCCTGCTCGGGGCTAGGCGCTTGATGGGGGCGCGAGGTGCGGCGTTGTGCCGGCAGCTGGGTAGCGCAGGTGGAATAGTGGAAAGTGTGTCCTCGCAAGGTGCCGGCCTTGGCTTGCAATTGTTGCGGGCCTAAGGCCGCCAGCTTTTTCTGCATGCTGACGGTGCCAGGCAACAAGCCCCATTGCGCATGACGCTCGCCATCGGTGGTCACCAGCGTGTCGTACAGGGCCATCATGCCCCCGCACTCTGCCCAGACGGGTTTGTTCTGCGCCACATGGTGGGCCAAAGCGTCGCGCATAGCGGTGTTGGCGCTGAGTTGCGGGGCGTGTAATTCGGGGTAGCCGCCAGGGAGCCAAACAGCATCACAGCTGGGAAGCGCCGCATCAGCCAAGGGCGAGAAAAATACCAGTTCAGCCCCAAGTTGCTTCAAGCAATCCAGATTGGCCGCATAAATAAAACAAAAAGCTGCATCGCGTGCGACGGCAATGGTCTTGCCATGGAGTGCGGAACCTTCCGCTACATCCATGGCTTCACTGCCATCACTGGAAACTGGGAGGTCGGAGGGCAGCTCAAAATTGACTTGCCAACGCTGTAAATCGGCCAGTGACATCTGTCCCAATGGTGTACTTGCCAGCGCATCTGCCGCTGCATCGAGGCGCGCCATGGCGTCAGCCACCTCTGTTGCCATGGTCAGGCCCAAATGGCGCTCCGGCAAGGTAAAGGCGGTGTTACGCATGACCGCACCCAACCATTGTTCCGGTGAACGGACACTGGTGCGCAGCATCTCTGCATGGCCAGCGCTGGCTACGCGGTTGGCTAAAACCCCAGCCCAAGGCAAGTCGGGCTGGTAATGCTGCAGCCCAAAAGCCAATGCCCCGAAAGTGCCCGCCATGGACCCGGCATCAATCACGGCCAGCACCGATATGCCTAAACGACGCGCCAGATCGGCGGCACTGGGCGTGCCGTCAAAAAGGCCCATCACGCCTTCCACCAAAATCAGGTCGGCCTCTTGGGCGGCTTCTGCCAGGCGCTGGCGAACGTCCGCTTCACCGTTCATCCACAAGTCGACCTGGTAGACCGGAGAACCGCTGGCCAAGGTATGCCAGATGGGGTCCAGAAAATCGGGGCCACATTTAAACACCCGCACCTTGCGCCCCTGGCGGGTATGCAAACGCGCCAAGGCTGAGACAACAGTGGTCTTGCCCTGGCCTGAGGCGGGGGCAGCGATCAAGAGAGCGGGGCAAGTGGTCATGGTGGTTTTCAGGGTTGGGTACGGGTTAATTAGCCCATGACAAAGACACAAATACATTTCTGCCAAGGGTGGAATACCCATCGGCCAACACGTATTGCTTGTCTGCCAGGTTATTCACTCGGGCTTGCAAGGTCAGGTCTTTTTGCAGCTTCCAGTTAGCGCCTACGTTGAGCAAGGCGTAGCCTGGCAGGATGGCGCGTACTTTATTGCTCGTAATCACTGAGTTGTCTTTCCTGTCGCTGGATAATTTAAGCTCGCTGTAAACGCTGGCTTGGCCCATGCGCTGCGTCACATTCAGGTTCCACATATGGCGTGCCACGCGAACCAAGCGTAAACCATCGTCCAGCGTTTTGGGGTCGGCATAGTCATAGCCCAGCCGATAACTCAAATCATCTCTTTGCGCTTGATAGCTCAGCGTGGCGCCTCGAAGAACGGCTGTTTTGCTTTGCTTGTTGGTACTCGTGGCAATAAAGCCATCGATGTCATTTTGGTAGATGACAGCACTGGCCGCGTCACTCCCCTGCTGGTACTTCATACCAATTTCTCGAGAGAAATTTCTTTGAGGTGTGAGGGTGACGTCACCTGAGCTGGGGTAGTAGAGCTGATTGAAGGTAGGGGCTTGAAAGCTGGTGCCCATGCTGGTCACAGCACGCCATTGCGGACTCAGTTTGTACCCCCCGGACAGCGCCCAGTTGTTGAAACTTCCAAATTGGGAGTTGTTGTCATTGCGCAGCACAGCCAAGGCATTCCAGCTGTCACGGTTCAAGGCGTAAGACGCCAAGATGCTGCGAACCTCCCGCTCCTTGACGGCGTAGATGGTTGAACTGTCTACCGTTTCCGAACGATTTTCCAGCAAAAGACCCAGCACATCAGTCCCAATGGAGATGTCGTTTTGCCAAGAGGCCTGGGTACGGTTGGTATTGAAGAAGGTGCGCCCATTTAATGCGCCGTCGGCGATGCGCACGTACGTGTAGGTGGCTTCATCAGCACTGCTGCCCCATTGCACGGTTGATTTCCAGTTGGGCAACCACTGCCCCTCCCACTTGAAGTTGATTTGCGTGAGGGTAGGTTGGGTGTTTGCGTCTGTGGTCAATTTAGTGAGGGCCAAAGGATTTGGAGTAACTGTCCCATCGAATTGGTAGGCCATGTTGCTGCGCAAAACACCGAAGGTCAGCGCGTGTTCAGGCGTGAGTTGGGCTGTGAGCTTGGCATCCAGACTGCTGATGTCAAAGCTGTCATCGTCTGGGTTGTAGCTAGTGGCCGCCGGGTTGGTGGCCACGCTGATACCAGCGGCTTGTTCCTTGGATACACCCAGGCTGTAACCTACGGCGCCGGTTCGTCCACGCAGGGAGGCAGCCGCTTTTTTCTGACCATCTGAGCCAGCACCAGCATGGGCTGTTAACTGCAGGCCGTCCACCGGATCGCGGGTAAAAATTTGAACCACACCACCCACTGCATCGGGCCCATACAAAGCTGAAGCAGCACCTCGCAACACCTCAATGCGTTCAATTCGATCCAGTGGCATATTCTCATAGGATGCATCGCCACTGGTGGCTGAGCCCACGCGAATGCCGTCAATCAGCACAATCGTCTGGGCGCTGGTTGCACCGCGAAGAAACATTTTGGTAGAAGAGCGGTAACCCCCGTTGCTGACAAACTGCACGCCGGGCAGCTGACCTAAGATGTCGCGAAGGGTGCTTTGTCCTGCCTGGTCAAGCGTGGTGCGGTCAATCACAGAGACATCGGCAATCACATCCGTAACAGGCACCGCCACGCGGCTCGCACTGATTACAACTTCTTTCAAAATAGGCGCAGGCGTTGGGCTTTGCGCAATCGCTGACGTCATTTGGGTTGCCATAGCCGCCAATATCCAGGAAGACACGGCAAAGCGTGCAGTGAACTTGCAGATTTTCATAGAGGAGAACATTCAACAAAAGCCCTCACCGTCTTCCCCGACAGTGCATGGGCGTTACGGTTACACGCAGGCGTGCAACCAACTTGTTGGCCGGTATCCGGGCTGGTGGAACAACCTCCATCGCCTTCCCAAGTGTGCGAACGCACTCAGTGGCCGTGATGGAAGCGGAAATCTTGCGACTCGTCCACTTACCGTTGCGGGGGCAGCGCAGGTTAGGTCGGCTGTTACCAGCCTGGCCCTCCTGCTTCCCGTTGAACTGCAGCCTGTGAACCAAGCCGCGAGCACCAACGCGCGAATTCTACAACCGATTCGCGTTGCCCCCTACAATGCTTAGCCTATGTCGAATACCTCTCAAATCGACCAAATTACTGAACGTGTGGAACGTTTGCTGGTTCGCTACGACGAGCTGCAACGCACCAACGCCCTCCTCAGTGCGCAGGTCCAATCGCTTGTCCAGGAACGTGATTCTTTGAAATCACGTTTAGGCGCGGCCCGTTCTCGTGTGGACGCCCTGCTGGAACGTCTCCCCGATGCCATGGGCACCTCTGGGCAGAAAGGCAACCCATGAAACAGCTGGAAGTTCAAATCATGGGGCAAAGCTATTTGCTCGGATGCCCTGAAGGGGGCGATGCGCAAATGCTAGAAGCCGTTAACTTGGTGGACGCTGCCATGTGCAAAATTCGCGACAGTGGCAAGGTGCGCGCCCGTGACCGCATCGCTGTGCTGGCCGCCCTGAACCTGGCGTTTGATCTGACCAACAAAGATGCCCCTGTGCTTGTCCCCACTCCTGCCCGTCACTCAGATGTGGCTGCTGTGCCGTTGTCAGGTGGCCAGCAACTCGACAGCTTGATCCATAAGCTGGACCTGGCCTTGGGTGAAGACGGACGCTTGTTCTAAGCCTCTTTTTTTTGCGCGCCTTTCAAAGCGCCTTTCAGCGTTTTCCCCGCTTGTACCAACCAACGGGTGCCGCCTCACTGGCTCGTATCCGGTCTGTTGAATCGTTTGTGGTTTTAATTCAGCGAATACCAAGTCTCCTGCTCTAGCGCAAAACGTCATTTTCTGGCAGGGCTAGAGTGATGGTTTATGCGCTTTCACCTCACCTACGGTCTTTCTGTCACCATTTTCTGCATCGCAATTTCTTCATGGGCTGAACAAGCCCGGGCTCAAGACAAATTGGCGCCTGCTGCGTCTGCGGTTGTGGAAGATGTCTACGCGCTGCGGTGGGAAACCGGCTTATTGATTGGTGGCGTGGTGTCCACGGGCATGCGGCGCTGGAATTGGGGCAGCAGTGCCACTTTTCACACCAGTCAAGAGGGCTGGTTTGGCATGAATACAGCAAGCGGCGGTGCGGACAAACTGGGGCACGCCATGTCGTCCTATGCGATCACCAACATTCTGTCTGAGCAATTGCTGCGAGAGGGTCGCTCTGCACAGCAAGCGGCTCTTGCGTCTATGTTGATCGCCGATGTGGTGATGACGGGCATTGAATTTTTTGACGGCTATTCTGTTGAGTACGGCTGGTCAAATGAGGATTTGTTGATGGGTTGGTTGGGCTCGGGCCTGGCTTACTGGCGCCAAACCACGCCCGGTATGCGTGAAAAACTGGATTTCAGGCTGGAGTACCAGCCTTCGGGTTACAAAAAGTTCACCCCCTTAGGTGACTATGCCGGACAAAAATATGTGGTGGCCCTGAAGCTCTCCGGCTTCAAGAACTTGCAAGATTCACCGTTGCGGTTTTTGGAGCTGCAAACCGGCTACTACACCCGAGGGTTCAGCCTAGAAGAACAGGCCAAAGGCCTGGAGCCAAGCCGCCAGGGCTTTGTGGGAATTGGCGTTAACTTGTCTGAATTGCTGTTGGGCCGACGCGAAAGCGCAGAAAGCACCGCCAAGCGTGCCGGACGCCTTTTCTTTGAGCACCTTCAGCTGCCTTTAACGGCAACGCGGGTGGAGTAAAGCCCTACAATTCGCCCTGTCTGCAGTGCTCGCCGGGCTTTATATTTTCTTGAACCAATGCTCTTTGAGCCCGGGCTTGGAACATCGCAAGTTAAGCGTGATCATCTCGCGTTAGATGAACCCAATGACTTGCTGACCTCGCCCACCTGAACCCCGGTTCAGGATGCCGGTCCGGTGGCATTTGCAGACACCTTTTTTTTCAGGCCCCCCATGACTATTGAACCCCTGCTCATTTTGCAACTTGCCCTGCTGGGACTGAGCACTGGCCTGTTGGCAGGTTTGCTGGGTATTGGCGGGGGCATGATCATGGTGCCATTTCTTACCTTGCTTTTAACGGCTCGGGGCGCAGAACCTGGCTTGGCGGTCAAAATGGCCATTGCCACCTCCATGGCCACCATCATTTTCACCTCTGTCTCCAGTGTTCGTGCCCACCACAAACGCGGCGCCGTGCGCTGGGACCTGGTTAAAGGGTTGGCGCCGGGCATTGTGTTGGGGGGCGTCGTGGCGAGCATGGGAGTTTTCGCGCTGCTCAAAGGGGCCTCATTGGCTTTGTTCTTTGCAGGCTTTGTGAGCTTTTCTGCCACACAAATGTTCTTGGACAAAAAGCCTGCGCCCACTAGACAAGTACCCGGTACCGTAGGCCTTTGGGGAGCAGGTGGTGTGATTGGATTTTTGTCGGGCCTGGTGGGCGCGGGCGGAGGCTTTGTCAGTGTGCCGTTCATGACCTGGTGCAATATCGCGATTCACCAGGCAGTGGCAACATCGGCTGCGCTGGGTTTTCCTATTGCGTTGGCCAACGTCGCAGGCTACATCATCAGCGGCCAAAACCTGGCGAATTTGCCGCCGCATTCATTCGGTTACCTCTGGTTGCCAGCGCTAACAGTGATTGCTTTTTGCAGCGTTCTAACAGCTCCCCTAGGGGCCAAAGCAGCCCATAAACTGCCTGTGAAGCAGCTCAAGCGGGTGTTTGCCAGCATTCTTTACTTGCTGGCGGCCTATATGCTTTATCGCGGACTATCTACCCTCTGAGCCACGTTCTGGTCCACGGTCAGAGCACTGAAGCTGAACGAACCCGTGCAAGCGTTCAACCTCCTGAGCTTGACACAAACCCGTGCCCTCGCTCGCCAAAGCCGCTGAACCTGCGGCCACCCCCCAACAAAACGCCTCCCGCTCAGTGAGCCCACGCGCCAGAGCCCAAGCCATGGCGCCTACAAAACTATCGCCCGCCCCTACGGCGCTCAGCACGGTCACCGGTAAGGCTGGCGCGTAGCAGGCACCCTGGGCGTTGAACAACCACGCGCCGTCAGCGCCCATAGAAAGCGCCACCAGTTGCGCCTGCTGTTTGTTCAAGATGTTTTCAACCGCCTCGCGTTGCGATTGCTCTGAATCGAGGGTCTGGCCCAGCAGCTCCCGCAGTTCCCGAAGGCTGGGCTTGAGCATGAAAACCCCCTCCTCCAGCGCAGCACTTAAAGGCTCGCCCGAAGTGTCAAGAATCAATTGAATGCCCAACGATTTACTCAGGCGAGCCAGTTGCGCATAAAAATCCGTGGGGACACCTGGCGGCAGGCTTCCGCTGGCCACCAAAAAGCGGGGACGCGGGGTGATCTTCGCCACGTGGTCCAGGCAAGCTTGCCATTCAGACCTTGCCAGTTCGGGCCCAGGCAGCACAAAACGGTACTCCTTGCCCGTGGCGTTCTCATGCACGGTATAGCTTTCGCGGGTTTCACCCGCAATGGGGATGCAAAGACTGGTCACGCGCTCGCTCGCCAGCAAATTACTGAAAAGAACCCCAGAAGCGCCGCCCGCTGGATACAGCGCAACGCAACTGCCTTGAAGGCGTTGAATGACCCGGGCCACATTGATACCCCCACCGCCAGGATGGCGCTGCGGCGCACTGCAACGCAGCTTGTGGGTAGGCGTTACATGGTCTGTAGACGTTGCAATGTCTACAGCCGGGTTCATGGTGAGGGTGAGAATATGGGGCATTGGCTAAACAGCCTAGCACGTAAATATTTTCAAAGGCCTTGGGAAAAATAAAAAAGCCTGCTGTCGTTTCCGAAGCAGGCTTTCTATGCCAGTAAAGGCTAATTTGGTGGGATGTGCGGGGGTCGAACCCACGACAAACGGATTAAAAGTCCGCTGCTCTACCAACTGAGCTAACATCCCATCAGGTATCTTGGAATCTTTTTAGGTACTCCGCGAAGCCTCAAATTATAGCGTGGTTTTAGATCAAGTCTTTGTGCTTACGAAGAAATTTGATCAAGCACCCAACCCGCTGCGCATTGACCGAAAGTGGCGGTCACGCTCACCACTGAACCATAGCCATGGCAGTTGAGGCTGCCGTCTCCTTCCACGTCACAAGAGGCATCGGGAGATTTCACCGCCTCCCTGCTGAAGACGCAGTTAACGTTCATCTTTTTTCCTAACTTAGGCGCCCCGTGTTCTTTTCTAAGTCGGTAACGAACTTGCGCTAGCAAAGGGTCATGGGTGGTACCTGAAAGATCGTCTACGTCGACCAAGTGCGCATGCCTTTTACCCCCTGCGGCGCCAACAGAAATAAACAGTGACCTGGTCTGCCTGGCCCAGGACGCCATAGCGGTTTTGGCGCTGACTTGGTCACACGCATCAATCACAGCGTCTACACCCTCGGGTAACAAGGCCGGCCAATTGTCCGGCCCGACAAAGTCTTCAAGGCAAGTTACCTCGCATTCAGGATGAAACGAGTGAATACGCTCTTGCATGGCCTGTACCTTGGCTTGGCCGACAGATGCTTGCACGGCTTGAATCTGGCGATTGATGTTGGATTCACTGACATGGTCCAGGTCAATCAGGGTCAGGCGCCCTACTCCGCTACGTGCCAGCGCTTCAACTGCCCAGGAACCCACACCGCCAATGCCGACAACCGCGATATGGGCGGCTGTTATACGCTGGGCACCCGCAACACCATAAAGGCGTGCCAGGCCACTGAATCGGCGGTCCAGAGTCATATTGAGAAAAGATTAGATAGCAAAAATGACCGCATTAAAACAAGTCAACGCCTGAGTGTGTGCGCGCCAAGGGCACACTTATTTAAGCTTGGATAAGCGCTCTTTTGCGGTAACTGCCACCTCGGATTGAGGATAGGTCTTGATGAGTTCTTCAAGCGTTTTTCGGGCGCCACGAACGTCTTTTAATTCCACCTGGCAGTTGGCAATGGCGAGCAGGGATTCTGGTGCACGCACATGGTTTGCTTCTCGTGCAATAAGCGCACGAAATTTCTGCATGGCTTCTTTGTAGTCGCGATTGGCATATTGCGCATTGCCTAACCAGAACAATGCGGCGCTGGTGAAGCCGCTGCGGGGATATTGCCTGATAAATTCTTGGAACAGATTAGCGGAAACTTCGAATTCCCCCTTGCGGAAAATCCCCAGGGCGTAATCAAAGTCCTTCTTCTCTGCGGGCTCTGCCATAAACTCCTTGCCGTCCAGTGTGGTTTTGAAGGGCTCCAAAGGCCGAATACGTTCATCCACACTTTGCACCAAGTCTTTTTGTCGCCGCTGTGTGTCAGCCAGCTCTTTTGACAGCTGTTCGTTTTGCCCTTTGATAGATGCAATTTCTGAGCGCAAGGTTTCAAGTTGCGCTTGCAGATCGAGCAAACTGCGTCTGAATAGGGACAAGTCCTCCGCGGCTCGCAATACCTCTAGCTCCGCTTTTAGAGCGGCGCTCTGCTTTTCGGTCAATGCTTTTTGGCGATCTGCATCCACCGATGATCGTATCGCTTCAGTGGACTGGCGAAGCGTTTCAGTGGACTGACGAAGTGTTTCAGTGGACTGGCGAATCGTTTCAACCTTTTGCCTCAAATCAAGAATCGCCTGCCGTGCTTCTTCATCCTCAAAAAAAGCAGCCGATGCCATGCTGGAGTTCAAAGCCAACAGCATGGCAACGATCGTTGATTGAAACGACTTCATAAAGCGAAAAGTCCTTGTCTTTAGCGGTTGGTAATCTCAACGCGGCGATTTTTTGACATGGCTGTGTCATCGGTGCCTTGCGCGGCCGGCTTTTCTTTGCCAAAGCTAACCGCTTCCATTTGGGACTCTGCTACGCCCAGAAGCCCTAGCGCATTGCGAACAGATTCAGCCCGTTTTTGTCCCAGTGCCAGGTTGTATTCACGCCCGCCAGAATCGTCGGTATGGCCTTCCAGGGAAACCTTGCGGTTTTTGTCGGCCTTGATCAAGCGGGCCTGCGTTTCAAGGATCGACTGGAACTCTGGCCTGATGATGTAACTGTCGTAGTCAAAGTAGATGATTCGCCCGTTGGCTGCATTGGCGTCGGCAGAGTTGGTCTTGCCCAGGTCAACAGGCACTACCGTGGTTTTAGCAACAACAGCGGCAGTAATTCCAGAGGGTTGCGGGGTAACAGCAACGCTGGACGCGGACTGGGCTACTGAGCTACCGGACTTATCTTCAACGGCCACATCGTCAAGTTTGACGGTGGATCCGCACCCCACCAAAATGGTGGCGGAACCCAGAATAGTCCACAAATATTTCATGCAATCTCTCCAATGTAGTTATTTAGAAAAAGGGCCCCAGTCCGGCTCGCGAATGTTGCCATTTTGACCTGTCAACCGCGCTTTGAGTTTACCGTCCAATGTCGTGGTCATCAGCACTTCTTTCCCCTGAATTTGGGTGGCAAACAACAACAACTTGTTGTTGGGGGAAAAACTGGGACTTTCGTCAGAAGATGTATCGGTAATTGGCGTTGTCAGGCCCGTGCTCAGGTCCATCACAAACAATTTGAAGGCGCCGCTCACGCGGGACACATAGGCCAGCCAACGCCCATCGGGGCTTACCGAAGGCGAAATGTTGTAGTTGCCCGTGAAGGTGACCCGTTCAGCTGGCCCCCCTGAGGCAGGCATTTTGTAAATTTGGGGTGCGCCTCCACGGTCGCTCACGAAATAGATCAGCCGGCCATCCTGCGAATAGACAGGCTCGGTATCAATGCTGTTGGATTGGGAAAGTCGGCGTGGCTCACCCCCATTGGCGTCAATGACAAATAACTGTGAACCCCCGTCGCGGCTCAAGGTTACGGCCAGTGTGCGGCCATCAGGGGACCAGGCGGGCGCACTGTTGGAGCCTTTGTAGTTGGCGATCAAGCGTCGCTTGCCGGTTGTCAGGTCGTGAACATAAATAACAGGCTTGCGCGACTCCAGCGAGACGTAGGCCAGTTGCGTTCCACCGGGGGACCAGGCGGGTGAAATGATGGGCTCCATGCTGGACAAGGCCGACTGGGCATTTTCCCCATCCGCATCAGCCACCCACAACTGGAACCGCTGCCCCACTTTGGTGACGTATGAAATACGGGTTGAAAACACCCCTTTGTCACCCGTCAATTTTTCGTAAATGTAGTCAGCCGTTCTGTGGGCCGCCATGCGCAGATCGGCTGGTGCCACCGCAAAGCTCTGTCCGCCCAAGTCCTGCCCGCGCACGACATCCCACAACCTGAATCTGACGTCATAGCGCCCATCGGCTAAACGCGTGACGCTGCCGCTGACCAGGGAATCGGCGCCTTTTTGTCGCCAGACAGAAACATCAGGCCTGGCGTTTTCATCGGGAAAATGGCCTGATGAATCTATCAGCCTGAACTGACCGCTGCGCTCAAGGTCCGCCTGAATGATTTGTCCCAGCTTTTGGGGCGTCGCCTCCTCACCCTTGAAAACGGTGACCGCGAGGGGCAACTGTTTGAGACCCACACCTGAAATATCCACCCGAAACTGAGCCAACACAGGCAGCGCAGTCAGCAGCAGTAAACATGTCAAAATTGCGCGAGGCAAACCAAGAAGATGGCGAAGCAAGGGGTGAGTCATTTTTAGGTGGCCAAAAATTTGGGAAACATCGATTTTTCTAGGGTGCCAAGCGGAAGGCCAACTCCAGGCCAATCGATCTTTTGTAACCTGGCGATGGTTTTTCCAATCATTAGCGAGCAATATTACCACCTGCAGGATGTGGATTTTTGCTGGGCCACGTGATCGCTTTACCAGGGGCTACAGACACTTTTTCATTTGAAAATAAACGTGGGTTGGTGCATGGGTCCTGCCAGGAGCGAGAATTTAATTCGCGGTAATGGCGAAAGTTTTTTATATGAGAATTTGATAATAAAAAAATGATAAGTATCATTACCGCCATTTACAACCAATTACCGGTTAATAAAATATTCTGGGAGTATTTAAATAAAAATACCAGCCAGCCCTTCGAACTCATCATTATTGACAATGGATCAAATGATGGTAGCTCCGAATTTTTTAAATCTGTTGGCGCTATAGTTATCAATAATAACGCCAACTATTCCTATCCCTATAGCCAGAACCAGGGCATAAAAACTTCACGCTACGACTGGTTGGCTTTTTTGAATAACGACATTATTGTTTCAAAAAACTGGGACACACAACTCATTCGAAGTATGACAAGCCACGGGCTTGATGTCGCCACCGTGTGCGGTATTGAACAGCTGGAAAATTTGGGTGCCACCAAACAAATCAAACGTCGATGGAAAAGAGTCAAAGGCCTGCTGTCCCTATTTGGGTACGGTGACAAAGCCTTGCGCACCATGCACCGCTGGATGTACGGTGACTGGGAGCAATTTTGCCGAGAAAGAAACGAGCGATTTGCAGGCGTGGTGAAAGAGGGTTTTGTTGGCAATACGGTCATGATGCGCAGGCAAGCCCTGGATAAGATCGGCCTGTGGGATGAGCGCATTCAGGCGGCTGATTTTGACCTTTACTTGCGCACCAAAACACGATCGGAGCAGGTAGGTGATATCAAGCCGGTTCATATCTGCATGGACGTATTCAACCACCATTACATTCGCTTAACCGCCAAAACAAAATACCCGCCCTTTGCCGACAGGGATAATCTAATTCAGCTTGCCGACAAATGGTCTGAAGCAGATTTACAAGTCTTATCCAAGCTGCATCAGCCCTGATGGATTACACGATGAATCCTACCCCCTCTTTTTTTCAACGCCTGCGAAGCATCTGGCCCTTTTTCAAGTCGGGGCAAAAATACTTGGGCCTGGCATTGGCAACCACGGTAGTTGCCGCATTAACCGAACCCCTTATTCCCGCCTTATTGCAACCCTTGCTGGACAAGGGCTTCCAGAAAAGTTCGTTTGATTTGTGGATGGTTCCTGCGGCCCTTCTGGGCTTGTTCGGCATTCGGGGCTTGGCGGGGTTTGTGGCGCAATTTGGCCTGGCCAAGTTCACCAACGCTGGCTTGATGAATTTGCGCCAGGCGATGTTCAAGAAAATTTTGGACGCCAACATGTCACTTTTTGCCAACCAGAGCGCCAGCACGCTGACCAACACCGTGGTTTACGAGGTTCACAACGGCTCGACCATGCTGGCTAATTCCTGCATGAGCGTGATCAAGGACTCGTTCACCCTGCTGGCCCTGGTGAGCTATCTGTTGTTCCTGAACTGGAAGTTGACGCTCATCGTCACCTTGATGTTTCCCGCCGTGGCGTATGTCATGCGCATTTTGTCGGCTCGTCTGTACCGAATTACCAAAAGCAGCCAGACTGCGACTGACGACCTGGCCTATGTGGTGGAAGAAAACGTGCTGGCGCACCGGGATATTCGGCTGCACGCGGCGCAGGCCAATCAGTACGCCAGGTTTGCCGAACTCAGCGATATGTTGAGGCGCCTGTCTATCAAATCATCTTCTGCTTCGGCGGCCATGACGCCATTGACCCAAATGTTGGCGGCCCTGGCTTTGTCTACCGTCATTTCCATTGCCTTGGTACAAAGCGAGAACAACAGCAACTCCGTGGGCTCCTTTGTGGCGTTTGTAACGGCCATGCTGATGTTGATCGCCCCCATCAAACACCTGTCTGAGGTGTCCAGCCCGATTACCCGTGGACTGGCGGCCATTGAACGCGCCTTGTTGCTCTTGCAGACCATTCCCAGCGAAACCGGGGGGGACTTTGCCAAACCAAGGGCGCAGGGGCTGATCGAATTCCACAACGTCACCGTCGCGTTCAACAGCGATGCACAACCGGCCCTTGACCAACTGTCCCTCACCATCCAGCCTGGAGAAACCGTGGCCTTGGTGGGCGCCTCAGGCGCGGGCAAGACAACCTTGGTTAACCTGTTACCCCGCTTCATTAACCCGACTTCAGGCACCGTGGCGCTGGACGGCCAGGCGCTTGAGCGTTGGTCCCTGGACGCGTTGCGCCATCAATTTTCTTTTGTCAGCCAGCATGTGGTGATGCTCAGTGGCAGCGTGGCCAGCAATGTCGCATTGGGCCTGGCGCTTGACCGGACCAAGGTCTTGGACTGCCTGCAAGCGGCCAATCTGGGTGGCTTCATCCGTGACCTGCCCCAGGGAATAGACACCGAAGTGGGCCATAACGCCCTGCAATTGTCGGGCGGCCAACGCCAGCGCCTGGCCATGGCCCGCGCGCTCTACAAAGATGCGCCAGTGCTGGTGCTGGACGAGGCAACGTCTGCGCTGGACGCCGAGTCTGAACGCGCGGTGCAGGAGTCTTTGAGCCTGCTGATGAAAAACAGAACCACGTTGGTCATTGCCCACCGCCTGTCCACCGTGCAAAACGCCGACCGCATTGTGGTGATGGAAGCGGGCAAAATTGTTGAAATGGGCAGCCATGCTGAACTGATTCAACACGCTGGAAAATATGCCCACCTGTACCAACTGGGCCTGAGAGACGCCGAACCCGTTTGACCCCCCCAGAATGACGCCCTCCCTTTCTGACCTTATATTTTGCTTCTTGCAAAAATTCGCGCTTCAACCCATTTGAGCGACCCAGCTTTCTCCACCATGACCATCTCCATTAGCGGCTTCACTTTCATTCGCAACGGCGTCGAGCTGGGTTTTCCGTTTGAAGCGTCCATTCGCTCCTTGCTGCCGTTGGTAGACGAGTTTGTTATTGCCATTGGCCAGGGCAACGACCACACGCTGGCACGTGTGCGTGCCATGCACGAACCCAAAATCCGCATCATTGAAACCATCTGGAACGAGCGCATGGCCGAGCGCGGTTTTGTTTATGCGCAGCAAAAAATGATTGCCCAGTATTCCTGTATTAGCGACTGGGCGTTTTACCTGGAAGGCGATGAGCTGGTGCATGAGGATGAAATGGCCGCCATCCGTCAGAGTGTGGACAAGCACCATGCCAACCCGAAGGTAGAAGCGCTGGTGTTTGATTACCTGCATTTTTATGGCGCCCCTGACTGGATCGCTACCAGCCCGGCCTGGTACCGCCGCGAATGCCGGCTGGTGCGCAACACCATTCGCACCTATGCGCCAGATGGCCAGTTCTGGGTGGCGATGGACCGCCACAAGCGCGGTCGCACGCTCAATGCAGCCTTGGCCAATGCGCATATTTACCACTACGGCCATGTGCGCAAGCTGCAGTACATGCAGCAAAAGCTGGAGCAAACCACCAAATACTGGACCAAGGGCGCGCCCAAAGCCGATTACACGCAAATTGATGCGCGGGCTGTGCAGCCTTTTGCCGGCCAACACCCCCGGGTCATCCAGCATTGGCTGGAGACTGAGGCGGAGAAAACCTTCACGCCCGATCCGCACCATGTGTTGACCGCTCGGGAAAAAAAGCACCGCTGGTCCATGCGGCTAGAAAAATTGTTTGGTTGGGACCTGAGCCACAAGCATTACAAGCTGGTGGCCTAAATTTGCGGGTCGCTTAAAGGTGCAGCAGGGCTACTCGCCCCCTGCTTACCCCACGCTACAAAAGCACAATATCGTATTGCTCCTGCCCCATGGCCGCTTCACTTTGCAGCGACACAGGTTTGCCAATGAACTCACTCAAGCCAGCCAGGTGCTGGCTTTCTTCATCGAGCAAGAGCTCAATCACTTGGGGCGAAGCCACCACCCTGAATTCTCTGGGGTTGAACTGACGCGCTTCACGCAGAATTTCACGCAGGATGTCGTAGGCCACACTGCGCGCTGTTTTGGCAATGCCCTTGCCCTCGCACACCGGACAGGGTTCACACAGCATGTGAGCCAGTGATTCACGGGTACGTTTGCGCGTCATCTCTACCAGGCCCAACTGGGAAAAACTACCGGCCATGGTCTTCACACGATCGCGCGCCAACTGCTTTTTAAACTCCGCCAACACCGAGTCACGGTGGTCCTCGCGCACCATGTCGATGAAGTCGACAATGATGATGCCCCCAAGGTTGCGCAGGCGCAGCTGCCGCGCAATGGCTTGCGAAGCTTCCAGGTTGGTTTTGAAAATGGTGTCGTCAAAATTGCGCGCACCCACGTAGCCGCCGGTGTTGACGTCAAAGGTCGTCAGGGCCTCGGTCTGGTCCACGATCAGGTAGCCGCCCGATTTCAATTCGACGCGCCGCCCCAACGCTTTGGCAATTTCCTCGTCAATGGAATACAGGTCAAAAATGGGACGCTCACCTTTGTAGTGCTGTAACTTGGCGGCGGTGGCCGGCATGAACTCCAACGCAAAGGTGTGCAGCGCCTCATGCTGCTCGCGCGAATCCACCCGAATGGATTGGGTGCCCTCGCCCACCAGGTCACGCAAGACGCGTTGCAACAAATTCAAGTCCTGGTGCAGCAAAGACATGACGGGAAGTCTTAAGGAGGCCTCTTTGATGCGCGCCCAGGCTTTGCGCAAATAGCCAATGTCTTCCGCCAAACTGGCGTCCGAGGCATCTTCGCCATTGGTGCGCAAAATAAAGCCGCCACCTTGCGGGCCGGCCAGGGTTTGTAGCCTGCTGCGCAGTTCATCGCGCTGCTGCGCCGGTATTTTTTGCGACACGCCCACATGGTCGTCTTGCGGTAAAAAAACCAGCATGCGCCCGGCAATACTGATCTGGGTCGACAGGCGTGCGCCTTTGGTGCCAATCGGGTCTTTGATGACCTGCACCATCAAGGACTGTCCTTCAAACACTTGCTTTTCTATCGGAATCTGGGGCTGGGTATTGCGGGCGATGCTGGGGGGTTCACCATCGGGTTGACGGTGCCACACATCCGCCACATGCAAAAACGCAGCGCGCTCCAGACCAATATCGATAAAGGCGGATTGCATGCCCGGCAGCACCCGGGCCACTTTGCCCAGGTAGACATTGCCGACCAGGCCCCGCTCCAGCGTGCGCTCCACATGCAACTCTTGCAAGGCGCCGTTTTCGACAATTGCCACCCGCGTTTCCTGGGGTGACCAGTTGATCAGAATGTCTTCTTGCATGGTGGTGATCGCGTGTGAGTTCTGAAAGACGTGAAAAAGCGTTTAGACCTTGAAGCCCCATGTCCGCAACAACTCGGCGGTTTCATACAAAGGCAGTCCCATGATGCCAGAGTAGCTGCCACTCAGGTGCGAGATAAACCCTGCGGCTCGCCCCTGCACGGCGTAGGCGCCAGCCTTGCCCATGGGCTCGCCACCAGCCACATAAGCGCGTAGTTGTTGCGGTGTCAGTGCTGCAAACGTTACGCGAGAGATGGCCAGGGCTTGCGAGCGTTTGCGCGCGGTCCCCAATGCCACCGCCGTCAGCACCCGGTGGGTTCGACCCGACAGGGCTTGCAAAATATGCAGCGCATCATCGGGGTCTACAGGTTTTCCAAAAATTTGGCGCCCGTAGGCCACGGTCGTGTCCGAGCATAAAACCGGTGCTGCCGGCAAACCGCGGCGCTTTAGCCGTTGCAGGGCTGCGTCCAGCTTGAGCTGGGTCACGCGCTGCACATAGGCGGTTGGGGCCTCGTTGGGCAGCACCTGCTCCAGGCTTTCAGCATCTTCCTGCGCATCGGGCAGCAGCAGTTGATGCGGCACGCCCAATTGGTCCAGCAGTTGGCTGCGCCGTGGGCTTTGGGAGGCGAGGTAAATGAATGGGGCCATAGCAATTACAAAACATCATTCCCGGTGGTAGGGATGGTTGGCGTTGATGGACCAGGCGCGGTACAGCTGCTCAATCAGCAAGACCCGAACCATGGCGTGGGGCAAGGTCAGGTCTGACAAGCGAATGCGCTCATGCGCCGTTTGTTTGAAACCGGGGTCCAGGCCATCCGGCCCGCCAATGACCAGGGCGACATCGCCACCCAGCTGCCAACTCTTGAGTTTGTCGGCCAAGGCCATGGTGGTCAGTGTGGTACCGCGTTCATCGAGTGCGACGATGCGGCAGCCCTTGGGTATGGCCGCTTCAATGCGGCTGCGCTCTGCCGCGTACAAGGTTTCCAGGGTTTTGGAGCTGCGTGGCTCGGTCTTGACGGCCTTGAGCTCCACCTTGATCTCAAAGGGAAAGCGCTTGGCGTAATCATCCCAGGCGGTTTGCGCCCAGTCGGGCACGCGTTGGCCCACAGCCACTATGAGCAGCTTCATGGGCGCAGGGATCAGGATTTACGGGGAGCGGCTTTTTTAGCTGGCGCTTTTTTGGCGACAGTTTTAGCCACCGTCTTCTTGGCTGGGGCCTTGATCACCACTTTGGTAACTGGCACATCAGCATCCGGCCTGGCCGTTGACTTGCGGGCGGCTGCTGGTTTGGTCGCTGATTTAGCGGCTGGCTTGCGGGCGGCAGACCTGGCCGCATCTTCGTTCTTTTTAACCTGTGCCTTGGATGGAAAGGCTTCTGCCACGCCAATTTTGGCGGCGTTGGAACGTTTGAGGGTTGGCAGCGGTTTGGCGGCCACTTTGGTTGCCACCGGTTTGGCCACTTCTTTGACGACAGGCTTGGCCGCGCCAAGTTTGAGGCGAACCGGTTTTTCGCCCCACAACTCTTCAAGGTTGTAGTACTGGCGAAAGTTGGGTTGCATGATGTGCACCACGGCCTGGCCACAGTCCACGATCACCCATTCGCCATTGGCCTCGCCTTCCATGCGGGGCTTGGGAAAGCCAGCTTCACGCACCGCATCACGCACGCTGGCGGCCAAAGCCTTGGTCTGGCGGTTGGAGGTTCCTGAAGCAATGATCACGCGCTCAAAAAGGGCTGACAAATGTTCTGTGTCAAAAACCTGTATGTCTTGGGCTTTGACGTCTTCAAGGCCGTCCACAATGGCGCGCTGAAGTTTTTGGGTGTCTTTTTTGGCAACAGTTTGAGTAGTCATCAAGGAGTCTGGTAAAGGTGGTGATGGTCAATATAACGCGCTACGGACTCAAAGACCAGAGGCGCAATGTCGCCGTGCTTGGCAATTTTGTCTCTGATGTCGGTGGCACTCACGGGCATGACCGGTAAAAGCAGGCGCCTAAAACGCGATTCGTAGGCTTTGGGAGCTACAAAAGGAGGGGAAGACCCCGCCAAATCTTCGCGCTCAGCTACACAAATTATAGCGAGGCGTAAAACTTCCTGCCATTCGTGCCAAGTCGTGAGCGCTCGGGCCTGGTCAGCCCCCATCACGAGAAAAAGTTCAGACTGGGGAAACTGCTGCTTCAGCGCACGCAAGGTGTCTACGGTGTAGCTCGGACCTTGCCGTTCCATTTCGATGGGGTCCACCCAAACGCCGGGCAAATCGGCAAAGGCCAGTTGTGCCATGGCCAGCCGATGCGCTGGCGACGTTAAGGCACGGGTTTTGTGCCAAGCCTGTCCGGTGGGAACAATGCGCAGCTGGTCTAACGCCAGCGACTTCAGCGCCGCTTGTGCCAAGGCGTGGTGCGCCGCATGGGGCGGGTCGAACGCCCCACCGAACACGCCGATACGCTTGATGGCCGCAAAAGCAGAAGCAGAAGTAGAAGCAGACACAGGCGTCAAATCCAGTCCTTGCGGGGCAAAAATTTGCTGTAAAGATCGGCCTCCGGGCTATCGGCTGCAGGTACGTTTTGGTAGGACCAGCTCGCCAAAGGCGGCATAGACAGCAAAATAGATTCAGTGCGCCCACCGGACTGCAAACCAAAGTGCGTGCCACGGTCCCACACCAAGTTGAACTCGACGTAGCGGCCGCGGCGGTACAGCTGAAACGCGCGCTCGCGCTCGGTGTAGGCCAAGCCCTGGCGCTTTTGCACAATGGGCAAATAGGCGCTCAAGAACGAGTCGCCCACCGACTGCATCATGGCTAAGCTTTGCTCAAAACCGAGTTCTGAGAAGTCGTCAAAAAAGATACCGCCAATGCCGCGCTGCTCATTCCTGTGCTTGAGGACAAAATACGTGTCGCACCAGGTTTTAAAGCGCGGGTACAACGATTCACCAAAAGGCGCCAGCGCGGTCTGGCAGGTGCGGTGGAAGTGCACGGCGTCTTCTTCAAATCCGTAAAAAGGCGTCAGGTCCATGCCGCCACCAAACCAGCAGACTTCCTTCCCGTCGGCGCCTTGGGCAACCAACATGCGCACGTTCATGTGCACGGTGGGAACATAGGGGTTGCGCGGGTGAAACACCAGCGACACGCCCATGGCCTCAAAGGGTGCGCCACTGAGCTCGGGTCGGTGCTGCGTGGCCGATGGGGGCAACTTGGGGCCACGCACATGAGAAAAGCCACAACCAGCGCGCTCAAAGACCGCCCCACCCTCCAGAATCTGGGTTATGCCATCGCCCTGCAAGGCTTCGCCAGGGGCCTTGTGCCAGGCATCGGTCAGAAAGGTACCACCATCCAGATCAGCTATGGCGCCGGTAATGCGGGACTGCAAGCCTTTGAGGTACTGGCTCACCAGACTGGCGCGGGAGGAATCAGGGGTGGGCATATTTATTTCACAACAGTTTCAGCGCGTGGAACCGCGGGGTCCAGCAGCGTAATGGGGGCGGCATTGCCGGGGTTGTAACCGGTGACGCCGTCAAAAACCTGGGCAATGTTCGCCAGGTCGCGGGGCACATCGCCACTCAAATAGATGAAATTGTGGGCCGTTATTTCGCGCCGTTTGTAATCCAGTCGCACCATGCCCAAAGGCGTTTTTGCCTGAACAGCGGTTTGGTAAAACCCGCTGCGCCAACCGGGAATGTACTTGCGGGTGCCCTCGGGCGCCAGCGCCAACCAGAAGTAGCGGTCTTGTGCGCGCGCTTGGGCAAAAGCGTCTACGGCCTGCCCCACCACACCCCGCGGCGAGGTGCGGCTCACGGGCACGCCGCCTAGCCAGCTCAGCCAGGCCCCAAACAAGGGAATGCGAAAGAGTTTGTCCTTGCCCCAGAAGTTCAGCTGAATGCCGATGGACCATTTGGCCAGCACCAGAATCACAAAGTCCCAGTTGCTGGTGTGCGGGTAGACCACCAGCATGCCCTGGCGGGCCGGCAAGCCTTGGTACAAGACCCGCCAGCCCAGCAACTTCAGCACCCAGGCCGCCAGGCGGTTGACGGAGGGCTGCACCGGGAACGGCGGCTGGAATGTGGGCGTGTTGCTGCCAGCCATGTGCAGTCAGGACTTCAGGGCCCGGAAACCAATGTCGGTGCGGTATTGCATGCCGTCAAAGTGGATGCCCTGCGACACCTCGTAGGCGCGTTGCTGCGCCTGCTTGACGTTGTCGGCCAGCACCGTGATACACAGCACCCGGCCACCGGCGGTTAACACCACGCCGTCTTTTTTGACGGTGCCGGCATGGAACACCACGGCCTCATCGGTATCGCGCGGCAAACCGGTGATGGGGTCGCCCTTGCGCGGATGCAGCGGGTAACCCGGCGCGGCCATCACCACGCCGAGGGCGGTACGCCGGTCCCAGATCAGCGCCACCTCGTCAAGTCGGCCGTGCGGACCGGGTTCGGTGGCCGCCATCATCACGTCCACCAAGTCTGATTTAAGTCGCATCATGATGGGCTGGGTTTCGGGGTCGCCCATGCGGCAATTAAATTCAAGGGTTTTGGTGTGTCCCTGGGCATCAATCATCAAGCCGGCGTACAAAAAGCCGGTGTAGGGAATGCCGTCTTTTTCCATGCCCTTGATGGTGGGCAAAATAATCTCGCGCATAGCGCGCGCATGCACATCAGGTGTCACCACCGGAGCGGGCGAATAGGCGCCCATGCCGCCGGTGTTAGGGCCTTGGTCGCCATCGAGCAGGCGCTTGTGGTCTTGGCTGGTGGCCAGGGCCAACACGTGCTTGCCGTCGCACATCACAATGAAGCTGGCTTCCTCGCCGCTCAGAAATTCTTCAATCACTACGCGGGCGCCCCCCTGGTTGTGCGCCACGCCCAGGGTGTTTTCGAGCAGCATGAAATCGACCGCCTCGTGGGCTTGCGCCAGCGTGGTGGCCACCACCACGCCTTTGCCTGCGGCCAGGCCGTCGGCCTTGACGACGATAGGCACGCCCACTTTGTCCAGGTAGGCGTGCGCAGCGGTGGCGTCGGTGAAGGTCTCGTACTCGGCCGTGGGAATGCCGTGGCGCTTCATGAAGGCCTTGGAAAAGGCCTTGGAGCTCTCGAGTTGCGCAGCCGCCTGCGTGGGGCCAAACACACGCAGGCCGTGCTGGCGGAATTCGTCAACTACGCCACTGGCCAGCGGCGCCTCGGGGCCCACCACGGTAAGGGTTATTTTCTTGTCCTGTGCCCAGGCGCGCAGTTCATGAATGTCGGTGATGGGCAGGTTCTCCAAGCGCTCATCCATGGCCGTGCCGCCGTTACCAGGGGCCACGTACACCTTTTGTACTTTGGAAGACTGGGCCAGCTTCCAGGCCAGCGCGTGTTCACGGCCACCGCCGCCAATGACGAGTACGTTCATAGCGCTTCGCTGTCAAATTGGGCGTTGTGGTAGACCTCTTGCGTGTCATCCAGCTCTTCAATCACGTCCAGCAGCTTTTGCATGCGCACGGCATCGTCGCCGCTGAGTTCAATCGGGTTTTCGGCCCGCATGGTGACACCGGCCACCTCTGGCACCAAACCAGCTGCTTCCAGCGCGTTCTTGACTTTCTCAAAATCGACGTAGGCGGTGAGTACCTCCAGCGCGCCGTCTTCGTCGGTGATCACATCTTCGGCACCGGCTTCCAGCGCCACCTCCATGACCTTGTCCTCGTCTGTGCCCGGGGCAAAAATCAGCTGGCCGCAGTGCTTGAACTGAAACGCGACAGAACCTTCGGTGCCCATGTTGCCGCCATGTTTGCTCAAGGCGTGGCGCACCTCGGCCACGGTACGTACCTTGTTGTCGGTCATGGTGTCGATGATGATGGCGGCCCCGCCAATGCCATAACCTTCGTAGCGAATTTCTTCGTAATGCACACCTTCCTGGTTGCCGGTGGCTTTGTCGATGTTGTACTTGATGCGGTCGGCCGGCATGTTGGCCGCCTTGGCCTTGTCAACGGCCAGGCGCAGGCGTGGGTTGATGCTCAAATCTCCGCCTCCGGCACGGGCTGACACCGTAATTTCGCGAATGATGCGGGTCCAAATCTTGCCCCGTTTTTCGTCCTGGCGTCCTTTGCGGTGCTGAATATTGGCCCATTTACTGTGTCCTGCCACGGGAGATCCTTCAAATTAATCGATACGCTGGGGGACCAATTGTACTTTTGGCCGCCTACGCTTGATCGGGTGGGCTTGATCTGCCGCCCGCAGGCGTGCCGCGCATTGCATTACCATTTGCCTACTTTTTAATGGAGAAAGCGCCCCTATGAGCAGTTCTGCCCCGCAAACGTCCCAAGTGCACCTGGTGGATCATCCGCTGGTGCAGCACAAACTCACCCTGATGCGTCAAAAAGACGCCAGCACCAACAGCTTTCGTCGCCTGCTCAACGAGCTCAGCATGCTGATGGCTTATGAAGTGACGCGTGACATGCCGATGCAGGACGTCCAGATCGAGACCCCGCTGGAAACCATGAACGCCAAGGTCATTGATGGCAAAAAACTCGTGCTGGTCTCCATTTTGCGGGCCGGTACCGGCATTCTGGACGGCATGTTGACCGTGGTTCCAGGCGCCCGCGTGGGCCATATAGGCTTGTACCGCGACCCCAAAACACTGCAGGCGGTGGAGTATTACTTCAAGATGCCCAAAGAAATGCAGGAGCGCGACGTGGTGGTGGTAGACCCCATGCTGGCCACCGGCAACTCGGCCGTGGCGGCGGTTGACCGCATCAAGGCCCTGAAGCCCAAATCCATCAAGTTTGTGTGCCTGCTGACCTGCCCTGAAGGCATTGCCACCATGCACAAAGCCCACCCGGACGTGCCCATTTACACCGCCGCTATTGACCGCCAACTCAACTCACACGGTTACATCTTGCCTGGCTTGGGCGATGCCGGTGACCGTATTTTCGGTACGCAGTAAAACGCTCAGCTAGCGGCGCCGGGCTGAGCGCACGCCGCTGAGCTCGGACACGGTGCCCAGCACCTTGGCCAAACGGCCTGAGTCGACCACTTCAATGGTGAAAGTCATCCAGGCCGTGCCTTTGACCGATTGGGTTTGCACGCCGATCACATTCATTTTTTCTTTGGCAAACACCTCGGAAATATCGCGCAGCAAGCCTTGGCGATCAGCCGCTTGCACCGCCACGTCCACCGGATAAACCGCACCGGCATTGGCGGCCTGGGGCTGGCCCCACTCCACCTGAATCACGCGTTCGCCGTTCTGGCTCACCATTTCCCGCAGGTTCGGGCAGTCGGTGCGGTGCACGCTCACGCCCTTGCCGCGCGTGACAAAGCCGCAGATGGCATCGGGCGGCGCCGGTTTGCAGCACTTGGCCAGTTGCGTCATCAGCGAATCCACCCCCACCACCAGCACCCCGCCTTTGGTCGGGTTGTTCTGGCTGCGCGGTTTTTTCAAAGGCAGGTAGTCGTCATCGGCCTGCAGCGGTTCTGGCGGCCGCAGCACAATCTCGATATTGCGCAATGAGAACTCGTCTTTGCCCACCACCTCAAACAAGTCGTCGGCCGAGTTAAAGCCCAGTTGTGCCGCCAGGTCTTCCAGATTGATGGCCGTTTTGCCTTCGCGCTGCAGCAGCTTCTCTACGGTCTCGCGGCCTTTGGCCACCGTTTCATTCATGGCCAGCGCATTGAACCAGGCCCGCACCTTGGCTTTGGCGCGGTGGCTCACCAGGTAACCCAACTCGGGGTTCAACCAGTCGCGGGACGGTCCGCCCTCCTTCACCACGGTCACTTCGACCGTTTGTCCATTTTTAAGCGGCGTATTGAGCGGCACCATCACGCCGTCTAGCCGGGCGCCACGGCAGCGGTGGCCCAGGTTGGTGTGCACGCTGTAGGCAAAATCGACCGCTGTGGCGCCCTGGGGCAGTTCCACAATGGCGGCGTCGGGCGTCAGCACATAAATACGGTCATCAAATGCCACTTGCCCTGGGGCGCTGGCCAGGTCGCGCTCCCAGGCCAGCAGCTGGCGCAGCACCGCAATTTTGGCGTCATAGGCCCCGGTGGCGGAGACGCCGGCGTAGCCTTTGGTGCCGGCTTCCTTGTAGGCCCAATGGGCGGCCACGCCGTGCTCGGCGTGGTCGTGCATGGCCTGGGTTCGGATTTGAATTTCGATGGGCTGGCCGGCCTGGTCGCGCACCACGGTGTGCAGCGACTGGTAGCCATTGACCTTGGGCTTGGCGATGTAGTCGTCAAACTCCTCAAACACGGGCACAAACTGGTTGTGTACCCAGCTCAAGGCCGCGTAGCAGTCGGGCACGGTGGGCACCACCAGCCGCAGCGCCCGAATGTCATACACCTGCTCAAAGCCGAGCGACTTGCCACGCATTTTTTTGACAATGCTGTAGATGTGTTTGGGCCGCCCCGACACGGTGGCGGCAATACCCTGCGCTCTCAGCTCGGCCTCCAGGCGGCTGCGCAACTGGGACACGTAGTGCTCGCGCTCGGTGCGTTTTTCGTCCAGCAACCTGGCCACTTGGCGGTAGGTGTCGGGCTCAAGAAAGCGAAACGCGAGGTCTTCCATCTCCCACTTGATTTCCCAAATGCCCAAGCGGTTGGCCAGCGGTGCAAACACCTGCAGCGACTCCTTCGCCATAGCCGGTGGCACAGGCAACTTGCTGGCAGCAAAAAAGCGCAGCGTTTGCAAGCGCGAGGCCAGGCGCAGCATCACCACGCGCAGGTCGCGCGAGAAGGCCAGCAGCATCTTGCGCACGTTTTCTGTCTGGGCTGCAGCGGTTTGGGCCATGGGTATGGCCGGGGCCGAACTGCCGTGGGCCACCTGGGCCACCTGGGACTGGCGCGCCAGGCGCTGAACCTGCACCAACTTGGTGGTTTCTACCGCCAGGGTGGCAAAGTTGTCGCCAAAGGCTTTGGCAATAATCTCTTGCGGCTTGTTCAGGTGGTTGCAGGCATACACCAGGTAGCTGGCGGCCTGCATGGCTTCAGAGCCGCCAATGGTCTTCAGGATGAGGGCGACCGCATCGGCGTGGGCCAGAATGTTTTCTGTGGTGTCCAAAAACTCGCCCGCCAGCAAGGGCTCGGCAAAGGCCCGGGCGCGCGTCAGGGCCTGCGGTTGTTCGGGCAGGTCGTGCGCCGTGGCGGCCATCAGGGGAGACAAGGAGGCCGAGGGTTGAGGCCCGGCGGGCAAACTTTTCATGCAGCTATTTTCGGACGATAAGGGGTGCGTGGGCTGGGTGCCTCAGACAAGCAGGAACGATGCCACGGCGTTCACCTGGCCGTCCGCGATGAAGGTGGGCGCATGGCCTACGCCTTCAAATTCGACCAAGCGCGCTTTTTCGTTGCGCGCCAGCATGCCCTGGGCGGTGGCATGGGACAACAAATCTGACTGCGCGCCGCGTGTCAGCAAAATGTCTGCCTGAATCTGCGCATAAAGATGCCACAACAGCGCTTCGCCCTGCACCGCCGATTCTGGGGTGAGGGTTCGAAAAGCCACGGCAATGGCCGGGTCGTAATGCAGCACCAGCGCGCCCGAGCCATCGGGAGCGGGTTTGAGCATGGGCCGCGTCAAAGCCAACCACTGCGCCTGCGTGTGTGGGCCAAAACTGCTGGACAGCAGCCACAAGGCATCAGCCGCTTGTTGCAGCGAGCTAAAGCGCACCGGCAGGCCCAGGTACTGCCCGATACGTTGCAAGGCCTGCCATTCAATGGTGGGGCCCACATCATTGAGCACCAGGCGGCGCACCGGCACGGGCAGCGCCACCTCGGGTTGGCCGCTCACCACCAGGCCAATCAGACCGCCCATGCTGGTGCCCACCCAGTCCAGCGTACCTGGCTGTAGTTGCTTAAGCAGTTGCAGCATGTCGGCGGCGTACTGGGGAATCTGGTAGCCCATGGGGTCTTGGAGCCAGTCGCTTTGGCCCCGGCCTACAACATCTGGGCAGACCACACGTATCTCGGGGCCGCCACGCGCGCACAAGGCCTGGGCCAGCACGTCAAAGTCTCGCCCCTGGCGCGACAGGCCATGCACACAGAGCACCACATGACGGCCCTGCGGGTTGCCCCATTGCCAATAGGCCATGCGGTGTCCCTGAGCGGGGCCTGCAACGGCGTCAGGACACTGTACGTAATTCAGCGTAGGTTCGGACATGGTGAAATTAAACAGTTAAAAAATTCTTCAGCGGGCTACGATGCCTCAGATCCAGCGTAACTCTGCGCTTGGCAAGACTGCTGGAAAAGGCCACCGTCGTATCCTAATTCAATAGCCACCCTCACTCTCGGAGAAAACCCATGCTCAAAGGAAAAACAGCACTCATCACCGGCTCCACCAGCGGCATCGGCCTGGGTATTGCCAAAGCGCTGGCGCAACAAGGCGCCAACATCATGCTCAACGGCTTTGGCGATATAGAAGGCCCCAAGGCTGAAATTGCCGCCCTGGGCGTTCAGGTGGATTACCACGGCGCCGACATGAGCCAACCCGCCGACATTGAAGCCATGATGCAACAGGCCGCCAAGCGCTTTGGCCGGGTCGACATTTTGGTCAACAACGCCGGCATTCAGCATGTGGCGCGGATAGAAAACTTCCCCGTAGAACGCTGGGACGCCATCATCGCCATCAACCTGAGCAGCGCCTTTCATGCCACCCGGCTCGCCCTGCCCGCCATGAAGGCGGCCAACTGGGGCCGCATCATCAACGTGGCCTCGGTTCACGGCTTGGTGGGGTCGGCAGAAAAATCGGCTTATGTCGCCGCCAAGCATGGCGTGGTGGGTTTGACCAAGGTCACCGCCCTTGAAAATGCCACCACCGGGGTGACCTGCAACGCCATTTGCCCGGGCTGGGTGCTGACCCCGCTGGTGCAAAAACAGGTGGATGCCAAGGCCGAAGCCCTCAAAATTTCTAATGCAGAAGCCACCAAACTGCTGCTGGGTGAGAAAGAACCGTCCATGCAGTTCACCAGCCCCGAAGAACTGGGTGCGCTGGCTGTGTTTTTCTGCTCAGCCGCAGGTAACAACGTACGCGGCGCGGCCTGGAACATGGACGGTGGCTGGGCCGCTCAGTAAGCCTAGGGCACTGGAAGGGCTTGACGACGGCCCTGCCCCAGAGTCAAACGCTGTCTCGCTTGCTTTGCAGGTCGGCCACATACTGCTCAAACTCAAGTAGGGGCAGTGGCCGGCTGAACAGATAGCCCTGGTAAGAAAAACAGTTGTACCAGGCCAGCATTTCTCGCTGCTGTTCAGTCTCAACGCCCTCGGCAATGACCTCCAGGCCCAGGCTATGCGACAAGGTGACGATCGTGCGGGCAATGGCCGCATCGTTGGAGTTGGTCAAAATGTCCCGCACAAAGGACCGGTCTATCTTGAGCTCATCAATGGGCAATTTCTTCAGGTAGGCCAAAGACGAGTAGCCCGTGCCGAAGTCATCCAGCGAAAAGCTGACGCCAATTTTTTTCAAGCGCTGCATTTTCTGGGCAATGTCATCCAGGTTGTCCACCATGACGCTTTCTGTCAACTCCAGCTTGAGCCGCTTGGGGTCTGCCCCTGTGGCATCAAGCAGACGCAATAGCTTGTCGGCAAAGTCGGGCTCGCAAAACTGGTGGGTACTGACGTTGGCCGAGACCGTCAAGCCGTCGATTAAGGGGTTGCCAGACCACAGCTGCAACTGCCTGCACACCTTCTGCAATACCCAGTCGCCCATGGCCACAATCTGCCCTGTTTCCTCCGCGATAGAAATGAATTTTCTCGGCAGAATTTCGCCGCGCACCGGGTGCTGCCAGCGCAACAAGGCCTCGGCACCCGTCACCTGGCCCAGGGCGTTGACCTGCGGCTGGTAGTGCAAAACAAATTGCTTTTGCTCAACCGCTTGCCGAATATGCGTGGTCATGTCGGTGCGCGCGTTCAAGAAGAACTGCATGGGCTGGTCAAACACGCGCAAGCCGTTGCGCCCATTGGCCTTGACTTGGTACATGGCCAGGTCGGCCTGAGAGAGCAGTTCATCCGTCGAGCAATCGTTACCCTTGAACAGGCTGATGCCCACGCTGCAACTGAGGTAAAAATGCGTGTCTTCCAGCCCGAAGCTACGGCACAGGGTTTTCATGATGCGCTGGCCCACCGCTTGTGCTTGGTGGTTGGCTTGCTCGGCTTGCCGGTCCAGGTTTTCCAGCAGCACCACAAATTCATCGCCGCCCATGCGGGCCACGGTGTCTGTGGGCTTAAGCAACTGCCCCAGGCGCTTGGCAACCAGTTGCAGCAGCAGGTCGCCCTTGCCGTGACCCTGGGTGTCGTTGAGCGTTTTAAAACGGTCCAGATCAATCAACAGCACCGCCCCCCAGGCGTGCGACAGGTGGCTGTTGTGCAAGGCCTGGCGCATGCGGTCCATTAACAAGCGTCGGTTGGGCAGCTCGGTCAGGGGGTCAAAGTAGGCCAACTGCCGAATCTTTTCTTCATCCACCTTGCGCTGCGTCAGGCTGCTCAGGGTCGCCACAAAGTGGGTCACTTCATCCTGTTTGTTCTTGACGGCATTGATGTTCAGCCATTCAGGAAACAAGCCGCCCCCTTGGTGATGCAGCCAAATTTCTCCGCTCCACTGCCCTTGCAACAGCAACAGCTGGTACAGCTCTTCATGAAAAATTGAATCAGTTCCTTCGGCAGACAACCCGGCCAGCGCTTGCCCCACCACTTGGTCGAGGGTGTAGCCCAGACGTACCGTGAAAGCCTGGTTAATACGCAAGACCTGCAACTGCGGGTCCATCACCAGCATACTTTCAGGTGACTCAAAGGCCACAGCGGCAACGCGCAATTCAGTTTGTACATTGTTGCGCTCAGACATATCAATATCGAAACTGATGATCTCTGGCGCATGGCCCACCCGGCTCAGGTAGGTGTGGCTGCAATAAGCGCAGACCTCCACCGCTTGCTTGTTGTGAAAAAGATAGTCCTTGGGTGGGATGACGCGCTGGCTTTCAAACATCTGCTCAATGGTGTGTAGCGCCCCCGGTTTCGCAGCTTCAGGCACGATCAGGTCAGTGATTCTGCTGCCTATGGCCTCTTGTACGGTGTAGCCATAAAGCGCGGTGGCGCCACGGTTCCAGTAGGTAACGATGCCGTCGCGCCCATAAGCGCGTACGGCGACATTGGGAACGTCACGCAGCAGGTTGGGCCAATGCGCCTCAGACTGGCGAAAGTCCCCTTCGGCGGCACGCATGGTGTTCCCCTGCTTGCGCATTAAAACCGCGAGCACGGTGCTTAACACCAAGATCACCAACATCAGAAAGGTGGGCAGGGAGAGAAATTGGAAGACCCCCACGGCGCCAAGAAGCAACAGCAAGCCCAGCATCGGCCAACACAGCAGGCGCAGACCTTGCCACCTGGCTTCAACATATCGTTGAAAAAGCCGCCTGGCGCCCACGCTGAGCGTGACGGCCACGACCAGACCGAAAAAAAGGTTCAAGCTAAAACGAGCATCCAACAAAGCCGTCATTTTGTTAATTATGAGATTTTTGGCAGGCCCCGTTTATCTCATACATTGACCGCTCTATGGCCATTCAGAGCGATAGTCGCCCTCATGAAAAGGCTATTCTTGCCGCTTGGCAGTGGGCCCCTGCAGCCCGATGCACGGCTACTGGGGCCGACGCAAGACCTTGCCCTTGAGGCCGGCGGGCTTGCTGGCCCCCGAGCCTCCGCCTAAGCCGGACCCATTATCTCGCGGGGGCAAGCCCGTGTGCTGGGTCAACAGCTTGCCTTTGAGCGAAGGTTTGTCCACCACGGTGGAGTTTTTACGCCGGGCACTGGTGTAGTTGCCATCGGTCAGCGGCTGAAACGTGGGTATCAGGTGGTGTTTGCCGTTGCCAATCAGGTCTGCCCGGCCTATGGTTTTCAAGGCTTCACGCAGGAGCGGCCAATTGTTGGCGTCGTGGTAGCGCAAAAACGCCTTGTGCAAGCGGCGGCGCTTCTCGCCCCGGACGATGTCCACAGTTTCACTGTCACGGGTAATTTTTCGCAGCGGGTTTTTGTTGCTGTGGTACATAGCCGTGGCAGTGGCCATCGGGCTGGGGTAGAAGGTTTGCACCTGGTCAGCCCGAAACCCATTTTTCTTCAGCCACACCGCCAGGTTCATCATGTCTTCGTCGCGGGTGCCTGGGTGGGCGGCGATAAAGTAGGGAATCAGAAACTGCTTTTTGCCGGCTTCCAGGCTGTACTTGTCGAACAGCGTTTTGAACTTGTCATACGAGCCAATGCCGGGCTTCATCATCTTGGTCAGCGGCCCGGACTCGGTGTGCTCTGGTGCAATTTTGAGGTAGCCGCCCACGTGGTGCGTCACCAATTCTTTGATGTATTGCGGGCTTTGCACCGCCAGGTCATAGCGCAGGCCTGAACCAATCAATATCTTCTTGATGCCCTTGAGTGCGCGGCCGCGCCGGTACATCCTGATCAGCGGGTCGTGGTCGGTGGTCAGGTTTTGGCAAATGCCGGGGTAGACACAACTCGGTTTGCGGCAGGCCGCCTCAATCTCGGGGCTGCGGCAACCCAGCCGGTACATATTGGCGGTGGGGCCGCCCAGGTCGGAAATGGTGCCGGTGAAGCCTTTCACCTTGTCGCGAATATCCTCAATCTCCTTGATCACAGAGTCTTCCGAGCGGCTCTGGATAATGCGGCCCTCATGCTCGGTAATGGAGCAAAAGGTACAGCCGCCAAAGCAGCCGCGCATGATATTGACGGAGAAGCGAATCATTTCCCAGGCTGGAATTTTGGTGACGCCGTCATGTCCACCCTGCTCGTCTGCATAGGCCGGATGCGGGCTGCGGGCGTAGGGCAGATCAAATACAAAGTCCATCTCGGCGGTGGTCAGCGGGATGGGGGGCGGGGTAATCCAGACATCGCGGGCGGTCAGGCCCTCACCATGCGCCTGCACCAGGGCGCGGGCGTTGCCGGGGTTGGTTTCAAGGTGCAGCACGCGGTTGGCGTGGGCATACAGCACGGGGTCGGCGCGCACCTGCTCGTAGCTGGGCAGGCGAATCACGGAGCGGTCACGCGGGGGCACCTTGAGCTTGCCCTTGAGCGCGGGGTTGGCCACAAAAAGCATGGTCTGCGCCACGGGGCCGCCCTGCCCTTGGGCTTTTTGAGCGCCGAGTTGTTCAGCCTCCTTGGCTACTTGCTGGGCCTCGTCATCACGCGCACAGGTGGCGCCGTTGGCGGCGGCCTGCTCGCTGGTCGTCATGTAGGGGTTGAAGTGGGCTTCCACCCGGCCTGGTTCGTCCACGCTGGTGGAGTTGATCTCAAACCAGTCTTTGCCCGTGGCGTCGTCAGCGCGGCGCACAAAGGCCGTGCCGCGCACATCGGTGATTTGTTCGACCAGCTCACGGGCGGCCAAGCGGTGGGCAATTTCAACCAGGGCACGCTCAGCATTGCCGTAAAGCAGCAAATCGCACTTGGCGTCCACCACGATGGAACGGCGTACTTTGTCGCTCCAGTAGTCGTAATGCGCAATGCGTCGCAGGCTGCCTTCAATGCCACCCAGAATCAGGGGCACATCTTTGTAGGCTTCCCGGCAACGCTGGCTGTAGACAATGGCGGCGCGGTCGGGCCGTTTGCCGCCTACATCGCCCGGCGTGTAGGCATCGTCGGTGCGGATCTTGCGGTCAGCCGTGTAGCGGTTGATCATGGAATCCATGTTGCCGGCGGTCACACCCCAAAACAGATTGGGTTTGCCCAGCACCTTGAACGGTTCGGCGCTTTGCCAGTCGGGCTGGGCGATGATGCCCACCCGAAAGCCCTGGGCTTCCAGCATGCGCCCAATCACCGCCATGCCAAAGCTGGGGTGGTCCACGTAGGCATCGCCTGTGACCAGAATAATGTCGCAGCTGTCCCAGCCCAGTTTGTCCATCTCGGCGCGGCTCATGGGCAAAATGGGCGCTGTGCCAAAGCGGGCTGCCCAGTACTTGCGGTAGCTGGTCAGCGGCTTGGCAGCGCGCGCAAAAAAGGAGACGTCAACAGGGGCGTTCATGGTCAGGCGTGAGAAAGGAAGCGCTGAGTGTAAGGTTTCAGCCTTGGCAACACACCGTCAACGGGTACTCGGTCCTCAGGCTGGCACGCTCACATACCGGCCTTGCGCTGCACTTTGCTCCCCCAGGGTCAGCAGTTGCATCACCTGGCGCACCTGCATTGGCGTGACTTCCAGGGGCGCAGCGCCCTGCAGGTGGTCGCGCAAGTTGGCGTAATAGAGCAGGTAATTGCCGGGCAAGTTGGTGGCGCTGCGGCGAATGGCCTCAAAGCTGGCGGCTTGGGGCAACTGCTTTAACAGCTCGCCGGGGAGCGGATCTAGGCCCCAATCCTGCAAATTAACCAGTTGTGGCCGGCGTCCGGTTTTCAGGGCATCTTCTTGCGTGTCGAGCCCATGTTTGATGAAGCTGCCCTGCGTGCCATGCACCGTCCAACGCGGGCCAATGGCCGGCACCAGGGCGCTGCCATGCAGAATCACGCGCAAGCCGGGGTGGCGGCTTTCAAATTTGAGCTGCGCATGGAACCAGTCGTTGGTCTGGGCGCCGTCGCGCTGCTGGGCCAGATCAAGGTGCAGGGCATCAGGCATGCCAAAGAGTTGCAGCACCTGGTCCACCAGGTGCGCCCCCAGGTCAAACCACAGGCCGGAGCCGGGCAGGTTCTCATCGCGCCAGCGTCCCGGCACCTGCGGGCGGTAGCGGTCAAAGTGAGACTCTACGTGCACCACGCGACCGAGTTCACCATCGGCCAGCATTTGGCGCAGGGTAAAAAAATCAGCGTCAAAGCGACGGTTCTGAAATACCGTCAGTACCCGTTGCTTGGCTTGCGCCAAGGCCAATAACTCCTCGGTTTGCGCCAGACTGACGGCACAAGGCTTGTCCACCACCACATGCTTGCCCGCCAGCAAAGCCGCTTTGGCCAGCGGATGGTGGCTGCTGTTGCTGGTGGCAATCACCACCAGGTCAATGTCAGGATCGTCCATGGCTTCTTGTGGGCTGGCAACCACCCGCACCTGCGGCCAGTCTGCCCGTACAGCGTCAGGCTTGCTGGACACGATGCAGGCCAATTGCAGGCCTGGCACACCCGCAATCAAGGGGGCATGAAAGATGCGCCCGGCGTTGCCGTAGCCCACGAGGGCGATGCGCACAGGCGCTGGGGACGGTGGCTGGGACTGGGTTGCGGAGGAAGTTGTAGACGTTGAGTTCATGGCCCGATCATCCCTGAATTTGGCAGCTTGGGCGTACCGGGGAGAACCTTGAAAGAACCTTGAAAGAACCTTTTGAGAGCCTTTTGCGAGCCTTTGGCATGGCAAAAACCCCGCCATCACGGCTATCATGACCGGCCCAAGCGTTCAAGACTGCCAAGCCCATGCTTCATTTTTTCCCCCCACTGTTGCGCGGCCTGGTGGCCAGCAGCCTGATGCTGCTCAACATCCTGTTCTGGGTACCCGTGCTGCTGCTGTTTGCCGTGCTCAAACTGCTGTTGCCCTTGCGGGCCATGCGCCTGCTGATAGATCCTTTGCTGATCTGGATTGCTGAAACCTGGATCGCTGGCAACAGCGGCTGGATGCGACTGACCCAGCGCTGCCAGTGGGACGTGCAGGGTCTGGATGATTTGAAGACCGACCACTGGTACCTGGTCAACTGCAACCACCAATCCTGGGTCGACATTCTGGTTTTGCAACATGTCTTTAACCGGCGCATTCCTTTGCTGAAGTTTTTTCTCAAGCAGCAACTGATCTGGGTGCCCGTGATGGGCCTGGCTTGGTGGGCGCTGGACTTTCCGTTCATGCGCCGCCACAGTGAAGCCTATTTGCTAAAGCACCCTGAGATGCGTGGCAAAGACCAGCAAACCACACGCCAAGCCTGCGAAAAGTTTGCCTTGGTGCCCACCAGCGTGATGAACTTCATGGAAGGCACACGCTTCACGCCCGCCAAACACCTGCGCCAACAGTCGCCCTACCGGCGCCTGCTCAAGCCCAAAGCCGGCGGTATGGCGACGGCCTTGGGAGCGATGGGCGAAAAATTCCATGCCATTCTGGACGTCACCGTGGTGTACCCCCACGGTACGCCCAACTTCTGGCAATTTCTGTGCGGACGGCTTGAGCACGTGGTGGTGCGGGTGCGCCAACTGCCCGTGCCGCAGCAGCTGCTCGCCGGCGACTACGCCAACGACCCCGCCATGCGCCAGGCTTACCAGTTATGGGTTCAGCAACTATGGGCCGATAAGGACCAGCTGATCGAACAAGTCATGGGCGCTGAGAAACGCGCCTGATCGGGCATCAGCTCAAGGCGCGCCAACTCCGCTGGCTCGTATTCAGCAACGCGTCTGATTCTGCCGGGCCATCAGAGCCGGCCGCATACGAGGCTATGGGCTGGCTGGAACCCTGACCCCAGTGCTCCTGGAGCGGTTTGACAATGTCCCAACCGGCCATGACGCTGTCGGAGCGCTGGAACAGGGTGGCATCGCCAATCATGCAGTCGTAAATCAGCGTTTCATAGCCGGTACTGGGCGCGTTCTGGAAGTAATCCTTGTAGTGGAAATCCATCTTCACCTGGCCAATTTCGATTTTTGGCCCAGGAATTTTGGCGCCAAACGTCAGCATCGCGCCTTCATCCGGTTGCAGTTTGATGACAAGCCCGTTGGGCGTAAGCGCCTCAGTGGCGGTGTTGCGGAACAATGAAAAAGGTGGGCGCTTGAACTGAATCATGATCTCGCTTTGACGCTTGGACATGGCTTTTCCCGTGCGCAAATAAAACGGCACACCCGCCCAACGCCAGTTGTCTATGCCCAGCTTCATGGCGACATAGGTCTCCGTGCTGCTGTCAGCAGCTACACCGTCTTCCTGCCGGTAAGCTTTCAAGGCCTGTCCGTCCCGTTGGCCGGTGCTGTACTGCGCACGCACGGCGTCTGTGGCGGGATTAACCCGGTGCACCGAGTTCAGCACCTTGGTCTTTTCATTGCGCACGGCGTTGGCGTCAAATGAAGAGGGCGACTCCATGGCGGTCAGTGCCAGCAACTGGAACACATGGTTGGGCACCATGTCGCGCATGGCACCGGTGGTTTCGTAAAACGCGGCGCGCTTTTCCACGCCAACCGTTTCAGCCACCGTAATCTGCACATGGTCAATATGGTCGCGGTTCCAGAGCGGCTCGAAAATACCGTTGGCAAAGCGCATGAGCATGATGTTTTGAACCGTCTCCTTGCCCAGGAAGTGGTCCATGCGGTAGATTTGCGTCTCAGCCAGGCTGTGGCGCAGTTGCGTGTTGAGGGTTTGAGCGGACGCCAGGTCATGGCCAAAAGGCTTTTCCACCACCACTCGGCGCCAAAAATTATTGGTCTCTCCCACCAACCCAGATTGACCGAGGTGGTCGACAATGCCGCCAAAAAAGCGCGCCCCTACAGCCAGGTAGAACATCACGTTTTCACTGACCTGTTGCGACTGTTGCACCTGTTTGAGTTTCTCACCGAGCTGCTGGTAAGAGGCAGCGTCGGCAAAGTCTGCTGACAGGTAAGACATGCTTTGAAGCAAGCGCTTGAGGTTGGATTCGTCCAGGGTTTGGGCGTAATGTTTATCCGCTGCAAAAGCCCGCACGGCCTCTTCCACATGGTTCTGGAAAGCCAGGTCACTCATTTCCAGCCGGTCAACGCCAATCAAAGCAAAGTTGTCTGGCAGCAGGTTGGTTCGTGCCAGGTTGTACAGGGCAGGCATGAGTAAACGCTTGGTGAGGTCGCCGCCGGCGCCAAAAATGACGATGCTGCAGGAAGGCGCGCGTTCACCGTGTAGCGTCTTGGGGTGTTCAATATCTTGTGCCATGGTGCGCCTTATTTTTTTCCAGGTTCCTGATGACCGCCGAATTGTTTGCGCATGGCAGACAACATTTTTTCTGCAAACGTGTGTTCCTTGCGTGAGCGGAAGCGGGTGTAAAGCGCCGCCGTCAGAACATCGGCAGGAACCGCCTCTTCAATGGCGGCCTGTATGGTCCAGCGGCCCTCCCCTGAATCTTCCACATAGCCCGAATACGAGGTGAGTTCGGGGTCTTCGGCCAATGAAATGGCACTCAGATCGAGCAACCACGAAGACACCACACTGCCGCGGCGCCAAAGTTCTGTAATGTCGGCCAGGTCAAGGTCGTAGCGACGTTGTTCAGGAATGACGGCCTGGTTGACCCCTTTGAGAATGTCCAGGCCTTCGGCGTAAGCCTGCATCAGTCCGTATTCAATGCCGTTGTGCACCATCTTGACGAAGTGCCCGGAGCCAGCAGGCCCGGTGTACAAATAGCCTTCTTCAGCGGTTGACTGCCGATTTTCGCGACCCGGCGTTTTTTCTATGGTGCCAACACCCGGTGCCAGGGATTTGAACAGCGGATCAAGGTGGTTGAAGGCGTCCTTGTCGCCGCCGATCATCATGCAATACCCGCGATCAAGTCCCCACACGCCACCGCTGGTGCCCACATCGATGTAGCGGATTCCCTTCAATTGCAGTTCTTGGGCGCGCCTGACATCGTCTTGGTAATTGGAGTTGCCCCCGTCGATGATGATGTCACCGGGCTCCAAAACTTCACTGAGCGCATGGACGGTGGCTTCGGTGATTGGGCCTGCGGGCAGCATCACCCAAACCGCCCGTGGCGTTTGCAGTTGCTGAACAAAGCTTGCCAGATCGCTGCTGGGCGAAGCGCCCTCTTGCGCCAATTGCGCCACACTGGCGGCGTTGGTGTCATACACCACACACGTGTGACCGTGGCGCATCAGTCTGCGCACAATGTTTCCACCCATACGGCCTAAGCCAATCATTCCGAGTTGCATGGTTTTTCCAGTTCTTGATGTTTTTCAACGACAAGGCGGAATATATCGACTTTTAGAGATTTTTAGCTAAATTTAATGTTTGTTTCAATCTTCAATGTCAAACCAAAGTCTGAAGCAGGGGCTCGTCAAGACGGATAAAACAACCAGGCGCTCAGCGCATGTGTTTGAAAAACTTGGCCTTGAACATTTCAGGAATACCCAGGCGTCTTGGGCCAGGGATCAAGGTAAAAGACTCGCCCGCACGCAGCGTGCCGGGTTCGTCCACCGCCAGGTAAAAGCCGCAGCAGCCGTGTTGCGCCATGCGTTGTGAGGCGGTGTTGAAACCCATGGCCGCGTTGAATTTGAAGCAAGGCTCACGCGGTTGGGTCACGCGCAGGGCCGCGTGGGGGAACTGCAGCACATCGCCCACCCAGACATCAGTTTCCAGCAGGCCTTGCAGACTCAGGTTTTCACCCATGGAGCCCCAGGGCAGCGTGGCGTCAATACCGCCCTGCCCTGCGGCCTCGCGCTCGGCCAACCAAAACGGGTAGTGCTCACTGGGGTAGGCATACACCGCCTTGTCGAGCCCGCCATGCACCGATAAATCGGCCTGCTCGTCGCCCATCAAGCCAAGGGGCATGAGGGGTACTGGCTCAACCGTAGCTTGTTTGTGGATCGCGCTCAGAATGGCTCGGCCGTTGATTTGAAGCCGTCTGGCCACGCCGGTTTGAACGCTCAGCAGTTGAGGCATGGTTTATTTGCCGCCCAGGCCCATGGCCCGGGTAATGACTTCTTTCATGATCTCGTTGGTGCCACCGTAAATGCGTTGCACGCGGGCGTCGGCATAGGCGCGGGTGATGGGGTATTCCCACATGTAGCCGTAGCCGCCAAAGAGTTGCACGCATTCGTCCATCACCTTGCATTGCAGATCGCTGCACCAGTACTTGGCCATGCTGGCAGTGGCCGTGTCCAGGCTGTTGCTCATCAGCAGCTCGGTGCATTTGTCAACAAACACGCGCGCCACCTGCACCTCGGTTTGCAGTTCGGCCAGGGTAAAGCGGGTGTTCTGAAAGGCGGCCACGGGTTGGCCAAATACCTTGCGCTCTTTCACGTAGTCCACCGTCCATCCTATGGCTGCCTGCGCGGCTGCCACCGCACCAATGGCAATTTGCAAACGCTCCCAGGGCAACTGCTCCATCAAACAGATGAAACCGCGGTTTTCATGGGCCGCGCCACCCAGCAGGTTGTCAGCGGGAATGCGCACGTTGTCAAAAAACAGCTCGGCGGTGTCTTGTGCTTTCAGGCCGAGTTTTTTCAAGCGCTTGCCCACGCTAAAACCAGGCATGCCGCGCTCCACCAGCAGCAAGCTGGTGCCCTTGGCGCCAGCCGCTGGGTTCGTTTTGGCCACCACCACCACCAGATCGGCGTGCCACCCGTTGGTGATGAAGGTCTTGCTGCCATTGAGCAGGTAGCTGCCATCGCTTTGCAACAGGGCGGTAGTTTTGATGCCTTGCAAGTCCGAACCGGCTGCAGGCTCGCTCATGGCAATGGCGCTCACCATCTCGCCGCTGGCCAGCCGGGGCAGGTATTTTTGCTTCTGCGCCTCGGTGCCGTAATGCAGCAGGTAGGGCGCCACAATTTCGCTGTGCAGGCTGTAGCCAATGCCGCTGAAACCTGCTTTTGACAGTTCTTCCATCTGCACCACCGAGTACAACTTGTCGGCGCCAGCGCCGCCATAGGCCTCCGGCATGGTCATGCATAAAAAACCGTTCTCGCCAGCTTTGTGCCAGACCGCTCGGTCCACATAGCCCTGTTCTTCCCAGGCGGCGTGATGGGGTGCAATCTCCTTGTCCATGAATCGTTTGAAACTGTCACGAAATGCTTCGTGGTCCGTGCTGAAAAGGTTTCTTTCAATCATGGCTGGGCTCTCATTTGGGGTGAAAAGGGATGTATTTTTACAAAGCAAGCGCTTGGTTAAAAATAATATACTGCATTGCGCTGACCCATTGACCCCCAGCGGGCCTGTTTTTTTGCCTGCCTCCGAAATATTGACTGGAGTTTTCATGACTGAAGCTTTTGTGTTTGATGCGATCCGCACGCCCCGCGGAAAAGGAAAAAAAGACGGCAGTCTGTACGAGGTCAAGCCTGTCAATCTGTTGGCAGGTGTATTGACGGCCTTGCAGCAGCGCAACCACCTGGACACCGCGCGGGTGGACGATGTGGTGATGGGCGTGGTCTCGCCGGTGGGCGAGCAAGGCTCGGTGATTGCCAAAGTGGCCGCACTCAAGGCGGGTTGGGACTTCACCTGTTCGGGTGTGCAGATCAACCGCTTTTGCGCCTCGGGTCTGGAGGCGGTCAATATGGCGGCGCAAAAGGTGCGCTCGGGCTGGGAAGACCTGGTGGTGGCCGGTGGCGTGGAGAGCATGAGCCGGGTGCCCATTGGCTCGGACGGTGGCGCCTGGGCCATGGACCCCGAAACCAACCTGGCCACCACGTTTGTGCCGCAAGGCATTGGCGCCGATTTGATTGCGACCCTAGAAGGATTCACCCGCGATGACGTTGATGCGTTTGCACTGGAAAGCCAGCGCCGGGCCACTTTGGCCCGAGAAAGCGGCTACTTTGCAGGCTCTCTGGTGCCCGTCAAAGATGCGCTGGGGCAGATCATTCTGGCGCAGGACGAGTTCATTAAGCCGCAAACCACGCTCGCCGGTCTGGGTTCGCTCAAGGCCGCGTTTGAGCAAATGGGCGCCATGGGTTTTGACCAAATGGCCCTTACGCGCTACCCGCAGGTGGAGCGCATTCACCATGTGCACCACGCGGGCAATTCCTCCGGCATTGTGGACGGTGCAGCCGCCGTTTTGATCGGTTCCGAAGCTGCTGCCAAAGCGCACGGCCTGACACCGCGCGCGCGAATTGTGGCGGTGGCCCTGAGTGGTGCCGACCCCACCATCATGCTCACCGGCCCTATGCCGGCGGCGCGCAAGGCACTGGCCAAAGCGGGCCTGAGCATGGACCAGATCGACCTGGTGGAGATCAACGAAGCGTTTGCGGCTGTGGCCATGCGCTTCATGAAAGAGATGAATGTGCCGCACGACAAAGTCAACGTCAATGGCGGCGCCATTGCCATGGGTCACCCGCTAGGGGCCACCGGTGCCATGATTTTGGGCACACTGATTGACGAGCTGCACCGGCGCAAGTTGCGCTATGGCATGGCCACGCTGTGCGTGGGTGGCGGCATGGGCATTGCCACCATTGTTGAACGTTGCTAAACCCTCACGCCCCTCTTAGCCTGAAGACACACACCATGATGACTTTGAAAACCCTCAGCTACGCGCTGCAAGACGGCATTGCCACGATCACCTTTGACGAACAGGGCTCGCCTGTCAACACCATGTGCCAGCAATGGCAAACCGACCTGAGCGACATCACCGCCCAGGTGCTGCAAGACAAAGAGGCGATCCGGGGCATCATCCTGGCGTCGGCCAAATCCACCTTTTTTGCAGGTGCCGACCTGAAGGCCACCATGCGGCTGGCGCCTGATCAGGCCAACCTGGTGTATGTCGAGATTGAGCGCATGAAGCAGAACTTTCGTGCGCTGGAGACCCTGGGCAAACCGGTGGTGAGTTGCCTGAACGGAACGGCGCTGGGGGGCGGCTGGGAGGTGGCCCTGATAGGCCACCACCGCATTGCCATAGACGACCGCAAGATTCAGTTTGGCCTGCCTGAGGTCACGCTGGGCCTGCTGCCCGGCGCCAGTGGCATCACCAAAATGACACGGCACCTGGGCTTGCTGGGCGCGCAGCCCTACCTGGTGGAAGGTAAAACATTTGGTCCCCAGGAGGCTCTGAAACTGGGCTTGGTTCATGAATTGGTGGCACCTTCGGAACAGGCCCAGAGCGAGATGCGCGCCAAGGCACTGGCTTGGATCAACGCCCACCCCACGGCCCAACACCCCTGGGAAGACAAAGACTACAAAGTGCCAGGCGGCACCCCGGCCAACCCCAAGGTGGCCGGCATGTTGACCGTGGCCCCGGCCATGTTGAGCAAACAGACACGTGGCCTGTACCCCGCGCCCGAGGCCATTCTGGCCTGCATGGTGGAAGGCCTGCAAGTTGACCTGCCGACGGCGCTGCGCATTGAGAGCCGCTACCTGGCCAAGCTCATGACGGGCAGCAACGCCCGCTCCATGATCAACACCTTCTTTTTCAACATGAGCGCCATTCGCAGCGGCCATTCGCGCCCGGGCAAGTCGCCGCGTTTCAAACCCGCCAAGGTAGGTTTGCTGGGGGCGGGCATGATGGGGGCGGGCATTGCCTACGTGCAGGCCAGCCAAGGGATTGAAACCGTGCTGAAAGACGTGAGCCTGGAGAAAGCCCAGGCCGGCAAAGCCTACAGTGCCAAGCTCACCCAGGCCCGCGTGGACAAAGGCCGCATGACTGAGCCGGCACAAGCCCAACTGCTGGCGCGCATTCACGCCACCGAGCAGGCGGCCGACCTGGCGGGCTGCGACCTGATCATTGAGGCCGTGTTTGAAAACCGCGAACTCAAGGCCCGCGTTACGCAGGAGGCCGAGCCGATGCTGGCGCCTGGCGGCTTTTTTGCCTCCAACACCTCCACTCTGCCCATCAGCGGGCTGGCCAAGGCCAGCGTGGCGCCAGCCAAGTTCATTGGCATCCATTTTTTCAGCCCGGTGGACAAGATGAAGCTGGTGGAGATCATCCGCGGCGCGCAGACCGATGACGAGACCGTGGCCCGGGCCTTTGACTATGTGCAGGCCATTGGAAAAATGCCCATTGTGGTGAACGACTCGCGGGGCTTTTTTACCAGCCGTGTCTTTGGCACCTTTGTGATGGAAGGTGTGGCCATGCTGGGCGAAGGCATACCGGCTGCGGCGATTGAAAATGCGGGCATCCAATGCGGCATGCCGGTAGGCCCGCTGGCGGTGCTCGATGAGACCTCGCTGAGCCTGAGTCTGCATGTGATCGAACAAACCCGCGCCGATTTTGCGGGTGAAGGAAAAACCTACCAGGCCTCCCCTGGCGAGCTGCTGGTGGAAACCATGGTGCGCCAACACCAGCGCGCCGGACGCGCCGCTGGCGGTGGCTTTTACGACTACCCGACGGAAAAAGGCGCCCGCAAGCACCTGTGGCCGCAGCTCAAACCTTTGTTTGAAAAAGCCGACACCCCTTGGAACATCACCGACCTGAAAGACCGGCTGCTGTACCGCCAGGCGATTGAGACGGCGCGCTGCCTGCATGAAAACGTGTTGACCTCGGTGCACGATGCCAACATAGGCTCCATCTTCGGCATTGGCTTTCCGGCCTGGACCGGCGGCGCCATGCAGTTTATTTACGGCATGGGGCTGGCCGCTTTTGCACAACGAGCCGACGAACTGGCCCAGCAGTTTGGCCCCGGCTTTGCCTTGACGCCGGCGGTCAAGGACACCATTGCCCGCTTCCAACCCGTCTATTGAAACCGCCATGACGACACTTCCACACCGCTCGCGCCTGCGAAAAATCACTATTGCGCTGGCGCTTTACCTGACGGCAGTCGCCTTGGGCGCCGGCTCGGCCTGGTGGGTGCTGCGCAAGGCCCACTGGACCGGCCAACTGGTGAAGGTAGGCGCCTGGCGCGGCAGCACCCTGACGGGCAGTCCGGATGCCGACATGTACACCCGTGCCCGTGTCGCCTTGGAAGGACTGCTGGCTTTGGGTCGGGATGAAACCATGTACTACATCGCCACCCAGGATGACTCGGGGCGGCCCTTGCGAAGCACCTGCAACTACCGCGTGGCTGGCGCACCCCCGGCTGCACGCTGGTGGAGCATTACCGCGTATGCCGACGATTTTTTCCTGTTTGACGCCCCCGGTCAGCGCTACAGCCTGAACGGCAGCACGGCCAAGCTGGATGCCCAGGGTCAGTTTTTGCTCAGCACCGGGCCACAGGAACAAGCGGGTGTGCATTGGCTGCCCACGCCCGGCCAACGCGGCGTGGTGTTGACCCTGCGTCTGTACAACCCGTCACCCGGTTTGCAGGCCGCGCCAGCTTCCTTGAAGCCGCCGTCCATCAACCCCATTGGAGCCTGCCCATGAAGAACTGGACCTCAGGGCAACGGCTCTGGTTTTACCGAGCTTTGTCCTTAAGCGTTACAGCCGTGCTGGCCCATGTGCTGCTGGTTTGGGCCGTGCCACGCGTGATCATGAACCGGGTCATGAACGGCCCGGCAGCCCAGGCCATGAACATGCAAAACCAGGCCGCATTTCCACCGGCAGTAGATGCTAGCGCGCGCCGTGTGGTGATGCCCAGCCCGGACCTGCTGTATTCGGTCTGCGTGTTTGATGTATCGGGTGGACCGGTGCGCGTCAAAGCACACCCCCAGCTCAGCACCTACTGGTCTGTTGCGCTTTACGCATCGAACAGTGACAACTTCTTTGTCATCAATGACCAGGCAGCGGGCACGGCCCCGGTTGATTTGTGGCTGGTGTCTGAAGGCCCCAATGCCAATGCGCCCCAAGTGCCAGCGGGTGCCCGGGTGGTGGTAACGCCCACAAACCAGGGCTTCTTGCTGATGCGTGTGTTGACCAGCGACTATGCGGCTGAAAAAGCCGTGGTGGAACCGGCTCGGCGCACCCTGCAGTGCAGCAAGGCTTAGCGGGGCCGTTTCACCATGCTGGCCCAACTGCTGAGACTGCTGCTGCTGACGCAAGCGCTGACTGGCCTTGTAATAGGCGGGTTGATCGTCTATTTCACTGAGGCGCCCACCTGGCTGATGCCCCTGACTGCGTTGCTGATGCCCGTGTTGGTGCAGCTGAGCGTGGCCACTTCTACGGCCTTCAAGTCGCGCACATCTCGGGCCGATGGGCCCTGGTGGCGCTCACTGGTGTTTGAAGGCCTGGCCATGCTGCGGGTGTTTGTTCTGCAAATGCCCTGGGCCAAGCCGCCCAGGTTGCAGCGGGGGCCTGCCGCCCTGCCCCAACGGTTACCGGTGCTGCTGGTGCACGGCTATGTATGCAACCACCGCGTCTGGGATGCGATGGCGCTGCAGCTTCGCCAGGCCGGACACCCGGTGTTGGCCATTGACCTGGAGCCATTGTTCACCTCGATTGACGATTACGCCGAGCTGGTGGAGCAAGCTGTGGTGGCCATTTGCCGCCAGACGGGCAGCCCGCAGGTGGCACTCATTGGCCACAGCATGGGCGGACTGGCGATACGCGCCTGGCTACGCGCCTATGGCAGCCAACGCGTGGCGCGTGTGCTGACCCTGGGAACGCCCCACGTTGGCACCCAAATTCACACCCCATTTCCCAGCCCGAACGGGAAGGCGATGGCTTGGCAAAGCGATTGGCTGCAGGCGCTCGCTGCCAGTGAAAGCCCTGCTACCCGCGCACTGATGCGCATCGCCCTCACGCCCCAGGACAACATCGTTTTTCCGCAGACTGAACAAGTCTTGCCCGGTGTACCGGTGACGGTGTTTGTGGGCTTGGGCCATGTGGAAATGGTGCTGCACCCTGCGGTTATGCACTGGGTGCTGCAACAAATTGAAGAAACGGCCCGTGAAGCAAGCTGACAGGACGGGGATTGCTGACACAACGGGTATGGTTGACCGCCCCCGGCCGGCTTCTTTACGGCAACTTTTCTGGGCGTTTTCTGCCCTGGCTTTGCAGGGCTTTGGTGGTGTGCTCGCGGTGGTTCAGCGTGAGTTGGTAGAACGCAAACAGTGGCTTAGCCAAAAAGAATTTCTTGAGGATTGGGCCGTGGCGCAAATTCTGCCGGGCCCCAACGTGGTGAACCTGTCGTTGATGCTGGGCGGACGCTACTTTGGTTGGCGAGGGGCCTTGGTAGCGCTGGCCGGCATGCTGACTTTTCCAACGCTGGTGGCGCTCGCGCTGGCCGCTGTCTTTGCTGGCGTGGCTGATTTTCCGGGCGTGCAAGGTGCCTTGCGGGGCCTGGGTGCGGTGGCCGCCGGGCTGATTGTTGCGACCGGCCTGAAGCTGGTGGTGGCTTTGAGAAACCACGTGCTGGGTGCTGTTGGCTGTGCCGTGGTGGCGGCCATTACTTTTCTGGCGGTGGCTTTGCTGCGTCTGCCGCTGCCCTGGGTGTTATTGCTTTGGGGCGGGGTGGCTTGTGCCTGGACCTACCGGCAACTGGGCGTGCTGGATGCTCAGAAAGTTGCGCCATGAACCCCATCCTCATGAGCGCTATCGACTGGCTTTCGCTGTTGACGCACTTTCTCTCGCTGTCCTTGTTGGCTGTAGGCGGCGCCATCACCACGGCGCCGGAGATGCACCGCTACCTGGTGGATGAGCGGCATTGGCTCAGCGAGGGGCAGTTCACTTCTTCCATTGCCTTGGCCCAGGCGGCGCCCGGCCCCAACGTGTTGTTTGTGGCCTTGATGGGCTGGAATATTGGCATGAACGCCTCCGGCGGCTATTCAGCCGGCCTGGCAGCCTGGCCCGCCGCCTTGCTGGGCATGATGCTGGCGATGCTCGGCATTTTGTTGCCCAGCACGTGTCTTATTTTTGTGGTGGCGCGCTGGAGTTACAAAAACCAGGCCTTGCGGGCGGTTCGGGCTTTCAAGCAGGGCATGGCGCCTGTGGTGGTGGCGCTGCTGGTGGCTACAGGCTGGATTCTCAGCGCAGGCCACGGTCCTTGGCAGACAAACTGGCCGCTGTACCTGCTCACCCTCCTCAGCACGTTGCTGGTGTGGCGTACCAAAATTCACATGCTCTGGCTGCTGGGTGCGGGTGCTGTGTTGGGCTATTGGGGCTGGGTTTAAGGTTTGAGGTTTAAGCCCGGCGCTTAGCGCGGATTTTCAAAGAAAAGGTAGTTCGAGCCAAAGTCGCTGATCTCGAAGTACACCTTTTTCTCGCCGGGGTCGGCCACGAAATTCAGGTTTTCATCGAGCACACCATAGCCGTACCGGTAAGAGCGAGGCCTGCCGTCGTCGGTGCCCATGGCGGTACTGAGCTTGTCAATTTTCAAAAAGCGGCGAACCAGCTTGTCACCGGCGTAAAACTCCAGCACGCCATTGGTGCCGGTCCAGTTCTGAATGTCGCGGTTGATCTTGTTTTGCTGTTCCTGGGTGCAGCCAACGCTCAGCAAAGCAAACGCGAGAAGCCATGACAGTGGGGTCAGACGAGGCATAGGGGTGGCTCCGGTTAAAAAATTCAGGCGCGCTGGCGAAGCGCTTCATACAGACACACACCGCTGGCCACCGACACGTTGAGGCTTTCGACGGCGCCGCGCATCGGGATGCTCACCAACTCGTCACAGGTTTTGGCGGTGAGCTGGCGCATGCCCGCCCCTTCGGCGCCAAGCACCAGGGCAATCGGGCCTTTGAGGTCGGCCTGGTAAAGGGTTTTAGGTGCTACGTCGCTGGTGCCAATAATCCAGATATTGCGCTCCTTCAACTCGTTCAAGGTGCGCGCCAGGTTGGTCACCATGAAGTAAGGCACCGTTTCTGCCGCGCCGCTGGCCACCTTGGCCACGGTGGCGTTGATGCCGGCGGCATGGTCTTTGGGCGCAATGACGGCATGGGCGCCCGCGCCGTCGGCCACCCGCAGGCAAGCCCCCAGGTTGTGCGGATCGGTCACGCCGTCAAGCACCAGAATCAGCGGCTGCTCGCGTTCTGCCAGCGGCTTGTCGGCCTGCGCGGCTTCGAGTTGCTCCAGCAGTTCGTCCAGCGAATGCACTTGCGCCAACTCCTGCACCCGGGCGGCGACGCCCTGGTGACCATGGCCGCCGCAGAGCTTGGCCAGACGCATGCCGTCGGCCTCGATCAGGCGCACACCGGCTTCATTGACCTTGTCAATGAATTGCCGCATGCGCGCATCGCGCCGGGTGGGCTCAAAATATATTTCGATGATGGATCGCGGCGCGGTTTTAAGGCGCACGCCCACGGCATGAAAGCCGAACAGAACTTTGGATGAAGACATGGCGCTGATTATCGCGGCACAGCCAGCGCTTCAATAAAGCAGCGCGGCTTGTATTTTTCAGGCCGGGTTGGCCCTTCAGACCTGTGCAGCAGCGGGCTCCAAAGTGGGGGGCAGTACCTGGCCGGCTTCTATGGTGATACAGCGCTCGCAGCGCGCGGCAATCGCACGGTCATGGGTGACCAGCACCAGGGTGGTGCCGAGTTCGCGGTTCAGGTCAAACATCAGTTCCATGACCTTCTCGCCGGTGGCAAAGTCCAGGCTGCCGGTGGGCTCGTCGGCCAGCAGTACCGCCGGTTGAACGACAAAGGCGCGCGCCAGGGCTACGCGCTGTTGTTCACCACCGCTCAATACCTTGGGGTAGTGGCCCAGGCGCTGGGACAGACCCACGCGGGCCAACATTTCGGTGGCGGTGAGGCGGGCATCACGGCGGCCAGCCAACTCCAGGGGCAACATCACGTTTTCAAGTGCGGTCAGGTTGCCCAGCAACTGAAAGCTTTGAAACACAAAACCCACTTTTTGCGCCCGCAGGGCGGCTCGTTGGTCTTCGTTCATGGCAAACAGGTCGTGGCCTGCCAGGCGCACGGTGCCGCGCGTGGGTGTGTCCAGGCCAGCAATGATGGACAAGAGCGTGCTTTTGCCAGAACCGGAGGCGCCCACAATGGCGACTGTTTCCCGGGCATTCAGGACAAAATCAATATCGCGCAAAATGTCGAGTGTGCCGGTGGAGTCTGTGACGGACTTGAACACGTGCTCGACGGAAATAATGGAATCAGACATGAGGCTTTCTTTGTACAAACGGGACTTTATCGCGACCCTGCTTCGGGTCGCTGCTGTGGGGCTTTTAATCGGGCTTGTTCAGGCCGCAGCCGCACAACCAGCACGCACTATTCTGGTGGTGGGCGACTCCCTGAGTGCCGAGTATGGCCTCAAACGCGGCACGGGCTGGGTGGCCTTGCTGGAACAGCAACTCAAAACCGAAAAAATACCCGCCACGGTGGTCAACGCCAGCATCAGTGGTGACACCACATCGGGTGGGCGCTCGCGCCTGCCTGCCTTGCTGGCGCAGCACAAGCCGACCCACGTCATCATCGAGCTCGGCGGCAACGACGCCCTGCGTGGCTTGTCGCTCCAACTGACGCAGGAGAATCTGACCCAAATGACACAAGCTGCGCAACAGACCGGCGCGCGGGTGTTGTTGGTGGGTATGCAAGTGCCGCCCAACTATGGCAAAGACTACGCGGCGCGCTTTACCGATATGTTTGCCCAAGTGGCCAAGGCCCGCAAGGCCGCGCTGGTGCCGTTTTTTCTGGACGGTATCTCTGACCCTGCAGACCCCACCCGGCTGTTCCAGGCCGACCGAATTCACCCCAAGGAAGAGGCTCACCCCCGCCTGTTGGCCAATGTATGGCCCGAACTGAAGAAAATTCTGAAATGAGTCCCCATCCATGAGTTTGAGTATCTTGCCCGCAGCCGAGCTGATAGCCCGCCTGCACGAGTTTGACACCCTGATCGACGCCCGCAGCGAAGACGAGTATGCCGAAGACCACTTGCCTGGCGCCGTGAACTGGCCCACCTTGAACAATGCGCAGCGGCACGATATTGGCACCCTGTACAAGCAGGTCAACGCCTTTGAAGCCAAGAAGCGCGGCGCAGCGCATGCGGCCCGCAATATTGCAGCCCACATTGACCGTGAGGTGATTGACAAGCCCAAGGACTGGAAACCCCTGGCGTATTGCTGGCGCGGCGGCAAACGCAGTGGCTCGCTCAGCCTGATCCTGGACCAGATCGGGTTTCGCGTGACGTTGGTGGAAGGCGGCTACAAGGCGTTCAGGGCAGCGGTGGTGCAAGACATTGAGCGCCTGGTGCCCTTGCTGAACTGGCGCGTGGTGTGCGGTACCACGGGCTCGGGCAAAACGCGGTTGCTTCAGGCCCTGGCGCAAGAAGGCGCGCAGGTGCTTGATCTAGAAGCCCTGGCCAACCACCGCAGCTCGGTGCTGGGTGCCATTCCCGGCTTGGCGCAGCCCACACAAAAACGCTTCGACACCCTGGTCTGGGACACCTTGCGCCAGTTCGACCCCACGCGCGTGGTGTATGTGGAGAGTGAAAGTAAGAAGGTGGGCAATGTGTCAGTCCCAGCGTCGCTGATTGAGCGCATGCGCGAAAGCCCTTGCCTGAACCTGGTGCTGTCAGACGACGAGCGCGTGGCCTTGCTGCTGGAAGACTACGCATTCTTCGTCAGCGACTCTGAACACTTTTGCGACCGCTTGCAAGTGCTGGCCGAGTTTCGTGGCAAAGCGGTGGTGGATGCCTGGCAAGCGCAGGTGCGCGCAGGCCAGGTGGAGCCGGTGGTTCGGGAACTGCTCACACAGCATTACGACCCGGTGTATTTGCAGTCCATGCGGCGCAACTTCAAACAGTATGAGCAGGCCAAAACAATAGCCCCGGCAGATCACTCGGCGGGGGCTATGCAGCGCTTGGCGCAAGAAATGTTGAAAGAAATTCTGGAAGATACGGTGCCAGAACTGTCCACCTGATAGGTGGACTACGGGGCGTGCGTCAAGCCGCTGGGGTGTCGGTGGCAGGGGGTGTGGGCTCAGCCTGCTCTTCGCCAGAGCCGACCTCTTCCGAGCTGTCTTCTGTGCCCTCTTCAGCGCCCTCTTCCGCGCCTTCACCGACCTTGCGTTCGGCCTTGTTCTTGAGCTTTTCCTCTTTTTTCTTTTTCTTTGCCAGCTCTTTCTGACGTTTTTCGTATCCGTAATTCGGTGTTGCCAAGGTGTGCTTTCGTAGTTGGTGGCACTTTAACACTTTGCAGCCTGTGGCTGTCTGGGCCAGCGCACATTTTATGGGGTCATACAGCAGTCGCAGCTTCAGCGTTGTGTGGCAGCCAGCGCACCGAGCCACGGTAGGCATGCCAACTGGCATGGCCAAGCCAGGGTCCCAGAATCAGCAAGCCAGCGCCCCACGGCAACAGCGCCACACAACCATCAGCGTGATCAACATACCCCACAGCACCATCACGGCGGTGTTCTCCAGCACCACTTGAAAACTGGTGATGGCGGCCGAGATGGCATCGGTGTCACGGTCCAGAATCATGGGAATAGATACGGCCGCAGTGGTGTACACCAAACTGGCAAAAACACCGCCCACGGCCAGGTAGACCGCCAGAAATTCCCAGTTCTCTGGGTTGAAGACCGCCTTGAGAACGCCAGCTGTGGAAGGCATGCCCGTATTGAAAAATACCGCAAAAACCACCAAGGAGGCGCGCCCCCACAGCAGCTCCAGAACCACCAATACAAGCACCAACATGCCCATGCTCCCAAGGTGTGAATCCCAGCAGGTCAGGGAGTGCACCAGATCGGGGACCTGGCCGAGTTCACGTTGCCGGCTGACCTCGTACAAGCCCATGGCCAAAAAAGGCCCCACCAGCAAGCAGCCCGAAGCGATGGACATGGTGTATTCGGGCGCATTGTTGAACACGGCCCGCAAAATGACCGCCATGAACCAGAAACAAAATCCGTAAAACAAGGCAATACCCTTGGACGCCATCATGTCGCGCCAACCCAGCAACAGCCAGCGAAAAGGGGCGGACAGACCCAGCGGAATGATCTCTTTCAGAGGCTCGCTGGAAGGCGGTGGTCGATACGGCGCAGGCGAATACCCGGAAGACGGACCCTGCGGCTCATCAGCAGCAACCGGTAACGGAGCTGACTTTGCGTCTGAAGAGTGCGGGGAGCTTGTTGGCTTCATGCAGCCCAGCCTATCAAGGCCGGGTCAGAAAACCATTCAGGTAAACACTGATTTGCAGCGTTTTAGGCCAGCGCTTTGTCAAGCGCTTGCGCCAGATCAAGCTGTAAATCGGCAGCCGCTTCGAGCCCAATCGAGAAACGCACCAAGGTGCCAGCCTTGAGATGATTGGGCCAGGTCTTGCGCATGCTCGCCAAGTCATAGGGCACCACCAGGCTCATGGGGCCGCCCCAGCTGTAGCCCAACTTGAACAGAGTCAGTGCGTCGCAAAAAGCGTCCACCTGGTGCTGGGTGTATTGGGGGGCCAGAATGACGCTGAACAGGCCCGCAGCCCCGCCCAGACCGTTGTTGCACAGGGCACGCCAATGGGCATGGCCGGGCGAGTTTTCTAGAACTGGGTGCAAGACCTGCGCGAACTCGGGCCGGGTCAGACACCAGCGGGCCAAGGTACGCGTGGTCTCATCGTGCGCGCGGTAGCGCAGCGCCATGCTGGGCAGTCCGTGCAGAATGGACTCCGCATCGTTGGCGCCCACGCCATAGCCCAATCGCATGTGCGTCAGCTTGAGTTTCAGGGCCAGCGCCTCATCGCAGGTGCTGACACTGCCCATGAGGACGTCGCCACCACCGCTGGGGTATTTGGTCAGCGCATGCGCGCAGACATCGACAGCCAGTCTTGGTGTGTGACCTGGGGTGAGGTCATAGGGGGCAAAGGCCAGGCCAGCGCCCCAGGTGTTGTCCAGTGCCGTCAACACCCCGCGGGCCTGGCACACGCGCACCAGTTCGCACAGGTCGGGAAATTCGAGCGTGACTGAGCCGGCCGCTTCGAGCCAGACCAGACGCGTTTGAGGCGTGATCATGGCCGCCAGATCACTCGGGTTCATGGGGTCGTAGTAACGGTGGCTGATGCCCCAGGCTTTGAGTTCACCTTCTGCCAGGGCCTTGCTGGGGCCGTAGGCGTTGTCTGGAATCAGCATCTCATCGCCGCTCTTGAGCAAGGACATGGCGACCAGCGCAATGGCCGCCAGTCCGCTGGGCACCAGCATGCAGTCGCGTGCACCTTCGAGGGTACACAAGCGCTCCTCCAGCGTGTAGGTGGTGGGCGTACCGTGCAGGCCGTAGGTGTAGGCTGATTTGTCTTTCCATTCAGCGTGGCGCATAGCGGCCACGTTGGGAAAAATGACAGTGGAGGCCTTGAAAACGCCGGGCTGAGGGGCTGCAAACCCCTGGGGCGGCGTGTAAGGATGGTGAATCAGGGTGGTGGTCAGATCTGCCATTGAGGTGCCTTGGCGCTTACACGCTCCATTTTGCTATCAATTGCTCGGGGCGAAGAGCGTCGTAGCCTTCGAAGGGCTGGTGAATCCAGGGGTTGGTGGGCAAAAATTCCACCGAGTAGTCAGGCGTGAAGTTGGACAGGGCTTTGGTCCAGATGACGGCGCTGCGCAACTCGGTAATGGGCGAGTAATTGGTTTTGAGTTGCTTGATGACCGCGTTCAAGGTGTGACCCGAGTCGGCCAGGTCGTCCACCAGCAGCACCTTACCGGCTATCTCGCCTTTGGGCGTGGTGATGAAACGTGCAATGTCCAGGATACCTTGCACCGTACCTGCGTCGGACCGGTAGGAGCTGGTGGACATGATGGCCAGCGGCTTGTCAAAAACACGGGAGAGGATGTCGCCAGGGCGCAGGCCGCCACGGGCCAGGCACAAAATAGTGTCAAACTGCCAACCCGACTGGTGGATTTTGATGGCCAGTTTCTCAATCAGGTTGTGGTACTCGTCGTAGCTCACGTACAGGTGTTTGCCGTCTTCCGTCAACATAGGTTTGCTCCTGAAATATTCGCTGGGTTGGCTTGCTGCGTGTAGGCTTCAAGCGGGTGTGATGAAAAAATAAACTTACCTCTAGCTCTAGGACTCAATTCACTCAGTCCGCCAGATACGGGTGGCGCATCATGATGGTGTGGTCGCGGTCAGGGCTGGTGGACACCATGTGGATGGGCACGCCGGTGACCTGTTCAATGCGCTGCAAATACAAGCGGGCGTTGGTGGGCAACTTGTCGTACTGGGTCACGCCCACTGTGCTGTCGCTCCAGCCTTCCAGGGTTTCATAAACCGGCTTGCAGCGCTCGATGTCATCTGCGCCCATGGGTAAGATGTCAACCAACTCGCCGTCCAGTTCGTAACCGGTGCACAACAGCAGTTCAGTCAGGCCGTCGAGCACATCAAGTTTGGTGATGCACAAGCCGGTCAGGCCGTTGACCTGGGCCGAGCGCTTGAGGAGCGCAGCATCAAACCAGCCACAGCGACGGCTGCGCCCGGTAGTGACGCCTTTTTCGGCGCCAATGGTGCTCATGTGGTAGCCGGGGGTACCTGGCTTTTCCCAGTCAAGTTCGGTGGGGAATGGGCCGCCACCCACCCGAGTGCAATAGGCTTTGGTGATGCCCAGTATGTAGTGCAGCATACCGGGGCCAACCCCCGAACCGGCGGCTGCATTGCCGGCCACACAGTTGCTGGAGGTCACGTACGGGTAGGTGCCGTGGTCAACATCGAGCAGCGTGCCTTGGGCGCCTTCAAACAGCAAGTTGGCACCTTTGAGGTGGGCTTCATTGAGTTCGCGCGACACGTCAGCCATCATGGATTTGAGAAGCTCAGCGTGGTGCATGGCCTCGTCAAAAACAGCCTGAAATTGAACCTTGCCGTCTTTGATGTAGGGTGCCAACGTGGGGCCAAAATCAAAGGAGACCGAGCCCAAATAGGAGGTGAGCACGTGGTTGTGCAGATCAAGCAGTTCATGCAGCTTGGCGGCAAACCGCTCGGGGTACTTCAAATCTTGAACGCGCAGGGCACGCCGGGCAATCTTGTCTTCGTAGGCGGGGCCGATACCACGGCCAGTGGTGCCGATCTTGGCATTGCCGCCCTTCTCACGTGCCACTTCACGGGCCACATCGAGCGCCGTATGGAAAGGCAGAATCAGGGGGCAAGCCTCGCTGATGCGCAAGCGCGAGCGCACTTCTACGCCGGCTTTTTCAAGGCCTTCAATTTCTTCAAACAACTTGGCGGCTGACAGCACCACACCGTTGCCGATGTAACACTTGACGCCGGGGCGCATGATGCCGCTTGGGATCAGGTGCAAGGCCGTTTTAACCCCGTTGATCACCAAGGTGTGACCCGCGTTATGCCCGCCCTGGAAGCGAACCACGCCCTGCGCGCTCTCGGTCAGCCAATCGACCAGCTTGCCTTTGCCCTCGTCGCCCCACTGGGTGCCCACGACAACAACATTACGACCTTTGGTTGCGTTCATTTCAAATGTTCTCAAATAACTTTCACGACCCACTGGCCCGCGTGCTGAACCAGCTCGCGGTCACAGTGGAACTCATCAACTTCACTCTCATGCCCGGGCAGTACACACACGACGGTCTCGCCCTGGGCACGTAAATTTGCAATGGCAGCACGCAAGTCAGCGGTTTCGCGCCACGGGGCACGCACGGCAGCCCGCAAGGGACGCGGTGCCAGCACCTCCACCAGCGCCTTGATGTCCAGGCTAAAGCCCGTGGCAGGACGGGTGCGCCCAAACACGGCACCCACTTCGTCATAGCGTCCACCACGCACCAGCGCATCGCGCGCGCCCTGGGCATAGACCGAGAACCGTGCGCCGGTGTAATACGAGTAGCCGCGTAAATCAGCCAAATCAAACGTGACACCCACGCCCTCAAGGTGGCTGGCCAGCCATTTCAGATTGGCCAGGGCTTGGCCGATGGCGGGCAAGCTAGGCAGATTTTTCTCTGCTTCAACCAGTACCTGCGCGTCGCCGTAGAGTTGAACCAGGGCCAGCAGGCCTTGACGCGAGGCCATGGGCAAATGGGTGGTGAGGCTGGACAGCTCACTGCTGTCCTTGGCGGCCAGGGCAGCATGAATGCGGTTGAGCGCCTCGCTATCCAAAGCAATGCCCTGAAGCAGGGCATTCACGATGCGGGCATCGGCCAAATCAACGCTCAATGAAGGAAGTTGTACCGCTTTCAGGCAATCCAGCGCCAGTTGCAGCGTCTCCAGATCGGCTTCCAGACCCGCGTGGCCATAAATTTCAGCCCCAAACTGCATGGGTTCGCGGGTGGCATGCGGGCCACTGGGACGGGTATGAAGCACTGGGCCGCAGTAGCACAGGCGGGTCACGCCTTGGCGGTTAAGCAAGTGGGCATCAATGCGGGCGACTTGTGGCGTGCTGTCAGCCCGCAAGCCCATCATGCGGCCCGAGAGTTGGTCGACCAGCTTGAAAGTTTGCAGGTCAAGCGCTTGGCCGGCACCGGTTAGCAAAGACTCCAGGTGTTCAAGCAAAGGGGGCATGACCAACTCGTAGCCATAGCAGCGCGCCATGTCCAGCAAGTTTCTACGCAGTTCTTCGATGTGCCGCGCTTCGGACGGCAAGACATCGGCAATGTGATCCGGTAGGACCCAAGCAGACATGTGATTTAGGGGGCTGTTAAAACCCTGATTTTACCGGGCTAACTTGCCGGAAATCGTTAGAGCAGCCACCAAATCATCAGCAAGCCGCACAGAATGCAGCACATTGCGAAGAAACGCAGCTGTCCATCGTTCAAAGCCAGCACTTGGGTGAACATGCGGCGCCAGCCCGAGGGAGAAATAAAAGGAAAAAGGCCCTCGATGATTAACACGAGGGCCAATGCCAGCCAGAGGCTGTCGGCGTCCAAAGGGCTTACTTTTTAGCGGGTGCCGGCGCTGCAGGCACACTACCACGGAAGGTTTTAAAGAACTCCGACGAGGCGGGGTCTACCACCATCACATCGCTTTTCTTGTTGAATGTAGCTTTGTAGGCTTCCAGGCTGCGGTAAAACTGGGCGAATTGTGGATCGCGGCCAAAGGCCTGGGCATAAATGCGCGCTGCCTGGGCATCGCCCTCGCCTTTGATTTTTTGGGCATCGCGGTAGGCATTGGCTACCGTGACTTCGCGCTGGCGATCTGCATCGGCGCGAATTTTTTCACCTTCAGCAGCACCCGTGGAGCGGAGCTCGTTGGCCACGCGCTTGCGTTCGGCTTCCATACGGCGGTAAACCGATTCGGTGATCGCGTCCACATAGTCTGCACGGGTGATGCGCACGTCCACCACGTCCACACCCCAAGGCTTGGCACCTTTAACTTTTTCCAGCACTTCTGCCTTCACGTCAGCCGTTAAGGCTTCGCGTTTGGTGGACAAAAGCTCCTTGACCGTGCGCTTGTTGATTTCTTCCTGAAACGCATTGCGAACCACACGGTTGAGTTGGTTGGCACCTTCGGTTTCGGTCAAGCCCACATTACGGATGTACTGGGTAGGCTCCGAGATACGCCAGCGCACGTACCAGTCAATAACGACGCGTTGCTTTTCGGCGGTGAGCATAGGCTCGGTGTCTGAGGTCTCAAGGGTCAGCAAGCGTTTGTCAATGTAGGACACGTTTTGAAATGGCGGAGGCAGCTTGAAGTTCAGACCGGGCTCGGTGATGACCTCCTTGATCTGACCCAG
>CAJCCO010000095.1 GCA_903960915.1 uncultured beta proteobacterium
ATCAGCACCACTACTTTCTTCACGCCGGCGACAAGGTCCATGGCGCCGCCCATGCCCTTCACCATCTTGCCGGGAATCATCCAGTTGGCCAGGTCACCCTTTTCGCTCACCTGCATGGCGCCCAAAATGCTCAGGTTGATCTTGCCGCCGCGAATCATGGCAAAGCTGTCGTGGCTGCCAAAAATGCTGGAGCCGGCAATGGTGGTCACCGTCTGCTTGCCGGCGTTGATCAGGTCGGCGTCCACCGCGTCTTCGGTGGGGAAAGGGCCAATGCCCAGCATGCCGTTTTCGCTTTGCAACCAGACTTCAATGTCGGGATTGACAAAGTTGGCCACCAGCGTGGGCAAGCCAATGCCCAGGTTGGCATAGAAACCGTCTTGCAGTTCTTGGGCCGCAATGGCCGCCATTTGGTCGTGTGTCCAAGCCATGATCAGACTCCTGCTTTCTGTGCCGCTGGGGCGGCTGATTTTTCAGTGATGGTGCGTTTCTCAATCCGCTTCTCAGGGGTGGCATTGAGCACCAGGCGGTGTACGTAAATACCGGGCAGGTGCACGGCATCGGGGTCGAAGCTGCCAGTCTCGACAATCTCCTCCACCTCAACCACGGTGATCTTGCCCGCCATGGCCACGGCCGGGTTGAAGTTGCGCGCGGTGCGGCGAAAAATCAGGTTGCCGCTCTTGTCGGCCTTCCAGGCTTTGACCAGCGAGACATCGGGGATCAGCGCAAGTTCCATGATGTGGACGTGGCCGTCAAACTCACGCGTTTCCTTGCCTTCAGCCACCAGCGTGCCCACGCCGGTGCGGGTGTAGAAAGCCGGAATGCCCGCGCCGCCCGCCCGCAGCTTTTCAGCCAGTGTGCCTTGGGGCGTGAACTCCAGCTGCAACTCGCCGGCCAAGTATTGGCGCTCAAACTCTTTGTTCTCGCCCACGTAGCTAGAAATCATTTTCTTGATCTGGCGCGTCTCCAGCAGCTTGCCCAAACCAAAGCCGTCAACACCGGCATTGTTGGAGATGACCGTGAGGTCTTTGGTGCCGCTGTGGCACAGCGCGTCAATCAGGGCCTCGGGAATACCGCACAGGCCAAAGCCGCCCACCGCCATCAGCTGTCCATCGTGGACGATGCCGGCCAGCGCAGCGGCCGCGCTTGGGAAAATTTTGTTCACGGGAAAACTCCTTGAAAGAAACAATGCCACTACGATACTACTTACTGGCATACGTAGTTTTTCGTAAAGTAGAAACCCTGAGACCGCCCGCATGGACATTGATTACCGCCTGGCTTTTGAACTCGCGCCCGTTGGCCTGGCGCTGTCGCGCAACCGCACCATGGTGGACTGCAACCGCCACTTGTGCGAGATGTTTGGCGCCTCGCGCGAGTTGCTGGTGGGACAGTCGTTTCAGGTGCTCTACCCCAGCGCCGTCGAGTTTGAGCGCACCGGCTCACGCATAGCGCCCATCCTGAACAGACAGGGCACTTACGCGGACGACCGCATCATGAAACGCGCCAGCGGCGAAACCTTCTGGTGCCACGTCACCGGCCGCGCCCTGGTGCCCGCCGCACCGCACGAGGCCGGCATCTGGAGCTTTGAAGATTTGAGCTCAGGCCGCCCGGTCAAGGCCGAACTCACTGCGCGCGAGCGGGAGGTTGCCGCCTTTCTGATGGACGGTCTGACCTCCAAGGAAATCGGCAAGACGCTGGCCATCAGCCACCGCACGGTAGAGATTTACCGCGCCCGCCTGATGCGCAAATACATGGCCTCCAACACCGGCGACCTGGTGCACAAACTGATGGCGGGTTGAAAGAACCAGCCCGCTGCGTCAGGGCTTGGGTTGGTCAGAGGGGACTTTATTCAATCTTGAGGTTTTGCAGCTTGACGACCTGGCGCCAGGCCTGCAAGTCGGCCTCGATAAAGCTGGCCTGCTGGGCTGGCGTGCCCACGGCAGGTTCCACCGCATCGGCCTTGAAACGGGCCACCACCTCAGGCAATAGCACCAATTTGTGCAAGGCCGCGTTAAGCTTCTCGATCACGACAACTGGCGTGCCAGCCGGGGCCGACAAGGCAAAGTAATTCAGCACGTCGATGCCTGGAAAGCCCGCCTCGCGCATGCTGGGCACATCGGGCATGGCGCTGGAGCGCTTGGCACTGGTGACTGCCAGCGGCTTGATGCGCCCGTCCTTGATGTAGGGCAGCAGCGCGGGAATGGTGCCAGTTACCAACTGAATTTGACCGGCGATCATGTCCATCGTAGCAGGAGCCACGCCGCGGTAAGGAATGTGGGTAATGAAAATACCGGTCTTGCTCTTGAACTGCTCCAGCACCAGGTGGTTTACGCCACCGGCGCCAGCCGAGCCGTAATTGAGCACGCCAGGTTTTTGACGCGCCAACTCCACCAGCTCTTTCATGCTGTTGGCGGGCAGTTGCTGACCGGCAGCCCAGACCAGCGGGCCGGTAGCGATCATGCCCACCGGGGCGAACTGGTTCAGGGGGTCGTAACCGGCGGTAGGCAGCGAGGCCGCCACGGTGGTGAAGGGCGAGGCCACCAGCAGCAAGGTGTAGCCGTCAGGCGCTTGCTGCGCCACAAACTGGGTACCAATGGCGCCCGAGGCACCGGCCTTGTTTTCGACCACAAAAGACCCGCCCAAAATATCACCGAGCTTTTGCGCCACCAGGCGGCCCATGGCGTCGGTGCCGGCACCCGGTGCAAACGGAACAATGATTTTGACGGGCCGCTCTGGGTAAGCGGCGGCGCTGGTTTGCGACCAGGCCAGGGTGGCTGGCACCAGGGTGACCAAGGGAGCCAGGGCGGCCAGAGCGAGTAGGCGCAGGGAGGCGCGGCGTAACAAGGGCTGAAAGTTCATAAAGCGACAGCAGGGCTGATGGATAAGGACAAGCCTGAATTGTGCCGTGCACGCATGACGCCTGCATGACAAAGGAAATTCTCTGGCCCGTGCGCCAGCCACATAATCAAAGCCCCCAACCTGGAGTAAACCCATGGCCCGTTACCCTCTCCCCGAACTCAAAGACCTGCCCGACGACATCCGTGCGAAAGTGCTCGAAGTCCAGGAAAAGGCCGGTTTTGTGCCCACGGTTTTTTTGGCACTGGCGCGGCGCCCGGCCGAGTGGCGCGCGTTTTTTGCCTACCACGACGCCCTGATGCTCAAGGAAGACTCCGGTCTGACCAAGGGCGACCGCGAGATGATCGTCACCACCACCAGCGCCGCCAACAAGTGCCTGTATTGCGTGGTGGCCCATGGCGCCATATTGCGCATTTACGAGAAGAAGCCCTTGGTGGCCGACCAGGTGGCGGTGAACTATCGCAAGGCCGACATCTCGCCACGCCAGCGCGCCATGCTGGACTTTGCGATGAAGGTGTGCCTGAAGTCAGACGAAGTGGAAGACGCCGATTTTGCCGCTTTGCATGCACACGGCTTCAGCGACGAAGACGCCTGGGACATTGCCGCCATCACCGCATTTTTTGGCCTCTCCAACCGCATGGCCTCGTTCAGCAACATGCTGCCCAACCCAGAGTTTTACCTAATGGGACGTACGCCTAAACAAAAGTAAGCCAAGCCCCGGCCTCAAGCTCTTGGCACAAGAGCGAGTCCAATCGCTCAAAACACGGTATCGACTTCAGTGAAGCGCAAGGCCTCTGGGGTGACCCGATGCTGATGGAGATTCCAGCAAAGACCGATGATGAGCCGCGGTATCTCGTCATCGGGCTTATTGATGGAACGCACTGGTCGGCCGTCATTACCTACCGGGGGGCAAATATCCGGTTGATATCGGTGCGTCGCGCACGAAAAGAAGAGGTGGTACTTTATGAAAGCTAAACAATTCGAGCAACAGTTTGAGGAGGATGTCGACATGACGGCTTCCTTGGACTTGTCCAAAGCCAAGCGCGTGCTGCAAGCGCAAAAACGGGTGAATGTTGATTTTCCAACGTGGATGATTGAATCCTTGGATCGCGAAGCCAGCAAACTGGGCGTGACAAGGCAGTCTGTTATCAAGGTCTGGCTAGCTGAACGCCTTGAAGCAAGCACTTCTAACGTGCCGTTCCAACGGACACGCGCAGGCGCCACGCCACGCTGAACGCCTCCTTAGGCGCCTAAGCCCACAGCGATTTACTTAAGAGACGAGTTTGCGCACCCAGTCGGGCAGGGCTATGGCTTTTTGTGACGGGAAGTCGACCCAGATGGTGGTGGCGCCGCCTGCGGCGTAGACCACGCCGGGGTTGTCTTCGCGGCTCAGCGTGCACCAGCTCTCAAAGGTGGTGCGCCCGGGGTCGCTGACGTACATGGTGGCGCGCACGTTGCCCGGGTATTCCAGCTGCTTGTAAAAATTGCAAAAGGCGTTGACGATGACCATGCCCTGCCCTGTGGGGTCTGGCTTGGCGCCCAGGCTGTACATCCAGTCAATGCGCACAGTCTCCAGGTAGCGGAAATAACTGCCGTTGTTGAGGTGACCCATGGCGTCCATATCGCCCCATCGGATGGGGAGAACCATCTCGAAGACTTGTTTCTTCTTCTCGGGAATTTCAATTTTCAACTAGCCACCTTAGGAGTTACGCACCAGCGGCCCAAGGCAGCCTCGGCTTGGAATCAATCCGCCTTGATGTTACCGGCCTTCACAATGGCGCCCCAATCGCGCAAATCGCGTTTAACTTGGTCTGCAAACTGCTCTGGGCTTTTAATTGGCATAGAAGACATGCCTAAAGTATTCCAGCGCTCGGCCATTTCAGGCGCAGCAATCAACTTGTTAATTTCTCGGTTGAGGCTGTTAACGATGGCCACTGGCGTGCCGGCTGGGGCGAATATGGCGTAGTAGGCATCCAGGTCAAACTTTATGCCTTGCTCAGACATGGTTTTGATGTCTGGCAGCGCTTTGATGCGCTGGGTGCCCGATATGGCAATCGGCTTGAGTTTGCCGGCAGCCACCAGTGGCAGCGCCGAGGCTCCTGCAGAGAAGGCCATCGGGATGTGGCCCGCCATCACGTCGTTATTGACCGCCACCGTTGATTTGTAGGGGATGTGTTTGATCTGCAAACCGGCTTGTTGTTTGAGCGCCTCCATGCTGAGATGACCGCCCGAACCATTGCCCCAAGAACCGTAAGACAGCTCATCAGCAGGCTTGGTCTTAACGTAGGCAATAAATTCCTTCAGGTCCTTCACTGGGATGGATGGATGAACCACCAGCAGATTACCGCCCGCACCAATTTGCGCGATAGCCGTGAAATCTTTATTCACGTCATAAGGCACTTTATCCAACAAGACGGGGTTCACCACATGCGCTGCGGCGTAGGTAAAAAGCAAGGTATACCCATCATTGGACGACTTGGCCACCGCATCTGTGGCAATCAAGCCGTTAGCACCCACCTTGTTGTCAACGACAAAAGCTTGGCCAAAAGTTTTGGCCAGATGGTCGGTGAATATTCGGGCCAAGATGTCTGTCCCACTGCCTGCCGGACCGGCCACCACGACCTTGACCGGTTTATTGGGCCAGTTGGCCTGCGCCAAAGTTTGGACTGGCCACAGCAAGGGCGATGCGACGGCCATAGCGATAAATAGCTTTTTCAACATACTTGTCTCCTGGTTATTTTCATAAAATTGAAAGGGAAAATGCAACTTTCGCCTTTCAGGTGATGCCAAACTTTGCGGTCTCGCCCTCTTGCATCATCGATGCAGCGGCGTGGTAAATGCTTTTGGAAATATAGCTTCGGGTCTGAGTCGCCCGCTCACGCATCCAATCGGCTTTGAGTTGGCGTGCCTCCTGCATTTCGGCACCCGCTAGTCGCAGGGTGGCCAGCAAGTCCACCACGTGCAGGGCCAGCTGAATTTCTCCTTGCGCATGCAGCGCACGCGCCTGGTCCAGCACAGCTTGCTTGTCGGTGATCGCCGCTGCAAGGGCCGCGCTGACCCGCGCAGGCGCCGCCGGATGCAAAGACGTAGGGTTTCGGTCCCACCAGCCATTTTCTGACTTGTAGACGTCACGGGCAATCCAATAAGGGTCGCTGTAGGTGGGGCTCATCCAGGGCACATCAAACAGCTCGGGGGGAAACTCAATGGCTGCCAGCATGTCCTCTTGATTCATACCAGCATTGATCAGGCGCACGACCTCGGCACGTACCCAACGCAAGGCCTGTGCGGTATGACTCAGCACCTGCGCCACCTGCGCCTCACCCACCAAAGAGGGGCCGAATTCCCGCACCAATGTGACCGGCTTCAGCAGCGCCAGACGCTCCAAGGTGTCTGCCCAACGTACCGGATCGCGTTGGGTGCGAAACGGTGTGCCCACGTTGGGAATGGAGTCAATCATGGACGGGCCGCTGTAAAGCAGGCGTTGCTGCGGGTGCCAAATGGCGATGGCGTCATCGGTCTCCGAAGGTGCCCACAGCAGCTCCACATGGCGACCCGCTTTATCACCCAGGCACAAGGCATGCTGGAACGTCTCCGTGGGCATAGGCAGCGCAAATTTTCCTTGCATGCTTAAGAGCTCACGCCGAAACTGAATCTCAGCCATGCGCGTCTGCAAATCCAGGGTTTCTTGATAACGCTCTATTCGCTTGAGAACATTGGCGTGCGCTATGACACGGGGCGCAGGTTCGCCACGACCGTGTGCGTGTGCCAGCCACTGCGGCAAACCCGCGTTGTACCCAAGATGGCCATGGCTGAAACAAATGGCGTACACCGGCGCTTGCGACACCTCTCGCAATGCCTTGATCATGCCGTCAGTGACGCGGCCACCTGGCCCTGCGTCCACCATCACCAGTCCCTGGTCAATCTCGAAAACGATCGAGTTGCCTTGCCCATGCAAATTCCAGATTCCAGGTGCCAAGGGCTCCACCCCTTCACCACGTACCAAAATTGATTCAGGCCTTGGCGGCTTTCGGGGTTGTGTGAGTGGCGTCGCGTCAGCTTCCATGGGTAGATCCTTGAGAAGAGGCTGCCTTATTCACCTTAGAACTTAGGGGCGAAAGCAGGCCAGCGGCCAGAAAGTCAACGGTAGTGAGCAGCAACGCATCAAAGCGTCGACGGTTAGCGGCGTTCACTGGGCCGTTGGCGTACACCCAGCGCGCCAGACTGTAGATGGACTCGTTGTTGACAATCCACATTCGATCCTTGAACACCTGAAGGGGCAAATGCCTCAATACCTGGCGAAACATTTTGTTGCTGCGCACGAGTCCGCTGAGGTTGTCAGGATCCACCAAGTCCATGACCCGGGATTGCGAATTCAAAATAACCTGGGCCACCACGCGTACATAGTTGGGTCCCCAGTCGGTGGTTTTAACCACTTCTGCAATCGCCATCACAGTGGCTTTCACGATGGCATGCACATCACCGGCCAATCCGTCTGCCTCAAGCGCATCGAGCCGTTTATGGCGAAGGGCATTGATGGTGCGCGTGCGGCGCGTCAACAAGGCGGCAACCAAAGCCTCACGCGAACCAAAATGGTAATGCGCAGCTGACAAATTGCTTTGACCACTCTCCCGCACAATTTCCCGCATTGAAACGCCGTCAATACCCTTCTGGGCAAACAGCCGTTCAGCCACATCCAGCATGTGCGTTGGGGTAGCCGCCATTGGCTGAACCTCCAGTGCTTCGCAGGACTGACTCATACAAGACAACGTAGTGATTGACAGGTCATCATCAGCGCATTCTAATTCTGTTGAATTAAATAATGCCAATTTTTAAAGCCCCCGAATTTAGGATTTACCCTATGGCCAGAGTTACGAGAATTAATTTAGATTCAGCCACACAACAACGACAAGACAGCTTGTCGGCCATTTTTTCCCCGCGCGCTATTGCCGTGGTGGGCGCCTCTGATACCGTCAGCAAAATCGGGGGCATCCCGGTTGATTTTCACAAGCGCTTTGGTTTCACAGGGAAAATTTATCCAGTCAACCCTAAGCCTGGGCTGGTGCAAGGCTTGCAGGCCTACCCCTCGATCCAGGCCATTGGTGCGCCCGTCGACCTCGCCATTTTTGCCATTCCAGCCCACTTGGTGCAAGCGGCACTGCAAGACGCCATAGCTGCCGGCGTGCGCGGCGTGGTCTTGTTTTCCTCGGGTTTTGCCGAGGCCAACGAGGAAGGGGGCAAAGCCCAAGCCAAGCTGACTGAGATGGCGCGTGCAGGCGGTATTCGTTTGCTCGGCCCCAATTGCCTGGGCTTCATGAACATCAACAGTCATGTGTATGCCACGTTCACACCGGCACCCAATGCGGGCTTGGTTCGCCCCGGCCCTATTGGTTTGGTCAGCCAGTCTGGCGCCTTTGGTGCCTACGCTTATTCCTTGGCGCGTGAACGCGGCCTTGGCTTTTCGCAGTGGGTAACCACCGGCAACGAATCTGATATTGACTTTGCCGACTGCGTTGAGTGGCTCGCACACGACCCAAATACCAAAGTCATCATGGGCTACATGGAGGGTTGCCGCGACGGCTTTCGGTTGCGCCGCGCTTTAGCTGCCGCACATGCAGCCAAAAAACCTGTGATCATCGTCAAAGTGGGGCGTACAGAACTCGGCGCCAAGGCCGCCGCATCCCACACAGCGGCACTGGCTGGCAATGACGCCGTCTATGACGCAATTTTTCGTGAATATGGCGTGCACCGGGCGCGCGACATTACCGAATTTTTCAGCATGGCCGCCAGCGCCAGTTTGGCCACTTTACCCACCGACAACTCGGTGGGGCTATTCACACTGTCAGGAGGCGTGGGTGTTCTCATGGCTGATGAAGCCGGCGATGCGCAGCTCAACGTGCGTCCCATGCCCGAGCCCGCGCAAACAACCATCACCACCTGGGTGCCGTTTGCCAATCCGATCAATCCGGTGGACATCACTGGTCAGGTCACCAACGAGCCGGACCTGATTGAGCGCACCGCACGCTTAATGCTTGAACAGGGCAACTACGCCAGTTGGCTGGGCTTTCTGGCGGCGGCAGGCACCTCGGAAAAATTCTGGCCTGTCATTGAGACGATGGCTCGCAACTTGCGACGTGACTTCCCCGACAAATTACTGGCATTGAGCACGCTGCTTTCTCAGGAGAAGCGCCAAACGCTGGAGTCCTTGGGTTGCCTGGTGTTTGTTGAACCGGCTGAGGCAGTGCGCGCCATCGCCGCTTTGGGTCGGTTTAGCGCGTCATTTAGCCGTACCTGCCCGCCAGCACTGCCCTTGAGCGCAGTCACCCAGCGACTGCCTGCCGGCACTTTGACCGAGCCGCAGGGTCTGGCCGTCTTAAAGGCTGCGGGCATTCAAACCGCAGCCCACCAGGTGGTGCATTCAGCAGACGAGGCGGTCCAGGCTGCGCAAACCTTCGGAACACCTGTCGCCCTCAAAATCGTATCGCCCGACATTACCCACAAGTCTGATGCGGGCGGTGTGATGCTGGGTTTGCAAGGCGAAGAGGCTGTGCGCCATGCCTATGCACAAATTCTGCAACAGGTACGCGCCCATTCTCCCAATGCGGCGATCCATGGCGTGCTGGTGATGCCCATGCTGGCGCGCGGTGTGGAGTGCATTTTGGGCGTGCACCGTGACCCCGTGTTCGGACCGATGGTCATGTTTGGCTTGGGTGGTATTTTTGTGGAGTTGCTGGGCGACGTGTCCATTCGCTCTGCCCCAGTCAGTGAAGCCACGGCCCTGGAAATGATTAGCCAGACCAAGGGCTACGCCTTGCTGACTGGCGCCCGTGGACAGGAGCCAGTTGACCTGCCATGCCTAGCCCGCAATCTGTCTGCACTGTCTCAGCTGGCAGTGGCCAGTGGCGATAGCCTGCACAGCATCGATATCAACCCCTTTATCGCACTGCCTGCGCGGTTAGGCGGCGGCTGTGCTGCCGACGCCGTGGTGGTAGGCCAAAACACTTGAAAGGACTCACCATGACAACTGACAAACCCCACCTGAGCGGCAGCCGAGACCCCCGCTTCGCACTGGGACAGTCTATTGGCCTGGCAGCCTTCGTCTGGGGCTACCCGCTGGTGGAAACTTTCAGAACCTGTCGGCTGCAAGTTCTTGCAACGGCCGGCGAGCGCGTAGCCTGGAAGGCCAGTATTGACCAACTCCACCATGTGCAGCGGCCATCCACAGCCGAAGACCGCGATGTCGTCACCCCGGCCAACGATTTGCTTTACAGCACAGGTTGGATCAACCTGGCCAATGGTCCGCGCTACTTGCACGTGCCTTCCAGCATCAAGCACCAGGGGCGCTATTTTGTACTGGCACTTTATGACAACTGGACCAATAATTTTGAAAATCCAGGCCTGCGCACCAGTCCCCCCGCCGGTGAAACCGTGTTGTTGCTTGGCCCAGACACCCGCTCAGACTTTGTCGCGCCACCCGGCTGCCGCGTGGTGCGTTCGCCCAGTAATCTGGTCTGGATGATTGGAAGAATTGTGGTGGGCACAGGGGAGGACGTGGCCAAAGCGCAGGCACTGCAGGCTGACATACGCCTTGAGGCCGCCGCCGGAACTGACCGAGGCGAATTGCCCGATGCCGTCAGCCATTGGGTGGGGGCGCCGCAAGACAGCGTGGCAGCGCTGCAAGAGCGACCGCAGGATGCGCTGGCCATTGCGGGTGCATTCTTCACCAACCTGTGCCAATGCCTGGGCGAGTCCCATCCTCCCGCCAGTGATGAAGGTATAGCCGATTGGTTCACCCGTGGCAAATTGGTTCCGGGCAAAGCGTTCAGCTGGGACTGGCTTGATGCGCCACTGCGTGCCGGTTTGCAGCAAGGCTTAGAGGATGGTGTGGCGTTGTTGATCAGCGCCTCGCGTAGCCATTCGGCCCGGCCCTGGGCGGCGCATTTTGGTCTGGGGGTTTATGGCACGGGCTACCTCACGCGCGCGTTGACAGCCTACAAGGGCTTGGGCGCCTTGGCGTCCAACGAAGCGGTGTACGCCATGGGCGACTTTGATGCCCACAAGCAAGCCCTGACCGGCCAGCATCGCTACCTGATGCGTTTTGAAGCCGGTGACCTGCCCCCCGTGGACGCCTTTTGGTCCATCACGCTCTACGATGCCGATCGCTTTTTGTACGCCAACCCACTGGCGCGCTACTCAATAGGCGACCGCACGCCCCACTTGCAACGCGACCCCGACGGCGGCCTGACCTTGCAGATAAGCCACAGCGCCCCGCAGGAAACGAGTAACTGGCTACCCGCGCCTACGGAAAGCTTTTATCTGATTTTGCGCATGTATTGCCCACGAGATGAAGCACGCACTTGGCGCATTCCGGCTTTAGACCGCGTGGCAACTGAAATTCAGGCCTAAAACCTTCCCGTTATTCAACCCGAAATTTCATCATGACCCAAGCACAAGCCCCTGCGCACACCACGCCGCGTGAAGACTATCTGCGCAGCTTGGCTATACAAGCCTGCATCTACACCTGGCCCTTGTACGAAATGCAGCGCATGCGCGCGGCCACGTCCGCACGCAAGGCGCCAGGCCAGGGCTTTGCCGGCGACAGCCCAGAGAGCACGCAGCGCTGGTGCAACCTGTTCACCCATGAACGTGAGTTGCTCATTGCCGGCAAGAGTCGGGTGGTGATGCCCAACAATGACACCTTGTACGCCAACGCCTGGCTGGATCTGTCAGCCGGCCCTCTGGTCATCCACCTGCCCGACACCGGTAGCCGCTATTACGTGCTCGGGTTTTTAGACTACTACACCAACCCGTTTGCCCATGTGGGCACCCGCACCACGGGCAACGCGGCCGGCACTGTGCTGGTCACAGGCCCGCAGTGGGACGGCCAAGTGCCGGTGCAGTTTCAAACCCCGGGTCGACATATTCGAAGCGCCACCAACTGGGTCTGGATCATTGGCCGCATTCTGGTGGACGGCCAGAACGATGTGCCGGTGGTCAATGCCTTGCAAGACCAGTTCCGTATTCAAACCTTGAGCGACTGGAGCCACCAGGACAGCACCACCGTTCC
>CAJCCO010000096.1 GCA_903960915.1 uncultured beta proteobacterium
GAGCAACTCGAACACATTGCCGCCCTGCTCTACACCGAGTTACTGGCCGGCGGTTACACCCAGGTTTGCGAGTTTCATTACCTGCACAACGCGCAGGCAGGCGCCCCAAGCGCCAAGCCGCTGGACATGTCTATGGCCCTGGTGCGTGCCGCCCAGCGCACGGGCATGGGCCTCACGCTCTTGCCCACCCTTTACATGCGCTCGGGCTTTGGCGCTGCCGGACTGCGTGATGACCAGCAACGCTTTGCCTCCAGTACCGAGAGCATCATGCGTTTGGTAAGCGACTTGCAGACCAACACCCGCAGCCTGACCCAGGTGAACGTGGGTGTGGCCATTCATTCGCTGCGCGCCGCCACCCCAGATGCCATAACCGAGCTGGCAGCCTTTGCCGAGCAGCACACGCTGCCCGTGCACCTGCACATTGCCGAGCAAATGCAAGAGGTGAAAGATTGCCTGAGCCATACCGGGCAAAGGCCCATTGAATGGCTGCTGAACCACCTGCCCGTCACCCCCCGCTGGAACCTGGTGCACGCCACCCACACCACGCCTGCCGAGTTGCAGGGCGTGAAGCAACAGGGTGCGGCCATTGTTATTTGCCCCAGCACTGAGGCCAATCTGGGCGATGGCGTGTTTGACTACACCGGCTACGCCAGCCTGGGTGGCCACTGGTCTATTGGCTCAGACAGCCACGTCACGCGCTGCTGGAGCGAAGAGTTGCGCGCGTTGGAATACGCGCAACGCCTGACCCACCGCCAGCGCAACGTGGCGGCCCAATACAGCGGCAGTGACAACACCCAAGGCAGTACAGCGGCCAACCTGTTTGAAGCAGCCCTGCGCGGCGGCCACGCAGCCACAGGCCGAGCGCTGAGCGGACTGGCCCTTGGCCAACGTGCCGACTTTGTGGTGCTTGACACGGAAGCGCCTGCCCTGCTGGGCATGCCCGACAGTCACCTGCTCGATGCGCTGGTGTTCTCCAGCCCCGATGCCCGACCCCAAGCGGTGTTTGTAGCCGGCCGTGCGGTTGCAACTCAGGTCCAGGGCGCGCTGGCCCGGGACTTCGTGCAAACCATGCAGGCTTTGTGGCGCTAAGTCCATGAAACAGACTATGATTTATTTACCAAAAACAGTCAGCGACAGACCGTTCAACCTGACTGTCAATCTAAATGGGATTTGCTCTACCAGGCAGACCCAGCCCTACCCCATCAAACCGGAGACACCATGAGTGCTTGGATAAAAATGATCCCGTTGGAGGAGGCCACAGGCCAACTCAAAGACATGTACAAACTGGCCCTGACCCCCAGTGGCACGGTAGACAACGTCATGCGCGCGCACAGCTTGCGCCCGCAAAGCATGCAAGGGCATCTGGCGCTTTACCGCAGCGTGCTGCATACGCCTGACAACACCCTGCCCTTTTGGTTCCTGGAGGTGGTGGCCTCCTACGTCAGCATGTCCAACCAATGCGAGTACAGCCTCACCCACCACTTCACCAACGCGCGCAGGCTCATGAACGATGCGCCACGCGCCGCCCTGGTTTGGGAAGCGCTGTCCAAAGTCCAGCCAGAACTGGCCTTCAGCGGCAAAGAATTGGCCTTGCTTAACTACGCCCGCAAGCTCACGGTCGATGTAGCACGCATGGAAAGACCCGATTACGACGCACTGGTCGCAGCAGGCTGTGATGATGGTGAAATTCTGGAGGTCAACCAGGTCTGTGCGTACTTCAACTACTCGAACCGCTTACTCAACGGCTTGGGCGTGACAACCCAGGGCGATGTGCTGGGGTACTACAAAGAACCCGAGGCCACCTGAGGCGACTTGAAACCAACCCTGGCCGGTCAATCTCTAGAATGCCCAACATTTCATTGGCTAACTTGAAAATCACTTAAACCCATTTAGCGCACCGCTCATGAGTAACCCACCCCTGTCCAACCTGGCGCCTGCATTGATACCGGTCATCGACATTGGTCCGTTGCGGGACGGCTCCAACCCCATGCACGTGGCTCAGGCACTGCACCAGGCCAGCAGGGACATTGGCTTCATTTACATCAGCAACCACGGTATTGACCTGAACTTGCTGGCAGACGCGCGGCAACAGGCGCTGGAATTTTTTCGGCAGCCCGCGCCCATCAAGCAGGCCCTGGGTATCTCCAACAAGCACCGGGGGTTTTTGTCCATGGGCCAGGCGCGCATGCAGGCCGACAAACTGCCCGACCTGAAGGAAAGTTTTATTTGGGGCATTGAAGACGCTCAGGGGCAAACGAAAGAAGACCACCCTCTGCGTGGCAGCAACCGCTGGCCCCAAGAGCTACCCGCTTTGCGCGCTACCGCTCTGCAATTTTTTGACCAGGCCGATCAAGTTTCCCGCTTGCTATTGCAGGGTTTTGCGCTTGGCCTGGGACTGCCACCCCAGCACTTCTTAGGCACATGCAGCCTGCCCATGAGTCGGGCCGCTTTTGTGTATTACCCAGCGCAAGACAGCCAACAAACCACCGAGCAATTTGGTGTGGCACCACATACCGACTTTGGTGTGTTGACCGTTCTGTGCCAGGACGATGTAGGCGGCCTGCAAGTTCAAAATGCACAAGGTCAGTGGGTGAACGCGCCCCCCATACCCGGAACCCTGGTGGTTAACGTGGGCGACTTGCTCTCGCGCTGGACCAACGGCGAATACCGCTCAACCCCGCACCGCGTGATCAACACGTCAGGCAAAGAGCGCTTGTCGCTGGTGCTGGCCTTTGACCCCGACCCTGAAACGCGCATTGACGCCCGCGAGGTGTTCCCTGACCGCGAACCGTTGGAGCCGGCCATCAGCTGTGGCGACTACCTTATTTGGCGCTTCGGCAAGTCCTTTAATTACCGTGCTGATGCGGACCAACCGCCAGCGGCCATGTGATGGCAACCCAGACTGTGCGCCCCCTCAACGCCAAGCGAGCCACGCCTTGGCATCGACAGACCTGGTTCGAACTGCTGCAGTTCAGCGCCCTGGTGCTGTTCCTGACCTTGGTTATTGTGCGCGGCGCCCAAAGCATGAACTACCAATGGAAGTGGGAAAAAATGCCCCGCTTCCTGTACCGGGTTATTGATGGCGAATTTATCTGGGGGCCTTTGATGAAAGGCTTGTTTGTGACCCTGGAAATTGCAGCCTTTGCCGGCATTTTGGGGCTGGTGATAGGCCTGCTCACCGCTATTCTTCGGCTCTCCCGATCGCCCGTTGGTAATGCGCTGACCTGGTGCTACATCGAAGTCATACGCAACACACCCATCCTGGTGCAAATGCTGATCATGTACTTCATCATCGCCGCTGTGATGGGTATTTCCCGTCAATGGGCGGGCATACTTTGCCTGGCCTTGTATGAAGGTGCTTTTGCTGCAGAGATCATTCGTGGCGCCATCGTCTCCGTGCGCAAAGGCCAATGGGAGGCGGGTAAAAGTTTAGGCTTTTCCACAGCCAATCTGTACCGAGACATTGTCTTACCCCAAGCCGTTCCCTTGATGCTGCCCCCGCTAGGTGGCGTGCTGGTGAACCTGGTTAAACATTCTGCCGTGGTCAGTGTGATTGCCGTGTTTGACCTCACCACACAGGCGCGTACAGCGGTGTCTGACACTTTTATGGCCTTTGAAATTTGGCTGACGACCGCGGCCATCTACCTGGTGGTCACCATCACGCTGTCATTAGGCGTGGCTTGGTTAGAACGGCGGTACAAAGTTTCTTGAAGCGAGCAACCGGTTAAGAGCTCAAAGTTTTCGTTGGAGTTGGTGATTTTTTTGTGTTGATATTTACAAGGAGTTGATCATGAATGTTTGGAAAAGAGTTTTTGGCGCCGCAGCGCTTTGCCTTGGCGCTATGGTCTTGATTCAGCCCGCGCACGCTGAAGAGAACTTGGTGGATGTCATCAAGAAACGTGGCAAATTGCAGGTAGGCATTGGCGCTTTTGTGCCTTGGGCCATGCGCGACAAGCAGGGACAGTTTATTGGCTTCGAGGTCGATGTAGCCACTAAATTGGCCAAGGACATGGGCGTGCAGATTGAGTTGATGCCCACCGCCTGGGACGCCATCATTCCGTCCATGATTGCCGGCAAGTTTGACATGCTCAACGGCATGTCCATTACCCCGCAGCGCAAGGAGCAGATTGATTTCACCGTGCCCTACGCCATCTCTGGCCAAGGCGTTGCCGCCTCCAAACAGTTGGCATCCAAGCTCAAGTGGCCCGAAGATTACAACAACGCCAACGTCACCTTTGCCTGCCGTCGTGGCATTGCGGCGTGTAAGCTGATTGAAGATAAATGGCCCAAAGCCACCTTGCGCCAGTTTGACGATGACGCCATCGCGTTCCAGGAAGTGATCAACGGCAATGCGCACGCCGTCATCTCCAGCGAACCTAAGCCTACGTTCTTCACCCTGAAAAACCCCGACCGTTTGTTCAAGCCCAATGCTGAAAACGTGAGCAATGGTGAAGACGCTTTTGGTATGCGCAAATCCAACCCAGCCATGATGGCTTACCTGAATGACTGGATTGGTAAAAACAAGGACTGGATCAAGCAGCGCCACACCTATTGGTTCAAAACACAGGAATGGGCCGCCCTGGTTCCTCAATAAGCCATGCAGACTTCCAGCTCCGGCCCACGCGTGGCGCCCAGAAAATCGTCGCGTTCGCGGTGGGACTGGGGCTGGTTGGATGGCCTGCTCTTGCTGGCCGTGGCCGTGGTCATTGGCTTACTGGTGTGGCGAACAGATGCTGTGTTTAAGTACCAGTGGAAGTGGAGCGGTATCTGGCCCTTCATCGTTCGCTTTGATGAAGCCAGCGGCCGCTGGGTCACCAATTTACTGGTTGATGGTCTCCTGACCACGCTGCGACTGGCTTTTTGGGGCATCTTGCTGGCCGGGGTCATAGGCACGGTGATGGGCTTGGCGCGCACCAGCAAACGGCTTCTTTTTCGCTTGATTGGCGGCGGCTATGTGATGTTCATTCGCAACATACCGCCCATTGTTTTTGTTTTCGTATTTGTCTATTTCATTGCCAGCCAGATCATGCCTGTGCTGGCTATCGGCAACCGGGTGCAAACCTTGCCGGCCTTCTGGCAAAGCACCATCGCCGTGTTGTTCGGCCCGGTTCGGTTGATTGACAACTTCATGCTCGGGTTGCTGTGTTTGTCGGTATTTTCTGGCGCCTACGTCACCGAAATCGTTCGTGCCGGCATCCAGTCGGTACCCGCCTCTCAAATAGAAGCGGGTAACAGCCTGGGTTTTTCGAAGCTGGATATTTTGCGCTTCATCGTTTTGCCGCAAGCCTGGCGCAACGTGCTCCCGCCTATGGCAGGCCAATTCATACAACTCATCAAGGATTCGTCGCTGGTGTCGCTGGTCTCCATTCAGGAGCTGACCTTTTCAGCGCAGGATGTTCAGGTCACTACCCAACGGGTATTTGAAGTTTTTGTTTTCGTGGCCGTGGTGTATTTCATCTTGTGCCTGTCACTGTCGCGTTTGTTTGCGCACCTGGAACGGCGCCATGCCCGCGCACTCAAGTAATAAAGCTCCTCCATGAACAACACCAACATCATCGAACTCAAGGGCGTCAACAAGTGGTTTGGAGATCACCATGTGTTGTGCGACATTGACCTCAGCATCAAGCGGGGCGAGCGCATGGTTATTTGCGGCCCCTCGGGCTCCGGAAAATCCACGCTCATCCGTTGCATCAACCGTCTGGAAGAACATGACAGCGGGGTGATTGTGGTGGACAAGATTGAACTCAATGAAGACACAGAGCACGTGAACGCGATTCGGCGCGAAGTGGGCATGGTGTTTCAGCACTTCAACCTCTTTCCCCATCTCAGCGTGCTGGAGAACTGCACGCTGCCGCAAATTCGGGTGCGGGGCACGCCGCGTGCCGAAGCCGAAGACAAGGCCATGGAATACCTCCGGCGGGTGCGCATTCCTGAACAAGCCGCCAAGTTTCCCGCCCAGCTCTCGGGCGGCCAGCAGCAGCGCGTGGCCATAGCGCGCTCCTTGTGCATGGAACCCAAAGTCATGCTGTTTGACGAGCCCACTTCAGCGCTTGATCCAGAAATGATCAAGGAAGTGCTGGACGTCATCATTGACCTTGCCCAGTCCGGTATGACCATGATTTGCGTGACCCATGAAATGGGCTTTGCCAAAAAAGTGGCCGACACCGTGGTCTTCATGGATGCCGGGCGCATTGTGGAGAAAGCCCCGCCAGGCGAACTCTTTAACAACCCACAATCTGAACGCACCAAGCTGTTCCTCAGCCAGATCCTGTCGCACTGAATGCGCAGCAGCATTACGCCAACGACCACATCAACAACAACAACACCCGTACAGGTATGACCCCTACACCCCTCAGCTCACCCGTCAGCGTCGATATTGATTTGAATGCGCGCGGCAAGCAAATAGGGCATATCCGCGTGCCGCACTCCACCCATGAAAGTGCTTACGGTTGGATCGCTATCCCGATTGCGGCGGTCAAAGGCGATGCGGGTCCAGATGTGCTGCTGACAGCTGGCAACCACGGTGACGAATACGAAGGCCAGATCGCCCTGCTTAAATTAATGCGCAGCCTCACACCGGAGCAGGTGCATGGGCGCGTCATCATCGTGCCGCGCCTGAACCTGCCTGCGGCTGCGGCTGGGCGCCGTACCTCGCCCCTGGACGACGGTAACCTCAACCGACTTTTTCCTGGTGATCCCCAGGGCAGTGTCACGTCGCAAATTGCGCACTTTGTCGACTCGGTGCTACTCCCCATGACGCAGGTCAGTCTGGACATCCACTCGGGTGGCTCCTCGCTGGAATACCTGCCCTGCGCGTTTGCGCGGCTACCCGCAGACCGCGCGGAGCAAGGCCGTCAACAAGCCGCCTTGCAAGCCTTTGGGGCGCCCATCACCATCATGGTGGACCGGCCTCAGTCCAACCGCACGCTGTCAGCTGCAGCGCTGGCCCATGGTCATTTGCATTTATCCACCGAGATAGGTGGCGGTGCCAGCACCCGTCCACACACGCAGGCCATTGCCGACCAAGGCGTGCTGCGTCTGCTGGCGCATCTGGGCGTCATTGACACCGCCCCACCGCCCACCAGCCCCACCCGCTTAATGCGCGTGACCGGCCCATCGCACTTTGTCTACGCTACGGTGCGTGGCCTGTTCGAGCCCGCTTTTACCTTGGGTGATGTGGTTGAAAAAAATAGCCTCGCCGGGCGCATTCACTTTCCTGAAGAGCCCGGGCGTGCGCCGCATGACGTCCATTTTTCTGAGGGTGGCGTGGTCGTTTGCAGGCGCGTGCCCAGCGGGGTGGTGCCGGGCGACTGCCTGGCCCATCTGGCTATTGATCTCTGAGTATTGATCTCTAAATATTGATCTCTGAGTATTGATCTCTGACATTTTTTTCAAAGCGCCTCACAACCCACGCCTCAACCCATGTCTACTTTTTTAAAAAATGCCTGGTACGTCGCCGCTCTGTCCCCTGACGTAGGCCGCATGCTCAAGCCGGTTCGGCTGCTGTCCGAGTCCATCGTGCTGTACCGAACACTAGACGGCCAACCCGTCGCCCTGGAAGACGCTTGCCCGCACCGCAAACTGCCCTTGTCTATGGGCCGTCTCAAAGGTGATGCAGTGGAATGTGGCTACCACGGCCTGACCTTCGACTGCGCTGGCACCTGCATCGACGCGGCCACGCAAACGCGTATCCCGCCCCTGGCCCAAGTGCGCTCGTACCCGGTGCGTGACCAATATGGCCTGCTGTGGATCTGGATGGGCGACCCTGACCGGGCCTTGACCACCCCCATCATCGACATACCCACCTACAACAACCCCAACTGGCACATTACCCAGGGCGAGAGCATGCAGGTTGATTGCCACTACCTCTGGCTGGTCGACAACCTGCTGGACCCCTCCCACGTGGCCTGGGTACACCGCAGTTCTTTTGCAGGCGCAGGTACCGACAACACGCCGCTGGAGCTCACAGTTACCCCCCAAGGTGTGGTCAGCAGCCGCTGGCTTTTGAACCAACCGCCGCCGCCTTTTTATGCGCCATTGGTCAAGTTCAAGGGAAATGCCGACCGACTACAGCACTACGAGGTGCAATACCCGTCCTTGGCCGTCAACATGGGCATCTACACCCCAGCGGGCCAAGGTGGCCCCAACATGCAAGAAGGCCCCGACACCTACCGCATGATTTCTTATAACTTTCTCACGCCCATTGATGAAGACCACAGCCAGTATTTTTGGCTGCAGCACCGCAACACCGACCCTCAGGACCAAGACATTACAGAGCGCAACGCCAAGGGTGCTCGCATGGCCTTTGAAGAAGACCGCCTGATTCTGGAAGCGGTGCACCAGGGCATGAAAAACAAAACCACCCCGACCACCGGCTTGCTGCTGGACATGGCAGCCAACCGTTTTAGAAAAGGTCTGGCCGAGCTGATTGCGCTGGAAGCTGCCGCCCCTCAAACCACCCGTCCCTAAAAAAACCACCATGTCCAACAGCAGCATCGAGCTTTACCTCACCTACCTGAACCATCCTGATGTGCAAGCCCTGGCCTTGACCAATGCCGAGATCATCGCGGCGGTGGAGCAGGCCCTGCACGCACAAGGCAACCAGCAAGTCACCATAGAGCCACGCATGCACCTGGTGCCTGAGAAAGACTTTCCTGGCCACTTCAATGTGCTGCGCGGCTACATTCGCCCGCTGGGCCTAGCGGGGGTCAAGGTGGTGGGTGATTACTACAAAAATTACGAAATTGGCCTGCCCTCCGAGTTGGCCGTACTCAACCTGTTTGACCCCAAAACCGGCGCGCCGGTGGCCATCGTGGACGCCTCTGACATTACCGATATGCGCACTGGCGCCATCACCGCGTTAGGCGCCAAACACCTGGCCCGCCCAGACTCCAAAATTCTGGGCCACATTGGCGCGCGCGGCACCTCCTACTGGAACGTGCGCCTGCTCGATTCGATCTTCAACTTTGACGAAATTCGTGTGCATTCACGCCGCCCCGAAAGCCGCAACGCCTTTGCAGAAAAGCTAGAGCGCGACCTGGGCAAAAAGATCACCGTCACCACCGACTGGGAATCGTGCGTGCGTGGAGCCGACATCGTGGTGGAGGCTTCGCGGCTGGAAAAACCTGAACCTCTCCTCAAAACCGAGTGGATCAAGAAAGGTGCCTGCGTCATTCCCTACGGCACCATGAGCGCGGTAGAACTGTCGCTCACCGACATCATGGACAAAATGGTGATGGACCATTGGGGTCAGGCCAAAGCTGGCCCCTATGGCGCGCTGCGCGCCCATGTGGATGCGGGCAAACTCTCCGAGCACACGCTGCACGCCGAGCTGGGGCAAATTGTGGCGGGCCACAAACCGGGCCGCCAAAGCGCCGATGAGACCAACCTGTTCTGGCACCGCGGCATGTCGCTGTCAGACATTGCCCTGGGTGCCTTCATGCTGGAAAAAGCCCAACGCATGGGGCTGGGACAACGCTTGCGCTTTAGGTAAGGGGCCGGGCTCCAGCCTGCAATAGGCAAGCTGCAATAACCAACCCGTTTCCGTATCCGTTTCCGTATGCGTATGCGTGTCCGTATTCCCCTCTTCATCCAGCATTACAAGGCAACCCATGACAGTACAAGTTGGAGAAAAGTGGCTCGACCTGAACGACCTGCTGCGTGTGGCCGTAGGGGGTGAGAGGGTCTCCTTGTCGCCTCTGGCGCGTCAGCGCGTTGAAGCTGCGCGCGCGGTAGTGCTGCAGTTGGCCAGCTCTGACCAAACCATTTACGGCTTGAACTCTGCCCTGGGCGCCAACTCGGGCCAGGCGCTGGCGCCCACCGACCTGGAAGACTACCAACGCCGTGCGGTACGTGCCCGCGCTGTGGCGGTGGGGCCGGCTTATGACACCGCATCGGTGCGCGCCATGCAGTTTGTACGCATTGCTGGCATGGCGCGTGCCGGCTCGGGCGTGTCGCCTGCCGTGCTGGACGCCTGCATTGCCCTGCTCAACCATAAGGTGCACCCCGTGGTGCCGCGCCTCGGCTCGGTAGGCTCCGCCGACCTGCCCCAACTCTCGCACCTGGCCTTGCCGCTTTTTGGTGAGGGTGAGGCCGAGTTTGAGGGCGCCGTACTGCCCGGACACGAAGCCCTGACGCGCGCCGGGTTGAAGCCCGTGGTCTTGGGCGCCAAAGACGGTTTGGCGCTGATCAGCGCCAACGCCGCCACGACAGCCCGTGCGGCCATGGTGCTCAATGACGCCAACACCGCCCTAGACGCTTGGCTTAACGCCGTGGCCTTGGGGTTTGAAGGCTTCAGGGCCAACTTGTCGCCCCTGCACCCCGAAGCGGTGGCGGCCCGGCCCGCGGCTGGGCAAGTGCACGCTGGTAACCAACTGCGCAAACTGCTGGGTGGTAGTTCTTTGCTTGGCCCCGCCGCTGCCCGGCGATTACAAGACCCGATCTCCATTCGGGTGGTGCCCCAGGTGCATGGCGCCGCGCGTGACATGCTGGAAAACGCTTGCACCCAGGTCAAGGTAGAACTCAACAGCGCAGCCGACAGCCCACTGGTGTTGACCGAAGAAGGAAAAATGTTGTCGAACGGCAACTTTCACCTGCCCGCTTTGGCCCTGGCGCTGGATGCCTGCGCTATCGCAATAGCTCAGGTCTCCAGCATGTCGGTGTCACGCTGCCAGCGCTTCATGTCGCCCGCACAGACCGAGTTGCCTTTGCAACTCACCCGCCACGGTCCGGCCCACTCAGGCTTTGCCGCTGTACAAAAAACACTCAACGCCCTGTGGGCCGACATTCGACTGCGCGCCAACCCCGGCTCGCTCGACTTCATGGCCATGTCTGAAGCGCAAGAAGACCATGCGTGCATGGCCATGGGCGTGGCCGAAAAACTCGGTGAAATGGTGGAGCGTGTGCGCTACTTGATCGCCATTGAGCTGCTCATAGCGGCGCAGGCCGTAGACCTGCGCGGGCTCGACCTGGCCGAGCTGGGCGAAGGCACGCGCCTCACTTACAAACAGGTGCGCGCCCTGGTACCCATGCTGGACGAAGACCGCCCCCTCGGACCTGACATAGACCGCCTTCAGCGCGCGGTGACTGAAGGGGTTTTCAAGCTCTAACCAACGGACAAATATAGTTGCCCAGTCGATTTCAATTTTGCAAATCATCGTTAAGATGAACGCAAATATATAAATCAGTTCAGGGGGAACTATGCAGCGCAACACCATGCGCAGCCGGTGCACGTCAGGTGCGCCAGAGCTGCGCCGTCACCATGCAGCCACGTCTTTGCAGATGATGTCCTGCTTTGCAATTCAATGCCGCTTCATAGTGACAAAACACTTTGCAGATCAGCTTGGCTAGCTCAATCTAGCAAATACAAGTGGTCATGCAATCCCCTCTAGCCCACTCAGGCGGACACTTACTAGCAATTCATTTGCAGGCTGTTGCAAGTCAGTCGCAGGAATTTGCAGCAAATATTGATAGCCTAGGAAAGACACAGGGCTGGGCTTATCTCGCGGGCTTATGGCACGACCTTGGCAAGTACCGCCCCGGCTTTCAACGCTATTTACAGGCTTCAGAAAACCCTGACGCCCACATTGAGGGTAAGGTACCTGGCCGGGAAAAAACCCATTCTGCGGCGGGCGCTTTGTGGGCTATGGAGACCTTGGGCGCAGACCACGGTGAGCGCGGCAGACTAGCCGCGCGAGTGTTGGCTTACGTGATTGCTGGTCACCATGCCGGTTTGGACGATTGGCACCAAGGTCTTTTCGAGCGCTTGTCTGGTGCTGACGCATTGACTGAGCTCCAAGAGGCCAAAGATGCGCAACCTCCAGCGAGTGTTCTAGACGCAGAGAAATTTGTCCCGGATCTCACTGCCATTCCCGGCGGTGCGACTGGCTTTGCTTTTTGGGTGCGTATGATCTTTTCGTGCCTAGTGGACGCCGACTTTCTCGACACAGAGGCGCACTTTGACGCTGCCAAACCGGCACGGCGCACAGGCTTTGCATCCATTGACCAAATGCGCGTAGCGCTCGCGGTACATCTGGAGCAGTTGGCAGCCAGCGCCAGCGCTTCGGAAGTTAACACCCACCGCGCACTGGTTTTGCGCCAGTGCCAAACCCAAGCAGCGCTACCTCCGGGGTTCTTTTCGCTCACTGTGCCCACGGGCGGCGGCAAAACCTTGTCCAGTTTGGCTTTCGCCCTGAACCACGCCCAGGCCTACGGCAAGCAGCGCGTGGTCTACGCTATTCCCTACACCAGCATCATCGAACAAACGGCAGATGTATTTCGAGACGCACTCAAAGTACTGGGAGACGAGGTGCTCATCGAACACCACAGTCAGGCTGAAGCTGTAGATCGGGACGAAACTGCGCGCAGCCGCCTAGCCTGCGAAAACTGGGACGCACCGCTCATAGTCACTACCAACGTGCAGTTGTTCGAGTCGCTGTTTGCCTCCAAAACTTCGCGCTGCCGCAAGTTGCACCGATTGGCCCAGAGCGTCATCGTGCTCGATGAAGCGCAACAACTACCGCCCGAGTTTCTGCAACCCATACTGGACGCGCTGAACCTGTTGGTCAAACACTACGGCGTGACCGTGTTGCTCTGCACCGCCACCCAGCCGGCACTCAACAGCACCGACTATTTCGACCCCAGCATGAATTTGCGTGGCCTTGATGGAGTGCGCGAAATTATTTCCGAGCCGGACGATCTGTTCAATGCACTCAAGCGCGTGAATGTGGAACTGCCACCGGATTGGACTACAGCTACACCATGGGAGGTGATAGCTGACCGCATTACCGCCGAAGACTGCGTGCTAGCTATCGTCGGCACACGTAAGGCCGCGCGTGAATTGCATCGATTGCTACCACCGGGCACCTTGCATCTGTCAGCGTTGATGTGTGGTGCACACCGCAAAGCAGTAATTGCAAACATCAAGAACCGGCTGCTAGCCAGGCGTTCGGGCAACGACACAGAGCCACTTCGTGTAGTGAGCACCCAATTGGTCGAAGCTGGGGTAGACATTGATTTCCCGGTGGTGTTTCGCGCATTGGCGGGTTTGGACTCTATAGCGCAGGCAGCGGGGCGCTGCAACCGCGAAGGGCGTTTGGCCGGGCGTGGCAAGGTGGTCGTGTTTGTGCCGCCTTCGCTGCCGCCTCCAGGCCATCTGCGTAAAGCGGCGCAGGCTTGTATCAGTACCTTGCACGGCCAGCACGCCGACCCACTGGCCCGAGGACTGTTTGAACGCTACTTTCGCCAGTTCTACAGCGCGGTGGACCTGGACGCCAAACGCATCGTTCCCATGCTCAAAGTTCAGCCCGACTTGGCTGTGCAGTTCCGCAGCGCCGCCCAGGCCTTTCGACTGGTGGATGACGAAGACAGCGCCACCGTGGTGGTGCGCTACGCCGAACACGCACAACAAATTGAAAAGCTACTGGCCTCGCTCGTCGCTGGCGGTCCAGCGCGTTGGCTAATGCGCAAGCTTCAACCCTACACCGTCAGCATCCACCAACGCCTAGCCACGCAAATGCTAGCGCAAGGCAGCCTCACGCTGCCCATGCCCGGCTTGTATGTGCAAGTGAATGCTGAAAACCTTTATCACTCGCAGTTCGGCCTGGTGCTTGAAGCGGATGTTTTCAACCCTGGTAGCTTTGTGCCTTGAAGGAAACCCATGGCCTCTTTTTGCCTTGAAGTCAGCGGGCCGTTCGCCTGCTTCACCCGCCCGGAAATGAAGGTGGAGCGCGTCTCTTACGACGTGATGACCCCCTCGTCAGCGCGCTCCATTTTTGAAGCCATTTTGTGGAAACCGGCCATCCGCTGGCGTGTGCACCGGATTGAAGTGCTCAAACCGATTAGGTGGATCAATCTGCGCCGCAATGAGGTCAGTGCCGTGGTTTCTACCCGCAACGTGCAGCAGGCCATCGCCGCTGGCAGCGGCACCCTAGGCCTCTACATAGAAGACGAGCGCCAGCAGCGTGCGGGCTATTTTTTGCGTGATGTGGCCTACCGCATTCACGCCGACTTGTCGCTGGTGCCTGGCCGCTCGCCCGACCCGCTGGCCAAGTACACCGACATGTTTGCCCGCCGCGCCCGCAAGGGCCAGTGCGTGAACCAGCCCTACCTGGGTTGCCGGGAATTCTCGGCTGCCTTCCAGCTCGTCACACCAGACACCCCGGCGGCAGTGCCCATTGCCGAATCTCGCGCGCTCGGTTGGATGCTGCACGACCTGGACTTCACCCACCCCAATGACCCGCAACCCCGGTTCTTTAATGCAGCTTTAGTCAATGGCGTGGTTGAAGTTCCACCGTTTCAGGAGGCACGGGGATGATTCTTCAGGCACTGAACGCTTATTACCACCGCAAATGCAACTCGCCCGATCCAGCCGAGCGATTGCCAGAATTCGGAATCGAGCAGAAAGACATTGCTTTCGTTCTTGAAATTGCGGCCGATGGCGCGCTGATTCAACTGGTAGACACCCGCACCCCCGATGCACGCGGGAAAAAACTGGCGCAAAGCTTCAGAGTGCCGCAGGGTGTTAAGAAAGCATCAGGTGTGGCCGCCAACTTGTTGTGGGACACCGTGGAGTACGTGCTTGGCATCGATACGCGCGGCAATCCGTTGCGTGTAGTAGAACAACATGCGCAGTTCGTTTCGCGTATTGAAGCATTGCCTGATGCTGCGTTGCAGGATGCTGGTATCGAGGCTATACGCAATTTTTACCGCAAATTCGAGCCTGCACAGTTAGAGACCCAAGCGGCTTGGCCGCAAGCTTTGGAGGTCAATGCGGTGCTGACCTTTCGCTTACATGGTGATGTCAACCTGGTTTGCCAGCGGCCTACTGTGGTCCGGGCCATATTGAACGCCGTCACCGATGGCGACGCTCGAATGGCTATGTGCTTAGTCAGCGGCGACGACGCCCCGGTTCAGCGTTTACACACCTCGATAAAGAATGTGTGGGGCGCCCAGTCTTCTGGGGCCAACATCGTGTCATTTAACGCGCGCGCCTTTGAGTCCTACGGTAAAACCGAGCGCCAAGGCGAGAACGCCCCGGTGGGGCAGGCGGCCGCATTTGCATACACCACCGCACTGAACCACCTGCTGCACCGTGAGTCGACGCAGCGCATTCAGATAGGCGACGCCTCCACAGTGTTCTGGGCTGACCAGGCGAGCGATCTGGAATCTGCCATCCCCGACATCTTTGGAGACCCGCCCAAAGACGACCCAGACCGCAACGTGCAGGCGGTTCATGCGGTATTTGCCGCTATCAAAAGCGGCCAATACGGCGCGGTGACTGACACCAATCGCTTCCATATTTTGGGGCTATCCCCCAACGCGGCGCGCATCAGCGTGCGCTTTTACCATTGCCTGCCGCTGGCCGAACTGGGCGCGCGCGTTGCGCAGCATTTCAAAGACCTGGAGTTGGTACGCGGCATGTACGACCCGCAGTACCCGAGCATCAAACGTTTGCTGCAAGCCGTGTGCCTGGCCACCGCAACCCAACCGCAGGGCGACATAGACCGGGTGCCACCCAACCTCGGCGGCGCCATCGTTGACGCCGTTTTTTCCGGGCTAGATGTGCCGTACCCCAGCCTATGGCTCAACACTGCCGTGGGCCGCTGCCGCGCAGAGCAAAGCGTCAATTATTTCCGCGCTGCTGCCATCAAGGCCTGCCTGAACCGCCAGATTCGCCGCTTAACCCTGTCCACCCATCTCCCCGAAAAGGAATTTTTACCCATGCTTGACCTCACCAACCCCAGCCCGGCGTACCGCATGGGTAGGCTCTTTGCAGCCCTGGAAAAAATTCAGGAAGAAGCCAGCCCCGGCATCAACGCCACCATTCGCGACCGGTATTACGGGGCAGCCTCCAGCACGCCAGTAGCAGTATTCACCACCCTGCTGCGCCTCAAGAACGCACACATCAAAAAGCTGGCTACTGGCCGTGGTGTGTGGTTTGAGAAGCTGCTGGCCGAAATTTTGGGCGAGGTCGCCGACTTCCCCCGCCAACTCCCGTTGCCTGACCAAGGGCGCTTCGCCCTGGGTTATTACCACCAGCGTCAACACTTTTTTGCCAAGAAACCCGCTGATTCCACCACCCCTGAAGGAGCCCCCGCATGAGTCTCGCCAATCGCTATGAATTCGCCCTGATTTTTGATGTCAAAGACGGCAACCCCAACGGCGACCCCGACGCCGGCAATATGCCGCGCATGGACGCGGAGACAGGCCACGGCTTGGTGACCGATGTCGCACTCAAACGCAAGGTGCGCAACTTTGTCGGGCTGGTCAAGTCGGGCGACAACGCCGAACCCCAAGCCGACACCGAACGATTTGCAGAAAAGTTGGCATCCGGTCAAAAGCGTTTTGAGATTTATGTCCGAGAAAAGGCCATCCTCAACCTGCAGCACCAACGTGCATATTCAGCTTTGCAACTTGATCCACCAATTGAAAACATAAGCCCAGACGGGGGTGATGGTGCTGAACCCGATGCCAAAAAGAAGAAGCCCGCCAAGGAGAAACGCAAAGGTAGCGCTGACGAAGTGGTCCTGGCTCGACAGTGGATGTGCCAAAACTTCTTCGACGTTCGCACCTTTGGCGCTGTCATGTCGCTTGGCACCAACTGCGGCCAGGTACGTGGCCCCGTGCAACTCACCTTCGCTCGTTCAGTCGAACCTATCGTGGCGCTGGAGCACTCCATCACCCGCATGGCTGTGGCCACCGAGGCCGAGGCAGAAAAACAGCAGGGTGATAACCGCACCATGGGCCGCAAACACACGGTGCCCTATGGCTTGTACGTAGCCCATGGCTTTGTTTCGTCCTTTTTAGCCAAACAAACCGGCTTTGGTGAAGACGACCTGGCTCTGCTTTGGCAGGCATTAAGCCAAATGTTTGAGCATGACCGCTCAGCAGCACGTGGAGAAATGGCAACCCGTGGCCTCTACGTGTTCAAGCACGACAGCGAGTTGGGTAACGCCCCGGCCCATTCGCTCTTTGAACGCCTGCACATCACGCCCTTAATCCCCGGTGTGTCAGCACGGAGCTTTACGGACTATGAAGTGACGTTCGACGCCCAACCTGTCCCCATCAACCAAGAGGGTGTACCCGTGACACCGGGTGTGCATATGTCCCGTTGGGCATGATTTTGGTGTGGAGTCAATTAAATATACGCCTTAGGAGTATAATTTGAGTCCTTTCACCGTTATTGAAACCCCTATCTTTGGCAAGTTATGGCCAGCCTACTGGACTGAAGATGAGATGGGCGCGTTTTGCGCGTTCATCGCCACACACCCCAACGAAGGTGCTGTGGTGCCTGGCACTGGTGGCGTTCGCAAGATGCGTTGGGGACGTGCCGGGGCGGGAAAGTCTGGCGGCGTGAGGGTGGTTTACTTTGCTCGCAGCCAGGCCGGTGAACTGGTGCTGCTATTCATTTACGCCAAGAGCCATACGGAAACGCTCAAGGCCCACACCTTAAAGGAGTTGCGTGATGCCTTTGACCACTAACGGCGTAAAAGCCAAGACCAAACTGCCAATGACCGATGCGCAACTCGCCGCCTGGGAAGCTAGCCGTGACTTGGATGCTGAGTTACTGCAATCAGTTCAGCAAATGAAGCGCGGCGAGGGCTCCGTTGTCTATTCGCAAGTGATCGCTGCGCGCAAAAATTCGGGCCTCTCACAATCGCAGTTTGCACAACTCTTAGGTGTTTCCGTGCGCACCTTGCAAGGCTGGGAGCAGGGTCGAAAACAACCCTCGGGTGCAGCGCGCACACTCATTGCGCTGGCTCAGCGCCATCCCCGGATCCTGCGTGAGTTGGCGCAGTCGCAGCCTTAACCTCGCGAATTATTCAAGCGTGGCTACCAGCCCCGACCCCATCCCCCTGTCAGCCCTCCAACACTGGCAATACTGTCCGCGCCAGTGCGGACTGATTCACCTTGAGCAGGTGTTTGACGAAAACGTGCACACGTTGCGAGGCCAAGCAGTGCACGCCAAAGTAGACAAGCCTGGCGTTGAAACTGCCAAGGGGGTACGCGTTGAGCGGGCTATGCCACTGTGGCAAGACGATCTGGGCTTGGTAGGTAAGGCAGACGTAGTAGAGTTTTTGCCCGGTGGGGTGCCCTACCCAGTTGAGTACAAGCACGGCAGCCGCAATAAGGCTGCAGACATTGCCGCTTGTGATGACATTCAGCTTGCCGCCCAAGCCATGTGCTTGGAGCACATGCTGGGCAAACCGGTGCATGAGGGTGCGCTGTATTACGCCACTTCCAAGCGTCGGCGCGTGGTGGCAATCACCGCTGCGCTGCGCGAAGACGTTGACTGCACTACAAAGGCCATTCGCAAGATGCTAGCCAGTGCTGTGTTGCCGCCTGTTTTACCGGCTGGGCGTGCGGCCAGCCGCTGCAAAGCATGCTCTTTGATTGACCGCTGCCAACCCAAGGCCACGCCCGCCGGGCTGGCACAGGCCCGCGCCCGCCTGTTTGACCCAGACGTTTAAAGGCTTACCCGTGCAACTGCTTAACACCCTGTACATCACCACCCCCGAGACCTATCTTCGCCTGGACAACGACACTCTGCGGGTAGAGGTAGAGCGCGAGACCAAGTTGCGCGTACCCTTGCACCACCTGACAGCCGTGGTTTCTTTTGGCCATATCGGCTTTTCTGCGCCGCTCATGCACCGGCTGGCGGGCGATGGCATTGCCTTGGTGATGCTGGACGACAACGGCCGCTTCAAAGCCCGGCTTGAAGGCGGCGTCAGCGGCAATGTTCTGCTGCGTCAGGCACATTTTCAGCGTGCTGCAGACCCTGTCTTTGCGCTGGACGTGGCCCGTGCCTGCGTAGCGGGCAAGATTAAAAATACTCGACAAGTCTTGCAGCGCGGTGCGCGCGAGGCCAAGTCGCCCGACGAGGCTAAGCAGCTTGGGCGCCTGTCTGACGACCTGGCAGCCAGCCTGCGTGCCTTGCCCGCAGCCCCCAATCTTGATGTACTGAGATGACTGGAAGGCGAGGCCGCCAGGCAGTACTTCTCAGGGCTGAATTTACTGGTTCGGCAGGACCAGCGCGACGCTTTCCAGATGGACGGGCGAACCCGTCGCCCGCCCCGAGACCGCTTGAATGCACTCATGTCTTTTTTATACGCCATGTGGATGAACGACTGCCGATCCGCTTTAGAGTCTGCGGGCCTAGACCCGCAAGTCGGCTTTTTGCACGCGTTGCGCCCCGGCCGCGCGGCGCTCGCACTGGACTTGATGGAAGAGTTTCGGCCCTGGGCAGACCGCCTCGCACTCACGCTCGTCAACCGGGGTCAGCTACAGGCTGACGACTTTGTACTGAGAGAGGGTGGAGGTGTGCTGCTTGAGGGTGACGCCCGCAAGGCTGTGGTCGTGGCTTATCAAGAGCGCAAGCGCGAGGAGATTAGCCACCCCCTGTTGGCTCAGCCCATGCCCCTTGGGTTGGTGCCCTTTGTGCAGGCCCGTTTGCTGGCTCGCGCAGTGCGGGACGACGACACTCCTTATGTGCCTTTTATTCCCAAATAGGGGCGCTCATGCTTGTTCTAGTTTGTTATGACGTCAGCACTGAAACCAAGCAAGGACGCCGCCGCCTGCGCCGCGTAGCCAAGGTTTGCGAAAGCACCGGCCAGCGGGTGCAACAGTCCGTTTTCGAGTGCAAGCTAGATGTGGCTCAATTCGAGACTCTGGAGCGTGAACTCCTGGCAGAAATCAATGTGCGGGAGGATTGCCTTCGGCTCTACCGTATACCGGACACGCGTGGTTTTGAAGTGATAGAGCATGGCGCATTTAGAGCGGTCGATTTTGAAGGGCCACTTGTGCTTTGAGTTTGCCCCATACCTGAAAACCTGCCAGTACCGTGCTATCTTTAGCACGCGAACCTCCAGTGTCTGACAAACTGCTCTAAGGTTCGCGCAAGCACTAGGCCCATGATTTATTTACAACTTTTTACAAGTTTGCTTTGGGCAATGCTGTTGAACAAACAACCCCAAGTAGGTTCGCGGACAACAGCCAAAAACCTTCGTGTTCTCGCCCGCTTGGACACGAAGGGGTTCGCCCGGCATTAACGCCGGGCGTGGATTGAAACGCAAAACCGGGAGCAACGTTGTGGACAACTGACGGTTCGCCCGGCATTAACGCCGGGCGTGGATTGAAACTGAAAGGCACCATCGTTTACGCTCAATTCTGAAAGGTTCGCCCGGCATTAACGCCGGGCGTGGATTGAAACGTGGAAAGTCCGACCCTGGGAATCCTGCAAAAAACGGTTCGCCCGGCATTAACGCCGGGCGTGGATTGAAACCACGTGTAAAACCCCTCAATTTTTTGACCGCGCCGGTTCGCCCGGCATTAACGCCGGGCGTGGATTGAAACACA
>CAJCCO010000097.1 GCA_903960915.1 uncultured beta proteobacterium
AAAACCTGAAGGTGCTGGTGGTGGACGACGGTTCACCCGCACCGGCCCAGGCCGAATTGGCCGCCTGCCAGGCCGCCTGCGGAACATCAGCGCTGGACATTCGGCTGATCAGACAAGCCAACGCCGGGCCCGGCGCAGCCCGCAATACCGCGCTGGACCACGTGCCTGCGTCCACCCGCTGGGTGGCGTTTCTGGACTCAGACGACGAGTGGACGCCTCAGCACTTGCAGCGCGCCACGCAGGCACTGCAACAGGGCGCTGATTTTTATTTTGCTGACCACTACCAGCTGGACCAAAGCACCAGCGCCTTCTCACGGGCTGGCCGCATCACGCCCCAGCAGCACCCCTTGATGGCGGTGGGCGAGCAACTGCACCGCTACCAGGGCGACATGCTGGACCAGATCTTGAGCGGCAATGTCATTGGCACCTCCACCGTGGTCTACGACTTTAAAAAGTTCAACGCCCTGCGCTTCAAGGTGGCCTTTCAAAACGCCGGAGAAGACTATTTATTCTGGATGATGGCGGCGCAGCAAGGCGCCAGGTTTGCTTTTTCAAGCCAGGTCGAAGCGCGCTACGGCAAGGGCGTCAACATCTACGCTGGCTCGGGCTGGGGCACCGAGCAGCACCTGCTGCGCATTCATAACGAAATCAAATTTCGAAAAATGACCGGGGAAATTTTCAACCTGAACCCGCACCAGAAAACCCAAATGCAGCACAAGCTGCGCACGCTGCGCGGTGACTTTGCGCGCGACTTGCTGCACCGCCTGGCCCATCTGAAAAAAACATCGCCCCAGCTCTTGTGGTCGCATCTGGCCCTGGACCCTTTGAGTTATTTGCATCTCCCCCATGCCGTCACGCAACACCTGAAAAAGCGCCCATGAAACTGGTATTTATCGACCCCAAATGCCCCACGCCTTACCAAAGCGACACCTTGCGCCGCCAAGGCCTGGGGGGCACCGAAGGCACCGTGGTGCGCATTGCACAAGGCCTGTCACGCCAGCACCAGGTGCTGGTGCTGCAGCACAACCGGCAAACCACCACGACGGAGAGCCGGCGCCTGACATTTGCGCCCATCAGCACGTTGTTGGAGGCCGTGCGCGGCGCCGACCATGTGTTCTTCGTTCAAAAAGCCCAGCATCTGGCAACAGTGGCACAACACAGCCACGCCCGCCTGTGGGTCTGGCTGCATAACTACCTGCACGACGAGGTGCCCTATTTCTGGCGCGACCACCTGCGCCACCGCCTGGGCATTGTTTGCGTGTCGCAAAGCCATGCCGCACACACCCACGCCTACCTCCGTCAGCATTGGGCGAACCGCGCCAGCCTGGGCTGGCTGGGTCGAGGTGGGCTGGCCTATCTGCACAACCCGGTGAATGAAAACCTGGCGCCCGATGCCAGCGTGCCGCACCAACGCCACAAGCTGGTTTTTTTCAGCTCACCCTACAAAGGGCTGGAACAAGTGTTGCCCCTGTTCCACCAGGCCCGGGCGCAGCTACCCGGTTTGCAACTGTTTGTGGCCGACCCCGGCTACGTGCGCAACTTTGACGACAACACCCTGAATGCGCCAGGCATCGTGCGGCTAGGCTCGCTGGCGCAGCCCGAGCTGCTGCGCCACGTGCGCGAAGCCTTGTGTGTTTTTTACCCGCAGCAAAAGCGGCCAGAAACCTTTGGCCTGGTGTATGCCGAGGCCAACGCCGTGGGCACGCCCGTGCTGGCACACCGCTTTGGTTCGGCCCAGGAGGTGCTGTGTGACAGCAACCCGCCGCTGGACGCCAGCCAGCCCGGCCTGGTGCTGGCCACCTTGACACAGTGGGTGGAAAAAGGCGCCCCGGCCACGCAGGTACGGCCAGAGTTTCAACGCGACTGGGTACTGGCACGCTGGCAAGCGTTCCTGCAAGACAGCCAGGCGTTTTGCCACGCGCAGGCCCAGGGCATTGGGCGACTGTCCCAGGTTTCCCATGTTCCGAAGGTTCAGCAGGTTTCGCATGTTTGACATGATTAACCCAGCGCCCGGTACTTTGCCCCTGGTGGTGGGCGTCACCACCTTGCCCAGCCGCATCCACAGCATGCGGCCCATGCTGGACTCGCTGCTGGCGCAAACCCATCCGCCTGACCGGGTGCTCCTGGGACTGCCACATTTATCACTGCGCGAAGCACGGCCCTACGAGCAACCCGCCTGGCTGGCCGACTATGCACCTATGCTGCACGTGGTGCCCTGCGCGCAAGACTGGGGGCCAGGCACCAAGTTACTGGCCTGCCTCGAACACCTGCCAGAACCCTGTGTGCTGGTGATTGCCGACGACGACATGTACTACCGGCCCTTTTTTCTGGCGCAGCTCTACCGCTACCAAAGCTATGACCGGCACAGCAGCTTCAGCTACTGCACCTACCGCTATGGCCCGATTGATGTGGCCCAAGGGGCTGACGGCTTCAGTTTCTACAGCCCCAACCTGGCCGGTGTCGCCGACTTTGCCCAAGCGGCCTTGCGCAGCCCGCAAGTCAGGCAGGTCGACGACCTGTGGATTTCTGCCTTCCTCCAATCCCGGGGCATTGAGGTGCAAAGCCTGCGCCACCTGGTGCCCGACCAAGGCAATGTCTACGCCACGAGCCACTTGCTCAACCAGTTGCACCAGGTCAGCGGTGACCTGGGGCGCGGCCAGGCCATGCGCGAAGGCACGCGCTTTCTGCTGGAGCAAGGCCTGCTGGGACGCCGCGCGCAGGCCGAAGCCCTGCTGCGCAAAGCCGCCCGCCGCGCCCTGGCGTTGATGGCGCTGATGGCGCGGGCCTGACATGCTGCCCCACGCACCGGTCAGCGTGATCATTCCCACGCTGGCAAGCGCCCAACGCGCAGCGCCCATGCAACGCGCCATTGGCTCCATCCGCTTGGCCAGCCGTGAGGCCGTGCCCATCCTCGTGGTGGTGAACGGGCCGCACTTTGACCCGGCCCTGTGCCAATGGTTGCT
>CAJCCO010000098.1 GCA_903960915.1 uncultured beta proteobacterium
GATGCGCGCGTCAAGCACTTGCTGATTGACGAGTTTCAGGACACCAACCCGCTGCAATGGCAAGCACTGCGCGCCTGGCTCAGCAGCTACGCCGGCGCGGGTGGCCAGGCGCCCAGCGTGTTCATGGTGGGCGACCCCAAGCAAAGCATTTACCGCTTTCGCCGTGCAGAACCGCAGGTCTTCAAAGCAGCCCAGGCTTTTGTTCGCGAAGGCCTAGGCTGTGACCTGCTTTCTTGCGACCACACCCGGCGCAATGCGCCTCTGGTCATTGCCACGGTCAACGCCGTCATGCAAGAAGCGCTGCAGGCCGACGGTTATGAGGGCTTTCGGCCCCACACCACCGACGCCACGGCCACCGGCCGCGTGTGCAAATTACCACCCATCCCGCGTTCGGCCAAAGAAGCGCTAGACAACGGCGCGGTAGACAACGGTGCGGTACCCACCGGCTGGCGCGACAGCCTGACCAGCCCACGGGAAATACCTGAAGAAACCTTGCGCACCCTGGAGGCGCGGCAGGCGGCGCACTGGATCGCCAGCCAATTGCAAGCCAGATCACCCGATGACCGGCAGAGCGGCCCGCAGGCTGACCACCTAGAGCCCCGGGACGTGATGGTCTTGTCGCGCAAGCGTGCGGGTCTGCTGCCCTTGCAAACCGAATTGCGCCACTTGAACATTGCGGCCCAGATTGGCGAAAAAACAGACCTTATCGATTGCTGCGAGGTGCAAGACGTGGTGGCCTTGTTGGACGTGCTGGTGTCGCCCCAACACGACCTGTCGCTGGCGCGTGTGCTCAAGTCGCCTATCTTCGGGCTAGGCGATGAGGCCTTGGTGCAACTGGCGCTGGCACAGCGCGCCACGCCCGCTACCTGGTATGAGCTGCTGCAACAGTCCGAACTTGTAAGCCCGCAAGGCCAACCCGTGGCGGCCTGCCTTACGCGCTGGAAGACCTGGCTGGACACCTTGCCACCGCATGACGCGCTGCAAGCCATTTACACCGATGCCGACCTGCTGGCCCAATTTGCCCGCGCCGCCCCGGCCACCCAGCGCGAGGCCGTGTTGGCCAATTTGCGCGCATTGCTTGGCGTCTCGCTGCAAACTGGCGGGGGGCGTTTTGCCACGCCCTACGCCTTTGTGCGGGCGCTTAAAAGTGGCGGCGTGCTGGCCCCGGCGGCGGTCAATCCGCTGGCGGTGCGCCTGCTCACCATCCACGGCGCCAAGGGCCTAGAGGCCAAGCTGGTGCTGCTGCTCGACACCGATACCCCCGAGCGCAACGCCGACACCATGGGCGTGCTGGTGGACTGGCCCGGTGAGGCCGCGTGGCCGTCAAAATTTATCTTTTTGGTCAGCGAAAGCCAACCGCCTGCCTGTGCCCAAGCCACATTGGCCAACGAGCTACGGGAGCGCCAGCGTGAAGAACTCAACGCCCTGTACGTGGCCTTGACGCGCGCGCGCCAGACCCTGGCCATCTCCAGCATTGCGCCGTATCGCGCGGCCGAGCGCAGTTGGTGGCAGCGCCTGCAAGCCTTGGCCGACCCCGTGGAAGTGATGCCCGAGGCGGCTTGCGTGCCGTCTCAGCCCGAAGCACCTGGCGCCAGCGCAGTGTCGTTCTTGCTCAAAGAGCTGCCTACCGCGCCGCACAACGTCATCCCTTTGGACGCCGCACTCGAGCAAGACCCCCAAATGGTGGACGTCCCCGTGGATGAAGCGCTTGACCTGGAGTCGCGCCTGGGCCTGGCCATGCACCGCTTGCTGGAGTGGGGCCGGGTGTCGGCCGTCAACACCGCGGCGGCGGCACAGGAGTTTGGCTTGAGCTTGAGCCAGGGACAGCAAGCGGCAGAACGGGCTCAGGGCATCCTGGAAGGGGAGGGTGCCTGGGCCTGGCGTGCTGACGTGGTAGGCTGGGCCGGTAACGAGGTCTCGCTGATTTATCAAGGCGAGACCTTGCGCCTGGACCGCTTGGTGCAGCGCCGCGATGGTCAGCAGGCTGGCCAATGGTGGGTGCTGGACTACAAATCTGCGCTAGCGCCGCAGCACCAACCGCTTCTGGTCCAGCAGTTGCGCCACTACCAGGCGGCCGTGCAGGCCCTCTATCCGCAAGACCTGGTGAAAGCCGCGTTTTTAACCCCTCAAGGCGCCGTCATTGCATTGCATGACGCGCCGGCTGAATTTGAATGAGTTTCCATGAAACAAGTGATCGTGATTGGTGGCGGCCCAGCTGGCCTGATGGCCGCTGAAGTGTTGTCCGGTGCTGGACTGCAAGTCCATCTTTATGACGCCATGGCCTCGGTCGGGCGTAAATTCTTGCTGGCCGGCAAGGGTGGTCTGAACCTGACCCACTCGGAGCCTGCCAACCTGTTTGCTACCCGCTACGGTAAGCGCAGCGCCCAGATAGCCCCGTTATTGCATCACTTAGGTGCCCAAGCCGTGCGTGACTGGGCGCAGGCGCTGGGGGTTGAGACTTTCGTCGGCACGTCCGGGCGCGTGTTTCCGGTCGACATGAAGGCGGCCCCCTTGCTGCGCGCCTGGTTGCACCGCCTGCGACACCCCGCCAGCGGCCCAGGGGTGCAATTTCACATGCGCCACCGCTGGACCGGTTGGGACACCGATACCCCCCTTGAACTGTGTTTTGCTACCCCGCAAGGCCCGGTGCGCGCCAAAGCCGATGCGGTGGTGCTGGCGCTGGGCGGCGGCAGTTGGGCGCGGCTGGGCTCGGACGGCGCCTGGGTTCCCTGGCTACAGTCTCAGGGCGTGGCGGTGGAACCTTTGCGGGCTGCTAATTGCGGCTTTGATGTGCAGGGCGGCTGGAGCGAGCACTTCGCCAGCCGTTTTGCCGGCCAGCCTTTCAAGTCGGTGGCTATCAGCTTCACCAACCCTGAAACCAACGCCCAAGGCGAAATATTTCAACGCAAAGGCGAGTTCGTGGCCACGGCCACAGGCGTGGAGGGCAGCCTGATTTACGCCGCCTCTAGCCGCTTGCGTGACGCCATCGCCGTGCAAGGCCACGCCACCCTGGCGCTGGACTTGCTGCCCGACATGCCAGCGCAACGCGTGCTGGCGGAAGTCAGCCACCCGCGGGGGTCGCGTTCGCTCTCCAGTCACCTCAAAAGCCGGCTGCACATTGACGGCATCAAAGCCGCTTTGTTGCATGAGCAGTTGAGCAAAGCGCAGATGAACGACCCCGTGGCCTTGGCCCAGGCCATCAAGGCGCTGCCTCTGACCCTGGGCGCCGCCCGGCCGCTGGACGAAGCGATCAGCACGGCCGGGGGCGTGTCGTTTGAAGCGGTGGACCCCCAACTCATGCTCAAGCAACTGCCTGGGGTTTTTTGCGCAGGAGAAATGCTGGACTGGGAAGCCCCCACGGGCGGTTATTTACTCACCGCCGGTCTGGCCAGTGGCTACCAAGCAGGCCAGGGCGTGGTGCGCTATCTGAATAACGCTGAGGCCCCCACTTAAATACCCCTATCACGGTATTGATGCTGGGTAGCTTGGCGTTTAGATTGCACGCAGCCAGGGTTGAAGAAGAATATTTATCCTGTCCCGTCCCGTAGCCTTTGGTGCTGACCAACAAAGCGGTGTAGGGCGGGTGTTATCCCGGTGAAATCCTTTCCTGAGGGCGTTTGCGCACAATGACTAGACCATTTCGCGGCACACCGTTGGCATACGTGCTGGCCATTGCGCTGGTCCTTCTGGCCGGTCTGATTCGCTGGATCCTGGTGCAGGTTGATGCTGGGTTTCCCTTTATCACTTTTATTGGCGCTTGCACACTGGCAGCTTTGTTGGGTGGTACGGGCGCCGGTTTTTTGGCGCTGGTCTTGTCCTTGCTGGCTGCCAAATATTTCTTCATTGCGCCCTACTTGAGCCTGACTTGGCCCACTAACTCCAATGATAGTTCTGTGGGAATGGCATTTGTGCTGATGCAGTCCATGCTGATCTTCAGCATCAAGTTTGGGTTTGATCAGTTCCATGAAAATCGCCGTGCCGACAAAAAAAGGCAATTGCTTGAGGCCGAAAAAACCGCCCTAAAAATAAGCGCCGCAGCTTTCGAGGTGGACGAGGGCATTCTTATCACCGACGCTAAGGGCACCATCGTTCGCCTGAACCAGAACTTGGCGCAAGCGTTGGGTTATGGCCTGGATGAACTCAATGGAAAGCCCTCCACGCTGTTGTTGCCCGATGCGCAACGCACCCCTTGGTATGCACGCTGGTTATCCCATGCCCCCTTTACCGGACAGTGGAAAGGTGAAATAACAGCCTTGTGCAAGGACGGCAGCACCTACCCGGTTCGTCTGAGCGTTAAAGCGATTCGCAACGATGCGGGTCTGATCACCAATTTTGTCGCCATTGCGCATGACCTCACCGAAGAAAAAACGACAAAAAACAAAATTTGGCAGCTGGCTTATTTCGATGCTTTGACGCAACTGCCCAACCGGCGTCTGATGATCGACCGGCTAAACGATGCCATTGAGTTGGCCAAGGCTACAGACCAGATTGGTGCGCTGCTGATTCTGGACCTTGACCACTTCAAAAAAATCAATGATGGCTTTGGGCATGACAAAGGCGATTTATTGTTGCAGCAGGTCGCCCAGCGCTTGCAACAAAGCACCCGGGCTGACGACACCGTGGCGCGTTTTGGCGGCGACGAATTTGTTGTATTACTGCCCGACCTTGGCCGTGATCTGGAAGCTGCTCTGGCGCAAGCCGAGACGCTGCTGGCCCAGCTTTCTGCAGCACTGCGCGTACCCCTGCAAATCGCCACACAAACCGTTCAATGCAGCGCCAGCATGGGGCTGACCTTTTTCCATGGCGACACTGAACACAATATGGATCTTTTTCGGCAAGCCGACATTGCCATGTACCAGTCCAAACGTGTGGGGCGCAACACCTGGACGGTTTTCAACCCGCAGATGCTGCAGGCCATCAACGCCCGGGCCGCGCTGGACGCCAGCCTGGTTCTGGCCATTGACAGCCGGCAGTTTGCCTTGCACTACCAAATACAGGTTGATTCTCTGGGTCACGCCATTGGGGCCGAGGCCTTGGTGCGCTGGCAACATCCCCAGCGCGGTCTGGTTTTGCCCGCAGAGTTCATCCCGGTGCTGGAAGAAAATAATTTGATTGAGGCGCTGGGCGACTGGGTTCTGGATGCCGCCTGTGCGCAACTAAAGACTTGGCAGACGCAGCCGGGTTGTCAAACGCTGGTGTTGGCGGTCAATGTCAGTGCCCAGCAGTTTCACCAGAGCCGGTTTGTCCATACCGTTAAGGCGGCCTTGAGTCGCCATGCCGTGACGCCCAGTTTGTTGAAGCTGGAACTCACTGAAAGCATGATGTTTGAGAACATTCAAGTGGTCTACGAGTCGATGACCGAACTCAAGGCCATGGGCATTCAGTTCTCGCTCGATGACTTTGGCACCGGTTTCTCTGCGTTGCAGTACCTCAAGACACTGCCGTTTGATCAGATCAAGATTGACCGTTCTTTTGTACAGGATTTGCGTCAGGGCGGTGACGCCAAGTTGGTCACTGCCATTATCAAAATGGCGCGCAGCCTGGGTATTGAAGTGATTGCGGAAGGGGTAGAAACGCCAGCCCAGCGTTTGGTGCTGCTCAGCAAAGAATGCTTCCTGTTTCAGGGCTATTTGTTTGGCAAGCCCGAACCCATCGAGGTGTTTGATGCACAGCGCCAACGGGACAACGTTGATGTCAGGCCCGTCGCGGGCTATGTAGCTA
>CAJCCO010000099.1 GCA_903960915.1 uncultured beta proteobacterium
CAATTGGTGACAGTCACAACCGGTGATTTTGAATCGCTGCAGGAGGGCTGTGCGCCCGGTGCACGCAGTGCATCGAACATCACGCGGCTGAACGCCAACCCCTGGTGGTGAATCTGGCAGGTGGAGTGGCAAATCGCGTGTTTCAGGCGAATTCAGTGGGATGCCAGCGTGCAATACTTGGCCTCATGCGGTTGAAATTCCTATCCGTGCTATTGAAACCACAACGATGAAATACGCCATCTTCAGCCTAATGATTTTCATGGGTTCCGTGCAGGCCCAAGTGGGCGAAATAGTGGTACTTCCTAACTTTGGGATTGACCGAACCGAGGTCACCATCGGGCAATTCGACCGCTATGTGCGTGCCACTAACACCACCACGCGGGCCGAAAAAGAGGGGGGTGGCTTTGAATACCGTGCCGGTTGGGAGCGTCGGCCCGGTTGGTCTTGGCGAAAGCCAGATGGCGAGACGACGAGTGCAGATATGCCTGCGGTTCATTTGGATTTTGCAGAAGCGCAAGCCTATTGCCGTTGGGCAGGCGGCCGTTTACCCACAGGGGCTGAGTGGCAAACCGCAGGTTTTACCGAGCTGCGCGAGTCGCCCTCAGCGCCTTGGCAGAAAGGCCAAACCTATGCATGGACTACGGGCGACAGCCCGCAAGGTGCCAACACGAGTGATGCCGATCCATGGTCGCGCGCCGCGCCCGCAGGCGCTACAAAACAAGGCGTCAATGGCCTGTATGACATGGGAGCCAATGTCTGGGAGTGGACCACCGACAGTCCTGACAGCAAGGGGCGTGAACGCCGCACCGTTGGGGGCTCTTGGTGGTACGGGGCGCCCAATATGAGGGCCGACGTGCAGGCATTTAAACCCGCAGACTTTTACGCTGTTTACATCGGGTTTCGATGTGTGTACCAACGCTAGCCACCTGTCTTGCCACTATGTAGGCAGCGCCTCGCCCCAGTAGTGAAAAGTGAAAGGCCGTGGGCCGGTGATGTAGCGGGTCTGCAGGTCTGGCAGTTTAAAGCCCGCAGCCTGCAGCAGGGTGGGGATATCGCGCCCCAGATGGCAGCCGCCCGCCAATTTGCCCCACAGCGGTTGCATGCGCTCTTGCCAGCGCCGCACCGACGCATCGGGAGCGCGCCCGTGCTCGCAATACAGCAGACGGCCGGTGGGCGCTAACACGCGGCGCATCTCCAGCAGGGCCGCGTGCGGATCGGGAATGGAGCACAGCGTGTAGGTAATAAGTACCGTGTCAAAGCTGGCATCGGGCAGCGGAATTTGCTCTGCCGATAGACCGATCAGGTCCACCCGCAAGCCTGCGCCTTTAATGCGCTCCTGGGCTAGAGGGTGCATCTGCATCGCCGGGTCCAGGCCGGTAATGTGGGTCACGCGGGCCTTGTCGTAGTAGCGCATATTCAGCCCCGTACCGATGCCCACCTCCAGCACCCTCCCTTGCGCGCGCGCAACCACATGCGCGCGCATTCGCCCGAACATGGGCATTCCACAGGCCATGTCAATCGCCGTGGGCAAGATGTGCCGCTCATACCAGTTGGGTTGCATGGCATGTAGTGTATTGGACCGTTAATGGATACCGTTGGCTTGAAGTCGCGGTATGGTGTCTGCGCTGCTGTGAATAAGCTCGCAGTGGGAAGCTTCTGGCAGCAACGCACTCAAATTTTGATGAATTTGAAGCAGGCGCGGATCACTGTCTTTAGCATCGTCCGTGGTGTCGTTGATACAAAAAAATCGAGCATGCCAAATAGCTTTTTGAGGTGCTTCAGAGATTGCGTTTCTAACGATTGACCAGTCGCTATATACAAATGTGAGTGGTCTATTGTTTTGGCAAAGCCATGCGCCAAGGCCCAGCGAAAAACAGTTGATCTGACTAGCTCAAATAAATCGGGCGCATCACGTTCAATTTCCAACATCAGTGACTTCAACATGGACCTTGGAGAATGGGAGAAAGTTCTGGGCGTGTGCTGATACTGCGGGTGCATCTTTTGAGTGAATGAGTGGGGGCTTAAATTCGCGCGATCTGATTTCGCTTGAAGCCACTGCCAAAAGGCTCAGTACCTAGCCCGGCACGCGCCCTGACATACGCTGATTTGCGCTCATAACCACTCCCTGTTTTATTAAGCCTGCCGATGGCAGGTCAGGGGCAAAGCTTACACCGTGGCAGCGGCCCGTTGCAAGCGGTCACGCACACCGTCCCAGGCGGCAGAGTCGGGCGGGGTTTCGATCCAGATTTCCTGCACGCCCTGGGCGTCCAGGTCGCGCAGCACGGCAAACAACTCCTGCGCAGCAGCGGCAGCGTCTTCGGGCATGGGTTGCTGGTGCACGGTGGGCGGGGCGGCCAAGGTGCTGCGGGCGTAGAGCGCAATAACCGGGGCAGCGTTGGCAGGCAACACCTGCAGCGCGGCTTGCAAAGCAGCAGCCTCCAGCAAGCGCACCCTGGCCCGGGGCGCGTAGTGCGAGGCCAGCGTGCCCGAGGCGCGCGGAGCGGCTGGGGCGTTGGCGGCGAGGTCGTCCTTGTGGCGCACAGGCTGACCGCACGCGGCCTGCACCTGTTGCGGGGTGATGGCGCCGGGGCGCAGCAACACGGGCACGCCACGCGTGCAGTCAATGATGGTGGACTCGATGCCCACGGCGCAAGCGCCGCCGTCCAGAACCAGCAGCCCGGGGCCAAATTCGCTTTGCACATGCGCGGCGGTCGTGGGGCTGACGCGGCCAAACTGGTTGGCACTGGGCGCGGCCAGGCCACGCACCTGAGGGCTGCCCGCCAGGCAGGCCTGAAGCAGCGCCAGCGCCACCGGGTGGGCGGGGCAGCGCAGCCCCACCGAGGTTTGCCCGCCGGCTGCTGCGGCGGCCACACCTTCGCGGCGCGGCAAGATCAGCGTCAGGGGGCCGGGCCAGAAGGCCCGCATCAAAGCCTGCGCAAACGCCGGCACCTCGCTGGCAAAGTGGTGCACGCTGTCGGCGTTGGGCACATGCACGATCAAGGGGTGGTCGGCCGGGCGGCCTTTGGCGCTGAAAATTTGGGCGACAGCCGCCTCGTCTTCGGCATTGGCGGCCAAACCATAAACCGTCTCGGTGGGCAAGCCCACCAACTCCCCAGCCTGCAAATGCGCCACGGCTAAGGCGATAGCCTGAGGGTCGGACCCGTTCAAAATCATTGGCAACCTACGCTCAACACGCCTCAAAACGCCTCAATGCCCAGCAAGGCCGCAGCTTGCAGCGCGGTGGCGCGCACCTCGGCTACGCTGGCGCCGGTGAAGGTCAGGTGCCCCATCTTGCGGCCCTTGTTGGCTTGCAGCTTGCCGTACAAATGCAGATGCGCGCCGGGCAAGGCCAGCAACTGGTCCCAGGCGGGAGGCTTGCCGTTTTGCCACAAGTCACCCAGCAGGTTGAGCATGATGGCCGGGCTGTGCTGGCGCGGTTGCAGCAAGGGCAGGCCGGTCAGGGTGCGCACCTGCAAATCAAACTGCGAGAGGTCACAGGCGTCGAGTGAGTAGTGACCACTGTTGTGCGGACGCGGCGCCATTTCGTTGACGATGAGCGAGCCGTCTTGCAGCACAAAAAACTCCACGCACAGCACGCCCACGTAATGCAGGCCGTGCGCGATAGAGCGGGTTGCGGCAATGGCTTGCTCGGCCAGTTCGGCAGGCAGGTTGCCGTCAAACACTTCGGTCACCGCCAAAATACCGTCGCGGTGCAGGTTGAGCTGCACCGGCAGGTTGACGCAAGCGCCGTCCCAGCCACGCGCCACAATCACCGAGCATTCGGCACGCAGCGGCAACATTTTCTCCAGCACGCAGGGCACGCCCTTGAGCGCCGCCCAGGCCGTGGCCAGTTCGGCGCGGGTGGTGACGCGGGCCTGGCCCTTGCCGTCGTAGCCCAGCCGCGTGGTTTTGAGAATGCCTGGGAGCAAGTCGTCAGGCACGCTATCGAGTTGCTCGGCGGTCTCGACCACGGCGTAGGGCGCGCAGGGCACGCCGCAGCGCACAAAATGCGCCTTTTCCTTGGCCCGGTCCTGGGCAATGCCCACCGATTCGGCGTTGGGCGCCACGGGCCGGTGCGCGCCCAAGGTGACGAGGGCCGGCGCAGGCACGTTTTCAAACTCGGTGGTGATGGCGGCACAGCGCTGCATCAGTTGCGCCAGGCCTTGCTCATCAAGGTAATCGGTTTGGATGTGGTAGTGGCTCACCAGACCGGCGGGGCTGATCACGTCGGGGTCGAGCACCACGGTGAAATAACCCATGGCTTGCGCTGCCTGCACAAACATGCGCCCCAATTGGCCACCCCCCATCACGCCCAGTGTGGTGGGCTGGCCCTTAGAGCTGCTGCCCGGCAAAATGGTTTGGGCACTCATAGTGCGGGCGGCAGCGTCATGGCGCGTGCGGCTTGGGTTTGCGCGGCGCGGTAGGCGTCCAGCCGGGTGCGCAGCTCAGGGTGTTGGCCGGCCAGCATGGCCACGGCAAACAAAGCAGCGTTGGCGGCACCCGCCGTGCCAATGGCGAAAGTAGCCACCGGCACGCCCTTGGGCATTTGCACAATGCTGTGCAAAGAATCTACCCCCGACAAGTGCTTGCTGGCCACCGGCACACCCAGTACCGGCACCGTGGTTTTAGCCGCCAACATGCCCGGCAAATGTGCCGCACCGCCCGCGCCGGCGATGATGGCCACCAGGCCGCGGCCCGCTGCCGCCTCGGCGTAGGCAAACATGTCGTCGGGCATGCGGTGCGCCGAGACCACCCGCGCCTCGTGCGTGATCTCGAACTGTTGGAGAATATGGACTGCGTGCTGCATGGTGTCCCAGTCGGAGCTGGAGCCCATGACGACGCCAATTTGGATGTTTTTCATAATGCTGAATTTTATCGAGGGAAGTGGCGCCCGCTGAAAACCCGTTTTTTCAACCGCGCAAGCCCACCCCCTGCGTTTTTTTCTTACCCCGAGTTTCTACCCATGATGAACGTAACTGCTGACAACTTTGATGCCGAGGTGATTTCCACCTCCATGCAAACCCCGGTGCTGGTCGACTTTTGGGCGCCCTGGTGCGGCCCCTGCAAGGTGATTGGCCCGTTGCTGGAAAAAATAGAAACCGACTACGCCGGACGCTTCAAGCTGGTCAAGATTGACTCCGATCAGGAACAGGAACTGAGCCAGGCCTTTGGCATTCGCAGCATTCCTACCTGTGTGCTGATGTTTCAGGGCAAACCAGTGGACGGCTTCATGGGCGCGCTGCCCGAAGGCCAGATCAAAGCCTTTTTGGACAAGCACCTGCCAGAGGCCGACTTTCTGGAAGCGGAGATCACCCACGAGGAAGTGTCGGATGCCCCCGACGCCAACGACCCCACCCAAAAGCGCGAAGACCTGAAGCAAGGCGTGCTGCTGGCACCGGAGGATGAAGGGTCGCGATTTGAATACGTCAAATTTTTGCTGCAAATCGGCGAGGTGGACGAGGCCAAGGTGGCCTTTGCCCCGGTGATTGCCCAAACCGCGCAGGTGCGCCGCTTTGACGCCCTGCAACGCTGGATGAACGCCATCGACTTTGCCATGGACCGCGCCGACCTGTCGCTGGCCGCCCTGGACGCCCAGATTGCCGAGAACAAGCGCAACTTTGACGCCCGCTTTGGCAAAGCCCAACACCTCATGGCCGCCCAGCAATGGACCGACGCCATGGACGAGTTGCTGGAAATCTTGATGCGCGACAAAACCTGGTCCACCGACCTGGCGCGCAAAACCTACATTGCGATCCTGGACCTGATTGAGCCACCCGTCGTCAAAGTAGCCGATGGCCAGATTCCCCCCGTAGACCCGGTAGTGGCCACTTACCGGAGAAGGTTGAGCAGTGTGGTGTTGAGCTGAGCCAGCTTCCAGCGCGACGTATCGCGCAGCGCCCGCTCAGTGCGTCAGCCGCTCCAGCACTTCTTGGTACTTGGCCGCTGTTTTGGCCAGCACGTCTTGCGGCACGCGGGGCGCCGGTGGGGTTTTGCTCCAGGGCTTGCCGTCCACCTGGGCTTGTTCCAGCCAGTCACGCACAAACTGCTTGTCGTAGCTGGGGGGGTTGGTGCCTTCCTGGTAGCTCTCGGCGGGCCAGAAGCGCGAGGAGTCGGGCGTCAGCACCTCGTCCATCAGGGTCAGGGTGCCATCGGCGTCCAGGCCAAATTCGAACTTGGTGTCGGCAATGATGATGCCCTTGGCGGCTGCCATCTCGCTGGCGGCTTTGTAGATCTGGATACTGATGTCGCGAATGCGGGTGGCCAGGTCCAGGCCAATCATGTCCACCGTTTGCGCAAAGGTGATGTTCTCGTCATGGTCACCCACCGCCGCCTTGGCGGCCGGGGTGTAGATGGGCTCGGGCAGCTTGCTGGCGTTCTTCAAACCAGGAGGCAAGGACACGCCGCACACCGCCTGGTTGTGCTGGTATTCCTTCCAGCCGCTACCGGCCAGGTAACCGCGCACCACCGCTTCTACGGGCAACGGTTTAAGCCGCTTGACCAACATGGAGCGGCCCGTGATTTGCGGCACTTCGGCGGGGGTTACCACGCTCTCGGGCGCGTCACCGGTGAGGTGAATGGGGCAGATGTTCAGGCCCTTGGGGCCGATCTTGTCAAACCAGAACAGCGCCATTTGCGTGAGCAGCGCGCCTTTGCCGGGAATGGGCTCGCCCATGATGACGTCAAAGGCGCTCAGACGGTCA
>CAJCCO010000100.1 GCA_903960915.1 uncultured beta proteobacterium
AAACCGTTGGCAGCGATGGTGGCGCTTTCCATGTCCAGCGCCACGGCGCGGCTTTGGCTGAAACGCCGCTGCGGGCCGTTGTCGGGCAGCAGTTCCCAGTTGCGGTTGTCGGTGGAGGCCACAGTGCCGGTGCGCATGATGCCTTTGAGTTCGGCGCCCTTGAGCTGCGTCACCTCAGACACCGCTGCTTCCAGCGCCACCTGTATTTCAGCCAGCGCCGGAATGGGCACCCACAGCGGCAGCTCTTCGTCCAGCACATGGTCTTCGCGCACGTAGCCGTGGGCCAGCACGTAGTCGCCCAGCTGCTGGGTGTTGCGCAAGCCAGCGCAGTGGCCCAGCATGATCCAGGCGTGCGGGCGCAACACGGCAATGTGGTCGGTGATGGTTTTGGCATTGGCCGGCCCCACGCCGATGTTGACCATGGTGATGCCACTGCGGTCTGCGCGCATCAGGTGGTAACCCGGCATTTGCGGCAAGCGCGGGGGCGACATACCCAACGCGTCCTGGGCCTGGGCAGGCAGGCCAACGCGTCGTGTCACCACATTGCCGGGCTCCACAAACGCCATGTAGTCGCTGTGTGGGTCTTGCATGGCGGCGTGGCCCAGGCGCACAAACTCGTCAATGTAGAACTGGTAGTTGGTGAACAGCACAAAGTTCTGAAAGTGCTCAGGTGCAGTGCCGGTGTAGTGGCGCAGGCGGTGCAGCGAATAGTCGACCCGAGGCGCGGTGAAGAGTGAGAGCGGCTGGGCCTCGCCCCGGCGCGGCTCATAGGTGCCGTTGGCAATGCCATCGTCCATGGCAGCCAGGTCGGGCAGGTCAAACACGTCGCGCATCAACTGGCGGCGCGCCAGGCTCAGGCTGCCCTCAATGTGGTCGTGCTCAGCAAATGAAAAATGCACGGGTATGGGCAATGAGCTGGTGCCTATTTCCAGCTCGACCTGGTGATTTTTGAGCAACAAGCTGAACTGTTCCAGGTAGTAGGAGGCATACAGGTCGGGACGGGTCAGCGTGGTCTCAAAGCGACCAGGGCCGGCCACAAAGCCAAAGCTCAGGTGTGCGCTGTCGGCGCCGCCCGGGCGCGCCACCGTGTCGGTTTGAATGCGCACATAGGGGTAGCAGGCGCGCACATGGCCAGGCAGGGTCTGGCCCGCCACGAAACGCTGCATGGCTTCACGCAGATGGGCCAGGCTGCTGTCGTAAATTTCACGCGCTTTGTCCAACGCGGCTTGCGGGTCGGTGAAACGGGCGGGGGCAATAAAGTTAGGCAAATAAGGCATAGCGGCATTGTCCACGCTCTGTGTGACCCTTCCAAGTGCCCCGTCACGCGGACCGTGCCAAAAACTGCCATACTTCGGGCCGGTTTATCCTAAGAAGAAGCTATGTTGAAGTTCACGTGCTGCGATGCGGTCAGCCAGTTTTCCAGTCGCGGTCAAGCGGAGGTGTTGCGCGGTATCACGCGTGGATTTGAGCGCGAGTGCCTACGGGTTGATCAAAACGGCCAACTCTCCACCCAGGCGCACCCGCTGGCGCTGGGCTCCAAGTTGACCCATCCCTGGATTACCACCGATTACGCCGAGGCGTTGCTGGAGTTCATTACCCCGCCGTCGCAAGATGCGCAGTTTCCTTTGCAGTTTTTGCAAGACCTTCACCGCTTCACGGCGCGCCAGTTGCAGGGCGAGGTGATGTGGGCTGGCTCCATGCCCTGTGCGCTGGGCTCGGACCTGGACATTGCCATTGCCGACTACGGCCACACCAACGCCGCGCGCTTCAAAAAGGTATACCGCGAAGGCTTGGGCCTGCGCTATGGCCGCCAGATGCAAACCATTGCCGGGGCGCATTACAACTGGTCATTGCCCGACGAATTTTGGCAAACCCTGCAAGCCTGTTGCGGCGACAGCACCGAGCGTTCGGCCTTTGTCAGCACGCGTTATTTCGGTCTGATTCGCAACTTTTTGCGCTTTAGCTGGCTGATTCCCTACCTGTTTGGCGCCTCGCCGGCCATCGGCCAGTCTTTTTTGCAGGACCGCAAGACCGACCTGCTTGAAATGTCGCCCGGCACACTGTATGGCCCCTACGCCACCAGCTTGCGCATGAGCGACCTGGGCTACCAGAACCGGGCGCAGGCGAATTTGCATGTCAGCTTCAACTCGCTGGAGGAGTACACGCAGGCGCTGGAAGACGCCATTCGCACGCCCGACCCGTTTTACGAAGCGCTGGGCGTGCGCGAGGGCGACCACTGGCTGCAGCTCAACGCCAACTTGCTGCAAATCGAGAACGAGTTTTACGCCGGTATTCGTCCCAAGCGCATTGGCCAAGCTGGCGAACGCCCAGCCAAGGCACTGCGCACCTACGGCGTGGAGTACCTCGAAGTGCGCCTGTTTGACCTGAACCCGTTTGTCGACATTGGCATCACACCCGAGCAAAGTACCTTTGCCGACGTGCTGCTGCTGATGTGCCTGTTTCGAGACAGCCCGCCCATCACCAGCCGCGAGCACAGTGAGAACAATGAGAACAAGAACCGGGTGGTCACCCGCGGGCGCCAACCCGACCTGCAGTTGCTGGCCCACAACCGCGAGCAGCCGCTGCGCCCGCTGGCGCACGAGTTGTTTGACGATATGCAACCATTTGCCGACATGCTGGACACGGCGTACGGCGGCACGCGCTACAGCCACACCCTGGCCGGACTGCGCCCATTGATTGACCAGCCCGAGGCGACCCCCTCGGCCCGGGTGCTGGCCGCCGCCCACGAACACGGCGGCTTCTTTGAATTTGCCATGCACCAGGCGCAGCAGCATCACCAAAGCTTGCTGAAACAGCCGCTGGATGCGGCCACGCATGCGCGCCTGTTGGCCAGCGTGGACGCGTCCCTGGCCCAACACCGCGTGCTGGAAGCCCAGCCGCAAGGCCGGTTTGAGGACTTTGTGGCCGCCTATTACGCCTGAGCCGGCCCCAGCGCCCGATAATCGGGGCATGACTACCCATGACTCCGTGAAGGCTGCGCCCACTGCGCCCGCCGCAACAAGCGCTAGCGCCCCCTTCAGCGCCCTGACCCTGAACCCTGCCGTGCTGGCCAACCTGGCGCAACTGGGCTACCTGTCCATGACGCCTATCCAGCAAATGAGCCTACCGGCTGCGCTGGCGGGCAAAGACCTGATTGCACAAGCCCAGACCGGCAGCGGCAAAACTGCCGCTTTTGCGCTGGCCCTGCTGGACAAACTCAACCCACGCCGCTTTGCGGTGCAAGCCCTGGTGCTGTGCCCCACGCGCGAGCTGGCCGACCAGGTGACCATCGAGATCCGCCGCTTGGCGCGTTCCGAAGAAAACATCAAGGTGGTGACCCTGTGCGGTGGCGTGGCCCTGCGCGGCCAGCGTGCTTCGCTCGAGCACGGCGCCCATATTGTGGTGGGCACGCCCGGGCGCGTGATGGACCATCTGGCGCGCGGCTATTTGTCGCTGGAAGCACTCAACACCCTGGTGCTTGACGAGGCCGACCGCATGCTGGACATGGGCTTTATGGAAGACATCGTCACCGTCACCAAGCAGTGCCCCAAAGAGCGCCAGACCTTGCTGTTTTCTGCCACCTACCCCGAAGGCATTGAGAAACTGGCCCAGCAGTTCATGCGCGATCCGCTGCAAATCAAGGTCAACGCCAAACCGGCGGAGAACCTGATTGAAGAGCGTTTTTACGAGGTCACCCGCCCTACCCGCTTTGCCGTGGTGGCCCAGTTGCTGAACCACTTTCGCCCCATCAGCACGCTGGCGTTTTGCAACACCAAGCAGCAATGCAAAGAGCTGGTGACCTCCTTGCAAGAACAGGGCTTTAGCGCGCTGGCACTGTACGGCGAGCTGGAGCAGCGCGAGCGCGATCAGGTGCTGGCCCAGTTCTCCAACCGCAGTTGCTCGGTGTTGGTGGCCACCGATGTGGCCTCGCGCGGGCTGGACATCACGCAACTGGAGGCGGTGATCAACGTGGACATCACGCCCGACCCCGAGGTGCATGTGCACCGCATCGGGCGCACCGGGCGCGCCGGCGAATCAGGCCTGGCGCTGAGCCTGGCGGCCCTGTATGAGATGGGTGCGGTCGGCAAGATTGAACAGTACCAGCACCGTGCCTCGGTCTGGCACCCGCTCGAAGAGCTGACCCCCACCGGCCACGGCCCCCTGCAGCCGCCAATGGTGACTTTGCAGATTCTGGGCGGACGAAAAGAAAAAATTCGCCCTGGCGACGTGTTGGGCGCATTGACGGCGGATGCCGGCTACGCGCGGGAGCAAATCGGCAAGATCAACGTGACCGAATTCACCACCTTTGTGGCCGTGCAGCGCGACATTGCCCAGCAAGCCATGCAAAAACTCAATGCCGGCAAGGTCAAGGGCAAAAGCGTGCGGGTGCGAATTCTGTAGGCCCGGTCAGCACCAAGCCCCCAAGTACTGAGATAATCTGGCGTTTATTTAATTTATCTGGAGTTTTCTCATGGCCCAACAGTTCCGTACCGAAGCCGAGCGTCGCGCTACCCCCCGCCCTGTGGCCCCTGCTGGCGTGTGTTTCACAGCCCCCCGCGGCCAAAAGCGCAGCCTGGAGCGTGGCGTGTCCACCAACAACAAGAAAAACCCCGGCAAGCGCTGCAAAAAGGGCGGTTAATTCCGGTCTACGCACCTTTGGTGCAAAAAAAAGGGCGGTTACACCGCCCTTTTTTACGTCTGCAGTTACGTCTGCAGGCTGGGGGCCTTACAGCCTTACATATTGCGCCGGTATTGGCCACCCACCTCAAACAGGGCAGTGGTGATTTGGCCGAGTGAGCAGACGCGCACAGCGTCCATCAGCACCTCAAACACGTTGCCGTTCTCAATGACCGCCTGCTGCAGGCGCTTGAGCATGGCCGGGGCTTCGCTGGCGTGCAGGGCATGGAAATCGGCCAGGCGCTTGAGTTGGTTTTGCTTTTCTTCGTCGGTAGAACGCGCCAGCTCCAGCTTGTCCAGCACCGCATCGCCATGCGGGTTGCGGAAGGTGTTGACGCCGATGATGGGCAACTCGCCGGTGTGCTTGAGCATCTCGTAGTGCATGGACTCGTCTTGGATGCGGCCGCGCTGGTAGCCGGTTTCCATGGCGCCGAGCACACCGCCGCGCTCGGCAATGCGCTCAAACTCCAACAGCACGGCCTCTTCCAGCAACTCGGTCAACTCTTCAATGATGAAGGCGCCTTGTGACGGATTCTCGTTTTTGGCCAAGCCCCATTCACGGTTGATGATGAGCTGAATGGCCATGGCGCGGCGCACCGATTCTTCAGTGGGCGTGGTGATGGCTTCGTCAAACGCGTTGGTGTGCAGGCTGTTGCAGTTGTCGTAAATGGCAATCAGCGCTTGCAGCGTGGTGCGGATGTCGTTGAACTGAATCTCCTGCGCGTGCAGGCTGCGCCCGCTGGTTTGAATGTGGTATTTCAACTTCTGACTGCGCTCATTGGCGCCGTACTTCTCTTTCATAGCCACCGCCCAGATGCGGCGCGCCACGCGGCCCATCACGGTGTATTCGGGGTCCATGCCGTTGCTGAAGAAGAAGCTCAGATTGGGCGCAAAGTCATCAATGTGCATGCCGCGCGCCAGGTAGGCTTCTACAAACGTGAAGCCGTTGCTGAGCGTGAAGGCGAGTTGGCTGATGGGGTTAGCCCCAGCCTCGGCAATGTGGTAGCCACTGATGGACACGGAGTAGAAGTTGCGCACCCGGTTGTGCACAAAGTACTCGGCAATATCGCCCATCACCTTGAGTGAAAACTCGGTGGAGAAGATGCAGGTGTTTTGGCCCTGGTCTTCTTTCAGGATGTCGGCCTGCACCGTGCCGCGCACGTTTTCTTGCACCCACTCGCGGATCTTTTCCAGTTCGGTGTCGGTGGGGTCGCGGCCGTTATCCAACTTGAACTTGTCAATGTTCTGGTCAATCGCCGTGTTCATGAACATGGCCAAGATACTGGGCGCCGGGCCGTTGATGGTCATGGACACGCTGGTGGACGGGCTGCACAAGTCAAAGCCGCTGTAGAGCACTTTCATGTCGTCCAGGGTGGCAATGCTCACGCCCGAGTTGCCAACCTTGCCGTAAATGTCGGGACGCGGATCGGGGTCGTTGCCGTAGAGCGTGACCGAATCGAACGCGGTGGACAAGCGCTTGGCCGCCATGCCCGAGCTGAGCAATTTGAAGCGCGTATTGGTGCGAAAGGCATCACCCTCGCCAGCGAACATGCGCGTAGGGTCTTCGCCTTCACGCTTGAAGGCGAAGGTGCCGGCGGTGTAGGGGTAGCTGCCGGGCACGTTGTCGAGCAGCAGCCACTTGAGCACTTCGCCGTGGTCTTCGTAGGTGGGCAGCGCCACCTTGCGAATGGTGGTGCCGCTCAGGGATTTGGTGGTGAGCGCGGTGCGAATTTCTTTGTCGCGAATTTTCACCACGTACTCTTCGCCAGCATAGGCGGCCTGCATGGCGGGCCATTGGGCCAGCAGCTTTTTCTCAGCACCGCCCAGGTGCGAGTCGCGCTGAACGGCCAGGTCCAGCACCGCGTTGACGGCGTTGATCTTGCTGGCGTCAGCCTCTTGCAGCATGCGGCCGGTCGCGCGCAGCTGCTGAATTTCACGCGCCAGCGTAGCCTGCTGGCGTGCGCGTTTTTTGTAGCCGCGCACGGTGTCACTGATTTCGGCCAGGTAACGGGTACGAGCGGCCGGCACCACCGGGGTCTGGTTGGTGCTGTGTCGCACGGTGACCAAAGGCAAACGCGAGGGCTTGAAGCTCAGGCCCAGTTCAGCAAGCCGCCCTTTGAGCGCCTGGTACAGGGCGGTCACACCATCGTCGTTGAAGCGCGCGGCCATGGTGCCAAACACGGGCATTTGCTCGGTGGGGGTGGTCCAGGCTTCCTTGTTGCGCTGCACTTGTTTGGCGACATCGCGCAAGGCGTCGAGCGAGCCCTTGCGGTCAAACTTGTTGATGGCGATGAACTCGGCAAAGTCCAGCATGTCGATTTTTTCCAGCTGGCTGGCTGCGCCAAACTCGGGCGTCATCACATACATGGGCACATTCACAAGCGGCACGATGGCCGCATCGCCCTGGCCAATACCGGAGGTCTCAACCACGATCAAATCGAAGCCCGCGACTTTGCAGGCAGCAATCACGTCGGGCAAGGCGGCGCTGATCTCGCTGCCAAAGTCGCGCGTGGCCAAGCTGCGCATAAAGACGCGTTGGCCTTGGCTCCAGGGCGAAATGGCGTTCATGCGGATGCGGTCGCCCAGCAAAGCGCCACCGCTCTTACGGCGGCTGGGGTCAATGCTGATGACGGCCACTCGCAGGTTGTCATCTTGGTCGAGCCGGAAGCGACGAATCAGCTCATCGGTGAGAGACGACTTGCCGGCGCCGCCCGTGCCGGTGATACCCAGCACTGGTGTTTTTATGGCAGCAGCCGCGCTGCGAATGTCTTGCACCAGCGCGGCCAGCGGGGCGGCGGGGGCGGCTTTGGCCACGCCTTGCGCTTTTTCATTTTCCAGCGCGGTGATCAACTGCGCCAGTGCGCGCCAGCTTGCATCGGTATGGCCCTGGATGGCGGCCATGTGGGTGGGCGCGTAGCTGGCAAGGTCTTGGTCGCAGCGCATCACCATCTCGCCAATCATGCCGGCCAAGCCCATGCGCTGGCCGTCTTCCGGGCTGAAAATATGCGCCACGCCATAGGCATGCAGTTCGCGTATTTCAGGCGGCACAATCACGCCACCGCCCCCGCCAAACACCTGAATGTGCGCGCCACCCCGGGCCTTGAGCAGGTCCACCATGTACTTGAAATACTCGACGTGGCCGCCTTGGTACGAGCTGATGGCAATGCCTTGCGCATCTTCCTGCAAGGCGGCCGTCACCACCTCTTCCACGCTGCGGTTGTGTCCCAGGTGAATGACCTCGGCGCCCATGCCCTGCAAGATGCGGCGCATGATGTTGATGGCGGCGTCGTGGCCGTCAAACAGACTGGCCGCCGTGACAAAGCGCACTTTGTGCGTGGGGCGGTAATTGGCCAGGGCTTGGTAATCGGTGGACAAGTCGGTCATGGGGCGTCTCCGGGTAATACGCTGTTATCTGCAAACAGGAAGGCAACAGCGACCCCTAGGATCGCAGCCCAGGGTTTCCCTGGGCATGTTTTGCTTGACGTTTACGTAAACGTCAATCTTACCGTTTTTTTCTCCAAACAAGAAGGGCGCTTGCGCGCCCTTCTTGGTCATCCGGCTTTGAATGTCGTCTTATTTGTAGAGCAACTCAGGCAACCACAAGCCAATGGCCGGGAACGTGTAGAGCAGGAAAATAGCAAAAACCTGGATCGCCATGAACGGCAACATACCCGCAAAGATCTGGTTGAGCGTGACATGCGGCGGGCTCACGCCCTTGAGGTAGAAGGCGGCCATGGCCACAGGCGGGCTCAGAAAAGCCGTTTGCAGATTCAGCGCGACCAGCAGGCCGAAAAACAAGGGGTCGATTCCAAAATGCGGCAACAGCGGAATAAAGATGGGCATAAAGATCACGATGATCTCTGTCCACTCTAAGGGCCAGCCCAGCAGGAAAATAACCACTTGCGCCAAAATCATGAACTGCACCGGCGTGAGGTCCATGCCCAGCACCCACTGGTTGATCAGATCCTGCCCACCCAGCAAGGCAAAAGCCGCTGAGAAGATGCTGGAGCCGACAAACAGCCAACAAACCATGGCACTGGTTTTGGCGGTGAGGTACACCGACTCGCGCAGCACCTGCATGTTGAGACGCCGGTAGGCTGCGGCAAGCAGCAAGCCGCCCATGGAGCCCATGGCGGCGGCCTCGGTGGGGGTGGCCAGGCCAAAAACAATGGTTCCCAGCACCGCCAGAATCATCACCGCCAGCGGAAAAAAAGAACCCAGCAGCATTTTGAAAATCTCCAGCCGGGCAAAGCTGAAGTAGGCATAAAACAGTGCCAAGGCCACCGCACAACTGGTCAGCCCGACCCAGAAACTGGTAGGTGCCGCTTGCCGTGCTTGGGCTGCGGCCGGATCTACCGCCACAGCGGCTGCGACAACAGGAGCACTTGCCGCCGCAGCAGCAACAGCAGGTTCGGCAGGCGCATCCGCAGATTTGGCAACTGCAGGTTTGGCGTCTGCAGGCTTGGTGTCCGCAGGCTCGCTCTTGGCGCCAGGGACAGTTTTGGCAGTTTTGGCTGCTTTGTCTTTAGTCGCGTCCTCTTCCGGCGGCGGTTGCAAACCACCCTCTTCTTTCGGCTCGGCCAAGTCGCCAACGCCAGCCACCGTTTCTTCTGCGGACTCAACCGTATTGCCACCCATGGCGACGACGCCTTCTGCCTCTACAGGGGGCAAGGGTGCTGTTACCTTCAGGTAAATGGCCCCCATGATGGCCGCCACTGCCAAGGCGGGCAGCAGCGCAATCACCAAATGATTGAGCAGATCACGCATGGGCACAGCGGCATTGCGTTTGCCTTTGATGGCGCCCACCAGGCCAGGCAAAACTTTGTTGCTGACGCTGGTGGAGACAACTTGCGCAAAAGCGGGCAAGGGGACGTGCCGGTCTTCAGCCGACATGGGCGGCGCCAGATGCGGTTTCCACTTGGCCAGCACCACCACATACAAGACGTACAAGCTTGCTAGCATGATGCCGGGGAAAAATGCACCGGCGTAAAGCTTGACCACCGACACGCCTGCGGTGGCGCCGTAGACGATCAGCATGACCGAGGGCGGGATCAAAATGCCCAGACAACCACCCGCCGTGATGGCACCTGCCGACAGCTGAACGCTGTAGCCCGCACGCAGCATGGCCGGCAGGGCCAGCAAGCCCATCAGGGTGACCACCGCACCGACGATACCGGTGGCGGTGGCAAAAATTGCACAGGTGATGATGGTGGCCACGGCCAGCGAACCCGGCACCCGGGCGGTGGCTAGGTGCATGCTTTTGAACAGCTTTTCGATCAAGTTGGCGCGTTCAATGAGGTAGCCCATGAAGACGAACAGCGGGATGGAAATCAGCACATCATTGGACATAACCGAGTAGGTTCGCTGCACCATCAGGTCCAGCGTCTGATCCACCGCCAATGCGGGGTTTGAACTTCGGTAAGCAATCCAGGCAAACACCATGCCCATGCCCATCAGCGTAAAAGCGGTGGGGAAACCCAACATGATGGCCACCACCACGAGGGCTAGCATCATGAGTCCCAAGTGGCCATTGGTCATCTGGGCCAGTGGGGGCAACAATACAAAAGCGGCCAACACGACCGCGGCCATGATGGACAGGCCAAACCAGACTTCTTTTCTCATTTCTTATTCTCCTGGGGCGCGACAACCAGGGCATCGAGCTTGGCAATGTCTTCGTCTTTCACGTTCACCATTTCTTTGAGTTTTTCAACGTCAACTTCTTCAACGTCTTCGCCACGCGACGGCCAGGCGCCTTGTTTCAGGCAAACCATACAGCGCACGATTTCCACCAGACCCTGCGCCAGCAAGATGGCGCCCGCGATGGGGATGATGGTCTTGAAGGGGTACACCGGCGGCCCGTCGGCCGTGATGTTGGAGTGCTCATTGATGGCCCAAGACTCGGCGGCAAAGCCATAGCCAGCCCAGGCCAGGGCAAAAACACCAGGAATGAAAAACAGGATGTAGAGCGCCAAGTCCAGCCCCGCTTGCAAGCGCGGCGGGAAAAAGCCATACAGCACGTCACCCCGCACATGACCATTTTTAGACAAAGTGTAGGCGCCGGCCATCATAAAGACGGTGCCGTACATCATGCTCATGACGTCAAAGGCCCAGGGGTGGGGGTTGTCCAGCACATAGCGGGAAAATACTTCCCACGAAATCATGAAGGTGAGGGCCACGATCAACCACGCAAAAAACTGACCGGCTAGGGTACTGATTTTGTCGATGGTGAGTAGGATTTTTTGCATGGAGGCTCTTACATAAAAAATCAGCCATCCGGGTGTTGCTCGGATGGCTGATAAGCAGGGCTTGGGCTAGATCAGGCTTTTTTGGGCGCCGCTTTTTTGCCACCAAAGAAGTGACCGACCGCCATACGACGGCTGACATAGGTGTCCTGGTCCCATTTCACGGCGCGCTCGGCAAACGCTTTTTGCGAAGCCACGATTTCCTTGAACAAGGGATTTTCAGCCGATTTCTTCTCCAAAATAGCGTCCCACAATTTGAGCTGTTCTTGCAGAATGGCGTCAGGGGTCTTGTAGAACTTGACCTTGTCTTTGGTCTGCAACTCAATGTAGTCTTTGGAGTAGCGATCAATCGCCTTCCAGGACATATCCGCCGAGGCGGCCTCGGTTGCACCGGCGATGATGGCTTTCATTTTGGCCGGCAGGGCGTCGTACTTGGTCTTGTTGAACATGATCTCGAAAGTCTCGGCACTCTGGTGGTAGCTTTGCAGCATGCAGACTTTGGAGACATCAGGAAAACCAAGTATGCGGTCAGAGCTTGCGTTATTGAACTCGGCGCCATCCAGCAAACCACGGTCCATGGCGGGCACAATCTCGCCACCCGGCAGGGCGTTCACGGCTGCGCCCATGGCGGTAAACAGGTCGATCGCCAGTCCGTTGGTGCGGAACTTCAAACCCTTGAAGTCACTTGATTTGGTGATGGGCTTCTTGAACCAGCCCAGGGGCTGGGTCGCCATAGGGCCGTACAGGAAAGACTGCACGTTGCCGCCGATGGATGCGTACAGTTTGGCCAACAGGTCTGCGCCGCCACCGTATTTATGCCAGGCCAGGACCATGTTGGCGTCCATACCGAAGGCGGGGCCAGAGTTCCACAAGGCCAGGGCGTTTTGCTTACCGTAGTGGTAGCCCAGCACACCGTGACCACCGTCGAGCGTGCCTTTGGAGACCGCTTCGAGCAAACCAAACGCGGGCACCACGGCACCAGCGGGCAGCACTTCAATCTTCAGGTCGCCACCGGTCATGTCGTTGACTTTTTTGGCGTAATCCAGCGCGTACTCATGAAAAATATCCTTGGCCGGCCAGGTACTTTGCCATCTCATGGAGATAGGGCCAGTCTGGGCCTTGGCGATCATGGGGGCGGACATGGCGCCCGTTGCAATGGCTAAGCCTTTGAGCAGGCCGCGACGACGGGGGGGTTTGCTTTCAGTCAATTGAGTCTCCAAGTGTTGTAGTTTCAGTTTCTGACCGGGGCCACAGAATGGGCGAATTCGACAATAATTATGTGTCGCACCCTGGGTGGCGCCACCTAGTACAAACCACGAGAAGTCCCTGCATTTTTTTCACGATCGATTGAAAAAAAATCCAAGCTAAGCGACCCCGGGGCAAGTTCCCGCTTTCGGCTGTCCAGAATCAATCCCCGTGGATTCAATCTGGCATATCCTTACGGTTTGCACTTCACATCAACGATTTCATCGCCAACTCCCAGGGCTCAAACCATGACACCCATCCAGCTTTTTGACACCAGCTCCAGCACCTACACCTACGTTCTATTTGACGAGACCACGCGTGAAGCACTGATCATTGATCCAGTAGACGAGCAAATTGAGCGGGACCTGGGCGTGCTGCGCCAATATGGGCTCAAACTGCTGTGGACGGTAGAAACGCATGCGCATGCCGACCACATCACCAGCGCAGGTCAACTGGCCGAGCTGGCGGGGGCCAGAACCGCAGCGCCCGAGGGCTGCGGCATTCTCACTGCCGCCGTGCAGCTCAAACACGGTGACACCTTGCCTTTTGGCCAGGAAACCCTGCTGGCCCTGCACACGCCGGGGCACACGGCGGGCGGTATGAGCTTTGTTTGGCGCGACCATGTGTTCAGCGGTGACACCCTGCTGATCAACGGCTGTGGCCGCACCGATTTTCAGTCTGGCAGCGCCGAGGCGCTATTTCACAGCGTGACCGAAGTGCTGTTTGCCCTGCCCGATGCCACCACCGTGTGGCCTGGCCACGACTACCAGGGGCGCACACACTCCACCATCGGCACCGAGAAAACCAGCAATGCGCGGGTAGCGGGCAAATCGCTGGCCGAGTTCACGGCCATCATGGCCGCACTCAATTTGCCCAAACCCAAGCGTATTGATGAGGCGGTTCCGGCCAACCTCAACTCCGGCCTGCGCCACGATGCGGGCTCGGGTCAGCAGTTGACACTGCGCACAGCGCTGGGCTACGCCGGCGATGTGTCTCCCGCACTGGCTTGCCAGTGGTGGCAGTCCGGCGAAGCAGTGCTGGTGGATGTACGCACCGACGCCGAACGCGAATGGGTGGGCTTTGTGCCCGATGCCATTAACCTGGCCTGGAAGCAGTGGCCCGGCATGGCCATGAATGCCCAGTTTGATGCTGGCCTGCAAGCCGCCGTCCCTGCGGGCAAAAAAGTGGTGCTGTTGTGTCGCAGCGGCGTGCGCTCCATTGCTGCCGCCAAACGTGCCACCGAGCTGGGCTTGGAGGCTTACAACATTCTGGAAGGCTTTGAAGGCGACCCCGATATGCACGCCCACCGGGGCTACAAGGGGGGCTGGCGCTTTCATGGCTTGCCCTGGCGTCAGGGCTAAGCCCAGACAGCCCCCAAATTTGAGGGCTCGGTGCGTGTCAATAAGGGGCAGTACAAACCCTGCACGCAGGGTTTGCCAGGTGTGTTGATAATCACGCCATGACTTTTCTGGCAATTGACGTAGGCAACACACGCCTGAAGTGGGCACTGTATGCATCAGCCCAAGTGGACGCACCCCTTTTGGCGCAGGGGGCCGAGTTTCTGGAGAACATTGGCAAGCTCGCCGATGGGGCCTGGGCCGAATTGCCAGCACCGCAGCACATGCTGGGCTGCATCGTGGCGGGCGACGCCGTCAAGTACCTGGTGCAAGAACAAATGGAAATCTGGGACGTGACACCCCAATGGGTGTTTTCCAGCGCCCAGGAGGCCGGTCTGACCAATGGCTACGATTTTCCGTCCCGCCTGGGCTCTGACCGGTGGGTGGCCATGATTGGTGCCTGGCACCGTTCTGTGGCTCAAGGGCCCGAGCGGCCGCTGGTGGTGGTGATGGTGGGCACCGCCGTGACGGTGGAGGCAATTGATGCCCATGGTAAATTTTTGGGCGGATTAATTTTGCCGGGTCACGGCATCATGCTCAAAGCGCTAGAGGCGGGCACGGCGGGCCTGCATGTGCCGACGGGGGATGTGCGTGAGTTTCCAACCAACACCAGCGACGCTCTGACCAGCGGCGGCACCTACGCCATTGCCGGTGCCGTTGAACGCATGGTGCAGCATGTACGCGCGCATTGCGGCGCAGAGCCCCGCTGCATCATGACCGGCGGTGCGGGATGGAAGATGGCCCCGAGCATGTCGGTGCCTTTCGAGCTGGTGGACAACCTGATTTTTGATGGCCTGCTGGTCATGGCCAGCCTGCGCTTTGCGCACGCCCAGCCCGCTTAATGCAGGCCGGCGCCCGGCCGCAACTTAAGGCTTGAGGGAGGCCTCGACCAAACGTACCCAGTAGCTCGCGCCCAGCGGAATAAGATCATCATTGAAGTCATAGCTGGGGTTGTGCAGCATGCACGGGCCGCCGCCATGCCCCATCTCGCGGTGCGCACCGCTGCCATTGGCAATGAAACAGTAACAACCGGGTTTGGCCATCAGCATGAAGGAGAAGTCTTCTGCCCCCATGGTGGGTTCTTGAAGCAGCACATTGGCCTCGCCCACCATGTCCACCATGACCTGACGCGCAAACGCGGCCTCGGGCGCACTGTTGATGGTGGGGGGGTAGTTGCGCACAAACTCGAACTCACAGCGCACGCCAAAGGCGGCGCAGGTGTGCTCTGTCATCTCCCGCATGCGCTGCTCGATCATGTCGAGCACCTCAAGGGAAAAAGTACGCACGGTGCCTTGTAGTTCGCAGCTGTCGGGGATGACATTGGTGGCTTCGCCAGCATGGATCATAGTGACTGAAATCACACCCGCATCGATGGGTTTTTTATTGCGGCTGATGATGGTTTGAAAACCCTGTACCAGCTGACAGGCCACCGGCACCGGGTCCAGGCCGTTGTGCGGCAAGGCCGCGTGCCCTCCTTTGCCATGAATTTTGATCTTGAATTCGTTACTGGAGGCCATGACCGGCCCAGGGCTGACGGCGAATTTTCCAACGTCCATGCCGGGCCAGTTGTGCATGCCGTAAACAGCATCCATTGGAAATTTTTCAAACAGGCCTTCTTTGATCATCTCGCGGGCGCCGCCGCCGCCTTCCTCAGCGGGCTGAAAGATCAGGTAAACCGTGCCATCAAAGTTGCGCTGCGTGGCCAAATGCTGGGCGGCGGCCAGCAGCATGGCGGTGTGGCCGTCGTGCCCGCAAGCGTGCATCTTGCCCGGATACTGGCTGGTGTGGCTGAAGGTGTTGAACTCCTGCATCGGCAGCGCGTCCATGTCGGCACGCAAACCAATGGCGCGCTTGGATGTCCCGTTCTTGACGATGCCCACCACGCCCGTGGTGCCTAGCCCACGATGAATCTCGATGCCCCATTCGGTCAACTTGCTGGCGACCAGGTCGGCGGTACGCACTTCCTGAAAGCAGAGCTCGGGGTGGGCGTGTATCTCACGACGAAGTCGGGCAATATCTGCGGCCTGGGTGACAATGGAATCGATCAGCTTCATAGTTACTCCTGTTGGCTTAGTCTAGCTTTATTTGGCTTATTTGCACTGTCACTCATGAACACACCCGCACCAGCAACCCACGCCTCTTCTGATATTCAGGTACGTGGCGCCTGTCCCCACGACTGCCCCGACACCTGCGCCATGCTGACCACGGTGGTCAACGGCATTGCCATCAAGGTGCAAGGCAACCCAGCGCACCCCCACACCGACGGGGTGTTGTGCACCAAGGTGTCGCGCTATACCGAGCGCACCTACCACCCCGAACGCTTGCTGCACCCCCTCAAACGCATAGGCCCCAAAGGCTCCGGGCAATTTGAGCGTGTGAGCTGGGACCAGGCGCTCAGCGATATTGCCCAGCGTCTGCAAACCATTGCCCAACGCGCACCCGACGGGGCACAGGCCATCCTGCCTTACAGCTACGCCGGCACCATGGGACTGGTGCAGGGGGAAAGCATGGCCGCGCGCTTTTTCAACCGCCTGGGCGCCGCCGCCCTAGACCGCACCATTTGCGCCTCGGCCGGAGCAGAAGCGCTGACGCAAACCCTGGGCAACCGCGTGGGCATGCGCGTTGAATTTTTTGCCCAATCCAAACTAATTCTGATCTGGGGCAGCAACTCAATTGCCAGCAACCTGCACTTTTGGCGCTATGTACAAATCGCCAAACGGGCCGGGGCGCGCTTGGTTTGCATTGACCCCCGACGCAGTGAAACAGCTGAAAAATGCCACGAACACATTGCCCTCTTGCCCGGCACCGATGCAGCGCTGGCGCTGGCCCTGATGCACGAGCTGATCAGCAACGACTGGCTGGATCACGACTACCTGGCGCGCTACACCCTGGGCTGGGCGCAGATGCGCGAACGCGCCCTGCAATGGCCTGCCGAGCGCGCGGCCCAGGTGTGCGGTATTGCGGTAGAACAAATTCGCAGTCTGGCACGCGACTATGGCCAATGCATGTTGGACCGTCAGCCCGCCGCCATCCGCTTGAACTACGGCATGCAGCGTGTGCACGGCGGCGGCAATGCGGTGCGTCTGATTGCCAGTCTGCCCGCCTTGACCGGCGCCTGGCGCTACCCCGCCGGTGGCATGCTCTTGTCGAGCTCGGGGGATTTTCCGGTGGACCGGGTTGCCCTGCAACAGCCCGAGCTGCGGCGCAATCCCGCACCTCGCCTCATCAACATGAGCACCATTGGCGACGACTTGTTACGCCAGGCCAGCCCGTCGTTTGGCCCGGCTGTGGAGGCTTTGGTGGTTTACAACAGCAACCCGGTCGCGGTTGCGCCCGAGTCGGGCAAAGTCGTGCAGGGGTTTGCCCGGGAAGATTTATTCACCGTGGTGCTGGAGCATTTTCAAACCGACACCGCCGATTACGCCGACTACCTGTTGCCCGCCACGACCCAGCTGGAACACTGGGACGTGCACGCCAGCTACGGGCACACCGACGTGGTGCTGAACCGCCCCGCCATTGAGCCCTTGGGCGAGGCCAAAACCAACACCCAGATTTTTCGGGAGCTGGCGCAGCGCCTGGGCTTTGACGAGCCCTGTTTTGCCGACGATGACCTCACACTGTGCCGCGCAGCCTATGGCGAACAGGTCAACTTTGACCAGTTGCTTGAGCAAGGCTTCGCCCACTTGAATTTGGCACCTGCACCGTTTGCAGAGGGTAACTTTCCCAGCCCATCAGGCAAATGCGAATTTTTCAGCGCCCGCCTGGCTGCTCAAGGTCAGGATGGGCTGCCCGACTATCTGCCCAATTACGAGGCCTTCAACACCAGCGCAAGCTACCCCCTGGCCATGATTTCGCCTCCTGCGCGGCATTTTTTGAACTCTACGTTTGTCAACGTCAAAAGCCTGCGCGATATTGAAGGGGAACCCCTTGTGGAAATGCACGCCAGCGATGCCGCCCAGCGCGGTATCGTCCAAGGCGATGTGGTGCGTGTATTCAACGCGCGTGGCAGCTACCGCTGCAAGGTAGCCATTTCCCCCAGAGCGCGCCCTGGTGTGGTGAACGGCTTGGGCGTCTGGTGGCGCAAATTCGGACTGGATGGCAAAAATGTCAATGAGCTAACCAGCCAAAAGCTGACCGACTTGGGCCGTGCTCCCACTTTTTACGATTGTCTGGTTCAGGTTGCCCCTGAAACGGCAATACCCTGAGGCAGGGCATTGCGCTTTCTGTCGAAAGGGTGATTTGGTGGCCTTCTCCTGAAGCTCAAAAATATTATTAATTTGGTTTTTTATACTAATAAAGCAATTAATACACATGATATAAATCATGTAATTTATTTATTACATTTGTCAAATTGACATGCATTTCATTATTCACAGAGGAGGGAGGGAGGAAATCCCGTAATTTAATGACCACTTGACACAAATCTATTTTCCAATTTAAATTTTGTTTAGCATGCCAGCCATAGAAAATTAATTGAAATGTGGTTATTATGTTGCCTATGGAAAAATCCACCCACGAATCTCTGAATTACCTGAAATTTCTGAACCTGGTTCAAGCTATCAGAAAGCTGCCCAGCTTTCCAGAAATGGATGCAGTTGAAGAACGTCTGCTGAATATGCTGGCAGTTGCTTGGCATGTCGGCAAAAAGATTACCGTGCTTGAAGCCATGGCCATGCTGACCGATATATCGGCCACCACCGCCCACCGTAGGCTAAAAACCTTGCGTAAAAAAGGCATGATTGCGCTTAATGCCGATGAAGCAGATAACCGTATCAAATACGTGACCTCCACACCCACCGCCATGAAGTACTTCGCTAAACTCAGCGAGTGCATTGACAAAGCGCACAGCGCTTGATTTAGCCGCCTCGCTTTACGCATCCAGCGCCTTGGTCACTACGGCCAAGGCCGCATCCTCCCGGTCACCGCACTTGGCGACGCCCCCCTTCCCCCCCCCTAATGTGCTTCTGCCATGACTGGCTGAACTTCCAGTCGCTTGACTGGCGCGTTGACTTTGAGGCTGCGTTGCACTATTTGCGAAAAATCAATTCCCAGAAAAATTAGTGATTAGATTGAAATCAACTGGTTTTTAGTAAAACCTAACTTCATTAGAAACTAGTCATTTATTAAATGAGGAAATATTTCTAATTTTCTAAAAATTATCTGGTTGACTAGACGGCCTCTTTTCTGGGGGTTTCAGGGAACTCAGGTACCTGCCTGGCTACGCGCGGTAGCTGACGGCTTCAACTGCCGTGCAGGCGCCGGTCACTGCGAGCGGCGTTGGGTAATGGGTAATGGGTAATGGGCCAGGATGCAGGGGATGCACATGGCACGTGGGCGTTAGCTGTAGCGCCAATAGCCTTGCAGCTCAACTCACAAGCCGCAGAAACGAAAAAGCCGTAGTTACAGAGTAACTACGGCTTTTATTTTGGTGGCCTGGGGCGGAATCGAACCACCGACACAAGGATTTTCAATCCTCTGCTCTACCGACTGAGCTACCGGGCCAAGCCGCAAATTATAGC
>CAJCCO010000101.1 GCA_903960915.1 uncultured beta proteobacterium
CTCACGCCGGTCAGCACGCTGGCCGCTTCGCCGCCCACCAAGCCGGTGGCGGTGAAGCCGCTGGTGGTTTGGTTGGCGCCGTTGTAAGTCAACGCTGCACCATTGGCTGTGACCGTGGCATTGGCTTTGCCAATCACCATGGCGCCGTCTACAAACGTCAAGTCGTAGTTGGTGTCCGTGCCGCTGGCTGCCGTTGTGTAAGTGCCTGCGTTTTTCTCAGTCCGCGAGGCGGTAACGCCTGTCAGCACAGATACGCCTTCGCCGCCCACCAAGCCGGTAGCGCTAAAACCACTGGTGGTTTGGTTGGCGCCGTTGTAGGTCAAGTTCGCACCGTTGGCAGTTACCGTGGCGCTGGCTTTGCCTATGACCATCGCACCATCAACAAACGTCAAGTCGTAGTTGGTGTCCGTGCCGCTGGCAGCCGTTGTGTAAGTGCCTGCGTTCTTTTCTGTGCGCGTGGCGCTCACGCCGGTCAGCACGCTGGCCGCCTCGCCGCCCACCAAGCCGGTGGCGGTGAAGCCGCTGGTGGTTTGGTTGGCGCCGTTGTAGGTCAGCGCTGCGCCGTTGGCCGTTACCGTGGCGTTGGCTCTGGCAATGACCAGACTGCCGTTGACGGTGCTCACGGTGTAGTTGGTCTCTGTGCCTGCGGTCACGGTGTTGGTGTAACTGCCCGCGTTTTGCGCGCTAGCACCTGACGCTGAGATGCTGCTCAGGCTGGCCATGGTGTCTGTGCCCTGCAGGCCTGACAGTGCATAACCGCTCACCGATTGGTTGGCACCGTTGTAGGTCACCTGCGCGCTGTTGCCGGTGGCCGTCAACGCCGCTTTGCTGATGCTGCCCACTGCGCCGCTGATGCTGGTGGGCAGGGTGTAGTTGGCCAGGTTGGTGCCGCCTGTAGCGGTGTAGTCCGCATCGACCAGTGAAACCGTCACCGTTTTGCCACTGCCAGCGTCGGCATTGTTGTAGGTGCCAGTGGTTTTGGTGATCGCGGCACCTTCGGCAAGGGTGGCCCAGCCAGTGAGCAAGTAATTGCCTGCGTTTAAGGTCGCCACGTCCGTGCCGTCATAACCCTTACTCACTGTGCCTTGCAGGTTGCCAACAATCGCAGTCAAACCAGCAGGGCTGATGACCAGCGTGCCGTTGGCATACGCCAAGGTGTAGTTGGTGCTGGTGTAGCCCGAAGGGATGATGGTGTAGTTCGAGCCCGCAGCGGTCGCACCCTGCGAGGTGCCGCCATAGGCCAAGGTGCCACCCAAATCGCTCAGCTCTTCATTGTTCACAAAGCCCGAACCGGTCACCCCTGCGCCGCCGCTGTAGGCCAACGCATCGTAAGTCTTGCTGTCGTTGTTGGCGGTGATGGTCAGCGGCACCGCGGTGATGACACCGTTGCTGCCGCTCAGGGTATTGCTGGCCAGGTTGGAGACGCTGTCGGTCAACACATAGTTGCGCGCATCAGCGCCGGCCAAGGCGATGTTGGAGACGGTGTAGGCCACCGGGTTGCCTGCGTTCTTGGATGCATAAGCACCCGAGCCGCTTGCGCTCACGCCGTCACCGGTGGCGGCACCCGTCACGCTGAGCGTCAAGCCGCTCATGGCCGGCGTGCCGTCATAGGTCTTGCTCACGCTGCTATTCACCGCAGCCGTCACTGGCTTTGGGTTGACCTGCAAAGCGCCCGTGAGCGTCATGGTGTTGCTGTAGTTGGCGTTGGTGACGATGCTGGATGCGCCCAATTGGTAGGCCCCCACATTGAGCTGGCCACCCAGGCTGAGTGAAGGCACAGACGCGCCCAAGTTGAAGGCCGTGTTACCGCCTGCACCGTCGTCCAACGAAAACGAATTCCCTGTCAGGACAACGCGGCTCGTCAGGTCAATCAAGGTATTGCCAACCGACCTGAAGTACTTGGCCGAGGTCACGGTGTAAGCCGGCGTGCTCGCGTAAGTAGACGCCGTATTCGTCACTTGCACCAACAACTGGTCGGCTGGCACGATGGTGTAGTTGCCAGGCACGTAATTGAAGCTGTAGTTGGCTGCTGTCAGGCCCGTGCCTGTGAGCACTCCGGTGTATGTGCCTGCGAGGGTGTTGACGCCTCCCAAGTTGCCATCTGGCCCGCTGCTGCTGCGGTTGATGACCAGGGCGCCGCCCAGTACGCCCGTCGTGGTCTCTCTTTGCCCGCCCACAAAGCCCGAATAGCTGGCGGACTTGTAACCCGACGCATCGGTTTCGTTAAAAAAGCGGGCATCGTTGTTGATGCGCACCGTCAGCGGTGCCTTGGCCACTGTCAGCGTACCGCTCGCATAAGCAATGGTGTAGTTCACCGCAGCATTGCCCGACAACGACAAACCACCGGGTGTGATCACATAAGGGTTGGCGTTGATCGCCCCCTGTGATGTCCCTGAATAGATCAATGAGCCCTTGAACGAATTGCCTGTTGTATCGCCATTGAGCAAACCGCTGTAACTCACGCCGTTGCCGCCCGCATAAGCCAGACCGTTATAGGTTTTGGTCGCATCAAGGGCTGTGATGGTCACGGTGGCACGGCCAATGGTCAACGAAGGGTTGGTGACCAAGTAACCCAAGGCCTTGGCACCTTCGGTACGGCTATAGAGGTAACTGCCCACGTTGTAGAAACCATTGACGTTGAGCGTTGCCAGCGAGTTGTTGCTGGCCAAACGCAATGTACTCGTGGTGTCGATCGTGTCGCCATTGGCCAAACCCGCTACCGCATCGGCTGTCGGGCTCACCGGGGTGGCGCCATAGGCAATGGTCTGACCCGTGCTGCTGGTCCAGGTCACCGTGGGCCGTTCGCGGTAGATCGCATAAATGCCCGAATTGCCCAAAGCCGTGGTGTAGTTGCTCGTCTGAGCTGTGCTGCCATAACGGAAACGCCCGCTGCCCGAGCCCACCAAAGCGCTCAGCCCCGTACTGTCTGCAATAGATCCGGTGTAAACCCGTGCACGTCCACCCGTACCGGTAGTGATGGTGCCACCGCCCAGCACCACGTTGCCACTGGTCGTGTTGCCCACCCCATTGTTGCCCAGCGCGATGGACACAGTACCTGCGTTGAGGGTGACGGCCGATGTGCCTGTGTTGCTGGTGACGATGTCGTTGGCCAGTGTGAGGTTGCCGGAGTAGGTGGACAATGACACGGGGCCTGAGGCTGTCAGACCCGCTGTGCCACCCACCGTGCCCACGGTCATGGCGCCACTTGCTGCCGGGCCGCCCGTTTCGATGTTGACCGTACCCAGACCACTGCCAGCTATCGTGCCAAGGGCATTGGCACCACTCGACATGTTCACGTTAGAGGCACCGGTGCCTGCCAGCAGCAAAGAAGGTGCTGTCAACTTGCCGTTTCGGACCTCGCTCACATTGCCTGTCAAAGTCACCAAGCCATTGGCACCAATGCCTGTGGTGGCCAAGGGTGTGCCCAGCGTGATGTCGCCATAGATGCTGATAGGCCCCGCCACGCTGTAGCTGGTGACCGGCAAAGTCACGGTCGAGTTGGGTCCCACATAAACCGGTGCTGTGTTGCCCGCTTTGCCCAAGGTCAACGAAGTGATGGACGTGGAAAGTGACACATACGAGAGGTCCAACCCTGTCGAAGCAAAAGATGTGCTGCCCGTCAAAGGCTCCAACGTCAAAGGCCCTGCACCCTGAACGAACGCGTAATAAGAGGCGGCGTTGGGCTGAAAGTACCAGCTGTCAGAGCGCAAGGTCAGCGCCCCGGTTTGTGTGCTGCCGCCCAACCGAACATTGGCAGAGGCACCTGACAGCGACAAAGGAACATAAACACCCACACTGGCCCCTGACGAGCCGGACGTGCCGGGCGTCGCGGTCACGAGCACCGAACCCGACACCGAACGGATGCTGGCATCTATCGGGGTCGCCTGAATGAATAGACCGTGGTTGTTCGCACCGGGCTGGTAGCCACCGCCCGTGGCGTTGATGACCACACTGCCCGTGCCCGTGGCTTCGGCCACCCCGCCATAGATAAAAACACCGTAATTGGCACCGCCGCTGGTCGAGGTGGACGCGGTGCCGCCCCCAGTGCCGTTGATGGTGAGCAAATTGCTGGCCGATGCATTCCCTGACAACTGCACACCGTGGCTGCCGACGCTCGTGTTGGCGTAGCCCTTGCCAGCGAGGGTCACATTGGCCCCCGACAACGTGCTGTTGGTGCCCACAAAAACCCCATTGCCCAGGTCTGCATTGGACTCGCCCTGGATCGTGACGTTGCCCGAGCCCGCCTGCACGCTGGTGTAATTGCCCACCTGCACACCATAGTAGCCACGGGCCATACCCGCCGCCGCATTGGCCCCTGACCCACCGCCCATCACAATGTTGCCGCCGTTGGCATGGATCTGGGTCAGAGAGCCCGACACACCCTCCTTTATCCAAATCTTGCCATCGCCACTGCCGTCGCTGTCAGACCAATAGGTGATGTTGCCACCTTGGCTGGACACCGTGGTCTTTGCGTTTTGGGTCAGGCTGCCTGTGGTCATGACCAAGATCGGCGAAGCATTGCTGACGGTGATGCTGCCAAACGTGATATCCCCGCCTGTGAGGGTCACGGGCCCGCTCGATGTGATTGCGCCGTTCACAGTCACCAAGTGGCTGCCGTTGTTGGCAATGGTGCCGCCCAAGTCACCGATGCTGAAAAGCCGATTGCTTTCAATGACAAAACCCGGGGATGCTTGCCCGGCAATGGCCAGCATACCGCCGTTGATCGTGATGTTGGTGGTCGCCGCCGGGCTTGGCACAGCGCCCAGATTGGCGTCGCTGCTGATCTGCAAGGTGCCGCCATTGATGAAGGTGCCACCGCGATAGGTGTTGCTGCCCGAAAGCACCCAGGTGCCTGCGTCTTCTTTGGTCACGTTGCCAGTGGTGGTGCCAATGGCACCGGCAAAGCTGCCTCCGGCTGCGCCGCCCAATGTCAGGTTGCGTGCAGATCCTGTGGTCGTGCCGATATTGGAGAGTGCAATGGTGCCACTGCCGCCAAAGATGCTGCTGCTGGCGCCCAAAAGCACCAGTCCCGGGTAGGAGGCAGCACCGCCGCTGTTCATGAGAGCGCCACTGTTGTTGAAGCCTGTACCGTTCAAAGTCAGGTTGCCGGCGCCGGTGATCGCTTGGCCATTGAGGTCCAGTGCCGCGCCATCCGCCACCGTCATGGTGCCTGTGCCAAAGGCTGTGCTGCTGCCGGCTTTCAAGGTCCCGGCACTGAGCGTCGTGCCGCCGGAAAAGTTGCTGTTGTTGCCGCTGAGTGTCAGGGTGCCACCACCACGAACCGTCAGTCCGACAACAGCGCCCACAGTATCCGAAATGGCACCACTTTCGGTCACCGAAACCCCTGGGGGCACGACGATGCTCGAGGCGCCAGACAAGGTGGTGTCGGTTGCATCACTGGGGCCGGTGAAGTAGCGTGTCACCCCTGCTGTGGTGAATGACCACAGGGCACCGGGGCCCATGACCAGGTCGCCCGGATTTTTTGTCAGCATGCCGCCTACAGCTTGCGCGCCAGACGTTACTGTGACGCCATTCAGCTGGAGTGTTGGCGACCCCGTGGATGCGCCTGCCCAAGTGATCACGGGCAAGGGGGTAAAGGTCGACTGAAAGCCGGTCGTGCGGACGTTGAAGATTTTGCTGCTCAGACTGGGACTGCTCTTCAAACGAATAGACGCCACCGTGGGCGTGGCAGCCGCCATATTCACCCAGGGTGAAAATTTAAAGACGCCACCGCTAAAGTTGACACCTGTCAAGTCCAGATCCGTTCCATAAGCCAAATTAGCGATCGTTCCATCGGCTGAAAACGCATTGCTGAGCGCAGCACCTGTAGACAGGTTAAAGGCCAAAGTGGCGGCAGATGAGACAGTAATACTTCCCGGACTGATCGTCGACCCGGTATTGCCGCCATCACCTATTTGGAGTACCCCGGTACTGATGTTGGTGTTGCCGGTATTGGCCAAGTTGCCCGTCAAAATCACCGTGCCCGTTCCGGTATGGGTAATTCCTCCAGTACCAGCCAAATTGGCCGAAACGGTGATGAGTGCGCTGTTGGAGCTGAAACCGAAGCCCGTACTGGTCAGCACGCCCGTGGTGCCCGTTATCGTGCCGCCGCCAGTGGCAGAAATTGTTACCCCTGACCCTGTCGCTGTCTGCAAATAAGGCCCTATGTGCAATGTGCCGGCTGAGATGGAGATGTCCCCAGAACCCAAAGCATCATCGACCCCCAAAATCAAGGAACCCTGCGACACCGACGTTCGACCGCCGTAAGTGTTGTTGCTCGACAAAGTGAGTGCACCTGCTCCCGACTTTGTAAAACCGCCAGTACCGCTGATGATCCCGGAGAAGGTACTGTTGCCAGCCTGGTTGAAGGTGAGGTTGAAATTGCTGCTGCCGGTGGAGATGTTCCCTGCACCGCTGATGCCGCCAGAAGCAATCAGCGTGAGTCTGTTGGCCGACGTCCAGGCCACGTCGCTCGTCACGGTGATATTCCCAGTGCCCGCCCCTGCGTTTCCTGTGTTGGTGGTGGTGATGGTGACGTTGCCACTGGCCAAGGCGGTCTCGATCGTCGACGGTTTGATGAGTGACACGCTGAGACCCGAATTGGGCTTGAACGTGCCACTGCTGTTGGTGACAGACGCTGTGCCCGTGCTGTTGATGTCGATGTCGGCCGGGTCTAACAGCCATTGACCTGCGTCACCTTGACCTGCAGCCTGTGTGTTGACCGTGACTTGCTCGCCCAACTGCAGCGTGTGGCCAGAAGTTTCCACCTGACCGCCATGGCCGGTGCCCGTGCCCGTACCTGCGCCTTTGGCCTCAATGCGGCCTTCGACCTGCGTGAGGCCGCCCGCCTTATAGACATCGCTCCACAGCACCACCTTGCCGCCATCGCCCTGCCCTGTGGCGTTGGCTTCGATGCTTGCGCCTTGCGCCATCGTCACCTTTGTGGCCTGGCGCGTGTCGCCGCTGCCTTGCCAGTCGCCGCCCACCAGCACCGTGCCGCCGCCTGTGGCGCCACTCGCTTGTATCTGGCTGGTGCCCGTCAGCTCGATGCTGTCGCCCATCAGCACAATCTTGCCGCCCTTGCTGCTCAAACTGGTGGCGCTGAGCTGCCCGCTGTTCTTGACGACAGCGCCTTGCAAGCTGGCCAGCGCGTGTGCCGACAAGATGATCTGCCCGCCTTCGGCCAGCACGGCGCTGCGGTTTTCCACCAAGGCCGCGATGGCTTGGGGTGTGGTGGTGAACCCAGCGAGGCCCGTGCCCGCGTTGTTGAAGTTGAGCGTGATGGCTTCGCCCGAGGCCAATGCCACGGTGCCCGCTTGCGCGACGATCACGCCTTGGTTGCGCACCTCGGGTGCGAGCAAGGCGATGTAGCCGCCAAGGGCTGCGTTCAGTTGACCATCATTGACCACGCTGCCGGTGGCGCCTGCGCGGTCAAAGCTCGTTTTGCCGGCCATGAATTCGTCGGCATTGGCCTTGCCGGTGGTGGCTACCAAGCCGCCCACGTTGACCTGCGCCGTGGGCGAGAAGTACACGCCGTTCGGGTTGCTTAAAAAAACCTGCCCATTGGCGCTGATCTGGCCGTAGATTTGGCTGGCGTTGTTGCCCAGAATGTTGTTGAGCACCACCGCGCTGCTGCTGGGTTGGTTGAACTGCACTTTGGCCTGGCTGCCCACGTTGAAGCTGGCCCAGTCAATGACGGCGCGGTTGCTGGCTTGGTTCACCGTCATCAGCGCGTTGCCTGCTGGCGTGGTGCTGGTATTGATGTTGGCGCTGCCGCGGGTGACCACGCCGCCTTGGGGCAGTTGCTTCACTGCAGGTACGGCTGGAGGCGCTTGCTGCGCGTAGGCCAAGCCGGCCAGGCCGCTCAGCGCAAAGCTGGCCAGCGTGCCGCCCACGGTTTGGCCCAATGACTTGTGCGCGCGTGTGGACCCTTTGCTGGCGCTGCGTGCGTTTTCAGGCACGGGTTGCAGTTGCTGGGTGCGGCCGGATCGTTTGAGGCGGTAGACGTGGTTCATGAGAGTCGATCAGAAATTCAACGCGGCGGACAGCCACAAACGGTTCAGGGTGAGGGTGCCATCGCTGTCGGCACCGGTGCTGGGGTGGGCAGCGGGGTTGCTGCCGTGTCGGCGGCTCCAGGTGGCGGCCAGTTCGTGCCCTTGCACACTGCGCCAGCTCAGACTCAGGCCCTTGCCTTGCAGGCTCTGGGTGTTGACCGTGCCGATGGCGCTGCCTGCAGCACTGAGGTTGTTTTTGTAGACCTGGATGCGGCCCCAGTCGGCAAAGGCGTTGAGCGTGAAGGCATCGCTCAAGCGGTGCTTGAAGCCGGTGGTGAGCGTGGCACCCGTGCTGCCACCCGCTTCGTTGCTGGGGTAGGCACGCACGCCTGTGGCGCCGCCCAGATAGATCTTTTCTGACGAGTCGAGGTTGCGGTTGGCCCATTGGGCAGCAGCCTGCAGGTACCAGCTGGTCTGGCCCGTCAGGCTTTGCTCGCGGTTGTAGTTGGCATTGAGCTTGTGAAACCAGCCCGCCGTATGGGCCGAGTCGGCGTCTGCCCCCGCGTTGGGCGAATTCGTCAGGTCCACTCGGCCCCAGCTGCTTTGCACGCTGGCGGTGTTTTGGGCCGGACGCCAAGCGCGATCGATCCAGTTGCCCGCAAGGCCCATGCGCAAAACATCCAGCCGGTACTGCGAGACGGTGGTGGGGTCGGCGTCGCCCGTGTTGGCCAAGGCCAAGTTGTCAAAGCGTTTGCGGTCGGTGGTGAGCTGGGCGCTCAGGTTGCGCTCGGGCTGGCGAATGAGCGGGGCCGTGAGGTCTGCGCCCCAGCTTTGGGCCGAGCCGCTCGCTTGCAGCGCGGCAAAGCTGCCCACCAATTTGTAGCGCATATCAGACGCGTGCAACCCCACGCGCACGCCTTGCAGGCCCAGAGGCACCGTGTAGGCCAGGCGGCCGTAGCGACTGCCGTCAGTGGCCACGGCTTGCATTTGCAGGGCGTCGCCAAAGCCTGTGGGGTTGCGGACCGAGACGCTGGCGCTGATGCGGTTAGCGCCGGTCGAGACCGAGCCGAAGTTGTCGGCCGTGATGTTGGCGTCAAAGGTTTTGCCTGCACCCAAGGTGACCAGCACGTCGGTGCGGCCCGCCTCAGCGCCTTCGGCAAAAGTGGCCGTGGCCACCACGCCGGGCATGTCGTCGAGCAGCAAAAGGAAACGGTCGACCTGGTGCAAGTTGACCGGCTGGCCCACAGCCAATTGCACATCGGCCATGGCCTGGATGCGCTCGCGTGGCAGTGGGACTTCGGGGTACTGAATGCGCACTTGGCCCAGACGCGCTTCGACCACACGCAACTTGACCACGCCAGCCTCGATCTCTTGCTGGGGCACCCAGGCGTTGACCAACCAGCCCGCTTCACGGTAGGTCTGCACCAGAACCCAAGCGGCCTCTTGCAATTGGGTGAGGCTCAGGTCTTGCCCGGTGAAGCCTTTGAGTGCGCCTTGCAAGGTGATGGGGCTGAGCAGTGTGGCGCCTTCAACCTCAAAGGCATTGACGCGCACCACGGGGCCGCTGTGGTCGGCTGCAGGCGGTGTGGGCACCACGGGGGTTTTGAGGGCGGGGGCAAACAGGGCACCACCGGGGCGGGCTTCGAGTTGCTGCAGCACCGAGCCGGCGTCAGGCGCTGACCAGGCCAGCTGGGGCAGTGCGGCTAACAGGGTAGCGAATACGGTGGCAAATAGGGTGGGAGAGGCGGCGGGCAGCAAGCCCCGTTGGCGTGAAGTATGTGAACGCATCAATCGGCTCCGGCTCAGGATTTACGAACCGTCAGTTCTTCAAAGAACTGGTAGCCCACGTTGCGAATGGCTTCAATCACAGCGCCCTCGGCGCCCGCTTGGTGCAGCTTTTTGCGCAGGCGAACCATGCGCACTTGGATGTTGCCCTTTTGCTCTTCGCTGAGCACCAGGCCCATGCACTGCGCCACTTTTTCAAAGTTCAATCGTGCATCAGGCGACTGGGCAAAAGCCTGCAGCAAGGTGGCCTCGGTGGCTGAGATCTTGACGACACCGGCAGAGCCAGTCAGATGGAGTTTGTGGAGTGTGAGCACAGCATTCAGACGAATTTGAAGATGCTGTTGATTTAATGAAATTAATTGATAGAAAGCTTTCAAATGCTTTCATATTGGTAAATCTGCCAAAGTGTGACAGTTGAAATGAAACCCTTGGAAAGCTTATGTAGGTATTTGCAGGAATTTATTTTTTGTAGAAACCAGCCAGCTGGCGATAAGGTCGTGGCACTCAACGGTCTATCGCTTGCAGGCAAGCTCCTACAAGATAGACAACGGTCAAGAAATCAGGCCATGACCTGCACCGGCACGTGCAGCTGGTAGCCGACATTGCGGATGGATTCGAGGCTGTGGCCTTGGGCGCCGGCTTGAATGAGTTTTTTGCGCAGGCGGGTGATGCGAATTTCGAGGCTGGCTTTGCTGTTGTCTGCGGCGCCTTGGCCAAAGAGTTCCAGCAGCTGCCAGTTTTCCAGTCGCCCCGACGGTGCACGGGCGAAGGCGGTGAGCAAGTTTTCTTCAAAGCCGGTCAGGCGCACCGGGCCTGCAGGGCCGTGCAGTTCGCGCTGCTGCAGGCGCAGAATGCCCGCGGGCGTGACGGTTTCAATGCGTTGCGCTTGGTGGCGCCGGGCAAAGCTTTTGAGCGCCGCCGACAGTTCGGCAAACGGCACGGGTTTGGGCAGATACCAGTCGGCGCCGCTGTCGTAGCCGACCACTTTGTCTTGCAGGTCCGAGCGGGCCGAGATGATGATGATGCCCACCAATGGGTGCGCTTGACGCAGGCGACGCGAGAGGCTGAAGCCGTCTTCGCCGGGCAAATTCAAGTCAATCAAAAACACATCGGCCGCTTCGCCACGCGACTGGTCTTCCAGCTCTTCGGCGCAGCTGAGCGCGACGACGCGGTGCCCTTCGGCGCGCAGGGCGTCGGCGGTGAGTTCACGCAGGTCGTCGTTGTCCTCAACGAGCACGATGCTCAGGTGGGTAGCCATAGTTCAAAGCGAATGTGTTGCGTGTCTGGCCGGTAACGCAAAGGGCCACCGAGCCGCAGGGCCAGGTTGTGTGAGAGGTACAGGCCCAGGCCGGTGCCCGATTGTCGCTGTGCGCCGTTGCTGCGGTAGTACTTACTAAAAATTTTGTCGGGCTCAGGCCAGCCTGACGGGCCAGGCCGGTTGCTCACCCACAGCACCACACCGGCTTCGCCTTCGTCGTTGGCTTGAGCGGCCAGGCCCACCTGCACCGGGCTTTGCGGATCGCCATGGTGCAAGGCGTTTTCGATCAAGTTGTTGGCTACGATTTGGATGCATTGCAGATCGCTGGTCAACGCCAGACCGGGCGCGATGTCGGCGTCAAACCGCTCGGTGCCTGCTTTGCGGTCGCGCAGCCACAGCAGCAACTGGTCAGACAAATGAACGCGCTGCGCTTGCAGCCTGAACTCACGCTCGACCATGCGGTCGGTCTGGATGCAGCGGTCCAGAATGCCTTTGATGTTGTCCACCGCACGGTTGACGTAATCGGTCATGCGGCCGTCTTGCCCGCGCGTGGTCACGGCCATGTCGATGACAGACAGCGGCGTTTTGAGTTCGTGCATGAGCATGCTCAGCAACTGGGTTTGGTCTTCCCGGCGTTGTTGTTCAGCCGCCAGTTGCTCGCGTGACAGGAACAGGCTGTTGGCCACGTCTTGCCGGATGCGCTCGATTTGGCGCGAGCGCACGATGAGCAAGCTGCTCATGAAAAGTCCTGAAATCAGGCCATACAGCAGCACGCCGTAGATCGACAACATATTGCCTTGCAACAGCCCCAAGCCGGGCAAGATACTCAATGCCAAGAACAGAAAAACCGCGACGTAATATGCTCTGAGCGCAGTCGTGGGCAGGTGGTAAATGAAAGGACGATCACGATCTGCGGCCACGGGTTGGACCGCAAAAGAAATCAACAAGACGACACAAAGCCCCGCGCCGTTGATGACCATGTTCAGATACAAGGCTACGGGCGTTTGGCCAGTCAACATGAGCAGCATGGCCAGCGCCGACAGGCTGAGAACAGACCGCATCAGATAGTGCCCCCAGCGCGGCATGACGTACTCCGACAAAAGGCGGTATTCAAAGGCAAAGGACAGCGCCGTGGCGAGCAGCACCAACCAACCATAAAGACTATCTTGCGTGCGGGGCTCTAAGAAACCCGCCAGCAACAGCCGGTGGTAACCCAGATAACTGGCGGTATAGAGCAGCAACACGGTTTGGCGCAGGACAAAGGCGCCGTTGACTGAATCACGGTCGCGCAACCAGGCCATGAACACCCACACCAAAAACGAAAATATCAGCGCCAGCAAGGCCGAATACACCAGCAACAGTTCATGTTCCTCGCGCAGCATGTCTCGCGGAGTCAAGGCCTCCGCATGCAAGAGCTGGGTGCTGGTGGTGGACAGACGCAGCCACACATGGCGTGGCGCTTGCAGTGCAGGAATCACGAAGGCGTGATTCAGGGATTCAAATTCTGTGGACAGCAAAGGGGTGGTGTCACCCGCGGTGCGGGGTGCATGCCCCTTGTCCAGTTCGGCAGGATCAAACAGGGTGATGGTGTCGAGGTAAACCGGCCTAATGCGCAAAACCAGCGTATTCGGTCCATTGGCGGGCACAGCGTCGATCTTTAAGCGTATCCACTGAATATCGCCGCTGAAACCCTTGCTCAGCACGCCAGTGTAGGTTGTGTAGCTCGCCTCGCGGGCCTGCGCAAAGCTGGCCTGGCCGGTGCGGTCGGTCCAGTAGGCTTTGTCCACAATATGGTCTTTGGCCCAGACGGACGCTGGCCCTAGCAGCGCGAAGACAAAGCCCATGATCCACAAGCAACGCTGAAGCAGCTGGATCGGCAAGGACAAAGCACGGGGGCAAGACATGGTTTATTGGAGGTGACTGGGGTTGAAATTTACTCAGGATGGTAACCATGCCGCCTGCTGCTCGCGGTTGGGCGCGGGACGACTTGGGCTGCAGGTCTTTATTGAACATATGAAGTTTGCCCCATTTAAGTTCAATATCCTGTACAACAGGAGGTCTGCATGGACGCCATCACTTATTCCAACGCCAGGGCCAATTTGGCCAGCACCATGAACCGGGTGTGTGAGAACCACGAGCCTTTGATCATCACGCGCAACAGCGAGCAGTCGGTGGTCATGCTGTCGCTGGAAGATTTTCAATCCCTCGAAGAATCTGCTTATTTGCTGCGCAGCCCCGCCAACGCGCGCCGCTTGCTGGCGGCCATAGAGCAGCTGAGTACCCACCAAGGCACGGTGCGGGAGCTGGCCGAGTGAAGTTGGTGTTTGCAGACGCCGCTTGGGAGGACTACCTGTATTGGCAAAAGCAGGACAAGCGCATGGTCGTGAGGATCAACAAATTGATTCGCGAAACCCAGCGTGACCCTTTTGCATGCGTGGGCAAGCCCGAACCCTTGAAACACGCTCTGTCGGGGTTTGGGTCCCGGCGCATCACCGACGAGCACCGCATGGTTTACAAAGTGGAGCCGGATGCGCTCTTGATCGCCATGTTGCGCTACCACTACTGAATTTAACTTCACGCCCATGAACACCCCTGCCCCGCCCCGCCCTATTCGCAGCCAATACGAAGACTTCATGCGCCACGTCTACACGACGGGCGTGCAAAAAGGCGACCGCACTGACAGATAGGCATTTCAACCGCATGAGGCCAAGTATTGCACGCTGGAATCCCACTGAATTCGCCTGAAACACGCGATTTGCCACCCTCCTGCTAGATTCACCACCAGGGGTTGGCGTTCAGCCGCGTGATGTTCGATGCACTGCGTGCACCGGGCGCACAGCCCTCCTGCAGCGATTCAAAATCACCGGTCCCTCGGTAATGAACGCGATCA
>CAJCCO010000102.1 GCA_903960915.1 uncultured beta proteobacterium
GCCACCAAAGCGCAGCGACAGGTTAGAGACCGAAAATACGCTCATTTGTAGCGCTCCGATTTCATGTAACTCTTGCCGCGTTTGAACATGTCCCGACGATAGAGCGGGAAGGTTTCAATAAATGTTCTGAACTTGATCCAGCGGCCATTGAGGCCTTTGGGTTCAAACAGAACAAACAAGGCCAACACCAACCCAAAGACAAAAGTTTCCAAACCAAATTGCTTGGAAATTTGATCGGGTAAGAAAGGTTTGATACGGGAGATGAAGGTGGGCAACATGCTGATCAACACAGCACCCAAAATGGCGCCGCGCACAGAGCCAAGCCCACCAATGGTGACCATCAGCACCAACTCCAGCGAGAGAATCAGGCCAAAGCCCTCGGGCGTCAGAAAGCCCACGTGGTGCGCCAGCAATGCGCCCCCCAGTCCAGTAATCATGGCCGACACCACAAACGCCAACACCTTGTAGCCAGCCACCCAGATGCCCAGGCTGTAGGCTGCTGCCTCGGAGTCCCGGATGCCCATAAAGGCGCGTCCGGTCTTGGCCCGCATCAGGTTCACCAGCCCCAACACCACCAACACCAGCATCACCAGGCAGAGGTAGTAGAACGATTGCAATTTAGAAAAATCGACGCCCCCGATGACAGGGCTGTTGACGGTCATGCCATTGAATCCACCCGTGACACTTTTCCAACGGCCAATGACATGCTCGGTCAGTATTGCGAAGGCCAGTGTCACCATGGCCAGGTACAAGCCTGAGACCCGGATGGCGGGTAGCCCAATGACTAGCCCCACCAGACCCGCCAAGCCCGCAGTCAAAACCAGTGACAACATGAAAGGCACATCGTGGCCTATAAACCAGCCATGCGCATAGGCGCCAATGGCAATGAAAGCCGAGTGCCCCAAAGACACCTGACCGGTGTAACCCACCAGAACCATGAGCCCCAAACTGGCAATGCACATGATGAAGACGTAGGTGAGCTCACCCACAACAAATTTGGGCACAACCCAGGGGGCCAGGCAAAGCGCTATCAGCAGCAGGCCGTAAGCTACCTTGCCTGGGGCGTAGCGCAGCAGGGCGTGCCCGTCGCGGTAGCTGGTGTCGTAGTTAAATTTCATGCTGCAATTCGGCTTTCAAACCCGTCGCCCGTGGGCTTCGCCAAGCAGGCCGTGCGGCCACAAAATAAGTACACCAATCAACACCAGGTAAGCCATGGCATCTTTAAAACCATCAGGCAGGTAGACCCCAGAAAACTGCTCGATGATGCCCAGCAGCAGGCCGCCCAGAATGGCTCCCGGCACGCTGCCGAAACCGCCAAGAACGAGGGCTGCCAAAGCTTTCAGCACAACAATCCACAGGCCAATGTCAACCAAAGCAATGGGGGCCAGCAACAAGCCGCAAATGGCAGCAATACCGCCAGAAATACCCCACACCATGGAGGTGATGCGCTTGACGCGAATGCCGCTCAGATAAGCGGCCAGTTGATTTTGTGAAGCCGCTTGAATAGATGTACCTAACTGCGTTTTTTTGAGAAACCAAAACAGCAGCAAAGTTATGACCAGTGATGCACCCACAATGACCAGGCTCAGGTCGTTGATGACCAGGGTGCCTACCTGTGTTTTTTGTCCGGTCCAGGGGGTTGGATAGGTGCGGGAATCAGGGCCAAAGAACATGCTGACCAAGCCGCGCAACATGAACGCGATGGCGATGGTGAGCATCACGCCCGCAAACTGTGGCTGTCCCACAATCAGGCGCATGACCCGGGCATCGATCAGCCAGCTTAGCGCGCTGGCCAGCAACACGGTGCCCAGGGTAGCCAGCCAGAAAGGCCAACCCAGGCCCACGATCAGCCCCCAGCCCACAAAGGAGGAGGCCATCAGCACATCACCATGCGCAAAATTGAGCACCTCGGTGGCCTTGTAGGTCAAGACCAGTCCCAAGGCGACCAAGGCATAGATGGAGCCAATGGCAATGCCATTCAGCGCCAATTGAATCAACTGGGAGCTACCTTCGCTCATTGGATCACCCGGTTTTGCATCAAGATCCTTCGGTCAATGCTGGCAAAAAACGCTTCATTCGGCAGACAAAAAATCATCGTCTGGGTGAGGCAAGTCTTATCCTTACACATCTAATCCTTATCGTCTAGTTAAGAAAGTTAAAAAAACAAAAATCTAGGGTAAACACGGGTATTTCAGGTTTGTCGAGTCAATAATTTCTTACTCAAGCGGCGGCAAGAGACTCAATCACCATGGCACTGGCCACCCCGGCAGCGCCGCAAATGGCGATGCAACCCAAGCGGGCCTGGCGCCGCTCCAGTTCATCCAGCAGCACGCTGATGAGGGCCGCACCTGTGCAGCCCATGGCATGACCTATAGCGATGGCGCCACCATTCACATTGACGCGCGCTGCGTCCAGGGTCATGTCTTCCATGAAGTGCAAGGCCATGGCGGCAAACCCTTCGTTAATTTCAAACAGGTCTATGTCTTGCGCCTGGAGGCCCGCTCTGGCAATCGCCAAGCGAGCCGCTGGCACTGTGCCGGTCAGGGCCAGCCGGCGGTCAGAACCGCAGTCGGCCATGCCCAGAATACGGGCGCGTGGCCGCAACTGGTTGCGTGCCAGCGCTGCGCTGCTGCCCATCAGAACCGCAGCCGCTGCATCGGCCATGGCTGGCGAGTTGCCGGCGTGGTGGTGGTGTTCTATGGCGTTCAGTTGGAGGTGGCGGCAGAGTTGCGCATCCCAGCCCGACGCACCGCCCTTGGCGCCCCATTGCGCAAAGGCCGGTTGCATGGCTGAGAGCGATTCAACCGTGGTGGCGGGGCGAATGTTTTCATCACGGTCCAGCAGCAACTGACCCTCGCTGTCGTGCACCGCCACCATGGACGGGCTGGCTGCGCGCGAGGCCGCCGCGGCCGCGCGCTGCTGAGAGCTGGCGGCGTAGCTGTCGAGCATCTGGCGGCTGTAACCGCGCTGTGTGGCAATGGCGTCAGCAGCAATGCCAATGGGCACCAGTCCCGCTTGCACCTGCAATTCCAGGTCGTGAGTAAGCGGGCCCTGGTCACTGCCCATGGGCACGCGCGACATCATCTCTAGGCCACCGCCTACCGTCAACGTGTCGCCATAAAGCGCCTGCAGGGCCGCCAAATTGGCCGCCGACAAGCCGGATGCGCAGTAGCGGTTCAGGGTGACGGCGGACACCTGATCGCTCCAGCCCGCCAGCGGCAAGGCCAGCGTGCCAACACTGGCGCCTTGCTCGCCGGTCTGCGAGACACAGCCAAACAGGGCATCGCTGACTTGGCCGGTGTCTACCCCGGTGCGGCTAGCCAGGGCGCGCAGTGACTGGGCCAATAAATGGGCGGGCTTCAGTGAGCGCAGGCTGCCCTTGTCATTTCCCTTGCCCCGGGGTGTGCGTACGGCGTCGGCAATATAGGCGTGGTTCATCAAGTGTTCTCGGTAGTGGGGTCAATTTCTTGGAGGAATTGGGCAAAAGACGCACTGGCGCTGGCGTACGCCTGGCGCGGCAAGGTGTGCAACTGCGCCAGCTGGGCCTCCAGTTGCGCGGCATCCAATGCGAGTGCGGCACTCTCTGCGGTGTCTGCGCGTCGAACGAAGCCTGCGCCACTCACCAGCACCTCACCGCTGCAACTGCAGGCGGGGCTCGCCAGCCACCCGACCAGTGGCGCCACCAGCGCGGGGTCAAACAACTCGGCCATGCCCTCGGCCATGTAGGGCGCCGTCATTTGGGAATAGCCGTAAGGGGCAATGGCATTCACCCTGACACCCTGGCGCTTGCCTTCCAGCGCCAGCGCCCGCATGAGACCAATGACCGCCGCCTTGGCGGCGCTGTAGGCAGACTGGCCGTGGTTGGCATACAGACCGGCGCTGGACGTGGTGAGAATCACCCGCCCATAACCTTGTTCGAGAAGCTGCGGCCACAGCGCGTGCAGCAGGTTCAAGTTGCCAAAAAAGCTGGTGTCAAAGACGGCGCGAAAATCAGCCAGGCTTTGCTTGGCAAAGCTGCTGGCCTTGTCGATGCCAGCATTGGCCACCACAATGTCCACGCCGCCCAACTTGGCCATAAGGTCTTCTTGCATCTGCAGCCCGCTGTCGGGCTGGCTGACGTCGCACCAGTTGGCATAAGCCTCGCCTCCCGCCGCCCGAATAGCGTCTACGGTTTCCTGGGCAGAAGTTTGCGCATCGCTTTGTCCGGCGTGCCGGCGGTTGTTCACCAGTACCCGCGCGCCCTGGCTGGCCAAATACAGCGCGTAGGCGCGCCCCAGCCCTTTGCCTGCACCAGTCACTACGGCGCGTTGTCCGCGCAGGTTGCCGCTGGCAAGAGTCACGGTTTGCCCCAGGGGAAAAAACTGGGGACGCGCGCCATGTAGTCGGCATAGCTCGGTTTGTTTTTGGCCAGGTAGCGTTCTTGCATGGGCGTGGCCGATCCCCGGCTCATGAACCAAGTGACATACCAGGGGCACACCAGGGCAATCCAGCCCAAGGGGTGTACCAGGGCCAGCGCACCAAAGCTCCACCAGATCGTGGCCTCACCAAAGTAGTTGGGGTGGCGCGTCAGACTCCAAAGGCCGGTGTCGAGCACTGTGCTGCGGTCGGTGCGGTTTCGTTTGAAACGAACCAGTTGCAGGTCGCCCACCACCTGAAAATAAAAGCCGATAGCAAACAAAATAATCGCCAGGCCGTGCGGCCAGCTCAGGGTGGACGGGCCTACCGATACGGCAAAGATCAGGCCCAGTGACCACATCCAAACCGTCACGCCCTGGAGGGTGAACACCTGGAAAAAGCTCCACCACCACCAGTGGGGGCCAAAGCGCCGGCGCCACGCTGCGTAGCGGCCGTCTTCTTGTTTGTGTCCCCGGTTGCGCACCCAGATGTAAATCGACATGCGCAGACTCCACAGCGCCACCAGGGCCGCGACCACACACTCGTGGGGTGACCAGGTGCCCCGCGCAGCCAGCAGCACCAGAACCGGCACCGAGGCGGCAAGCGGATAGAACACATCCATGATGCCGCCGTCACGCGTTGCCAGGCTGATCAACCAGACCACAGTGAGCAAGGCCCAACTGATGAGGCCGGCGTGAATGTACAGACTCAAAAAGTTGTAAGCAGGGTGGCTGGCATCCATCAACAACCAGGCAGCCCCCACCACAAACGCTGTCAGCGGATAGACAAATTCGCGCGGCGTGCCCACGCGCAGTTCCGGTCGGCGTCGAAACACCAGCAAGCCTGCCATCCAGATCAGCCACAGCATGGCAACAAGAAGCGTCAGGTTGTTTTTCATGAGGTCCTCTTTTTGGAGTTACGAGCGATGAAGATCCGAGCCATTGGCCCAGCAGGAATGGGTGCCACTGCACAATTTATGCGGCAGTTCAATGCGGCAAACCGGCCCTTTTGAAAACTGTTTGCAGTCGATCAGCAGAACTTCTGAGCGTTGCGTGTTCTCGTTGGTGATGAAGGTGACGAGGTAGCCGTCGTCCTCATCTTTGGCATTGAGGCGAGGCGCAAAGGGTGCCTCACTGGCGAACTGGCCCGGCGGCAATTGAATCTGCCACGAGGCGCCGGTTTGCAGGTCGTGTTTGACATAGCCGTCAAACAGAAACCAGCCTGGCACCTGCACCGCGCTGTAGGCGTAACGGTAGTGGCGCCCCGCATAGCCTTGGTTGATCATGCCGAATTCAAGCGTCCGATCGTCCAGCCGTTGTTCAGTGGTTTTGCCAGTTGTGAGGTTGAAGCGCCAGCGGTGCAGGCGGGTCTTCATCTTGTACTGGTCCAGGTAGGACATCATGCGTTCGTACCCTTTGGGCGCCCCATCAAAGTTCTTGGGCTCGGGTTCGTCCTGAAAGTAGCCGTCCAGCACAATGTCGTCGCCTTCTTCGTAGGCGTTGAGAAAGTGCAGGACAAACGTGGGCGCGGCCTCAAACCAGCGGATGTCAGCCGACTGGCCACGCCGGGGAATGATGGCAAAGCGGGACGGCTGATCGGCATGGAACTTCACCACATGCTTGCCTTCCTTCAACAACTCTGGATCCCAGTAAAGCGGAAAGTCATTCAGGATGGCGTAGTTTTCACTGAAGCACATGTCGTGCGGCAGGCGTGGACCGGGCAGGGGGATGGGCACGTAATGCACCAGCTTGTCATGCCGATCCACCACCCCGTAGTGCATGTAAGGCGCGTGTTTGGAGTAGTTGAAAAAAAGCATCTCGCCGGTGGCCTCGTCCACTTTCATGTGGGCCGAGATGCCGTCCAAAGGCGACCAGGCTGGAATTCCCAGTTGCTCCAGCGTGAAGGGGTCCATGCGGTAGCCTTCGCCACACTGGTAATAAGAGGTGAGTGCCTTGCCGGCATGCACCACCACATCGGTGCTGGAGGCGTCTTTGATGGACCCATGCGCGCCCCAACCGGGTCGGCTGGAGAGGGCCGGGTTTTCCATCAGACCGGCCCACAGGCGTTTTCCTGCCTCCATTTCGGCGCTCAGCCCTTTGGTTTGCACAAAGCGGTTGCGGTAGGCAACTTCGCCGTTTTTGAAACTGATCATGTGCACCATGCCATCGCCGTCAAACGGGTGGTAGCGCCCGATGGACTGGTACACCGGGTTCTGCGTGTTGCGCAAATAAATACCGTCAATATCTTTCGGAATTTCGCCTTCCAAAACGGGCATCTGGGTGGCGTTAACTTCTTCCAGCAGCGGAGTCCAGGCCCCTTGAAGGTAGGGGTGGTCGCTGGGCTGAATGTCACTGTCAAGGCGTCTGATGAACTCGGTGGGCATGATCAATCCTTGGTGAAAAATTAATGCGCATGAAAAGAAACTTGCCAGGGCAGTAGCGGCTCAAGGCACGCGCTGCACGTAACACGGGGCACAAACGGTTTGCCACAGGCTTTGTGGACAGGGCGAATAGAACTGGGCTGGTGCAGAAAATCGCGGCTGGCCCAGGTCGAGAAGCACACGAGATAGCCAAATAAATCGCGGCTGGCCGGGGTTAGCCGGTAGATGAAACGTCGCGCATCTTTCAGATCGGTTTGTGCCAGCAGCAGGCCCTCATCCACCATGGCGCTGAGTCGGCGTGCCAGCACGCTGCTCGCAATGCCCAGCACATGACCGATCTGGTCAAAATGATGACAACCCAGCACCACAGCCGTCACGATGAGCAGTGTCCAGCGGTCTACCCGCATGCCCAGTCCCTTGCTGCTGCTGTGCAGGGTCTCCACGCGGGCACTGCGCGTGGATTCTGCTTGGTCGTCCAGCAGGGCAGTCACTGGCTTCAGCGTGAAATGGAGGTCGTTCATACCGGCCTTGGCATCGCACGCCGAACAGGTGAGCACCGGCACGAACGCGTGGCCGCAGGTCTTGTGAAAGAGCTGACTGGGCAGCACATCAGCATGGCTTCCCCAGCGCCTCTCCCACATCCAGATCATCAGCACTTGGTCATAGAGTTTCAGGCCGGCTTGCGTTAGGTGGTAGCCATGGCGCAGTGGGCGCTCCTGGTAGGGCCGCTGTTGCAACAAACCCATGGTCAGCAGTTGCTGCAGGCGTTTGGTCAGGGTGGCGCGAGAAATGCCGAGCAGGCTGATCCAGTCCTCAAACTTGCGCAAGCCCATGAAAGCGCCCATCAAAATCTCAGCGGTCCAGCGGTCTCCCCGCACGCGCAAGCCATGGCTCAGCGTGCTGCTGCGTAATGCCAGGCGCATCAGCTCAATGTCAGGCGGTGGGTTGAGCGCAATTGCGGTTGTCATGGCGTGCCGTGGGCTTACATGCCACGCAAGTGGTTGCCACCATCCACCGGCAGCACAATGCCATTGACGTAGCTGGAGGCGGCACTGGCCAAAAACAGCAACGCGCCTTCCAGTTCTGGGGCTTCGCCCATGCGCCGGGTCACACTGAGGTCGAAATAGTGACTGCCGTGTTCTTGCTCGAACTGCGCTGTGAACGGCGTGCGAAACAAACCTGGCGCCAGACAGTTGACCCGAATACCGCGTGGCCACAACTCCATGGCCATGCTTTTGGTCAGGTGCATCAGCGCGGCCTTGCTGCTGGCATAGGCACTGACCGAGGGCTGAACCGTGAGCCCCAGCGTGGAGGCTACCTGGATGATGTTGCCGGGTCGCTTGTGCGCCAGCAAGCGTTGAACCGCTGCCTGGCTGACACGCTCAGCCCCCAGCAGGTTGGTTTGCAAGAGTTGCAGCCACTGCGCTTCTTGGTTGTTTCGCCATTTGTTGTTGAGTCCGATGCCGGCAAAGTTCACCACAATATCGGCCACCAAGCCGCGTTGGTCCAACTCGGCAAAGGCTTGCGCTACGCCGGCCGCGCTGCTGACATCCATCGCCACACTGTGCGCATCAAACCCCTGTGCCACCAGGCTTTGCGCCTGCGACTGCACCGCCTCCACCCGGCGTGCAGCACCAATGACCCGGGCCCCAGCCCGAGCCAGGCATTGAAACCCTTGCAAGCCCAGTCCGCTCGAGGCCCCCGTCACCAAGGCCGTGTGGCCCTGGAGTGAAAACAGCGAGAGCGCAGCCGGCAATTCAGCCATGGCAATCAACCACAAAGCTCACGACGGTGGCGCATGAACCCCCTATGTTCAGGGTCTGGATACGTTGCGCGCCTTCAATCTGGCAAGCCCCGGCCTGGCCAGTGACTTGTTGGGCCGCATCAAACAACATGCGCGCACCAGTGGCGCCCACCGGATGCCCGCCCCCGATCAGCCCACCGCTCATATTGATGGGGCAACGGCCACCCGCTTCAATCGAGCCGTCCTCCACCGCTTGCCAGCTTTGACCGGGAGCTGTGAGGCCCAGGTGATCAATGGCCATGTACTCGGTGGTGGTGAAGCAGTCGTGGGTTTCTACGCCCTGCATGGCTTCAATGCCAGACACACCCGCACGCCGCCAGGCATCTTCAATGGTGTCGCGCACGTGGGGAAACACATAACTGGCCTGCGCACTGCGGATAAATTTATCTTTCAGCCGCAGGCCTGCGTTGCGGTGTCCCCAGCCGGCAATGCGTGGCAGTTTGTCCAGCGATGTGCTGCGCCCTAGCGCATGGGCCTGGGCAAAGCGCGCTGAGGCCAAGACCACTGCGCAGGCACCATCGGTGATCTGGCCGCAGTCCTGGCGGCGGGTGCCAGGCTCAATCACCGGGTTGGCCAGGTCGTCGTCCGTGAAGCTCAGCGCATCAAATTGCCAGTGGCGCGTCTGGGCCAGCGGGTTGTTTTTGGCATGTTGGTAGTTCAGCTCGGCAATGCGGTTTAAGTGCCGGCGATCCAGCCCGTAGCGCCGTTCGTACTCTTGCGCCAACAGGCCAAAGGCAGCGGGCCACATGAACTTGCAGTCAATGTCTTCGTGACCCTGCCATGCGGCGGCATTTTGATTTTTCGAGGCCTGGTCACCGGGTAAATTCTTGAATTCTTCTACCCCCAAAACCAGCACGCAGTCATAGCGGCCGGCCTCAATTTCAGCCATGGCTGAAAGGATGCCCAGGGAAGACGAGGCACAGGCGCCCTCATGCCGCATGGCTGGCACGCCCCACAACTCGGGCACCATTTGCGCCACCATGGCGCCCAAGTGCGCTTGCTGACGCTGCATCTCACCAAAGGCGTTGCCCACATGAATGCTTTGCACGGCCGAGGGTGCCAAATGGCAGGCCTCCAGCGCACCCAGCGTGGCCTCGCGCGTCATGTCTGAAATATCCAGACCTTGACGCGACCAGGCGCGTGAAAAATCGGTTTGGTATCCACCCAGTATGTAGACGGGTTCACGCATGGTTATCTCCTGAAAGTTGCCAAGGCAAGCCCTGGATGCGGGTCATGGCTTGCTGGTACTGTTGCACCAACTGGTCCACCACCAGGGCCACGGGTTGCACCGACCGGATGGTGCCCAGGCCCTGTCCTGCGGCCCAGACATCGGTCCATTTCTTGCCGGCAAAGGACTGGTTGCTGTCGTATTGGCGGCCCGGTGCATCGGGCATGTTGTCTGGGTCCAGCCCATTGGCCCGTAGCGACGGTTTTAGCCAGCTGGCGGGTGTGCCGGTCACGCCAGCGCTGACGACGAGGTCGTCAACCGTGGCCTCCACCAGCATTTTTTTGTAGTCATCCGGGGCCATGCTTTCGGTGGTGGCAATAAAGCGCGTGCCCATGTAAACCAGATCAGCGCCGCTGGCGACTGCACCCGCCACTCCCCAGCCGTCGCAAATGCCACCACCCACAATCACATACCCATCGTAAAAATCGCGCACTGCACTGACAAAAGCAAAAGGGGATAAAAAGCCGGTGTGGCCACCCGCACCCGCGCAGACGCAGGCCAGGCCGTCGGCGCCAGCGGCAATGGCTTTTTTGGCCAGACCGAGGGAGATCACATCAGCAATCACCAGGCCGCCGTAGGCATGCACCACGTCAATGGCGGGCTTGGGGCTTCCCAGAGCGGTCACGACGATGGGGGGCTTGAACCTGGCCACCAGTTCCAGGTCTTCAGCAAGCCGGGTGTTTGACGAATGCGTGACCAGATTGGCGCACCAGGGCCCCAGTGTGGCTGTGGGCTGTGCGTCACGCGCCTGGGCCAGACCTTCGGTGATTTGCTTCATCCATTGCGCCAGCTCGCTGATGGGCCGCGCATTGGGCGTTGGAAAAGCCCCAATGATGCCGGCCTTGCAGGCTTGCAGCACCAACTCGGGGCCAGAAATAAGAAACATCGGCGCAGCAACAACAGGCAGGCGCAGCTGAAAAGGAGGGGGGTGAGCAGAAAATTTCATGCCTATAAGGGAGAAGTGGAGGGAGTGAGTTGACTCGCCAGGCCCAGTAACAGCTGGGCCAAGCGCGGCGCTTGTTCAAGGGGCGATTGGTGGCCGGTGTCTTCAAGCCAATGAAGTTCGGCGCCCGGAATCAGCGAGGCCAGATCGCGCGACAGGGCGGGGGGCGTTACCTGGTCTTGTTGACCACACACCACCAGCACAGTTTGCGTCAGCTGGGACAAGAGTTGGCGGTGGTCGGCCCGCGCCATGATGGCCCTGGTTTGGCGAATGGCGGCGTCAGCACCCACGGCATGCATCATGCGTCGCATGCCTTCAACCCGGGCCGCATCCGCCAGGCTGTCGGGATGCAGGCTGAATGGGATGATGCCCTCCACCGTGCGTTCAAAATTGCGTTGCAGTGCAGCGATTGTTTTTTCACGCACCACAAGCGTCTCAGGTGTTTCTGTCTGGGCCGCGGTGTCCAGCAACATGACGCCCTGAAAGTGTGGGCCGTGGCGGGCAAGCAGTTCCATGGCGACGTAGCCCCCCATCGAAAATCCGCAGACCAGCATGACCGTACCAGGGGCGACATCCTGCACCTGGGTCCAGGCATCTTCTGCCATGCCGGCAATCGAGTCTTGCGTCAGCACATCAGCAATGCGAACATCCATAGCGGGCGCCAGCAGGGGCAGCAGCGCATCCCAGATGGCAGCCGTGTTGAACATGCCGGGAATCAGCAGCAGCACAGGCTTCATGCCTCGCCCTTCGACAGATGTTTGGCTTGTTCACGCAGCTCGCGTTTGAGAATTTTTCCCACCGGATTTCTCGGTATTGCCGCGAGGGGGAGTAGGTACTCCGGCAGTTTGTAAGCGGCCACACGCTGTTGCTCACGAAGAAACTTAACCAGCTGTTCCAGAGACACCTCGTGGCCTTCAAGCGGTACCACGCAGGCACAAATCTTTTCACCCAAAATGTGATCGGGCACACCCACCACAGCGACCTCGCGCACACCGGGGCATGCGGCCAGCAAGCCCTCTATTTCTTCGCTGCTGATGTTGACGCCGCCGCGGATCACCAGGTCCTTGGAGCGGCCCACGTAGCGGTAGTACTGGAGTTGGTCGCCGGCAATTTCGAACAGATCGCCGGTGCAGTAAAAACCTTGCGCGTCGAAAGTGCGCGCGGTCACCTCGGGCGCCCTGAAATAGCCGGAAAACACGGTAGGCCCTGAGAAACGTAACTCGCCCACCTGCGCGGCCTGTGTGATGTCCTCTCCCGTCGTCAGGTCGACCAGGCGGGTCTTGATCTTGCGGGTGGTGGAAATATGCCAATTAAAACCGTCTACGCCAGCTCTTGGAAAGTACTGTGAGCGAAGGCCGGGGTCTGGAATGTCGAGGTCGCTGCCCGACAAGGCTGCGCCTTCGTTCGAACCAAAATAATTAACGATTTGCACGCCATATTTTTCTGCAAAGCCTTTCACCATCCAGTCAGACAAGGGGGCCGAGCCCGAGCCCATGCGGCGCAGTCGCTTGAAATCGATGCCAGCCAGCAAGGTCTCGTCTTGCAGCAGCATGTTCAAAATGGCCGGTGCTGCCAGGGTGAAGTCAATGCGCTCCTCGCGCAACTGTTTCAGAAAGATGGACAAGTTGAAGGGGTGGTGCTGCACCACGGTGCCGCCCAAAGCCAGCCAGGCGGCCAGGGCGGTAGACAGCCCGGACATGTTGACAAAAGGAAACGGGTTGAGCAAACGCGCCCCGGGTTTCAGCTCGGCGGCCTCTATGACGTTGGGCGGCACGATTAACCACTCGTTGTGGCTGCGCGGCACCCCTTTGGGGGCCGCTTCGGTGCCCGAGGTCCAGCAAACACTGAACACATCGTTGGCCGTAACGGCTGCCTCAATCTCTGCTTGCGTCAGTGTGGCGTGCAACTCGGGCGTCATCTTGACAGGCATGAGCGCCTCGATGGACTGCACGCCCTCAGACGCCTGCGGACCCCAGGCCAGAACCTTGCGCAGACTGGGGTGCGCTTGGCTGAGTTGCTGGTACATGGCGGCGGCATGGTGGCCTTGGCCGGATTTGCCAATGTGCGTGAAGGTCAGTACCGCAGCGGCCTTGGTGATGGACAGTACATGCGACAGCTCATGCTCGCGGTACTGAACAGGCACAGGGGTCACGATCAGCCCCAACCGGGCACAGGCCATGTAGGCCAAATACTGCTCCACACTGTTGGGCAGGTGCAGCACCACAATATCGTCGCGCCGCAGGCCTTGCGCATGCAGCACGGTGCTGAAACGGTCTATCTCGTCGCCCAGTTCATCCCAGGTCAGGCGGCGTGGCGCGCCGTGGGCAAAGTCGCTGCGGTTGCAGGCGTCCACCACCGCTTCGGTGTGGGGGTGGGCCGCCCGGTTATGTACGAACTGGTCCCACAAGGTTTTGTGGCCCCACCAACCGGCGCGGGTGTATTGCTCTATCTTTTCCGGGCTGACCAACACCATGTCAGTAGCCCCGCGCCAAGCGTTCGCCGCTGACCCAGGTGGAGTGGAAGCCGTTGGGAACCCGGCGCGGCAAGCGAATGCGGCATACCGGCCCTTTGGCGATATCGCTGGCATCAAAGATGGTGACCCAGGAGGTCTTGCTTTCATCGTCCCACATGAAGCCCACCAAGTAGCCATCGTCCTCGGCTTTCCAATTGTCTTTGGGTGCAAAGGGTGCTTCGCTGAACCATTTGTTGACCCCCGCGTGGTAGGTGGTGCAGGTGTCGCGCTCCAGGTCGTAGCGGGCAAAACCGCAGAACCGAGGGTCTTCGGCCCGGCTCTGTCGGGCCATCAGCACATTCCAGGAATAACGCGTTTTGTAGCCCTGCATCCAGGAGTTGATGACTGGGAATTCCTGGTTCACGATGTCGTCAATCACCCGCTCTCGGGTCTGGCCTGTGCGCAGGTTGAAGCGCCACTCGTAAAAGATGAAGTCATGCTCCAGACTGGCCAGCATTTTGGGGAACTTCTCCACGTCCACCTGGCCGCGCAAGTCGGTGGGCAAACGGAAGGGCGTGCCTGTCATCACAATTTCTGTACCGCCCTGGCCGTCGTCCTCTTCCCAGGCGTTGGAGACGTGGTACATGTAGGTGGGGCTGGCTTCAAACCAGCGAATCTGGTCTGGTGTTCCGTGGCGTGGCACCACGCCAAAGCGGGACGGCAGGGTATGGTGAAACTTGAGTTTGTGTCGCCCGGCGGCAAAGGCGTCCATGTCATAAAACAGGGGCAGATCATGCAAGATGGTGTAGTTGGGCGTGATCGCCATGTCATGCGGCAACCTTGGCCCTGGCAACTGAACCGGCATGAAGGTCTGGAGCTTTCCAAAACGGTCCATCACCCCGTAGTGCATATACGGCGCCTCTTTGCCATAGGCGAAAAACAGGAACTCGCCCGTGCGTTCATCGACCTTGGAATGTGCCGAGATTGGCAGGCCTTGCAGGCGCGGGTCTAGTTCGAGCTTTCCGATGGTTGACAAGTCGTCTGGCCGGCACTGGTAAACCGAGCCACCCAAGTACCACATTGAGAGCAGATTGCCGGCATAAAACTTGATGTCGGTGTTGGAGGTGTTCTTGATCGGCATATCGGGCCGGTCCTTGCGTGGGGGGTCTTTGATGCCCTGCCACAAAGCGCCGCCGGCGTTGATTTCCTCTTGCAGGCTGTCGGTCATGACCCAGCGGTTTTGGTAAACCGCGCGGCCGTGCTCGAAACGTACCGCGTGCAACATGCCGTCGCCATCAAACCAGTGGTAGCGCCCGGGTGCCTCAAAGCGGCGGTTGGGCCCGTTGCGCACATACATGCCTGTGAGGTCTTTGGGAATTTCGCCCTCAATGTCCGTCAGCTCTAGCGTGAGCTCGGAATCTATTGGCGCAAAGCCACCGTTGAGCACTGGAATTTCATTAAAGCCCATGGCTATCTCCTTCAGGTTTGAATGGGGGGTGGGTGATCAGAACGGGCCGGGCGGCGTGACTGACTGACGCAAAAGCGGTTAGCCACAAACGCCAGGTGGGTGAGTGCCGCATTGCCCGCCGGGTTCAGTCCCGTGACGTGGAAGTCACTGTAGGCGGCTGCAAAATTCAGGGGCATGGCGCCTGTCAGGTTGATGGTGAGCTGCGCGCCAGCGCGGGCATAGGCTTGTTCTGCCTGAGCCACAAAGTCGTCATCGGTAGAGTAGACAAAGGCCGTGAGTCCACCAAATTCATGGGCATCACGGCTGGCGTGAGCCAACGCCGCCTGCCCGTCTTCGCAGGCAATGACGAAGCTGATGGGGCCAAAGCGTTCTTCACCGTAAAGATCGCGCTCCTGGGGCGTGACCTGCAGCATCAGCGGTGAGCTGGTGCGGGCGTGGGGAAAATCGGGGTGGCCGTAGGTTTTTGGCGCCAGCAGTATTTGCCCGCGTGCAGCGCCCGCAACCGCCATGTGGTCTAACAGTTTGAGGGTCTGTGGTGACTGGATGGTGGCCAGAATCATCGAGGCCTTCTTGGGGTCTTGCGTCAGCGCAGCAACGGACTGGGCCAAACGCTTGGCCACCTCATTCAGGCTGACCATGCCACCTGGCGTTTTAACGCCGGCAGCTGGGACATAAATGTTTTGTGGACTGGTGCACATCTGGGCGCTGAACAGGCACAGCGTGGTGGCCAGACTTCGCAGCACGGCATCCAGGTCATGAACCGACTCGAGCACCACGGTGTTGCACCCGGCGGTTTCTGTATAGCTCAGTGCGGGGTGCGCGTTGCGCTCCACCCACTGGCCAAACTGGACGCTGCCCGTGAAGTCAACAATGGCTGTTTTGGGATGTTTGACCAACAGTTTGCCAATCGGGTTGGCGCTGTTGTCGGTGGCCATGGTGACCAAATTGGGGTCAAACCCTGCCGCTTTGAGCACCTGGCGGAACACCCGCACGGAAATTGCCATGGGCAGCACGGTGGCTGGGTGGGGTTTGACAATCACGGCGTTGCCGGTTGCCAAACTGGCCATCATGGACGGCCAGGCATTCCAGGTGGGGAAACTCGCACACGAAAAACAGACCGCTACGCCGCGTGGCACCAGGCGGTAGGTCTTGTCCAACACAATCTTGCTCTGCCCAAATTGGCGCTCCCAGCGGGCGTGCGGCGCAATGCTGTGCATGGCCTGGTGGGCATAGACCAAGGCCTCTATGGCGCGGTCTAGCGCGTTCACACCGGAGCCTGCATAGGCCATGTTGAAACTTTGCCCGGCTGTGTGCATCACCGACTGGGCAATTTCGAACAAATGGTTTTGAAAAATTTGATCAACCACCTCCATCAACACCCCAATGCGGGTGTCGACACTGGCCGCCGACCAGGCACCGATGGCGCGCTGACCGGCATCAAACAATGCATCCAGATCAGCCTGCGGGTAGCTTATGCCCAGGGGCTGCTGCGTGTACGGTGAGACCTCTTCGCCCCAGTCACCCCGTTCGCCATGTTCCCCGGGTTGATCCAGAGCAAAACGACGTGTTTGGGCACCGCCCAGGTGGGCGTTGAAGTCCGCAAGCCCGTGCGCCTGGGCAGCGGCTGCATCGGGGTATTTGTCAGGCATGTCTGGAAACGGGCTCCAGCAATGGCGACTCGCACAAGCCGCTTGCGCCTGGGTAAACCGGAGCTTGTGCTGCTCAAAATAGTGCGCTGGGTTCATGGGGCGGGGGCGATAGTTACATCGCTTCTCTGCCAGACCAGGCGGTGGTGGCGGGCCACGGACGTACCGGGCACGGTGTCGGAGGCGGACAGTGTCAACCTGCCGTCTCCGGCAAAAGCCACATTGCGTACCTGCTGACTGCCTACAAAATTGGGGTTGAGTGCGTGCGTCACGCGGTGCACCACCTGCTGCTGGCCGTCCACAGTTTGGAGGTGGTAGCGCCCCGCGTACTGAAAAAAGGTTTCGAACGCCGCCAGTCGCTCCGCCACCGGGGCGCTGCGCACGCTTTCAGAAGACAGGTGGGGCCGGTTGGCGCTGGCAATGCAAGCACTCATGGTGCCGTCGTGGGTGTAGCAGATCAGGCCGCTGGCGTCTGCGCCAAACGGCAAACTGGCCGGGCGTCCATCGCTGTAGGTGATGTCCCATCGAACCAGATGCCATGTCCCAAGCAGTGGGTTGTCTGTGTTGCCCAAAAGGTGTCTCCTGTCCGCATTACTTTCTTAAGTGAACTTATGCTAACGAGCGAAACCAGCTTTGACAAGTAGGGAAAACAAGGCATGCGGCAAGCAACTTGTCACCAAGGCGTCTGCTTAGTGCCTACCGGTTGTTGCATCATCAAGTGATATGGCAAGGTCAATTGCACCTTACGTAGAAGCCCCCGAGTCTGAGTAAGGGCTTTGCGTTCTGGCTAAAGTGCTAGAGTCTAGATTAGCAGAATCAAAATAGGTTTGAACTGCTTAGTTGCACTGTCACGCAACGAATTAGTCTGTGAATTTTTCAGATACCAGGGAGAAAAAAATGCGTACTCACATCATCAATGCAGCGCAGTGTCACACCGCGCCAATTGTCATCCTCCAGCGTGGTGCCGCCACAGTTCAGACCCGACTTGTAGCGTGCTTATCGCACGCCAATTCTCTTAATTAGTTGTTCACTGCAACCGGTATCAACCGGGTTGTGATGCTGTGTCGCCTGGAGCCGCCGAGAAGGTAAAGCTAAGGGTTGTGCTGCTGGGCAGCTTCGGCCTCACCATTCATCAAAAAAATATTTTGCAACACGCAGGGATGCACCATATAAATTATCATTAATTCATGAAAATATATGAATATAAAGACAAAAACAAAAAATATAAATTCAACTATATATGGTGATGTAAATTTAAATAATGCGGGATATTTTTGCCATGATTTGGCATTTAATAATGAGAATTCAACCTCATTCAAGGGAGTGGCTAAGTTAATAGAGGATGTTGAATCTATTATTCCTGGCGTTGTATCTGTCAATAGCAAGTCAAAATCATTTCTTAGTCGCTCGTCTGCAATAAGTATCAATGGGGTTAAGATGGTTGCCCACTCCCATGATGAACTGGTTATTGAAAGAGAAGAGAGGTTGGGAAATTATTCAATGATGATACCTATTGAAGGTGGTGTTGAATATGAAATTGGAAAAAAAATAATTAAATCATCTTCAAAAGAAAATGTTGTATTTTTATCTGGTTCAAGACGGATAGCCAAAACATCAAAACTGAGTGAGGTCATAATACACATTGATCCCGAACGATTACAGCGCACTGAGAAGGCTATTTTTGGCTCCAACTACTGTAATTTATTAAATCTGCACCTGGATAGAGAAGTACCTTTAATAAATAAACAGCATAATTTCTATTTAATTCTTGGGAAAATATTTTCACTCATAGGAAGTGAGGATAACGTGGAGGGCGATAACTCTATCATTTTTTCAATTGATGATTTGATATACAGAGCAATAGTCATGATGTTGGCTCCAGAGGAGCTTCAAGTAGTTGGCCGTAAAGATTTCAGCTACAACCAAGAAAAATTGCAACTGGATAATATTTGCGAATATATAAAATCAGATATTTTCACCAATCTTGATCTGGTAAATATTTCTAATGATTTTCATATTTCCACTGCCAATATAGAATATCTTTTTATAAAGCACTTCAATAAATCAATTTATCAATGGGTAAATTCCGAGCGAGTTTCCGAGATTGAATTTCTTTGCAAAAATTTATCTGCATCAAAAATAGAATTTGAAATATTAAATTATGTTAAAAAAGAAGTAAATAATCTTCGGCGATTTGAAAACCTATGCAAATCCTTGGGTTGGATAAATGGATATGAGAGATCAAGCAACCATCAACTCCCTGGTGATGTTGAAAACACCAGGGGGAGAGTGATGGTAAACAAGGAGGTGTTGCAGCGGTTGAGGCGGAAAAAAGGATGGAGCCAATCCATGATGGTAAATGAAGCGGAAAAAAATTCACTTCGTATTTCTCTGGCCACTATCAAGCGCGCTGAAATGGGAAGTTTTGTTAGTTTCCGTACGGCGCTAAGTATTGCCCAGTTGTTCAATATTGATTTGCCAGATATTGTTTCAGATGGCTTGCACTCAGGCTTAAAGAATTGACAATGATCAGTGGCTAGCGGATTGATAGAAATATACGGCTAAGCCTTGCAGGCTGATTTTTTACACATTTGACACATCCCTGACGCCAAGTTGACGCCAAGTTGACACCAATGTGATGCCAAATTGGTGTTCCAAGCATTTTATTTTCCCTCACAATCATTACTGTGGTCGCATTAGTTAATGCTGCCAAAGCAAGGTACGTAGTTAATAAATTAAATTTTCAGGGAGTTTCACATGCAAGCTATTTTTCAAAAAAAATCATCATGCTTTCGCGCACACCAGACTGGCCTTACGCTGGTTGAATTGGCTATTGCCTTGGCAATTTCGGCAGTTGTGGTGATGAGTGCTTTGGTCGGAATTCGTAAACTCATAGACGGTAACAATGCCCAATTAGCTTTGACGCAAATGGGTTCTGCGCTTGCCAATATGTCAAAGACGGCTCAATCGCTCAATGACTATACCATTTATGACGATACGCTGGGGATGGCCAAAATGGGCGTCTTTGACAGCGGTGCTTTGGTTAAATCAAACACAAACGCCATTACCCAAATCAGAAATCCTTTTGGTGGTTTCGTTTGGACTCGGCGTAACAATGCACTAATTGATACTCTGGCTACAAATAGTGGCTTGTGGTATGTGATCACTGGTGTTCCCAACTCCGCGTGTACTGATGTGGTTACTGGAGCAAATAACACTGCTATATCGATTTATGTTACTTCTACAGGCACGTCCCCGTTGTCTGATACCACCTCGCAATTCCTAGGTTCGACTCCAACCAATGTCGATTCAAGCGCGATTCCCAAGCAGTCGGGCAGTGTGATGAAGCCAGATAATATTCAAAAATCCTGCGGCGCAACAGCTTCTTCAGTAAAAGATATATATATTCTGACAACCATTTGATCTTTGGCTGAGGCCTATAGGTTGAATCCAAGACTCCTGCTCGCTGCACTTTGTTGTGCAGTGGGTAGCCTGGCTCATGCGCAGCGCTTGTTTGTGGATGAGTCGCGCATCGAAATGGCGATGGAATGGGTCAAGACCTCTCGTCCGGTTTTCAAGCCCTGGGCAGAAGCGGTTAACCCTTCTACCCAGGGCACGGGTGTTTTGCCCCCTGTTGGGCGGTCGGCTTCAGCGGACGATGCCGCTGCTCGGGTAGCCCCAGCGGTCTGGTCTATTGAGCTGTTAGACAAGCGGCTATCACCTGCGCTCCAGCGCTGGGCTGGACAGGCGGGTTGGCAACTGGTGTGGGAGGCAGAAAGAGATTTTTTAATTGATGCAGCACTGCACGTTGAAGGCGATTTCTTATTTGCCATAGAGACCACCATGCGTGCCCTGGCCGACACGGACTACCCCTTGCAAGCCATTGCCAACAGAAAAACACAAGTTCTGCGAATCATTCGATTCCAGGACATGGGCATGCGCTGATGCCCCCATTGAATAAAGAACGAGTGCCTATGTGCGTCAAAACGTGCAAGCCTGCCCGCCCCTTCGGTCCATTTAGCCTATTGGTCTGCGGCATGCTGGCGGTGTTTGGGCTGATGGCATGCAGCACCACCCGGTCGGACATTAAGGACGACCAGCGTGCGCAATCGGCCCGTGCAGGGCAGGCGCAACAAACCCTACGCCAGCCCATGGCACGTCCGGCGTACCTGGTAGATGATGTACGCCCCAAATTTGCAACCCGGTCTGTACCCATAGAGCCAGGTATGCGGCTCCCGCCCGAGTACGGCAAAGTGGTGATGCGCCTGCCTGGTCGTCATTCTTTGGCTTCAATAGCAGAGTTAATTTCGCGCTTAATCAACCTGCCCGTGGTGGTGAGCCCTGATGCCTTGCTGGACCCCGCCGTATTCATGTCGGGGGCTATGTCTGCGGCCTTGACCAACACCTCCAAAGCGGCTGACCGCGGTGCCGTTGCTTCGGTGGGTACCATGGCGGCACAAGCACAAGGGCGAGCAGCGGCCATGGGCATGACAGCAGTTGTGCAAACTGAGAGTGAGTTGCGCACCACCTATGAGCTGAACTACCAGGGTAGTTTGGCTGGCTTGCTAGACCAGTTGGCTGACAAAGCCGGCTTGCAATGGCGCTACCAGGACGGCCGCATTGTTTTCTCTCGCATGGTGACCCGTGTTTTTACCATCAAATCTCTTTTTGGCGGCGTGAAAACCAGCAGTCAATTAACTCTTGGCACAAGTGCTACGGCCACCTCTACGACCGACAGTGATCTTTGGTCTGCGCTGGAGATCAATTTGAAGAATCAGTTGTCAACTTTCGGCAAGTTGCAAGTAGACTCGCGCGGCGGCACGGTGACGGTAACGGATGCCATGCCCAACGTGGAGGCGATGGCACGCCTCATACAGGTCCAGAACGACACCATGATGCGCCAGGTGATTTTGGAAGTTGAGGTGCTGCAAGTCGATTTGCGACAAGAGCAACACCTGGGCATCAACTGGTCTGCCGTTGGCAGCTTCCTAGATGCCGCCAACATTTCAACCTTAGTATCGCCCACGAGCCTCACCCCCTATTCGGGCAATACAGGCGGGGCATTGACGTTTTCCAGAGGGAACTTCAAGTTGCTGATTGCGGCTCTGGAAGAGTTTGGCAAAGTCAACACCGCCTATTCAGCTGTACTGACAACCACCAACCGCCAGCCCGTTCCCCTGGGAGTCACCAGCAACGAAGGGTATTTAAAGCAGGTAGCCGCAGGTACTGTCAGCAGCACGGGTGCAAGCACCGGGTCCACACTCACGGCAGGCACGATCACGACCGGGTTCTCCTTGGTGGTGACGCCCATGGTGCTGGACTCGGGCCGCGTTCTGCTTGAAAGCGCACTCTCGGTTACGGCGCTGCGTGATTTGAAAAGCTTCAGTTCAGGCGTTGGAACGTTGATGAACTCCATTCAATTGCCGGCCATTGACGAGTTTTCAACCCTTCAACGGCTGAGTGTGAAGTTGGGCGATACCTTGGTGATGACGGGTTTTGAGCGTGAAATATTGTTGCGTGACGACCTAGATGTGGTGCGGGGTGTGATTCCAGGCAGTCAAAGAAGCAAGAGCATGCGACAAAGTACGGTGATCATCATCACCCCCCGGTTGGGGGCCCCCTGAGGCGGCGTGCATGGGTCCTAAAAAAATAAAAGACTTATGGCGCAAGCTACGTCAAAGAACGTCCACAGAAACGGCAACACAAAAAAGTGATGCCGAGTTAATGGAGGTAGAGACGCCAGATGATTCGCGCCCTGTTGGCGAGTCTATGGACATCAACGGCGTGCGTCTTGTTTTTGGCGTGCGGTGGAGCCCCATCACACAGGATGCACGCCTAGGCAGCCAACTCAGGCAAGCTCGCAAGAAGGGGTACACCTTCTACATTCTCACGCCCCAAAGTGATGCCGTTGGTTTGATAGGTTCGTTCCCCAAAGTTATCAGCCAGCGACCGCACGCCGCCAGCCTGATACTTTCAGAGCATTTTTCAACCAGCGGCGCAGAGTTGTTTCTCTTTGAATATGAAGAGCAGTGGTCACTGGTGGGCTTGTCCGACAACAGCCCCATGCCCGGTTTCGACACCATGGGCACCAAGGACGAAATTGAAGCCTTGGCCCAAGAGTTTGCAGCGATGAATGCCGGTCAGACCATTCGCTATTTCGGCAACGTCAACTGGTTCAGTGATGTATCGTTGCTGCAGCCGACGCAATTGATTGAGCGGCTTGACCGGCGTACCAAGCTGCAATACCTACCCAACCAGATGTTTCGCTGGGTGACGGCCGCTTTTTGTCTCCTTCTTCTGGGGGCGGTTGTGGGGGCCCAGCAATTCCTGAACCAAAAATGGCGTAAGGAACAGGCCACGTCTCAGCTGCAAGCCGAGAACCACAACATGGCGTATGAGCTAGGCATTGATGCTGCCTTGTCGGGCGCAGGCCGAGCTGGTAATTACAGCCTTTACCCATGGCGCTCAACGCTTCAAGCCATGCCTACCCAGGCTGGAGGGTGGCAACTCAAATCCCTGGAATGTAAGGCAGACCAATGCCGCGCGCTGTGGTCGCGCCATGCCGGTAATTACTTGGACTTTGACAATGCCTTTCCCTACGCAGGCAGTGCGCGCCCCGACCTGGTGCCCAAGGAAGATGGCCAGGCTGAATTACAGACCGATCACGCCACGGTTGAAGTGCCCGCTGTGGCAGCCGGTCAGTTGGAGCCACCGCGCCGGGTGGTGCGCACCCAATTGCCCAAAATCAGGGACGCCTATTTGCAGTGGGCCAGCTTCCTGCAGGACGTCAAATTAATGCCGCATCAAACAAGCACCTTTTCTGCGGCCAAGATTTTTGCTTCAGAAGCTTCCATAGATCAAATCACGCGTCCGGTGGTTCGCGCCAGTTGGACCCTGGAGTCTGATTTGTGGACACTGCGTGATCTTTTTTTGCCCAACTACGTGGTGGCTGAAAAGTTAGAGATTTTTCCTGCAAATGTCCATACCGTTGTCAAGGCCAGTGGGCAAGTGATGGTGCGTGACTACCGTTACAAAATAACCGGGAGTTTTTATGCGCAAGGCCGCTAAGTGGGTTTGGTTGCTGGCCTTGACTAACGCCAGTTGGGTTATGGCACAGCAGCCCGTAGTACCGGCCCATATTCTGTTGCCCGCCCTCAATGCGCAGGCAGCGGGCCCTGCGGATTTACAGGGCTTTAGCCCCAACACGCAAGCCCGCACCTTGGGCGAACACATGGAGAGTTCTAACAACAACTACGGGAAATACCTTGAGCTGTATAAAAACATCAAGTTGCGTGAACTGGCGCCAGATGCGCGCCAACTGCAAACGCCTGCAACCGCCACAGGCACCACACCCGTCAAACCCCCATCGTCTTCACCTGCGAAACGAAAGGCAGTCAGGCCCGAGCAAAAGGTTCGCCAGGCGGCAGAGCCGCGTATTTGGTACCTCAGCGGTTTGGGTGATCGGATAACGGCGGAGCTGATTTATGAGCGGCGGGTGTACCGCCTAGACGCCACACTAGACGTCACCTTGCAACAACAACGCGTTGGCCCCTGGGTGTTGATGGGCATGGACAGCCACAGTGTGAGCCTGCAATTGAGCGATTCACCCCGGCAGGTCAAGCTCGAAGCGCCAAAGCGCGGTGAGGATCTCAACGTATTCCTTGAAGCGATGGGCGCAACGCCCGTGGGTGCAATACCCGGTCAGGTCATGGACAAGCTTCCCTTGCCAAAGTTCGGCACATTGGCTGCACCCAGCGCAGATTCAGGCAACTTCCCCTTGCCGCTTTTGTTGCCCAAACCCTAAGCCGCACCATGTCAATTCCAGGCGTAGCGCACTTCACCAATTACAAGGACCTTCCACCTTACGCGAGCTTGTTGTCGCATGGCTCTTCTGCCCAGGTCAGCCTGACGGAGAGTAAACAGCGCACCTTGGCGGTATTGGGCATCAAGGACGGCGGATTTTTCGTCGTGTCAATTCCTGAAGAGCGCAATTCGATGACCTGGTACCACGTCGTCAACACCTTGAAAGACAAAGGCCATAAATTCAAGGGCTTCGCCACCGTCAGCCCCGAGATCATTGACCTCCTTCTATACGAGCAGGACAACATGGCAGATGGCGTGGCCGAGCAGATTCAGCGCGATGCCAGTGTGGTGCAGGATATTCTTGCTGAATCCGTTCCGATTGAATGGTTCAAAAATACGCTACTCGCCTGCATGAACTTGGGTGCCAGTGACGTGCACTTTGAAATGCGCGGGGCCACCTCCAAACTGAGGGTTCGCCTGGACGGCATCATGCGCGTACTCACCGCCGTACCGGTGCGCATTGCGTTAGACGGAATTTCTGCCTGTTACAACCTGATAGCCCAGGAAGGGTCGCGCTCAGAGGTGGCCTTCAATGCCTTGGTAGCGCAGGTGGCCATGATTCCTTTGAATATCAAGGGCGAGACAGTCACCCTGCGGTTTCAAAGCCACCCCGCAGTGGATGGGCTGGACGTGACCATGCGAATATTACGCAGCGCACGCGCGGATCAGTCGCACCTGCTGGACCTGGTGCGTTTGGGCTACACGCCCAGCCAGATGGTTTTGCTCAATGGCGCTGTCGGCACTTCTTGGGGCGGCATCTTTGTGGCTGGCGTGACCGGCTCGGGCAAGACCACCACTCTCAATACCTTGGTGACGCAACTGGCGCGTGAGGGTAACCGCAAGATCATCTCGATTGAAGACCCGGTGGAGTACCAGGTGGAAGGTGTGTCGCACTTGTCGGTTCAGCGCCTGGGGGCTTCAGACCGAGATTCAAATCCGTTTCACGATGCCATGATGGCTTTTTTACGCATGGACCCCGATGTGGGCATGTTCGGTGAAATTCGGGATGCAATTTCTGCCGAAATGGCGCTGGCAGCCATCCAGACCGGTCACAAAATTCTCACGACCGTACACGCCACGTCGGCCATTGGTGTCATCGGTCGATTGACCTCCAAAGTCATTGGCCTGAATCGTGAAAGTGTCTGCAACCCCGAGTTTATTTCTGCGCTGGTGTACCAGGTTCTTACGCCGCTCAACTGTCCCCATTGCAAGTTGCCGGCAGCCAGCGTGATGACGCCTCAGGCGCTGGCTGAATATGGCGAAGTCTTCGGCTTGAACACCCTTTCTTTTTACTGCGCCAGTGATGAGGGGTGTGTTCACTGCCGAAAACCTGGCATTGAATACAAGAACAGCCGCCGTCTGGGCGTTCGTGGGGTCAAAGTACATGCCGAGGTTCTGGTGCCAGACCAGGATTTGCTCTTGCTATTGAGCCAGGGCAAAGACATTGAGGCACGCCGGGTTTGGCGGGCCCGCAGAACAGCGGTTTTTTCTGACGCCGATATGGATGGCAAAGAGGCCTGGGGCCATGCGCTGTATGACATGAGCCAAGGGTTGATCGATCCCTATTATTTTGAGATTAATTTTGGAGCGCCCCATGCTTTCAGGGACATGGTGGGCGATGTACTGACGAGTCATCCCAATACGGAGCGCCCTTAGCATGCGCTGGCTAGACACTATTCAGCTGGGACTGGCCAGACGAAAACTGCGGCAAAAGCGTGCGGATTTTTACTATGACCTGGCGGCAGCCCTGGAAGACAAGATTCCAATTTTCACCATATTGAAGGGTTATGAGGCGAGGGCCAGACGTCGAGACCCTTCGTCGGCCAGCATGTACCGCGCCATGATGAAGGCCATGCAGGCGGGCGGTCTTTCCGTGGCGCTGCGGCCTATATTGGTTTCCTCTGAGTTAATCATGCTCGATGCCATTCAAAACAGCGGTGATGCGGCGCTGTCGAAAGGGCTGTATTTCATGTCGGAGATGAGCGGCAAACTCGACCACATGAACGATGTGATGCGTCGAGCCGTGACCTACCCGCTCATGATGCTTTGTTTGACCATCACCATGATTGTTGCGTTCTCTCTGTACGCCGTGCCTTTGATCGAGTCTTTGCTGCCCTTGGACAAATGGCCCCCGGCTGGAAAAGCACTGTATGCCGTTTCCTATGCAGTACGGCATTACGGTTTTTACATGCTGGGTGGGGTGGTGGTTTGCCTGGCGGTGTTCTTGAAATCATTGGCCACTTGGCAAAGCCCGTTGCGACGCAAGCTTGACAACTTCATACCGTACAGCGTGTACCGCACTTACACCTCAGCCATGCTGATTGTTTCTATTTCGTCCTTGATGCGAACCGGTGTTTCACTGAGAGCCTCGCTTGAGCGTGCCATGAAATTCAGCTCGCCCTGGTTGCGTTGGCACTTGCGTGAGGTGATGCGAGCTATGTCGTCCGACAGTGCTAATAAGTTTGGTTCAGCCTTCAAAACGGGCATGCTCAGCCACGACATGGAAGATAGGGTGCAAGAAGCCTCTGAGCGACGGGACCCTGTGGCTGCCTTCGTCAAGATTGGCATTGGCTCGATTGACCGCATTGTTCGGTCGATGGAAGACGCTTCAAGCAGCATCACCACCGCGTTGTTGTTCATTGCGGGTGGCTCATTAGGCATGATGATTATTGCCTTCTTACTCACAACCCAATCAATTTCTTCGGGCATGAGGACCGGGTAATGCAAGTCAGACGCGCGAAGCCGCAACAGGCTGGCTTTTTTCTTCTGGAACTAACGATTGGGGTCGCTATTCTGGGGGTGGCTGTTCTGGCCATGTATTCGGCTATTTCCAGCTTGAATCAGATGGAACGGGGCAAGCGAGTTGGCCATCAATATGCGCTCATCAACGAGGCGTTGGGACAGTACATGGCCACCCACTACAAGCAATTGAAGTCTTTAAACCCCAACTGCAGCCAGCATTCACTCGGTCGGTTGATTTCAAAGGCACGGCCGGAAAGCACATGCCGCATGGCAGTGACCAGTACAGGCACCAACTCAGCCGGGGTAACCGTACTCAATGGTCTACAGCCTACCGTACAAGAATTGATTCTGCTGGGTTTTCTCAAGGATGGCGTGAAGGATGCGCCGGCCTTTGAGGTAAGCCGCGTGGTGGCCGAGTCTGACGTGTATGGCAGCATTTCAAACAACTTGACCCCGTCGAGGTTTTTCGCGCTGATTGAGCAGCGCTGCATTCCCACGGCAGTCAATTCAAGCCTGCAGGGGCGTTACGTCCTCATACGCCATGCCCAGGGGCAAAGCGGGGTATTGGCTTTGGATGAGGTTGAAATCATAGTCAATGGCGTCAACGTGGCGCCCCAGGCCAGGCTGAGTCAATCTTCAGGCGGCTCCTACGCTGATGCGTTGATAAATGCGGCCGACTTTTACAGCATAAATAATTTGGTGGACGGGCGTACAAGCAGCGCACAAGCCACAAGCCAGGTAGGCAATGCCTATGTGTTGCCCGGCCTCTACCGCAGTAACTCAGCGGCGACACCCTGGGTACTGTTCGATTTGGGTGCCTCGCAGACCCTTTCAAGCGTTGGCTTACGCTCCGCCAATGGCGATTGGGCAACTGAAGGCAATCAACTGGTGGTGTTCGTCAGCCAAGACGATCCCAGCGCGCAGGCCACCCAATGGGACAGCCTTTTAAGCATGGAAAATTCTCGCTGGGGCAAAAATGACTACCTGACACCAGGCATAAAAACCTACCTCAACGCCAGTGACTTCTCGTTCAAGGCGCCAACGGCTACGGGCTCGCTGCCGGCTGCAACAGGGTGCCCCAGCGGCACCCTGGTGGCGCTCAGCAGCCTGGTGTTCAACACGCAACCATTTGTCATGAAAGATATGCAGGGTTCGATGGCCATGCTGAGCGATGTAGCGTCAGAGGCGGGCGGTGATGCAGCCATGTCAAACCCTTTGATCGGCGGTGAATTGCAAGGCATTGGTGGGTCATTTGTATTGAACAACCCGGTTCGCGACTGGCAGCAAGGTAACGCCTCAAAAGGCGTGGGGGTTGGCGCCATCATTGCGGTACGCAATGGCTATGCAACTTACAGCACGGCCTTGCAGGTTCGGGCGGATGGAAGCAGTCCCCCCACCAGTGACTGGCAGTTTGGCGGTCAAAGCCTGACCCATATCAATCTTCTGGCCAGTAACGCAGCCTCTGTTGACAACGATATGGGGGTGGGCGGCAGGCTCTATGCAAGAGATGGGAAGTTTAGCAATAGCCTGACCTTGCCACAGGTGAATGTGGGAGAAACCTGCACGGCCCTTAAAGACAGCTTGGCCCAAAGTGCAGGGCTCATTTTGAGGTGCCAAAGTGGCAAATGGCGCAGCATTACCTCAGGGACCGTCAACTCGCTGGAATACTACGAAGTTGACATAAAAAGCTTGAAAGATGGCGTGCCATTTACGGTCATCAACTACTGTGTCAATCAAAGTTGTCAGTCCAGCGCGCCTGTAGAAATACCGTCGGCGCCAACCAACGCCACGACCAAACTATTGCAGACCACCCTCAAAACGAATGAATGGTTTCCCGTGGTCGGAAGTTTCAGTCAGACCCGAAATTCTGGTTCCTTGCAATCGGCCAGTTACGGCCTGGATGAAGCCATGAATGGATGGCTGATCAGTTTGTATGCACTGGCGAACAGTGAAGATGCAAATCTGAAAATTCGCTTTTACAAGATTAACCCCTAATAGAAAACTTGAAGATGCGTCAACACACCTTGGTTCCTGAAAACTTTCTTGGCCTCGTTCTGGAAGCCAATTTTTCGACGGTCACTGTATTTTCTAAGCTGCAAGAAGCCACCAAGGGGCTTGGAATTGCAAAAGGCAGTTTCGCCGTCATGGTGCGCAATCCCCATGAGGATGAAGCGGCTGAACCCCAATGGGCACCGCCTAGCAGCCTGGTGATGAGCCATGACTTTGTTTTGCTGCGTCTTCTTGATGTTCTGCCCTTGCCAGAGTCTGGTACGCGGCTTGGGAAACGCTGTGACCAGCTCATGGCCACTGAAGCTGCTGGTCCGGGCCTGGAGGCCAACCACTGTCTCATGCGCTACGCCGTGCTGGGGGCTTACGTAACGGATGAATTGACGGGGGCGATCCGCTTCTCGGGAGACCCTGGCTCTTTAAGTGTGAGTAGAAAATATGTCGTGTTTTCTCCCTCGGCTTTGATCCTAGATATATTGACCAACGGGGTACTCAACCCTTCGCAGCGGATTCAGTTGGGGCAATTGCGCATCTCCGAAACCCTGTCTTCTACCCATTTGCAGCAAGAGGCCTATCTTTGCATGCTCGACATTCGGGGCAAGCGCACCGCAATCTTTGGCAAAACCCGGCTTGGAAAATCCAACGCCGTCAAACTGGTCGTCCAGGGCATGCTGGATGTTACCCAGGATAAACAAAACGTTGGCCAGTTGATCTTCGACGTCAACGGTGAATACGCCAACGACAACCCGCAGGACGGTAATGTCTCTATAGCTTCTATTTACGTGGAGCGGTGCAGGGTGTACCACCTGTCCCCCAGAGGAGGCAACCAACTGGGTCGTCTCTTGCGCTTTAATTTTTACGAGCAAAGTCACATGACGTTGGCGATTCTGCGGGAACTGCTGCCGACCAGCGTGTCAGGCACAGAGTATGTGCAACAGCTGTTCAATTGCCGAATTCCTGCGCTGGAAACAGAGCCTGGCATTTCGGATGAGGTTTTTCAGCATCGGCTCAGGAAAATCATGATGTTGTGGACCTTGCTGGATGCCGCTGGTTTTGAACACAGCCAGGAGCACCTGGCCACCCGCTTGACTCAGCTGGGAACGCGTTTTCCGTTCAATCCACAATTTAAACAACCCTTGCGGATGAACGTTTACCAGTCCATTTTGAACCGGCCCTGCCCCTCACCACCCAACAACTTCAAGGACATGGCGACGGAGATGAAGGCCATGGCCCGGTTCATGTTGAATTACTCGAACGACCCTGAACTGCTCATCAATGACCAACCTGTTTTTGACCTTGACGAACAAGCTATGGCACGATTTTTGGTGCCTAAATCGGCTGCAGGTCCTTTTGTGTTGAGGTCATGCGTGCCTTTTCACTCGCCCATTGCACAGGATTTTCTGGTTGAAGTTCTTGCGGCTCTGGCAGACGGTAAAACGGTCATCATTGACCTTGGCGGTGCCAATGAACAGATTGTTCGCTACTTTTCCAAGACTTTATCTACCGCTGTATTTCAGGCGCAAGAAGCTAAATTTGTGAGTAACACCCTGAATGAATCGTTTGTTCAAATCTATTTTGAAGAAGCGCACATGATCTTTCCGCCCAACTCAGAGCTTGCCACCGATATCTACTCGCGCTTTGCCAAAGAGGGGGCCAAGTTCAATATTGGCATTGCCTATTCAACGCAATCCCCATCAACGGTGAACAAAGACTTGTTGGCGCAGACGGAGAATTTTTTCGTTGGGCATTTGTCCAGCCCGCTGGAGACGAAAATTCTTTCCCAGGTGCAAAACGCTTTTCAAGGCATGGAAGAAAACATCATGAATACACGCACACCCGGCTTCATGCAGGTGTTGACTTCATCGCATCGTTACCCTTTGCCCATACAAGTCACCCGTTTTACAGGTAAATCCCTATTGGTTTCTGCCTGATTTCAGGTGGCTGATGGGTATGTGGAACGTGTTTCCTTTTGGCATGTGGCAGGTGCTGCTCTGGTCAGCCTTGGGCAACGCCAACGCCGACGCTAAACCACTGACGCTACGTGCGCAGAGCTGTATTTCGGCAGCGGCTGCTCACCACGGCATCAACCCGGTTTTGCTGCAGGCCATTATTCGTCACGAATCGAGAGGAAATCCGCAAACGGTCGTCCGCAATAAAAACGGCTCCATTGACGTGGGACTGGCTGGGATCAACTCGATCAACTTCGTACAGTTGCGCCAGCATGGCGTGACACCAGAGAGTCTTCTCGATGAATGCGTATCTGCCTATGTGGGTGCCTGGAAGCTTTCTGAGAAGACCCGAAAATTCGGCAACACTTGGCAGGCTGTTGGGGCTTACAACAGCGAAACGCCACATTTCAACCAGCGGTATCAGACACTTATTTTTAACGAATTGATGACTATGGGCGTTATGTTGGCGCCAGCGAAAAACTGAGCAGCTGAGCGACAATCCACCCGTGTGGTAAATATTCAAAAAACCACCCAACAATTTTGACACACGGCATCTCACCCCCCCCGCCCTGTGTTCTGCCTTGACCCATTTACAAAACCCAATCAGGAAACTCCATGTTGTTTACCCCTTTAAAAGTTGGCGCACTCACACTCAGCAATCGCCTGCTGATGGCACCGCTGACGCGTGCCCGCTCAGACCTAGCGCACATGCCCAATGAGCTGATGGCCCAGTACTATGCACAGCGTGCCAGTGCCGGCCTTATCGTGACCGAATGCACCATGGTGGCGCCCAATACCTCGGCCTTCGTCACCGAACCAGGTATCTACTCGCCCGAACAAGTGGAGGCCTGGAAAGCAGTCACCGCCGCTGTCCATGCCAAGGGAGGCAAAATTTTCATGCAGATCTGGCACGCTGGACGCGCGGCACACCCTTTGCTAAACCAGGGTGCTGACAATGTGTCTGCTAGCGCCATTGCCGTGAGTGGAGATATTCAAACCCCCAGTGGCAAAGTGGCCCATGCGGTGCCCCATGCTTTAACCACGGCAGAAATCAGCACCTTGGTGGCGTCATTTGCTAACGGCGCCAAGAACGCGGTAGCCGCTGGTTTTGACGGCGTGGAAGTGCATGCTGCCAACGGCTACTTGATCGATCAATTTCTGCGTGAGAGCGCCAACCACCGTACCGACAATTACGGCGGCTCGATGGAAAACCGTGCACGTTTTCTGTTCGAAATTTTGAGCGCTGTGGGTGCGGCCATCGGTTCTGACCGGGTTGGTGTTCGCTTGTCGCCATTGAACAGCTACAACAGCATGATTGATAGCGACCCCATTGGGTGGACGGAATTTTTGGCGGATCGCCTGAATGACTTCAACTTGGCCTATTTGCACATGATGCGCGCTGACTTCTTTCAGCAGCAAACGGGCGATGTCATGACC